>NZ_QVMQ01000009.1 GCF_010501105.1 Dysgonomonas sp. 511 | reverse complement strand
TTTGGTTCCTTTTGGGGCTTAGGCCAAAAGGAACGCAAGCAAACACCGTTCGGCAGAGCGAAGCGGAGCCAATCTGTGATTGCGCGCAGTATATAAAAGTAACATACAATTTAACTATTGATTGACATAAATAATAAAATATAAATCTATGATTAACACCAGAAGTATTAATTGCATACTTATCCCGGCAGCATTATTCAACTATGCCTGTGGAAGTAAAAATACGGTAAACAGCGAAGAACAGACCCGTCCGAACATTGTCTATATAATGACAGACGACCATTCGTACCAAACGATAAGTGCATACGGGCATCCTTTATCGCAACTCGCCCCTACCCCAAACATAGACAGGCTAGCTAATGGGGGGATACTGTTTCAAAGAGCATATGTAGAAAATTCCCTGTCCACCCCCAGCCGGGCATGCCTCATGACAGGACTATACAGCCACCAGAACGGACAACGGCAATTGGGTGAGGGTATAGATTCTACCAAGACTTTCTTTTCGGAACTATTACAACAAGAAGGATATCAAACCGCCGTGGTAGGAAAATGGCATATGCAATGCGAACCAAAAGGCTTCGATTATTACAAAATATTGTGGGATCAGGGTGAGTATTACAACCCTGAATTCAGGAGTAAAGACACTGATGGCAAGTATATTAAGGAAGAAGGATATGCCTCTACACTTATCACCGACCATTCTTTAAATTTTCTGGAACAAAGGGACAAGGATAAACCTTTTTGCCTGCTTATACATCATAAAGCACCTCACCGCAACTGGATGCCCGAGCCTCAATATCTCGACTTGTACGAGGATGTTGAGTTCCCTAAACCGGAAACATTCAAAGACGACTATGCAACGCGTTGCTCGCCGGCTCATACGCAGGACATGACCATAAACAAAACCATGACAATGGTCTACGACCTGAAAGTGCATGAACTTATAAATACTGCACCTTACAACAAGGAATGGAATACCGAAGGGCTCGAAGTATCGCTCGCCAGAATGACACCTGAACAACGGAAAAACTGGAATAGTGCCTATCAGCCTAAAAACAAAGACTTTATAGACAAAAACCTGAAAGGCGACGAGTTGGTGAACTGGAAGTATCAACGCTATTTGAAAGATTATCTGCGCTGTATAAAAAGTATCGACGATCAGGTAGGGCGTGTAATAGATTATCTGGAAAAAGAAGGACTAATGGATAATACGATCATTGTATATACATCCGACCAGGGCTTTTATATGGGAGAGCATGGTTGGTTCGACAAGCGGTTTATGTACGAAGAATCGTTCCGTACGCCACTGGTTATGCACTATCCTAAGAAGATAAAGGCAGGTACAAAAGCCGATGCCCTGGTACAGAACATTGACTATGCTCCTACATTCCTCTCGCTGGCAGGAATAGAAAAACCTGTGGAAATGAGCGGCACTACGCTAGAGCCTCTCTTCGAGGGTAATAAGCCTGAAAACTGGAGGAAAAGCCTGTATTATCATTATTACGATTATCCGGCTATACATAGTGTACGCCGTCACGATGGTGTCCGTACCGAACGGTATAAGCTTATACATTTCTATGGTAAGGGGGAAATGGCTAACGATAAAGATATAGACTGCAATGAGCTATATGACCTTCTAAATGATCCTAATGAGTTGAACAATCTTTACGGAAAAGCCGGATACGAGCAGATAACAGCAGAATTGCAAAAGGAACTGGATGGGTACAGGAAAGGCCTGAAAGTTGACGAGTTCTGAAAGGAATAGAACTTACATTCTCCCGAGGCCTAGGATCGGGAGAATGTGTTATACATCTGGTTATAAACAATTTATGGTCTGTTTAAATTTTAGCTAAAATTTATTATCATTAAATTCCACAGTTAGCGCAACATGCCCTTCTTTTATAATTCTAAAGTCAACCGATAATTCATTATATGTATCTACATCTTTTCCGTTTTTCTTACCGGGAATCCACGCCTTTTTAGCTAATAACTTTACTGCTTTCATAACTTCATTATCCAATATGTTATAAAGTTTTTTTGCCAGTTTAATATCAGAGATCTTTCCTTCTTTCGATACTTGAAAACCAACAGTTACCACTCCATTTATTCCTGCCTTTTGTGCAGCATAAGGAAATCTCAGAGTATTTGTCAGAGAAAGATGCATTTTATCCTCTCCTTCTCCATATTGTGCCATAAAATCGGCTTCGTCTTTGGTGAATATGCGGTCTTTATCTGCAACAGCCAAAGTATCTAAGCTACTATAACTACCATCATGGTAATAGATAGACCGCCGGGTTTCTTCTACTTTGCCATTTCCCATATATACACGTTTCAGCCAATTGTTATTAGGGTCGTACTTATAGGCATACATTTCTATCCGGGTGACAGTATCAGCTGATTGGGTTGAGGATATAACAGTCTGGATAAATTTCTTTTCTATATCATTGCCGTCGTTATATTCTATCAGGGTTTTATTATACGTATTTTTCCCTTGTACCGGGAAATCGTTTTTGGTGTACTCTTTTTCTATAAGTCGCCCTTCATCATTGTATGTATAATGTACAGACAGGCTATCTTTTCTATAGTCGGCTAAAGTAATTTGCCCTGTATGGCTGTAATGGAAAGTCAATATGTCGTTATCGCTACTATTACAGGTTACCAGCCCTGTTTGCGGATTGCTTTCGCTATGCAATTGTTCTCCTGTTTTGTATATCCGGTTGCCATCTTTATCGTATTTATAATAAAGGGTACGCCAACTGTTTGTCATAATTTTTTTTATTCGCCCTTTTTCATCGAAATCATATATTACTCTCTCTCTACTTTTATCCGGTAATACTTTTTCTTCGATCACCCTTTTAGCATTCTCTCGTATACCGAGTTTGCCCCAATCAGTCTTTACGTTTTCTATAAATCCTATAAATGGAAAGGCTACTGTTTCCTCTTTCAGAAAATCTATTTCTGTTAAAAGATTTGAGTTAGTTTTCTCTTGGCTGTGTGTATTCAAACAGTAGAATAGTAGTATAAGTATGCAAAGATTCTTCATAGTTCTATCTTATTAAAATATCTTATGTCTTTCTTTTATTGTTCATAATAGGTAATTTCATCCTTTTCCCACCTTTCATCTTTAGATTTCCTTATCAGTTGAAAAGCATCTTTATCATCAAATTTGTGTTGTTTCATTAGTATTGATTAAGTTAAAAAAATAGAGACATCTGAACAAATGTATATATTTTAACATAATTAACAAAAATATTTACAATTAAATCGCAAATAAGTAAAAAAACACTCCTGCTCCTGCGCAATAACGAATACATCCCACTCCACCCTATTATCTCGTGTGCGCAGTATAGTTATGATAAATCAAATTATTCTCCAATAAGTTTATCTATATAAGAAAAGCTGTTAGCGGCCTTTCTCACCTCTCTCTAATGGGAGAATGGGCTGCAAGCGACGGCAAAAGAATGGAAAAAGTAACAATAAAAAAAGAGAAAAAGGTGTTACATGTGTTACTTTTTAGGATACAAGATACCAGTAGACGAGTTAACGAGTTGGTTCTTGATAAAATATGAACTTGTATCTCGTATCTTGTCTACTTGTATCTAAAGATATTGCTAACTGCTAACTGAAAAAACGTGTTACTTTTTAACTATATATTGCAAAAATAGGTTAATTCGATATGGTTTTTAGAAGATATGAACAACAAAAGAGGGCAAAAGGTAACAGCAGTGCGAATGTATCAATCTGTAACTTTCTTAAAATAGAAAAGAATTAGTATTTTTATCGAAAAAAAGACATATGACTAAAGAGCAGCCTCAGCCTGTACGGGTAAATCCGTGGTTACTTCCATTATCGTGGATATACAGTACTATCGTATTTTTCCGCAATAAGTTTTTCGATTGGGGTATATTCAAGCAGGAAGAATTTGACATACCGGTTGTCTGCATAGGCAATATAACCGTAGGAGGGACAGGCAAAACTCCACATACGGAATATATAATAAATGCCTTGAAAGACAAATACAGGATTGGCGTGCTCAGTAGGGGATATAAACGCAAATCGAAAGGTTTTGTATTGGCCACCCCCCAGTCTACAAGCCATGAGATAGGAGATGAATCGTTTCAGATAAAACGCAAATTTCCCGATGTGATAGTAGCCGTAGATGCCAATCGCAGAAGGGGGATCAGGCAGATGCTGGAGTTGGAAAACCCGCCGGAAATCATCCTGCTCGACGATGGATTCCAGCACCGCTATGTAAAACCGTCGTACACCATTATACTTTCCGATTACCACCGTCCGGTTTACGAAGACGCCATGCTGCCTGCGGGAAGGTTGCGTCAGCCGGTATCTGCACTGCGCGAAGCAAATACAATAATAGTGACCAAATGTCCTGCCGACTTGCAGCCGATAGATTTCCGCATCATTTCGCACGATATAAACGTTTTCCCTTATCAGGATTTATATTTCACACGGTTCGAATACAACAAATACCTGCTGCCCGTTTTCGCTGGTGCTGCCCACAAGCTGCCATTGGAAGCTCTGGAAAGTAAATATACATTGCTGGTTACAGGGATAGCTTCTCCTAAACTGCTGATGGATAAGTTGGCAGAATATACCAGTAATATAGACCCGCTTGTATATCCCGACCATCACAACTTCACGAAGAAGGATATAAAACGGATAACCAGCCGTTTCGAAGAAACACTGGCCGACGATAAGATAATTATAGTTACCGAGAAAGATGCAATGCGTCTGGTATCGATGGACGATATAAGCGACAACGTAAAAGCTCATCTCTATTATCTTCCTATCGAAGTAGTATTTATGGACAAAGAGAATGATTTTATACAGAAAATAGATAAACATGTTACAGAAAATCAAAGAAACCGCAGACTTTATAAGAAATAGAGCAGGAGGAGAGATACCTTCCATAGCCATAATATTAGGTACAGGCCTTGGCGAACTGGTTTACGAAATAAGCGACAAGAACGAAATACCATACCAGGAGATTCCCAATTTTCCGCTTTCCACGGTAGAAGGACATAGCGGCAAACTCATTTTTGGCAAATTGGGAGGCAAAAATGTATTGGCCATGCAGGGGCGTTTCCATTATTACGAAGGATATTCCATGCAGGAAGTTACATTTCCTGTCCGTGTTTTTCAGGCATTGAACATCAAGTACCTCTTTGTGTCGAACGCAGCCGGAGGTATGAACAGCAGCTTCGAAATAGGCGATATAATGCTTATCGAAGACCATATAAACACCTTCCCCGAGCATCCTTTGCGTGGCAAGAACTATAAGGAACTTGGAGTCCGTTTCCCGGATATGAGCAATGCCTACGACAAGGATTTGCGCCGTATGGCCGCCCAGATAGCCAAAGAAAACAGTATCAAGCTTCAGTACGGTGTATATGTAGGTACGCAAGGCCCTACGTTCGAAACGCCTGCCGAATACAACTGGTTTCGCATTATTGGCGGCGATGCCGTGGGCATGTCTACCGTACCCGAGGTAATAGTAGCCAATCACGCGGGAATGAAGGTGCTGGCGTTCTCTATAATCACCGATCTGGGCGTCATTGGCAAGATAGTAGAGGTGACACACGAAGATGTGCAGGAAGCCGCTAAAATAGCCCAGCCGAAAATGGCATATATAATGCAGGAGGTGATAAAGAATTTAGTAACTGGATAAGAGTCTGTTTAAATTTTAGCGAAAATTTATTTTACAAGCTCCAGCAAATATTGACTCCGTCCATTCTTCAAATTCTTAGCAACTTTTTTATGCTCTTTTTAGCGTATTTTCCACATTTTTATTTCGGTTTAGCCCGCTAAACCAGCAATAAAAACACATAAAATCCATCTAAAAATAGCTATAAAAAAGATTTGCTATAAAATTTAAACAGACTCTAAGAAAATGAACCAACTTGAAAAACAAAACTTAGTATCATACTTATTTCTAATCTTTATATCATTTGTCTTTTTATTATTCTTTTCTGTAACAACAAGTCCACTGTATTTTGAATTTCGTACAGATAGTGCCATATTTATGGCTATGGGAAAGATGTTGCTTGAAGGAAAAATCCCTTATATTGATTTTTTCGATCACAAAGGGCCCGTCCTTATTTTTATTGAGGCCTTGGGACAAGTGTTTATTCCATACAGGTCCGGAATATTTATCCTTCAAATTGTAAACCTATCTTTAGTACTATATTTTATACACAAGACAGCAAAGATATTATTGGACGGAAATAAGGCATTCCTTGTCATAATCTGCTTCCTTTGCTTCTTTGCTTCTACTATAGACGAAGGTAATTCTACAGAAGAATTTAGCTTAGTTCCTTTATTTATAGCATTATATATAACATTTAAATATTATTTTGAAACTAAAAAAATAAGCCCGTCAGAAGCATTTATTGTGGGCTTGTGTTTTTCTTTTATTTTCTGGATGCGGTTAAATAATGCCGGAGCTATTTCTGCCTGTTGTATTTTTATCTTCATAGCCTGTCTGCTGAATAAAGATTACAAATCCTTGAAAAACCTGATATTGTACTTTATCGGAGGAGTGGTAATATTTTCTATTCCTATAATAAGCTATTTCTTATACTACAATGCGTTTTCGGAGATGATTTATGCCTCCTATCTGTTCAATATAAGTTATGTGGAAGAATCTGGAAGTATATTTAATTTTAGCAACTATATAGGCCGCAACCTTATTGTAATTTCAGTTTTACTATCAGGAGCCATTTTGTATTACAAAAAGGAAAAAGACTCTAAATTATTCCTATTTGCTTGTTTGTTATTCATATTCAACATAGCCTTTGCTAACATGGGATATGCTTACAAGCATTATTTTATATTAATATCTTTTTCGATGGTAGCAGGTAGTATTCTCCTATTGGCTTCGTTGAATATAAAGGTAAATAAATATGTTATATATGCTCTGTTAGGCATAGCCTCAAGTTATATGGTAATAAGGTATGTAAGTAAGACGAAGAAGTATGACGCAATAAGAAAAGAAGGTACTTCGTATATCGATGCCGGAAATGAATTGATAAGTAAAATACCTGATAACGAAAAGAGTAGAGTTTATTATTATTTAGTTCGCCCAAGATTTTATCCTATGCTAGAGATTTCATCCAATTACAAACATTTTGCACATCAGGAATGGATGGGTAGCCATAACCCTGATATTTACGATGAAATAAACCTGATGTTGGCTACAGATAAACCATTGTGGATAATGATGGAAAAATCGGAATTTGAGAATTGGAATAAGAGTGAAAATCGGAATAAGGAATTTAGAAGAATACTTTCGGCTACATACATGTTAGCCTATGAAAATGATCTCTTTTTGTTATATAGATTCAAGAGGTAATACACAAAGAAGGTGTCCTTTACTATTTTGGGGACACCTTCTTAATGCTTTTACAGTATATATATATCAGATCAATCTACTACTATATCGTAAGGCATACGTGCCTGAATAAAGTTTTGCTCTTTTATTTCCTTCAATGTTTTGAACATCAGGTAGTCGCTGCCCAGATATTCTTTCAGTGCCTTGGTAGCCAATTCTTCTTTTTGGTTTGACATAAAGCTTTCGAAGAAGTCGGTCTTACGAGGGAAACTGTCCAACTTATAATCTTCAAGATTGGCCAGCTTAGCAGCTTCTTCTATAGCCATATCCATTCCGCCCAAAGCATCTACAAGACCGATTTTAAGCGCCTGCTCGCCTGTCCATACACGCCCTTGGGCAATGCTGTCGAGAGCTGCCTTGTCTATGCCACGGCCTTCGGAACAACGGGTAAGGAACAAGTCGTATCCACGTTCGATATAGCCTTGAAGGATGGCTTTTTCATCTGTCCTCATCGGACGGAAAACATCGCCAAAGTCTGCATACTTGTTAGTAGTAACCACATCGGTAGTCAGTCCCAGCTTCTTAGTCAAGCCTTCCACATTGGGGAACATGCCGAAAATACCTATCGAGCCTGTCAATGTATTTGGCTGGGCAATAATCTTGGATGCACTACAAGAGATATAATATCCGCCCGAAGCCGCATAGTTACCCATAGATACTACCACCGGTTTCTCAGCTTTCAGGTCGGTGATTGCCTTCCATATTTGTTCGGATGCGTAAGCACTTCCTCCCGGTGAGTTTACACGGAAAACCACAGCTTTCACATCGTCATTGTTCCTTAGTTTCTCTATTTCTTTCACAAAGCGTTTGTCGGTAATACCTTCTTTGCCCGAACCATCGCTAATGCCTCCTTCGGCATACAATACAGCTATGATGTCTTTCGATTTGCTTTCTTTCGCACATGGCACAGTTGTCATATTTTTCAGGCTAGCCTGGCGCACGTCTTCCTCATCTTCTACTTTGAGCAGTGTTTTCAGATATTCTTTTACACCTGTTTCGTATAGCAATGTATCTGCAAGTCCTGCTTTTACCAACTCTTCGCCACTTTTGAATGTTATCAATGAATCTGTCATCTGGTTGATCTTGTCAACTGATATACCCCTTGCTTCGGAAACTTCGCCGGTAAATACCGACCACATACTATTGAGGTAAGAAGAAACCTGCTCGCGGTTTGCATCACTCATCTTGTCGAGCATAAACGGTTCTACAGCCGATTTGAAAGTTCCCACTTTAAAGATTTGCATTTCGATACCTACTTTTTCGAGCAAGCCTTTGTAGAACATCGGCTGTGCTGCAAAACCATGTATATCGAGATGTCCCTGAGGATTGATTATCACCTTGTCGGCAACCGACGACAGGTAGTAGCAACCTTGCGTATAAGTATCGGAATAAGAGATGATAAACTTACCACTTTCTTTGAAGTCGATAAGCTGATCCCGAATTTCTTTTAGCGATGCATAAGGAGCATAAAACATTCCGGCATTGATGTAGATGCCTTTTATCTTATCATTCTCTTTTGCTTTCTTTATCGACGAAAGTACATCATCCAAGCCCATCTGAACTTCCGAATTATCGCCCAACAGAGCCAGCAGAGGATTAGACTCCTGTACCCTGTCTACCAATTCGCCTTCGAGCTTGAGGGTAAACACTGTATTGTCTCTCAAGCTATATTTTTCATCCGAACTAAACGATAATGCCGCCAGCGAAAGGAAAAATACCAGGAAGAACAATCCCAATACAATAAAGCATCCTAATATAGACGCCAGTAAACTTTTCAAAAAACCACCTTTCATTTCTTTCATTTTTTATAATTAATAATATATTGTAAATCACTGTTTTACCATATTGCTTATAACTCAGTTTTCATCGCTTACAATTACTTTTCATTCTTGTTGATAACCTTGTTAATAACTGTTGATATTTAAATAAAACATAATCCATTGTTTTCCGGATTAAAAATCCATATATAAAATATGTCGCAAGAAACAATTAAAAATCACACTCAACTTATCATTTATATTTTAAACGGTTTTCAACAGTTATTAAAAACCGCGGAACAAGTTATTTTTCAACAACAATAGTTATCAACATATTTTTAATAAAGTTTACAATATGCTTTATATGAATAAATTGTATATTTTTACTCTTTTTAATAACTACCGAACTATATCTTAATAAATTTTTAATAACAAAATATACAAGCTTTGGACTAGAAAAGATTCAACACAATTAACAGCCAATTATTACCATCATGGGAGTTTTTTGAATTTAAAAAGAAAAAATATTATTTATAACAATTGATGATAACTTCATATTTCATGAAAAAATTGATCATGACACTTAGCCTTACACTTTGCTTTATAACCGCACAAGCCCAGATAACCATTACCGGTACAGTAACCGATGAACAAGGCGAAACCATCATAGGATGTACCGTAATGGAAAGAGGAACTACAAACGGAGTCATTACCGATATTGATGGTAAATATACAATAAAGGTGGCAACTAATACTTCGACTACGCTAGTTTTTAGCTTTATAGGTTGCAAAACGCAAGAAGTAACTGTAGGTTATAAAACAGTGATAGATATCACTTTGAAGGAAGATATAATAGACTGTCATGGACACCCTATATATGTATATTCACAGTTCGACAATTACAACGACCTCTCAACAGCGAATGCAAGGCTAGGTTCGGATATTTACAAAGGACGCCCGGTTGACGAAAAATCCTACCTCGAAGGATATGCTTCGGGTGTCAGCTTTGCCGGCGACGGATCACTGAATATCCGCGGGGGCAGTAACGTGCGGTATGTAGTAGACGGAATACCCGATGCACCTTTCAATCCTGCTGATGTATTGATGGTTAATGTGAATAAGAATGCAGCCACTTCGTCGGTTTTCAGTTCCGTTTCGGCTATAGATGGTGTTGTGTATCTGACTACTTTACAAGATCATTCCGACAAAAGAATAGGTGGAAACGTATGGGCAGGTTTTCAGCAGGCATCCGACCTGATACCCGGTAAAGACAAAGGCAATCTCAGCGATTATCTGCAAAAAGGCTTGGTACAACATTACAATATGAATTTCAGGCATATAGGAGATACACACAATGTGCAGGGAGATGTATCGTACGACAACAACGAAGGGGTGGTAAAAGATGCCAGAAGCGAAACCCTGCATTCGAGGTTCAATGCGAAGCTGAGTATATACAAATGGCTGAAGATAGGACAAAATGTATTTTATAAACATGCTGTTGATAACCATTTATCTATATTAGCAGACGGTGCAGGCAATACGGCAACCGGGATATTGAAATATAAGCCCGACGAAAAGCTATTCTCTACATCGTACATTGATATGAATTTCTTTCGCAACTTATACATTAAGTCTCGGTTTTCGTACGATAAGACAGACAAAATATATATTTTGCCATACGATTATCAATTACACTATAAACGTTATTTGTGGGATAATGAAGTTGTGTGGGATAAGCATTTCAGTTACAACCAGAAATTGTGTATAACAGCTGCCTACACATGGGACAAAACGGAAATAATAGATATTGCCCACAGTGAATATAACAGCAATGCCCTACTTAAAGCTGCGTATAATTATTCGCAGGGTATCCGTACAGCCACAGCCGGTATCAGAAGGCTAACCTCATCGGCTCCGCACCTTAGGAAAAAGGATAGCTACTACCCTACTCTATCGGCTGCATGGAATATTTCGCGCGAAGGATTTTGGGACTACGATTTCTTTATCGAAAAGTTGCGTTTAAAAGCCTCGTGGAGCAAGACAGGCGATCAAGGATATAATATATCCGGTATTACAGACGGCAGGTATATGTTTATTCCTGTTTCTTACGAAGGCGAAAACTTTGAATGGCGTACTTCTACACAGAAAGATATGGGTGTGGAACTCGGATTTTTAGACAATATATTGCAAGTATCAGCTTCCTATTTCCATAAAAAAACAACGAATATCCCCGATATTGTAGCCGTAGACGGTGTGTATAACCATATTGCCGATTACAGGCAATTTGTAAACCGTGGTTGGGAATTTGATGTGGCATACAGCCAATATTTTTATCAAAAAAAAGGATTGAGAGTAAAAGGTAATTTCACAATAAACAATCCTTCTGTTCCTACTGCTTCCATCGGCAACGAATATGCAGTGCCTAAATATCATTATGGGTTGGATGCAAATGTATGGTTAAAAAGATTTGATATAAATTTGCTGCTGCATGGAGCTAAAGATGCGAAGTATTATGGATACCAGAAACCGTTAAATAATCATATAGCCGATGTAGATTATTTTGGAATAAAGTCGCTGAATGTGTCGTATAAGCTACCTTTACATAATCTTACAGGCATATCCGGTTCCGAAGTTGTTTTTTATACCAATGCCGAGAACCTTGCCACCAAAGTAAATGTTTCGAAGTCGGAAACCCTGAGCCCATATATAAACTATCCGCTTTGCCGTATGTTTAGTATGGGTATGAAGTTTGTTTTTTAAGTATATTATCTTATTTATGAATAAAAAGAAATTCTTTATCATAGCTTTTATTATCTCTGTTTTGGTCAATATCATTACCGTTGGTATCATTGGTTTTGCTTGGTATAAGAACAGGGTAAACAGGGATATTTTCCGCCTCAATGCCTATGCCTATGCCAACAGCCAGCTGAATGACACCATAGAAAGCGAAAAACGGGTGGTTTTCATAGGCAATTCCATAGTCGAAAACTGGGCGCACCTGCGGTTCTCTTTCTTTTCGCAAAACGGGTATATAAACCGTGGAGTAGGGGGGCAGACCTCATCATTGCTGCTCTTGCGTTTCTATCACGATGTTGTCGACCTACATCCCAAGGCTGTGGTTATCAATGCAGGGATAAACGACATAGCCGAAAACACAGGAGTATATGATATAGATTTTACAATGAACAACATAAAGGCTATGTGCCAGTTGGCAGATATCAACGGCATAAAGGTTATTATGTCGTCGGTACTACCTTCTTCGGGATTCGGATTCAAAGGGCATATACAGAATGTGCCGGGCCTGATAGATGAATTGAATAAGAGGATAAAAGAATTTACCCAAACAAGCGGGTATTACTATCTCGACTATCATACCATGATGAAGAATGAAGAAGGGGGAATGAAGAAAGAATATACTTTCGACGAATTGCATCCTAACGAAAAAGGTTATGAAATAATGGAACCATTGGTTCAAAAGGCTATAAATGAAGTATTAACAGAAGAATAAGTGATCATGAAAAAGAATGTTTTATTACTATCTGTATTATTAATGGCAAATATATTTTGCTATTCACAAATTTATGTAGACAATCAAGGGAATGTGTACGACCAACGTACTTCTACCACTACTACCAACAAGAAACAGGTGAGGGCTTTGCCTCACAAGTCATCGTCTTCGGGCTTTCAGTTCGATCCTTCTAAATTATCTTTCGGGGGTAATCTGAGCCTTCAGTTTGGCGATTACACAGTCGTAGGGTTTTCGCCGCAGGTAGGTTACGATTTTTCAAAGTACGTAACTCTGGGAGCCGGTTTGGGATATACTTACTACAAGACCGATTATTACAATTACGACTGGAAAGCAAGTTATATGAGTTTCAACCTTTTCGGACGCTTTTTCCCCATCGAATATATCGTAATAGGCGTGCAGCCCGAAATAAGCCGTATGTGGCAGACTTTCAAATGGAACGACGGCTACGAAGCCAAAGAAAGTAAATTTGTACCATCGCTGCTTGTTGGCGGAGGACTGCGCCTGGGTGGTATGATGGCTATGATACAATACGATGTGATACAGGATAAAAATTCTCCTTATGGAGATAATCTCTTTTATTCGGTAGGCTATACGTTCCGTTTTTGATGTAGGATTTATAAGTTTATTATTAACACGATAATATTTAACCATGAAAAAATTTTTATTCCTTATTTCTTTTATGTGTATTTTTAATTCAGTAGATGCCCAACAGTTTAACGAACTTATTAATTTACAACGTTATAAAATTGCAAATGCAGCTTTGCCAGTTCCTGCCGATGGCGAAAAACGGGTGGTTTTTATAGGCAATTCTATTACTCAGGGTTGGGCAGGCCAACGTCCCGATTTCTTTAAATCGAACAACTACATAGGGCGGGGTATAGGCGGACAAACAAGCCCACAGTTGCTTTCACGTTTTCGCCAGGATGTAATCGACCTGCAACCTTATGCTGTACTTATAAATATTGGTACGAATGATATAGCCGAAAATACAGGGCCGTACGATGAAGCTTTCACGCTGGGCAACATTATGTCGATGGCAGAACTGGCTCAGGCTAATGGTATAAAGGTTATACTGTCGTCGGTAACTCCGGCAGGGGGATATCCTTGGCGCAAGGAGATAAAAGATGTGCCGGCGAAGATAATGTCACTTAATAAGAAGATTGAAGAATATGCCGCCAAAAATTGTTTTCCTTATATAGACTATTTTGCGGTGATGCACGATAAAGATATGGCTTTGATAGCTGAATACGGAAGCGATGGGGTACATCCTGTTGCCAAAGGCTACGAAGTGATGGAATCGTTAGCTAAAAAAGTTATTGACGAAGTATTAAAGTAAAAAAAGTTTATCTATATAGCGCCTCACTCCCCGCTCTCTCCAAAGGGAAGCCCCCTAATCC
This sequence comes from Dysgonomonas sp. 511, assembly GCF_010501105.1. GTDB lineage: Bacteria > Bacteroidota > Bacteroidia > Bacteroidales > Dysgonomonadaceae > Dysgonomonas. The sequence goes on along the minus strand of NZ_QVMQ01000009.1, from coordinate 134,177 downwards.
CCCTTGGGGGACTTATGCGCAAAGCCACGACAAGGGAGGGGAAAAGTAACAATAAGAAAGTAACGAAAATGTGTTACAAGTGTTACTTTTTAAGGAGGTACAAGATACCAGTAGACGAGTAAACGAGTTGGTTTCTTATAAAATATAAACTTGTATCTCGTATCTTGTTTACTTGTATCTAAAGAAAAAGTAACAACAGGAAAACAGTAAAAAATGTGTTACAAGTGTTACTTTTTAGGGAGATACAAGATACCAGTAGACGAGTTAACAAGTTGGTTTCCTGTAAAACATAAACTTGTACCTCGTATCTTGTCTACTTGTATCTAAAGATATTGTTAACTGATTGACACACTAAATTGTTGATTGAAAAAAGATATGAATATAAAGAACTTTATACTGAATGGTAACCTGATACTACTGATATCAATAGGATTGGTATTGGGTATATTATTAGGCTTCTTCCTGCCTGATGTTGCAATTTCTGTCGGTATTTTAGGCGAACTATTCCTTACAGCTTTGAAGGCTGCTGCCCCTGTTCTTGTATTCCTTCTGATAGTTTCTTCCATTACCAATCATAAAAGCGGACATAAGACCAGTATCAAGTCGGTATTGATGTTATACCTTCTGGGTACTTTTCTGGCTGCTTTGACTGCTGTGGTGGTTAGTTTCATATTCCCTACTTACCTCACATTGAAGGGTGGGGTAGAAGTGGGTATAAAGCCGCCCTCGGGTATTTTTGATGTTTTACGGGATATCCTCTTCAAAATTGTAGATAATCCCGTCAATGCGATTATAAACGCTAATTTTATAGGTATTCTGGCATGGTCGACAGGTATAGGTTTTTTCCTTCGCAAAGCTTCTGATAGCACCAAAACCATATTCAATGATCTGTCGGATGCTGTTGTTTTCATTATCAGGATTATAATCCGTTTTGCTCCTGTAGGCATATTCGGGCTTGTAGCTTCTGCTATTGCCGAAACTGGTTTAGGTACTTTGTTAGAATATCTTCAGATAGTCTTGGTGCTTGTGGGTACTATGTTGTTTATAGCGTTGGTGGTAAATCCTTTGATTGTATTCTGGAAAATAAGGAGAAACCCTTACCCTTTGGTTTTCACCTGCCTGAAAGAGAGTGGTATTACAGCATTTTTTACCCGCAGTTCGGCTGCTAATGTTCCGGTCAACCTTGCTTTGGCTAAAAAACTAAAGCTTGATGAAGATACTTATTCTGTAACCATTCCACTTGGTGCTACCATCAATATGGAGGGAGCTGCTGTCACTATAACTGTTTTGTCGCTGGCTGCGGTGCATACATTAGGCATTCAGGTCGATATATTTACTGCAATACTTTTGAGCGTTGTAGCTGCCATCGGGGCTTGTGGTGCTTCGGGTGTGCCGGGGGGTTCTTTACTGCTCATTCCTGTAGCTTGCTCTTTATTCAATATTCCTACCGATACGGCAATGTTGGTAGTCGGGGTAGGGATGACCATCAGTGTAATACAGGATTCGATGGAGACGGCTTTAAATTCGTCTACAGATATATTATTTACAGCCGCAGCTTCTATTGCCGATCAGGAAGTTGAGAAATAACTTTTTTTATTTAGAGCCTGTTTAAATTTTAGCGAAAATATTTCTTATAGGTTCTTTAGTATAAAAAAGTTCTGCTATAAAATTTAAACAGACTCTTAAAATATTGCATTGTTTTCAAATTAGTTTATCTCTGTATTGTAAAAAGAGGGGTAAATTATGTATTTTTATTATGTTGTTTATTAGATAGTTATAAAAAAAATAAAAAATAATTCAAATTTAGTGTAACTTTTTAGCTACTGTTGCTGTCATATATATCGAAAGCGCTTTCAAAGAAATTAAAACAAAAAGATTACAAAAACAACAAGTAAAAATTGCAATTATGAAAGCAACAATTTTGACATCAGTATTAGCAGTTATCCTATCAGTAGCTAACGTTTCGGCTGCAAACCCATATATAAAAGTTTTCTCTAACATAGAGGTAACAGAAACAGGAACTATAAAAGAGTTTATAAAATATGACGAGAGCCAATCTATCGCGATAGACAAATGTGTTTATACTTACGATGCTGCCGGCAATATGTTGAAAAAAGCTACTTACAAATGGGATAGTGTACAAGGTTGGGTAGCTGTAAACAAATATGACTATAATTATAACGAGGACGGACGCATTGCATACACTACATATACAGAATGGGATTCGAAAATAAATTATTGGGCTTCAACCGCTTCTCAACTGATACATATATATGACAATAGTGGCAACTTGATGGCTATAAAACAAATACAAGTAAACGAAGATGCAAACTTTATGTCGATGAAATGATGGAGAATAAAGATACCTGACAGCCGTGCTCAGATTTGGGTACGGCTTTTTTCTTATTTGTCAGATTGCCCCATTCTTTGTTTTTCTTTTTGATAGAAAGCAATCAATTTAGGATATATTGAACTTAACTTTTTTGAAGCACCAATGGCTTTATCAAATAATTCGCTATGAGTAATACCTTGAAAATCTTTGTTTTCATCTACATTTATAGTTAAAGATATGGTCGCTGATTCTCCATTGTTTCTTGTTTTTATGTTTTCTTTATGTGCCTTTTCCAGATATTCCATGACGTTGGCTTGTATCTCAAAGATACCTAAGAGCGGATCGTATGCGTCATATATATCTTTTATATGACAAATTTCTTTATTGCGTGCAGTATATGGGGTAAAATCTATGGTTGGGAACTCTTTCTTTGCTTTCTTTTTTAATTCATCATTTTCTAAAAAAACAAGCAAATCGTTAAAAGTTCTTGTCTCTTTGAGGAGGTTTAGGCTTTCGGATACAACATATTTCAGCTTTTCTATATCTTGAGGATCTTTTACATCGTCTTTTACTAAGTCAAATATTTTATTGTATTTCTCTGCCAATCGTTGTTCATAATTGTTACGTCCTCTGAGGGTTTTATATTCCCGCCCGTCGAAAGTATAGTATATTTTCTTTTCCTTACCCTTATTTTCTTTGGCTACAGCATCGAGTATGAGTTTACTTTTATAGTTATCAGAAATATCTTGCAGCTCGTCAGCCATTTTTGTAAACCTCTGGCCTACTGCTACCAGGTTAGTAGCATTATTTGTAAATCGCTCTATATCCATTTTAGGCATCTTATCCGATTCTCCTATGTCATAATTTACTATATCTCTGCTATAGACAGAAATAAGGTTGAATTGGTCGAGGCTAAGGTCAAAAATTGTTTTCAGATCTTTTGTATAAAACATTTCTTTATTATTAGCCCTTGCAGGATCAATTTCTATCTTGGTTTTTATCAACTCCAACTCTTTGCCACCATTTTTTAGAGTGTTTTCGAGTCCGGCGTTAATCTCCCGGCATTGAGAAAAAAGATCTTTAAAAAGTTCCATCATAGCAGAATATGTAACTATTAGTTCGGCTTCCGGCAGATTTTGTTTCTTAATATATTGTGAATAAACATAAAATTCGTCCCACAACGTTTTTTCGCGTATATCGCGATCTTTTTCTGTCACCCATTCGCTACTGTCTATGGCATAAAATTGTTGCTGGGCATATAGGTAGTGATTTGTTATTCCACAGAAAATGAGTATTATGAATAATTTTTTCATTATTATTTTAGAGTTGATTGATTATTATTGTTTGTACATCATCATATTGTCTATGCTAACTATATTCCTCATTACAGTTACTTATACGTGTCTTTTTCTTTTCGTTATTTTTATATAACATGATTTTTGTTTCATCTTCCAGTATAGATAAAATTTCTTCAAACTCATGCGAATTTTTATTCTTTTTATCGAAAATCCTGGTTCTGGCTAACAAAAAAAGCGACTACATTATTTGTAATCGCTTCATTTTCAGAGCGGAAGACGGGGCTCAAACCCGCGACCCTCAGCTTGGAAGGCTGATGCTCTATCAACTGAGCTACTTCCGCAATACTTAAAGAAGGGTGGGCAGTGAAGGATTCGAACCTCCGAAGTCGAAAGACAGCTGAGTTACAGTCAGCCCCAGTTGGCCACTTTGGTAACTGCCCAAATTTCTTTAGCGATGCAAAGGTAACACTTTTATTTATTCTTCCAAATTTCTGCGATAAAAATCTATCATTTTTAGTGCTGTTATTGCACATTCATCGCCTTTATTGCCATGTATGCCACCGGCTCGTTCTTCTGCTTGCTGCATGGTATCGGTGGTTAAAAGGCCGAAAATGAAAGGTATATCGTAACGGATGTTCATGTCGGCTATGCCTTGCGTTACACCGCTGCATACATATTCGAAATGCGGGGTGCCGCCTCTTACTACACAGCCAAGGGCTATTACTGCATCTATCTCCTTGTTTTCTACCAGATGCTTGGATCCGAAGATGAGTTCGAAACTGCCCGGAACGAAGTCTATTAAGATATTCTCAGACTTTACACCATGCTTTACCAACGTTTTGAATGCGCCGTCGAGCAGGGCTTTGGTTATATTTTCGTTCCATTCCGATACTACTATCCCTATTCTCATGTCTGAGCCGTCGGGTACTGTTTCGGGATTGTAAGACGATAGGTTGTGATACGCTGTTGCCATAATTATTTAGTTATAAGTTATTCAATTTTAGATTTATATCCTAGCATATAGGTCAAAGCCTGATTGAGCATTGCCTGCCTTAACGTGATTTTAACGATTGATTGGATATCTATTTTGGAAGCAGATTTAAGAAAATCGAAGTTTTTATCTTCGCTATACCCGAATAATTTGAGTTCGGCTATCTGTTCTTCTTCAATCTTTTCCATAAATTGTTCATCTTCATCGCTCATCTCATCTTCATACGGAAGATTGCGTAATTGCTCCAAAGTTATATCCTTAAGAAGATAAACAGCTAATTGTTTAACCATATTTACAGGTTCGGCAGCAAATAGTCTGGCACTCTCTATATTTGCAAAAGTGGTGTCTATAATAAATTCTATCATCCTGTCGTCGTACACGAATTTCATGATTGCACAGCTATCCTCCTTGTTTATTATATAGATATCGTCGGAGGCAGGAACTAATTCGAATTTCCTTTTTTCCTGATTTTGGCTGCTCATAACCAATTCCTTTCTATTAGCTGCTACATCGAGGCTTATCAGTATATTTTTCTGATCTTTATGAAATAAATTATAAGTCTGCGCCTGTATTTCGCACATAGCACTTAAAAGGATGAGTGTGATGGTTATAGTTTTATGCATCGTATTTTTATTCTTCTATTCTTCTATTCTTTTTAGCAAATCTTCTCTTGCCTCTATGCATGATTTATGATAAACTGCTATTGTAATTTTAATATTAGTTTAACGAGGTTTATATCCTAGTAAACAGGTTAAAGCTGCTATTTCAGATTGAATATTTATTACTCCATATGCTGCTATTTCACTGTTTAAAGATTTTTCTTTTTGGTAAGACGACACTATAATTTTGGCAGATTCAGTAGTAAAATCATCCTTTATTTTTTCTATTATTTCTTTATGCTCACGGCGCATTTTCTTTTTTGATGGAAATTTAGATAACTGTTGCAGTGTAATATCCCTAACAAAATAATATGTTATCTGAGTTTTTATATTAATAGGATTTTCAACAAATTCTCTAACTTGATCAATGTTGGTAAAGGTAGTTTTAAACATTGCCATGATTCCATCATTATGTAAAAAACTTATTATCATATATTTTTTTGAACCAACAGCATAATAATTGCCGGAGATATGAGCTAGTGGCACATGAACTTTTTTTTCATTCTCGTCAAGAATAATGACTTCATTTTTATCTACTATATCAAATGATAATATCACTTTTTTGTATTTATCATCAAACAAGGAGTAGGTTTGAGCCTCTACACTCGTTACTATACTTAACAAAACTAATATAATGCTGATTATTTTCATATGAGTGCATTTTTATTCTTCTATTCTTTTCAGCACATCTTCGGCCAACCGGCTTGCTCCTATACGGAAATATTCGTTGTTTAGATATTCTTCGCCCAGCACCTCTTTTACTATTGTGTAGTACCTAACAGCCTCTTCGGTGGTAGAAATGCCGCCAGCGGCTTTAAAACCTGTTTTACGGTTGTTTTTATCTGCATATTCTTTGATGGCTGTACACATAACGTAAGCTGCTGCCAGTGTAGCGCCTTCGTAGCCTTTGCCTGTAGAGGTTTTGAGGAAATCGGCGCCCGAATACAAAGCCAATATAGATGCTTTCATTATATCCGATGCTGTTTTCAATGCTCCTGTTTCCAGTATCACTTTCAGCCGGGCATCGCGGCAGGCATGCTTTATTTCGTCTAGTTCTTCAGCCAGTTCTTCATAGTTTTCTTCGAAGAAATGCCCCAGGTTGAGTACAGTATCTATTTCGTCTGCGCCATTGGCTACTGCAAGGGCTGTTTCGGCTATTTTCACTTCCATAAAAGTTTGCCCCGATGGAAATCCTCCGGCCACGGCAGCTATTTTCACATCTGCGGTGAGTGCTTCTTTTACTGTTTCTACAAAGTTGGGATAAACGCAGATAGCGGCTACATTGTCGATGTCGGTCGATCCTTCAAATTCGTTAACTTTTTCAGTAAATTTCCAGATACTTTCGTTTGTATCGGTAGCATTCAGGGAGGTGAGGTCTAGGCACGAATATATCTTTTTATAGACTTCCTTATTGTTGTTTTCTTCGAATTTCTTAGCGATTATATCATTTACTTTTTTGCTTATTTCCTTATCGTTAAGCTGTGTATTATACTTGTTTAGTGTGTCGATGTATTTATTTGTTTCTGCCATTGGTGTGAATTTTAGTTCCTCCAACCTGCCAAAAAGGGAGGATATAGGGGAATATTTGGTTATTTATAATTTTTAATCATTTGTAAAAGTAACACGTTTTCAGTTATTAGTCAACAATATCTTTAGATACAAGTAAACAAGATACGAGATACAAGTTTATATTTTATAAGAAACCAACTTGTTAACTCGTCTACCGGTATCTTGTATCTCTCCAAAAAGTAACACATGTAACACATTTTTCAGCCTTTTTTCCTTGTTACTTTTTCTTTAGATACAAGTAAACAAGATACGAGACACAAGTTCATATTTTATAAGAAACCAACTTGTTAACTCGTCTACCGGTATCTTGTATCTCTCCAAAAAGTAACACTTGTAACACATTTTACTCTTTTTTTATTGTTACCTTTTCTTTAGATACAAGTAAACAAGATATGAGACACAAGTTTATATTTTATCAGAAACCAACTCGTTAACTCGTCTACTGGTATCTTGTACCTCCCTAAAAAGTAACACTTGTAACACATTTTACTCTTTTTTTATTGTTACTTTTCCCCTCCCTTGTCGTGGCTTTGCGCATAAGTCCCCCAAGGGGGATTAGGGGGCTTCCCTTTGGAGAGAGCGGGGAGTGAGGTGCTATATAGATAAACTTCTTTCCCTTTTATTTCAACTTTTCATTATTTTTATGTCTATCCTTATCCCTTAGTGTTTTCTTCTCCAGATTTTTTCTAAACGCTTCCGTAAGGTCTATACCTGTCTGGTTAGCAAGGCAGATAAGTACCCATAACACATCGGCCATTTCGTCTCCGAGATTCTTTTCCAGGTCTGATTTTTTGAACGACTGGTCGCCATAAGTACGTGCCATGATGCGTGCCAGTTCTCCCACTTCTTCGGTAAGGATAGCCATATTGGTCAGTTCGCTGAAGTAGCGCACGCCGATAGTCTTTATCCATTTATCTACCTCTTGTTGAGCTTCTTGTATTGTCATCATTCTTTTATTTTCGAGTCTATCCAGATGGTTACCGGGCCGTCGTTTACGAGTGCGACCTGCATATCGGCTCCAAATTCGCCTGTTTTCACTTCTTTGCCTAGCTTGGAAGATACTGTGCTGCACATTTTTTCGTACATAGGTATGGCAAAATCGGGCTTCGAGGCGCGTATATACGATGGGCGGTTGCCCTTTTTGGTAGAGGCATGTAATGTGAATTGTGATACTATAAGTATTTCGCCGCCGGTTTCCAGTATCGATTTGTTCATTACACCGTTTTCATCGTCGAAAATGCGCAGGTTGATTATCTTGTTTGCCAGCCATTCTATATCTTCTTCGGTGTCGCTGTCTTCTATGCCTACAAGTATGAGCATACCTTTCGCGATGGAAGATTTGATCTTATTGTCTATCGTTACCGAAGCTTGCAGGGTGCGTTGTATAAGTATTCTCATGTTTTTATTCTTTTCTTTCGAAGAGGTATGTATGTAAGTCGTTGCCCAGATAATGGAAAGTATCTATGGCTGCTATATCGTAGTTTTCCATCAGGTAAGGGAAATTCTTATCGGTGGTAACTATAAACATCGGTTCTTTATTTTTCACCAATTCTGTTTGGTATTCAAGTATTTCGGGGAAATCTTCGTCCGATATCAGCGGATGGAAAAAATACTTGAATGTGGGTACTACGCCGCTTGTGGTGAATATGCCCCGGTCGAGTCCGAGGTCGAGTAGGGTAGGGTTTTCCCGTGTTTTTATTACCTCTGCAAAGTCTTTTTGTAGCATCCAGCATTTATCGCGGCAATAGCTGAACGACAGGCAGTCTTTGTTGTTATATAGCACTGTATGATAGTGTGTTATAGATACTATTGTGATAACGGGCACGGTAATATATAAGATAGCAGGCTTTATTTTTACAGGAGATTTTATATAGCTGTTGATAAGTTGAAACAAATAAATAAGTGCTATTATAGCAAGTACATAAAGCACTATATAAGCATAGAGATGATGAAAGCGGCTATTGGCTATAGGCAGGTAAGTGATTATAAATGAAATGAGTATTGCCGCTTTATATACTTTTTTCTGTACAAACCTGTTTGAAAAGAGTATAACAGCAAGTCCGCCTAATGTCAATGCCCATGCAATATAAAATTCGCGGCCGACGCCTATAAACCGTCCTGCGATAGTCTTTAATGTATTGATAGTAAACCCTGTATTGGCATAAATGGCGTTGAACTTGAAGTATGCAAATACAAAGTCGCCAAATGCCGAGTTTATCAGGAAGTAGAGTAGGAGAGGGGCTGCCAGTATGCTGAAACCCAATGTGGTATATAGTATTGCCGATAATGCTTCCTTATATTTTTTGCTTGCAAACAGTGTATAATAGATGGCTGCCAATATAGGTATCCAGAATATTGCTGCGCTGAATTTAATAAAGAATACAGCTCCGAAAGTGAGCCCCTGTATCAGCATTATTTTGTTTACGGTTGCTTGTTTCAGGTTGTTTTCTTTTTTGAAGTATAAGATGAAATAATAGAAACTGACTGTAAAAAAAGGTAGCATAAACTCGTCTGCCGATCCGCCGGTCCCTGTCTTGCTAAAGAATAGGCAGGTATAAATTAATGTTATTATAAATGATTGTATATCATTTAGATATAGTTTCGATAGCTTATAGGCAAAGAGCAGGCTGGTGAATAGAAAGAGGGATTGTATCAGGTAAACTCCTGTAAAGCTGGTATTGGATATCAGGTAGCCTATGCCATAGATAATGAAAATAAGCGGGCCTTTGTGATCGAACAGGTCTTTATACACTACTTTGCCGTTGAACATACCTTTGCCAATAGAAAAATATATATTGGGGTCGCACCATTCGTTGATAAGGTACAATGGCGAGGTCTTGAAATTGAGAAAACAGATGATAAAAGAAAACAATAACATTCCAACTGTTATTGCTATATTCTTATTTTCGGGTCTGATCATAAAAAAGGTTGTATATCCTTCTACAAATATACAACCTTATTTTCTATTGAAGATATTTTTTAATTTACCTTTAGAGCCTGATTAAATTTTAGCGAAAATATTTCTTATAGGTTCTTTAGTATAGAGTTCTGTTATAAAATTTAAACAGACTCTTACTTATCTTCCATTTTCTCTATGTCTTTGTGTACCGACCTCATTTTGAATCCGAAATATATTCTCATAGCTCCATAAAAGAACAATGCAAATGCCATTAGGTAGATGATAAATTCGGCTGCAAATACAGGATTTGTTACGAGAATGAATGATAATATAAGTCCCAATATACCAAATGCCAATGTCCATCCCCATCCCTTGATGCCGCTGCGTTGCAGGTCTATCGACATGCCGATGGCCCATATAGACTGGAACATAACCCAAAAACCTACAAGGAATAATAGTATCGTAATGGTTCCTAGTGGAATAGCTAGTAGCAAGATGGCAAACAAGATATCTATTATACCACTTGCCAGTGTCCATCCCCATCCTTTGAGTATGTTTTTATTCGATAGGGCATATACTATCTCAAACAGCCCGCTAACAAGAAATCCTGCAACGAAGAATGCGCCCAATATTGTTAATGCACCGGCAGGATTGGCTATACACCATATACCCAGCAGTATAGCAATTACACCTATTATTGGCGAAATCCACCAATATTTTACCCTTTGTTTGACTGAATAGAAGAAATCATTTTTCATAATCTTATGTTTTATTATTATAACGTTGATTATGAAGTATTTGTTTATTAAAATTTGGTGAATTTATATTTCTTTCGCAAAGTTGTTAAATAATCCACTTGTTGAGCACAGGAATTTTGCGGATAATCAGTACAACTCCCAACGAAGCCAAATACACAATCAGGCTCAATAGAGGGACGGCAAGAATGGCTGGTATTGTGCTTGTATTGATATTGAGGATATTGAGTATGATATTGAAAAAGTCGTGTACCAGATAAATGCCCAGTCCGCAATTAGCAAGCAGTGTTATATATTTGTTGTTTTGGTATTTAAGTATTTTGCGACTGCCGTTTACCACGTTTTTCACCAGAAGGAAAACAAAGAATGCCGAAAATATTATATTGGGTGCAGTGCGGTCGAAAAACTGTGTGGCAGGCATTCCGCTATCCATTGCCGATAGGGTAGAGATGGCATAAGTTCCTACAAGCGAAAGTACACCTAATATATATACTATATTTTTTTCTGTTTTTGTCAGGTCGAATTTATAGAAGAAATATCCGGCAATGAAATATCCCGTATATGAAAATAGTTCGGGGATGGCAAAACTGATGGTGATTCCGAGCCTCGCATTTATGAATGGGATGAGCGATCCGAATATCAGGTAAAGGATAAGGAAATATATATAATGTTCCTTTTTTGCGTTGGCGGTAAACACCCGGAGTAGGGGAGTGAGGGCATACATGGCCAAAAGCGGGTACATGAACCATAAATGATGCCAGGGAGTGCCTAAAAATATTTCTGAATAAATCCTATTAAAATCGCTGATATCCAATGGTTTAATATCTAAAAATGCCGCTGTTAACGGCGAGAGAGTGCGATATATTATACTCCAGAATATTAGGGCGCACAAAATGCGAGGAATTGTCTTCGAAAATAGCTTTTTTGTGGTTATTTTGTATTCCGGATCGAGAAATATCATTCCGCTCAACATAAAGAAGACAGGGACACACCAACGAAGCCCGGCAACAAAAATATTTATTACATGCCACTCAGTCGGATTTTCGTCGAATGCTACAAGCCATCTGTTGGTAGTGATATGAAAAACCATGATGGCAAAAATTGTACCTACCCTAAGTAGGTCGGCAAATAATATCCTGTCTTTTTTTAGTTTTTCTGTCATTAGGCTTTTTTGAGGAAAATATTTCTATCTTTTTTGTCCGTTACGAACGGAGAATGATTAATGAACAAAGTTAGCAATTTATTTTACTGTTTTATTTTCGAAATAGTTCCGTATTAATTTTGTCTTAAATTTGCCGACGATTTTTTCTATGCTCTCGTCCGAAGCTTCCTTTATTCTTTTCACACTTCTAAATTCTTTGAAGAGTAGCCTTTTTGTTTCGTCACCTATTCCTTTGATGTTGTCTAGTTCCGATTTTATCTGGTTCTTGCTTCTCTGGTTGCGGTGAAACGTTATTCCAAATCGGTGGGCTTCGTCGCGCAAGTGCTGTATGACTTTCAGCGATTCCGAATTTTTGTCCAGATACAATGGGATAGAATCTTCGGGATAATATATTTCTTCCAGACGTTTGGCTATGCCTATAATTGCTACTTTGCCGTAGATACCTAATTCTTTCAGCGATTCGCATGCCGAACTCAATTGTCCTTTTCCTCCGTCTATTACTATGAGTTGGGGTAGGGGAGTGTTTTCTTCAAGTAGCCTGTGATATCTTCTGTACACAACTTCGCGCATGGTCGAAAAATCGTCGGGCCCTTCCACTGTTTTCACATTGAAGTGGCGGTAGTCTCTTTTCGATGGTTTTCCCATTTTGAAAACTACGCAGGCTGATACGGGATTGCTACCTTGTATGTTCGAGTTGTCGAAACATTCTATATGTACAGGCAGGTCTTTGAGATTGAGGTCTTTTTGTATTTCTTTCAAGATCCTTACACTGCGTTGCTCCGGATTGAGGCTCTCCATCTTCTTAATCCTGTCTTGTTTATACTGTTTTGCATTTTGAGTAGAGAGCAGTAGGAGTTTTTTCTTGTCTCCCCGTTGCGGAATAGTAAATTCTACACCCTCTATTGTTATATCAGGGTAGAAAGGGACAACGATTTCTTTGGCTGTCGATCCGAATTTTTGTCTTATTTCTAAAATACCAAGAGCGAGCAACTCTTCTTTTTCTTCTTCATTTTTCTTTCTGTATTCGAAAGTATAGGCCTGTATGATAGCCCCATTGTGTATATTCAGATAATTGATGAAGATAAAGTTTTCGTCTTCATCTTCGTCGTAACTATACACGTCGATGTTGTAATTGATGCTGCTTACGACTGTAGACCTGTTTTTGAAATTTTCTACCAACAAGAATTTTTCTTTTAGCTTATTTGCCTGTTCAAATTCCTGTTTGTTGGAATATTCCAACATTTGTTTGTATATTTCGTTGCTGACGGTGCTGGAATTACCTTTCAATATCTCTTTTATCGAATTGATATTTTCACTGTAATCTTCCTGCGATTGAAGGCCTGCACATGGCCCCGAACATCTTTTTATATGATATTCGAGGCATACTTTATATTTTCCTTCATTTATTTTCTCCGGTGCTAAGTTTAGAGAGCAGGTGCGTACGGGGAATAGCTTGTGTATAAACTTGAGGAGGTTTTTTATACTTGGCACATCCGAATATGGCCCAAAGTATTGCGACCCATCCTGTACTATATTTCTCGTCAGTTCTACCCGTGGGTAATATTCATTTCTGATTACAATCGACGGGTATGTTTTGTCATCTTTCAACAATACATTGTACCGGGGTTGGTGTTTTTTTATCAGATTGTTTTCCAACAAAAGCGTATCGGCTTCCGAATCGACAATAATGTATTTTATATCCCTTATTTTATTGACAAGTATTCTTGTTTTTGGGCTATCGCTATGGGTTTTTGTAAAATATGAAGATACTCTTTTCTTCAGGTTTTTTGCTTTGCCGATATATATAATAATCCCTTTGTCATCAAAGTATTGATAACAGCCTGGTTTTTCAGGTATATTACTAATGATATTTTTTAGATATTCATTCATATCCTTAAACTTTTATGTGTAATAAACTAAGTTTGTGTCTTGTGTAAAGTGTAATAGAAAGAAGCCTTTCTCTGTTTCTTAGATAGAATATTTGATCAACGATCTAATATCAGTATCTTTCGGGAATATTTCCCTCCCCTTCAAGTCTTCTAGTTCTATTAAGAAGTTGATGTATATTTTCTTCACTCCTATCCTGTTTATCAAGTTGTATGCAGCATGCATTGTTCCGCCTGTGGCCAATAGGTCGTCGTGAATTAGTATGATATCTTCGGATGTTAGAGCATCTTTGTGTATTTGTATTTTGTCTTTCCCGTACTCTTTTTCATACTCTTCTTCGTAAACATCGGCAGGCAATTTCCCTTCTTTCCTAATGGGTATAAATCCGGCTTGTAAGTTTAGTGCCAGGATGGGGGCCATAATAAAACCTCGCGATTCTATTCCTATCACTTTGGTTATACCTAATCCTCTATACTCGTCGGTTAGGGTTTTGCTTGCTATTGCAAGTAGTTCGGTCGACTTAAAAAGTGTAGTTACGTCCTTAAATTGGATTCCCTTGATGGGAAAATCGGGGATATTCCTAACTCCATTTTTAAGTTTTTCCAGGTTGGCTAGGGCTGTTTTCATCTCTGTTTGTTTATATGTTTCACGTGAAACATTGCTGTTTTTACTTCGTTTTACTGTTTGTGTTCCACGTGAAACTTTCGGTCTTTTTGTTTGTTTTGTCGTTTATGTTCCACGTGAAACTTTCGGTTTTATCGCCCTAAAAGAACTAATAATACGGATATGTCGTTGGGTGATATCCCTGGTATTCTGCTCGCTTGGGCGATGGTTTCTGGGTTTATTTTTTCTAATTTTTGCCGGGCTTCTGTCGATAAAGATAGTATGCTATTGTAATCGAATTTATCTTTTATTCGTATGTTTTCGAGTCTGGTTATCTTATCTGCTATCAATTGTTCTCTTTTGATGTACCCATCGTACTTTATGCGTATTTCTGCTGCCTCTATTATTTCTTCTTTTCTGTTGGGCGTCTTTTCTAGTTCTTCTTTGAATGCAGGTATATGTTCTGCTATGTTTTTTATATCTATTTGAGGACGGGTAATTATGTCTTTTAATTTTGCTTTTTGCTTCAACGGGCTTGTGCCGAAAGATTCTAAAACGGGGTTTATGTATTCCGGCTTGAGCGAGTAATTCGATGTAAACCCAATGATCCGGTCTATTTCTTTTTTCTTCTCGTTTAGCAAATCTATCCTTTCCTGTTTTGCCAACCCTGTGTTGTATGCTTTTTCTGTCAGGCGCATATCTGCATCGTCTTGCCTGAGTAGTATCCTGTATTCGGCTCGCGATGTAAACATACGGTAGGGTTCATCCACACCTTTGGTTACAAGGTCGTCTATCAAGACTCCTATATATGCCTCATCTCTTTTTATTGTAAATTCGTTTCCACCGTGGGCTTTCAGGTGTGCGTTGATTCCTGCTATGAGCCCTTGTCCTCCGGCTTCTTCGTATCCGGTTGTGCCGTTTATTTGTCCTGCGAAAAACAGGTTGCTTACTATCTTTGTTTCCAAAGTATGGTAGAGTTGGGTGGGGTCGAAGAAATCGTATTCTATTGCATAACCCGGACGGTAGATATGTATGTTGCGAAAAGCCGGCACTTTTTGTAATGCCTCGATTTGTGTGTGGAGTGGGAGGGAGGATGAGAATCCATTCAGGTAATATTCCTGTGTGTTCACTCCTTCCGGTTCGAGGAATAATTGGTGTGCGGTTTTGTCTGCAAATGTTACTATCTTGGTTTCTATGCTTGGGCAATATCGTGGGCCTATGCTTTTTATTTGTCCGTTGTATAGAGGTGAGTCTTCTAATCCATCGCTCAATGTCTTGTGCACTTCTTCGTTGGTGTAGCATATCCAGCAACTAAGCTGTTCCAATGGGCGGGGCTTGAAGTCGAGATACGAAAATTTATGAAAATCGTCGTCTCCTTTTTGTTCTTCCATTAGGGAGAAATCGACGCTTCTACCGTCTATTCTTACCGGTGTACCTGTCTTCATCCTGTCGGTAGTGAAGCCCAATTCTTTCAGTTGTTCTGTTATGCCCGATGACGAAGGTTCGGAAACGCGTCCGCCTTCTATCTGGGTTTTACCGATGTGCATCAGCCCGTTCAGGAATGTGCCGTTGGTAAGCACAACCGACTTGGCCAAAAACTCTACGCCAAGCGAAGTTTTTACGCCTGCTACGGTTTTATCTTTTATGATAAGCGATGTAACTGTGTCTTGCCAAATGAAAAGATTGTCGGTGTTTTCGACTATTTCGCGCCATTTTATAATAAACTGCGCCCTGTCGCTTTGCACCCGTGGGCTCCATACTGCCGGGCCTTTCGATCGGTTGAGCATCCGGAACTGAATAGCTGTCATATCCGAAACTATTCCCATTTGTCCGCCGAGGGCATCTATTTCCCTCACGATTTGTCCTTTTGCTATTCCTCCAACTGCCGGGTTGCAACTCATCTGGGCAATCTTGTTCATGTCCATTGTTATCAATAGAGTTTTCGATCCCATATTAGCAGCAGCAGTGGCGGCTTCACACCCTGCATGGCCTGCGCCGACTACTAGCACATCATAGTTGAAGTTCATATTTTACTGGAAAAAGTTTGTTATCATTACTATTCTTATACAAAGGTAAATATTTTTCTTTTTAAGTTGTATTTACTTGTTTTTTATAGTATTCAAAATCTAAGTTTTTACTGTTTGTTAAGAGTCTGTTGGGCTTACTTGTTTAGATGGCTGATTGGATCGAATTGGCACAAACGTCCGGTTTTTTTATTTCAGGCTTTTTTCTATTGATTTTATCAGTTGCTTATGTTCGGCTTTTGTATAACCGGTAGTAGTCATTATTACTTTTCCGTTTTTATCTATCAGGTATGAGCGGGGTATGCTTTGGGTAGCAAATTTTCCGGTGAATGCTCTGTTCGGGTCAGGATAGAGTGGGAAGGGAAAGTTCTTTGTTTTATTGTATTTTGCCAATTCTTCGTCGGTATGTTCGCGCCCTACACTCAACATGATGAAATCGGGGTTATCTTTGAATTTAGGGTAAAGGCTTTTTTCTACTTCGGCTAGTTTTACCTGGCATGGCCTGCACCATGTTGTAAAAATATTTATGAGTATTACTTTGCCTTTTAAGTCTTCGGAGTCTATATTTCCGTAAACGGACGATGATAGCCTGAAAGCTGGCATATTGTCGTTTTCAACGATGATATCTCCATTTTCGTTTTGTGCCGCCACCGTGATGGATAGCATCAGGAAGCCGATAGTAATAAACAAATGTTTCATTGATTTTGAGTAACTAGGGTTTGACTATTATTTTCGTTTTGGTTTTATATTGCTGTTGTCCGGATAAAGCTTTTTTATCAGGTCTTTACGGTTTATTTTGTTCAACGATTTTATAATCTGGTTTTTGTATTCCCTGTCGTACCAGAAGAAGTATTGCCTCTGAGCCAGTTTTTGTTCTTTAGTTCGTGCTGTATATACTTTTTCCAGTGTATAGGGGTGGTAACCGGTATAATACATCTCGGTGGCGAGCGTCATGGGCGAAGGGGTGAAGTCTTGTATTTGCTCCAGTTTAAACCCTAATGGCTTGGTAGTTGAAGCCAGTTCTGCCATATCTTCTTCTTTGCATCCCGGATGCGATGATATGAAATAGGGTATAAGTTGTTGATTTATAGCCTCTTCCTTATTTATTTTGTCGAATATCTTCTTGAATGTATAGAACTGGTCGAAGCTTGGTTTCCGCATATAATTCAGTACCCTGTCGGATGTATGCTCCGGAGCGACCTTCAATCTGCCCGATACATGGTTCTTTATCAGCTCTTTAGTATATTGGTTTGCCGATTTGTTTATTTTTTCGTCGTCGCTTCTGTGCAGGAGCATATCGTAGCGCACCCCACTGCCGATAAACGATTTTTTTATTGCGGGCAGTGCATCTACTGCTTTATAGATGTCGAGCAATGGTGTGTGGTCTGTATTCAGGTTTTTGCAGATTTTTGGGTGGATGCACGACGGGCGTTTGCATTTGCTGCATACATCCTGATCTTTCCCCTGCATCTTATACATATTTGCCGAAGGGCCGCCGAGGTCGCTCAGGTAGCCTTTGAAGCCCGGCATATCTGCTATTTGTTTCACTTCTTTGAGTATCGACGTTTTCGACCGCGAAGCTATAAACTTGCCCTGATGCGCCGATATGGTACAGAAGGCGCATCCTCCGAAACATCCCCGGTGCATATTTACCGAGAATTTTATCATTTCGAATGCCGGAATCGTTTTGTTCTTGTATTTTGGGTGCGGCAGGCGGGTGTATGGCAGGTCGAACGATGCGTCTATCTCCTGTTCCGACATGGGAGGGTAGGGAGGATTGATTACAACTGCCTTGTCGTCGCAGTGCTGTATAATCCTTGCTGCGTTTGCCATATTCGACTGCTCTTCTATTATCCTGAAATTGCGGGCTTGTTTCAGCTTGTCGGCAAGGCATTCTTCGTGCGAGTGTAGTATGATGTCTTCTTTGTTGCCGGAATATGCATTTATTTGCGTTTTTTCGGACAAAAAGGAGGTTTGGGGTATATCTGTTAGCTGCGATACGGTTTTGCCCGATTTTAGCTCCGCAACGAGCTTTTTTAATGGCTGCTCGCCCATACCGTATATCAGTATGTCGGCTTGCGAGTCGGCGAGTATCGATTTATGCAGTTTGTCGTCCCAATAGTCGTAGTGCGTCACCCTGCGCAACGATGCTTCTATGCCTCCCAAAACGATGGGCACATTGGGAAACAGGTCTTTGAGTATGTTGCTATATACTACCGATGTCCTGTCGGGACGCATATCTGCCCTTCCGTCGGGGGTATAGGCATCGTCGGAACGCTTGCGCTTGTTGGCAGTGTAATGGTTGATCATCGAGTCCATTGCTCCTGCACTTACGCCGAAAAACAGGCGGGGTTTGCCCAGTTTCTTGAAGTCGCGCAGGTCGTCGCGCCAGTTTGGTTGTGGCACGATGGCTACCCGCAGCCCTTCTTTTTCGAGCAGGCGTCCTATTACGGCAGCGCCAAACGATGGATGGTCTATATAGGCATCGCCGGAGAAAAGGATTACATCCAGTTCGTCCCATCTCCTGAGTTCCACCTCTTTTTTGGTGGTCGGCAGCCAGTCGGTCAGTCGGTATTCTTTCATAACTGGCTGTAAAGTTATTGTTTTTTCTGTGGTTTGTTTTTCCTTTTATTTTATTATTAACGTTTTCAGTGTATTAGTAATGCTTTTTTGTGATGGAGAAGGGTGGGGATGTGTTAAAATGGGGGATTCACTCTGTTTTTATAAAAGTTATTGGGTTATCATTTTTATAAATAATTATTTTCTATTTATCTATTATAAGCCCCTATAACCAGAACTTAACAGCACCCCCTTTTAGAGAGATACAAGGTACCAGTAGACGAGTAAACGAGTTGGTTCTTGATAAAATATGAACTCGTGTCTCGTATCTTGTTTACTTGTATCTAAAGATATTGTTGACTGATAACTGAAAAAGAGTTACTTTTTAACTAAATAGCCTGGCTATACAATAGAATTTTGCACGAGCGTATTAATAAACAGGAGCAAATAGAAAACTATTTCGTATTTTTGTTCCCTCAAAAACGATAATGAACTATTAATATGGAAATTGCAAGTAAGTACAATCCTGCCGAAGTAGAGGACAAATGGTACAAATACTGGCTCGAAAAGAAATTCTTTCACTCCGAGCCCGATAGTCGCGAACCTTATACAATCGTGATCCCGCCGCCAAACGTCACCGGCGTCCTGCACATGGGACATATGCTCAACAACACTATACAGGATATACTTGTACGCCGCGCCCGTATGCAAGGCAAGAATGCCTGCTGGGTTCCCGGCACCGACCACGCTTCTATCGCCACCGAAGCAAAAGTTGTGGCAAAGCTTGCTTCCGAAGGTATCAACAAGAACGACCTTACCCGCGAGGAGTTTCTCAAGCATGCTTGGGACTGGACTCACAAGCATGGCGGCATCATCCTCGAACAGCTAAAAAAACTAGGTGCTTCGTGCGACTGGGATCGTACCTGTTTCACGATGGACGAGAAGCGTTCCGAAAGCGTTATCAAGGTTTTTGTCGATTTATACAACAAGGGGCTTATCTATCGCGGCATCCGTATGGTCAATTGGGATCCTGCTGCAAAGACCGCAGTATCGGACGAAGAGGTTATCCATAAGGAAGAACACGGAAAGCTGTATTATGTAAGGTATGAAATAGCCCCCCCGACCCCCCAAGGGGGGAGTACATACATTGTAGTTGCCACTACCCGACCCGAAACCATCTTTGGCGATATAGCCGTATGTATCAATCCTAACGATCCGAAAACAGCTCATATGAAAGGCAAGAAGGTGATAGTGCCTATCGCCAACCGCGTAGTGCCTATCATAGAAGACGAATATGTGGATATGGAATTTGGTACGGGATTCCTGAAAGTGACCCCTGCCCACGATGTAAACGACTATATGCTGGGGCAGAAGCACAACCTCGAAGGAATTGATATACTCAACGACGATGGCACACTCAACGAGCATGGACTGCAATATGCAGGAATGGATCGTTTCGAAGTGCGTAAGAAGATAGAGAAAGACCTCGATGAACTGGGATTGCTCGAAAAAGTAGAAGCTTATACCAACAGTGTAGGTTATTCGGAGCGTACACATGTACCTATCGAGCCGAAACTGTCGATGCAATGGTTCCTCAAAATGGAGAATCTGGCAAAGCCTGCGCTCGATGCAGTAGAAAGCGATACTATAAAGTTCCATCCTGCCAAGTTCAAAAACATGTACCGTCACTGGATGGAAAATATCAAGGACTGGAATATCAGCCGCCAGCTATGGTGGGGACATCAAATACCTGCATATTATCTGCCGGAAGGTGGATTTGTAGTAGGTGAAACGCCTGAGAAAGCATTGGAAGAAGCACATAAGATAAATCCCAATCTCAAGATGGAAGATCTCCGTCAGGATGAAGATTGCCTCGACACATGGTTTTCATCGTGGCTATGGCCTATCTCTGTTTTCGATGGCATCAATAACCCAGACAACGAAGATATCAGCTATTACTATCCTACCAACGACCTGGTGACTGCCCCTGAAATCATATTCTTCTGGGTGGCGCGCATGATTATGGCGGGATATGAATACCGTGGCGAGGCTTGTTTCCACAATGTATATTTCACAGGTATTGTACGCGACAAGCAGGGACGCAAGATGTCGAAATCGCTCGGCAACTCGCCCGACCCTATCGAACTGATGGAGAAATATGGTGCAGACGGCGTGCGTATGGGTATGCTGTTGACTTCGCCTGCCGGAAACGACTTGCCATTCGACGAAGGGCTTTGCGAACAGGGACGTAATTTCAATAACAAGATATGGAATGCTTTCCGCTTGGTGAAAGGCTGGGAAGTAAGCGACAGTATAGCGCAACCCGAATCGGCAAAGATAGCTATCGACTGGTTCGAAAACGTATTGGCTAAGACACTCGGTGAAATGGACGACTTGTTTGGCAAATACCGTCTGTCGGAAGCCCTGATGGCAGTATATAAGCTTTTCTGGGACGAGTTTTCGTCGTGGTATCTTGAGATGGTGAAACCTGCTTACCAACAGCCGATAGACAGGAAAACCTACGAAGCTACACTTGGCTTCTTCGATTCGTTGCTTCGTTTGCTTCATCCGTTTATGCCGTTCATCACCGAAGAACTATGGCAGGCACTGACCGAAAGGAAAGACGGTGAAAGCATTATGATATCGGCAATGCCAAAAGATATAACATTTGATAGCAGTTTGCTCGATGCCTTCGAGAAAGTGAAAGAGACTATTGCCGGAGTACGCACAATACGCCTGCAAAAGAATATTCCTAACAAGGAGCAGCTAGGGCTCGATGTTATCGGTGAATACAACAATGCATTCGATAGCGTCATTGCCAAGATGGCAAACCTATCGGAGATTAAATCCGTGAGCGAAAAGGATGCGACAGCAGCTTCGTTTCTTGTAGGTACAACCGAGTTCTCCGTTCCATTGGGCAATAACATTGATATTGAGGCAGAATTGAAGAAGCTCAACGAAGAACTTATCTACCTCGAAGGCTTCTTAAAATCGGTAGCGAAGAAGCTAAGCAACGAGAAGTTTGTGGCCAATGCCAAGCCTGAGATCGTAGAAAACGAACGCAAGAAACAAGCGGATGCCGAAAGCAAGATAAAGACTATAAAGGAGAGTATAGCTAATCTGAGCAAGTAGATCTATATAAAGCAAGAAGGTGTCCTAAAAGTAATAAAGGACACCTTTCTTTTTTGTGTTGAATTTGATAAAAATGCTCCAATATGTATAGCCGATAAAACAGCGATATTACAGCATAAACGGGCTACAACTTATACTCGAAGATGGAGCACCAGTTATACATACTGAAAGTAGTCCCGCCAATTTTCATTTTCACACTACTACTGTCATGCAGTTCCCCGGCATTCCGGTTATTAGTATTAGAAAATCCGTATGTCACGGTCACATCCCTTGGCGTATCCACACATTCTATCTTGATGGTATTGTCAGATACTATAATAACAAACTTTATTAGTTCTTTTCCTTCGCTGTTCTTTACAGAAAATCCATGATTTGGTATATTTTCCGTCAGATAATCTGGTTTGCTGAATGCCAAGCCTCCCTTATTAAAAACAAGCAGGATATTATCTCCACTTACCGTATGAGAAACCGGTCGCAGCGGCTCCCATTCATTTCCTGATAAGATCTCGCTCAGGACATGTCCATAATAAGCACCCAACAACTTAGAACTTACATTCACCAGATGCCACTTGTCAAAATATTGCATATGATAGATAGGCGTTGCCATATAAAAACCATTGCCGGCTTCAATACCAAGTTCGTACAGAGCAAGCCCTATATCCGGATAAGACTTACCTGCCGAATAAGATGACGAAACCTGGTAAGTAATAAATGGCAATTTAGAATAGTCCTCTCCTGTTATGACTTCAACATCGGCAATTAAATCGGCTCTCAGTTGCTTTAATTTTGTTTTGTAATACTCAATACCATTACCATAATCATATTCTCCCTGAGACCATGTAACAGCCAAAAGCTTGTATGATTTACCCTGCTCATCTGCCAGCCTCTTTGCATTTGTCACATCAGCCAACATATTATTATACCATTCGGAACCCTTAGACAACTGAGCGATAGTTGTTGACCCTTTTGCACAACACGATGATAAAATGTAAGCTTCTCCGGGCTTATAGTCTATGATGAATTTTTGAGCTGTACCGGCAGCAGGAGTCTCCCCGTTTTCTTCGTTAAGCTGTTCTATATGAGGTACGAAAAAACGATACATGGGATTTAAACCATAATGGGTCTTTATGCCATGATTAAACATCAATGCATTATCAGCAAAAGGACTTGTCGTTAAAACGGGACTGCTGTGCGAACCCTCGCCTAGCGATTGTCCATAAGTGATAATATGGTTAATATCTGCAAGTTCAAATTTAGCAGGCTCTTCGGGTACTTCGTTGTTATCGTTATCGTCGCCTCCACAAGAATAGAATGCCATTATTGCAAAGCTCGCAAATAAGGCTAAAATCTTTTTCATAAAATTACTCTCCTTAAAGTTTTGTCTGGTTTAGTGAATAGTTTGTAATTCAGAATTTGCCAACCTTTAATTTTAATTGTATTTCAATTATTCTATTTTCTATTTTTTTCTATTTCAGTTCTGGCTTTATTCACTTCTGCCCCTTTGAGTAAATCGCTCCCTGCATAAAAGTTTTCGCCATCAGTACTAAAAATATCAACATTTATCCATGTAGCCGGATTTGCATTTTTCAACTTCCTCCCATTCCAAAATACAGAATTTTTATCTTTACCAAAGTCATGGTCAACGACAACAAAAGAATCAAAATCCGCATCTTTCAAAATCTGCGTTTTGCCACCATAAGCATAATGAAAAATATGATTTTTGTCTCTACCAAATCCGGTAGGTGCAATCCATACATACCTTAAATAGCCATCATCCAATACCTCAAAAGTGTTAGGGTCTGCATCTTTTAATATTCCTCTGTTGGTATATACATGATTCCTGTCTTTGGCAAAAGCCCAGTTGAGGACTTCGAAGGTTTCGGGATCAGCTTTTTTAAAAGCAGAGCCTTCAAAATAGCATCGATTCTTGTCTTTAGCAAACCAACCTGTATAGAGTGTGAATGATTTGATATCGGCTTTTTTAATTATAAAATCTGGTCCAGCATAGAAAATGTTTGCCCCATCTGTCCAATAACGTATGTCCATGTCGTAAGTTTGGGGTATTTGTATCTCATTCATGTTCCGTTTGTAATTTATGAAAACTTCCTTATTTAAATATGTCTTATTTCCCCTTAACAATCTTCTTTATCTCGTTCAACTTATTCAAAGCCTCCATAGGAGTAAGATTGTCGATATCCAGCGATTTTATTTCGTCGCGCACCTGACTGAGCACCGGGTCGTCCAACTGGAAGAAGTTTAGTTGATATCCTTCCCTATTCTCTTGTATATCAGTTATAGGCTTCGCGATTCCCTGTTTGCGATTGTCCGATTCCAGTTGCTTAAGTATGCTATTCGCACGCTTGACAATGCTCTGCGGCATACCTGCCATCTTGGCTACGTGGATACCGAAGCTGTGTTCGCTACCGCCTTTTACAAGCTTGCGCAGGAAGATCACCTTATTGTCTACTTCTTTTACCGAAACGTTGTAATTCTTTATCCGTTTGAAGGATTTCTCCATCTCATTCAGTTCGTGGTAGTGGGTGGCAAACAGCGTTTTGGCATTCGCCTTCGGATGTTCGTGTATGTATTCTACTATTGCCCATGCTATGGAGATGCCATCGTAGGTACTTGTGCCGCGTCCCAGCTCGTCGAAGAGTACAAGGCTTTTGGGCGATAGGTTGTTGAGTATATCGGCAGCCTCGTTCATTTCCACCATAAAGGTAGATTCGCCCAGCGATATATTGTCGGAAGCCCCTACACGGGTGAATATCTTGTCTACCAGCCCTATCTGTGCAGCTTCGGCCGGTACAAAACAGCCTGCCTGAGCCATCAGGGTGATAAGTGCCGTTTGGCGGAGCAATGCGGACTTACCCGCCATATTAGGCCCGGTAATCATAATTATCTGTTGCGAATCGCTGTCAAGATATACATCATTGGTTATATACTGTTCGCCCGGAGGCAGTTGCTTTTCGATTACAGGATGCCGTCCGGCCTTGATATTCAGCACATCGGTGTCGTTGATTTCGGGGCGGATATACTTGTTCTCTTTTGCTATTTTGGCATACGACAGCAGGCAGTCTACCTGCGCTATCAGGTTTGCATTCAACTGTATGGTAGGGATATAGTCTACCAGGCTGATTACAAGATCGTTGAATATATTTGTTTCCAGTGCTAATATCTTCTCTTCGGCTCCCAGTATCTTCTCTTCGTACTCCTTCAATTCCTGCGTAATGTAGCGTTCGGCATTTACAAGGGTCTGCTTACGTATCCAGTCGGCAGGCACTTTATCTTTATGCGTATTGCGCACTTCTATGTAGTAGCCAAACACGTTGTTGAAGCTGATTTTGAGTGACGAAATGCCCGTAGCGTCCATCTCACGCTGTTGCAGCTTCACCAGGTAGTCTTTTCCCGAATAGGCAATTTCCCTCAACTCGTCGAGTTCGGTGTTCACTCCTTTGTTGATTACATTGCCCCTGTTGAGCAATGAAGGCGGATCGGCCTGCACTTCTTTTTCTATCCTGTCGCGGATTACAGGGCAGGGGTTCAGTTTCTCGCCTATCTCCCTGAGGCTCATCTCGTCGGAAGCGAGGAAGGCTTCGCGAATGGGGTCTATTGCTTTCAGTGCTACCTTTAGTTGCATTACCTCGCGGGGCGAAATACGCCCTACTGCCACTTTAGAGATGATACGTTCAAGATCGCCAATCAGCGAAAGCTGTTCTTCGAGCCGGTTTTTGAGTTCTATGTCTTTGAAGAAATACTCTACTACCGACAGGCGGTTGTTGATGGGTTTCACATCTTTCAGTGGGAATACAAGCCAGCGGCGCAACATGCGCGCACCCATAGGCGACACGGTGCGGTCTATAATATCCAAGAGGCTTTTGCCGCCCTCGTTCATAGTGGATATGAGTTCGAGGCTGCGTACCGTAAACTTGTCGAGGCGCACATATTTGTCTTCTTCTATGCGCGACAGCGAGGTTATATGCCCTATCTGCGTATGCTGTGTGATGTCGAGGTAATGCAATATGGTTCCTGCTGCTATAACGCCATTGTTGAGATGCTGCACGCCGAAGCCTTTCAGGTTCTTTGTCTCGAAATGTTTTAGCAGGCGGTCGCGGGCGGTATCTTCGGTAAATACCCAGTCTTCGAGTTCGAAGACGAAGAAGCGCGGGCCGAAGTATTCTTCAAACTGCTTTTTCTTGCTTCTTTCTATCAGCACTTCCTTGGGCGAAAAGTTAGCCAGCAACTTGTCGATATACTCCTTCGCACCTTCGGCCACAAGAAATTCGCCTGTGGAAATATCGAGCAACGATATGCCGCAAACTCCTTTGGCAAAGTGTATTGCGCACAGGAAATTATTTTCTTTGTGGTTTAGTATATTGTCGTTGATAGATACTCCGGGAGTAACCAGTTCGGTGATGCCCCTTTTTACCAGAGTTTTGGTTTGCTTGGGATCTTCGAGTTGGTCGCAAATGGCAACCCTCTTGCCTGCACGCACCAGTTTGGGCAGGTAGGTATCGAGCGCATGGTGGGGAAATCCTGCAAGTTCGACCGACTGGGCACTGCCGTTTGCCCTGCGGGTGAGCGTGATGCCCAGTATTTCGGATGTATCAATGGCATCTTGCAGGAAGGTTTCGTAGAAATCGCCTACACGAAACAGGAGTATGGCATCAGGGTGCTTGCCCTTGATTTCGAAGTACTGTTTCATTAAAGGGGTTTCGGCTACTTTTTTCGACACGGCTTTTTCTTATTTTGATAGATTGTTACTTATTTTTCAAATTTCACTGTATTGCTTATACATTTTCAGTCAACAGTTATCAGTTAACAATATCTTTAGATACAAGCAAACAAGATACGAGGCCGGAGCAAATTTGTATAAGCAAACAAAGATAGGAAAAAATTCGGCGGGGAAATTAACAGTTTTCATTTAACAAAGAAAACTTACGATTCGTTAAGGGAAAGGGGGGCTTGTCTGGTCAATAGCTATAGGTCAACTTTTTTATTGGTAATAATTTTTACCTATAAAAAATCTTTCTTTTTGTTATTCTGGTTCTGTGATTGCTATCATCTTTCATCATACACTCTATCCAGTTACCTTTTTCATCAGTCTTGTAAGTATATATTTCATGACTGATGCCAAGACCGGTTCCTTTAAAAGTTTCTTCTACAATTAAGTTGTTCGCATCATACCTGCTTTTTGATGTTGTATAGCTTTTATCATCTGCTGATACACTTGTTAATATATTTCCTTTGTTATCGAAGGTTAACCGTTTTTCTAAATTATGTCTTTTGTTTGTTATGATCATTATATTTCGGGTATATTCTGTATATGTAGTGTCGGTACCCATGTCTGGATTATCTTCATATTTTAAGACTCCCATTAATTTGTTTTTTTCAATTTCGAAATAATATTCAGTAGCTTTTCCAAAATCTTTACTATGAGACATTATGGATGTAATATATTTTCCATTTTCGGATACATAGCTTGCAGTCGATTCCCAATCGCCTTCACTATCATACTCCTTCGCTGTATATACTATATTTCGATCGGGTGCAAAATGATAAGAACAAGTCCAATCTATGTTCATCCGGTCATTTTTATCGATGCTATAGAGGGAACAATATATGGAATCGACTTCTCCTGATATTGTTGTCGCATTGGCAGGCAAAATAATGCGGTAATAGTCATCTTCAGGCTTTTCTTTTCCTTGTAGTTTATTTTTACAACCTGTTAATATTAAAGCCATAAGGAAAAAATAAGTCATTCGCTTTAGCATCATCATTTTGTTAAATTTTATTCGTTAAAGTCAATCAAAAGTACAAAAGTTTATCTATAGAATAAAATTATGGCAAATGAGGAAAATACGATAAAGGTAAACGGAGTAGAGCAAAGTATAAAGAGTACTGAAAGGATAGGGAAACGGATAAATTTTAATTTTTCTTTATTTTCTTCTCTACAACGATAATTTTTTCTTCTCCCGTTTCTTTATCCTTTACTTTATATTCTTCTTTTTCGTATTTATCTGGTTCTAAGAAAGTTTCACCAAAGCTGGCAAGAGTTTCGCATCCTGAAAATATGAATAAGCAGGAAAAGGATAATGTTATAATTACAAATCTTTTTTTCATGGTTTTTCTTTTTTAACATTTTTGCGAATGTAAGGAATAAATTAAAAATAAAAAAATTATCTATAGAATAAAAACATTATGGCAAATAAAGAATTAAAATTTGAAGTTAAAAGTGTTGGTTTTGAGCCTCTTTACAAAAACTTAAATAAAGTAAATGATAGATCGAAAGAATTAGTCGATAATTATAAAAAAATCAACGATGCCTTTAAATCTGTGCTTAATCCGGCAGCAAAGAGTATAGAAAGTGTTGATAAACTTTTAAAAGCCTCAGTAAAACATATTTTACCGAATATGGAAAAAATCGCCCAGCTTAATGAGAAGATGGCGAAATCAGATTTGGAAACCAATGCTTTGAAAAATAAGAACCTATCAGTTGAAATAGCAGGGTTGGAACAAAAGAAAACGGTTATGTCTCAATTATATGAGTATTATGACAATGAAGAAAAAAAAATATTAGAAAAAGGAAAGAAACGGCAAAAAGAGCAATTAAAAGGAATAGATAATTATATTATCGCCCAGAAAGCGGCAGGAAAAGATACGACTGAAGCTGAAAAAGATAGGGCTGAATTTATAAAAAATTCAGACAATGCTATTTTAAATGCTGTAAAGGCGAATAATGAAAAGCGCAAGGAAGCTATAACTGCATCAGTAAAAGAAACATCGAAAAGTATAACTGAGATGTACACAAAACAAAAAGCTCTTATTCTGGAAGCAGCAGAGCTAGAAAGACAAAAGGCTCGCAATACATATGATACTGCTATTGAACAAGCTAAGACCGATGAAGAACGTATAGCATTAGAATCATCAAAGTCTGAGCGCATCAAGGCTATTGATGAAGATATGAATAATCAGCTGGCAGCAAACTCTAAAACTCAACTGGATGCTACAACAAAATTTGTAGATGATGCTATAAAACAAGTAACTGACAGGGTTGCAGAAAATAAGAAAAATGGAAATGGAATTACTGACATTGTTATGACCAAGGAGAATATAGCAGCATCTAAAGAACAGTTAGAGGAATATAAGAAAATGCTTGAGGACTCGCGAAATGCTGCTATCCTACATTATGCCGCTTTAGAAGCGGCAAATAAAGATGATGCCAGCAAGCTAAAACAGATACAGGCTGAAAAGGCTAAAACAATGGCTACTTACACCGACGGAATAAGTAAGATTGATAAGGCAATGACCGAAACCTCCCAAAAAGAGAATGGTTTAAGGACACAACAAATAAAAGATTTTGTCAACGTTGCAGAAAAATCACTAAAAGAACATAAAAAATCATTGGATAAATTAAAGGAATACAAAGAAAAATTTAATGAAGGTGCAGATTGGCTTGCCGATAAATTCATTCCCAAAGTAGAAGATATAGAAGGCGAAATTAAAAAGCTAGATGAAAAGCAGGCAGAAGTAGCAAAAAATAGAGAAAGTTATTCTGACGAACTCAAAATGCTAAGATACAAACAAGCTGATAATAGCCAACAAATGACAGATTATGAAATAGAACAATTAAAAAAATTGGAAGATGCCGAACAGGAAAATTTGAAAAAAGAACAGGAAATAGAAAAAGAGAAAGAAAAAAAGAAAAAAGAAAAAGAAAAAGCAGAGAGAGATAGGAAAAAGGTTGAATTAGGGAAAAAAATAGTGGAGGCAACAGCCGATGTAGCAGCTAGTGTTGCAAAAGCTCTTACGGCAGGCCCTTTTATCGGGCAGGCTATAGCAGCAATATATGCTGCTTATGGCACTGTTCAAATTGGCATTATGACAAAACAGTTATCTAAACTCGAAGACGGCGGCCTCCTCCGTGGCAAACGTCACTCGCAAGGCGGCATGCGCATAGAAGGCACAAATATAGAAGTGGAAGGCGGCGAATATGTTATCAACCGCGAATCGACAAGCAAAAACCTGGGACTAGTGCGCTATATCAATTCGCAGCGCAAAGCACTTACGCGATCAGACCTTAGCGGCTTTTTTTCTTCCGTGCCCTATAATTACGAGATGCCCTTTAGCCGCGAGTTTGCAGCAGGGCGCGAATTACCTGCGATAGAAGCCCCCGACACGGCTGATAATAAAGGGTTGTTGGATGCTATAAAATCTATCCGCATAGAGCCCAAAGTGGCAGTAACGGATATCCTTCGCGTGCAGGACGAAATGGTACAGGTGGATAGGTGGTCGGGGATATGATATTAATTGCTATTCGTTTACCAGAGACTACAAGATTCTGGTAAACGAGTTTTTATTTATATACCTTTCCAGTATATAAATCACCATTAAGCGAAGAAAAGGAAAGGTCATACAATAAAGTATTACCTACATAGACTTTACCAGTATACAAATCACCATTAAGCGAAGAAAAAGAAAGATCATACAATAAAGTATTATCTACATAGACTTTACCAGTATATAAATCACCATTAAGCGAAGAAAAGGAAAGGTCATACAATAAAGTATTACCTACATAGGCTTTACCAGTATATAAATCACCATTAAGCGAAGAAAAAGAAAAGTCATACAATAAAGTATTACCTACATAGGCTTTACCAGCATACAAATCACCATTAAGCGAAGAAAATGTCATTAAATAAATCACGTTATTATACCTATCCTTTCCCCCTCTTACATACTCCCCCTCTATATTAAAAACAATATCCCCTGTTGCAGTCGCCCCAGCGCGTATATAATTATCGTCGATATTGAAAACCACATCGCCCGATTTCTCTTTTCCTGCGCGGATAAGGTTGCCGTCACGATTGAAAACGATGTCACCGGTCTTGCTGCCGCCCGCACGTATATAGTCGCCATCGATATTGAAAACTGCATCGCCAGTCTTCAATTTTCCGGCACGCACCAGGTTGCCATCGATATTGAAAACGATATTGTCTGTTACCACAGGTGGGGTAGGAGGCTTGGGTGCGGGTTCGGGTATTATGGGTTCGTCATCGCCACAGGCCGCAAGGAGCAGGCAGAATATCAATAAACATCCGTATTTGTGTAAGGTATTCGATAGCGTTTTCATAATCGTTTTATTTTATACTTACCCGCCGCGCTGGAATGCAGCTGAAGAACAGTAGAAATCATATCTACAAATATAGACTAAATGATTTAACAAATGGTTTAATTTACCCTTTGAAAAAGTTAGGATAAGCGCAAAATAAAGTGGCAGTTATTAAGTTTCTTTCTATAAAGATCAGGCAGTTTGTTAAACATTGTATATTTGCAATCTGTTTATATTCCGTATGAAAAAACTTAACTATACCCTCGCCACATCATTGCTGTTTGCTTTTATAGCATGCAGCACTACAAAAAACATCCCCGAAGGCAAATACCTGCTCGATGAAATTGAGATAAAACACGATACAAAAAATGCCACTGCCGACCTCGAAGACTATGTGCGTCAGCAGCCCAACTCCAGTTTGCCCCTGTTGGGCAAATTCAGGTTGAAAATATACAATATGGCCGGCCAAGACACTGCCAGGTGGATGACCAGGGCTATCCGCAAAATAGGGCAGGCTCCTGTCGTTTTCAGCAATTCGCAAACAGCCATTTCGGCAACACAACTCCGCAAACAGCTCAATAACCAGGGATACCTGAATGCAGAGGTAGACACTGCCTTGCAAATAAAAGGCAAGAAGATATCCGTAACATACAACCTCAAAGGGAACGAACCATATAAGATACGGAACTATACCTATGCCATTTCCGACACCACCATTGCGCGCATTATGGGGCGCATCCCTATGGAGCCACTGCTGAAGCAAGGCGATTTCTACGATAAGGATATGCTCGAAGAAGAGCGCATCCGCGTGAACAATATAATGCGCAATGTGGGATATTACAATTTTTCGAAAGAATTTGTCTATTTCAAAGTAGACAGTACGCTCAACTCGCATCAGGCAGACTTGTATCTCGATGTCTATCCCCGCAGAGACAGCCTGCCTTATTCGCGCTACAGGATCAACGACATTACGGTAGTTTCGGGTATAAACACCATGACCAGTACCACCGACCGCGACCAACGCCGTACACGGTGGTTTTTCCGCAATGCCGATACTACAGAATACCACGGCATGAAAATCATACGGGGAAGGAATAAATTCCTTCGAAACTCGTCTGTTGCCCGCAACAATTTCCTTCGCAAAGGCTCTTACTACTCCGATCTCGCACAAAGCTATACCTATCAGGCATATACGAAGATGAGCGCGGTAAAACAGGTGAATATTGCCTTCAGCCAGTCGCCTGCCGACAGCACCAAGCTCGATGCCACCATTATCCTTTTGCCTGCCAACGCCCACTGGTTCAAGGCAGGGCTCGACGGCACAAACTCTGCCGGGGATATCGGTATTGCGCCAAGCGTTTCGTACAGCCATCAGAATTTGTTCAATGGTTCCGAGCAGTTGAATATACGGTTGAAAGGCGCATATGAGTTTGTTTCGGGCGATAAGTCCGACCTCTTGAGCCAGAATTTCTACGAGTACGGGGTAGAAACCAGCCTTACCTTTCCTATGTTCCTTTTCCCGTGGCTCAAAAAAAGCTGGCGCGAACAGCCGTCTGCTACTACACGTATCTCTTTGGGGCTTACCAATCAGCATCGGAAAGAGTACGACCGCCAGTTTTTCAATGCCGCTATCAATTATGGATGGGTGAGCAAGCGGGGGCGTATGACACATAGCCTCGATTTTCTCGATATCAACTATATACGTATGCCGTGGGTTTCCGAGCAATTCGACAGCCTTTACCTCAGCAATAACAACAATCCCATCCTGCGCGAAAGCTACAGGGATCAGCTGGTTGCCCGCACGGGATATACAATAACACTGACAAACAGAAGGCGTATCAATGCACTTTACCCTACATACAGCCTGCGCGGTTCTGTCGAGGTTTCGGGTGCTTTGCCTCGCCTTGTCACTACCCTCAACGGAGCAGATAGGGACCAGTTTGGGCAGAAGAAAATAGTGGGTGTTGCCTATGCCGAATATCTGAAAGGAACGATCGATTATGCCCGTACGTTCTATTTGTCGAAGAAGCATTCGCTGGCATATCACGTAGGGCTGGGCTTGGCTCACCCTTATGGCAACTCGGATGTTTTGCCGTTCGAAAGGCGTTTTTTTGCAGGAGGAACCAACAGTATCCGGGGCTGGTCTACACGTTCGCTCGGTCCGGGTTCGTACAGGCGAAAAACCGGAGGAAGCGACTTTGTAAACCAGACAGGCGATATGAAGTTCGAATTTAGTGTCGAAAACCGTATGAAAATAAGTCCCCTATTCGAATTTGCCCAATTCATCGATGCCGGTAATATCTGGACACTAAAAGATTATCCCGACCAGGAAGGCGGGCAGTTTAAGTTCAATTCCTTCTATAAGGAGCTGGCAGTAGCTTATGGAGTAGGGCTTCGCCTCGACCTCAGTTTCCTTCTCCTCCGCTTCGATGTAGGTGCGCGGGCTTATGACCCCGAAGAAGGCTCCCGCCATTTTGTGCTTTTCAGGCCGGCATGGAAACGGGCTGCATTTCACTTTGGTATAGGCTATCCATTTTGATAAGAGAGGCGGCTATCGCAAAAAAATAACAGGAAACCGCGACCTGTTTGCTTCAGGGCAAACGTATGAAATCTATCCGAACTCAATTCTGAGTTTTGTAGGGGCGAATTATCATTCGCCCGAAATAGAAAAAACCTGCGGGCGAATGATAATTCGCCCCTACAGTAGTCAAAACTGGAATATCATTTTTTCATGCGTTTGCCCTGCTGTTTGCTTGTTGTAGCTTCCTGTTGTTTTGTATAATCAGGCTGTTTATTTGTTATTAAACAATAATTCCATAAACTCCCTGCCTTTGATTAAACCATATGTTCCTTTTGGAGACTCGAATTCATCGTAAACCTGTACATTGTCGCTTTCTCCATCCGGACGGTATATCAGGAAGGGAACAGGCTTGCTGGTATGCGTTTTTATCGCACATGGCGTAGGATGGTCGGGCAGGATGGCGATAGTAACCGGTTCGTCCCAGTCTTTTGTTGCCTCATAGATTGTACGTACTACGCGATTGTCGAGATATTCGATAGTTTTCACCTTCAATTCGTAATCGCCTTCGTGACCGGCTTCGTCGCTGGCTTCTATGTGCAGATAGACGAAATCATCGGTTTTTAAGGCGTCGATGGCGGCCTGAGCCTTTCCTTCGTAATTGGTATCATAAAGCCCTGTCGCGCCTTCTACATGTATTTGTTTCAGCCCGGCATAAACGCCGATACCCATAATCAGGTCGACAGCCGAAATGACCGATCCGCTTTTTACCCCGAACAATTCCTGCAAGGTTTGCATTTGCGGACGATAGCCCGGCGACCAGGGCCAAATACTGTTGGCAGGGTCTTTGCCTTCTGCCATACGCTTGAGGTTTACCGGATGGTCTTTCAGTAGTTCCTGCGATTTCAATATCAGGCTGTTCAGGTAATCGGCAGTTTCCTGTGCTTCGGGTGTTTCGGCCTTTATCATCACATCGCCGAATGGCGTACCTATTTCGTCGTGCGGAGCGGCACAGTCGATATTCTTATTGCCTCCTTTTAGTTTCAGCAGGTGGCGGTACGATACTCCGGGGTAGAAACTTACCTTTCCATCGTTCAATTTCTCATCCAGAAAGCGGATAAGCTCGGCAGCTTCTTCATTCGAAATATGCCCTGCCGAATGGTTTTTTATCTTACCATCTTTGATACAGATAATATTGCAACGCATCGCCATTTCACCGGGAAGAATATCTACCCCCATACTGGCTGCTTCGAGCGAACCACGTCCTTCGAACACTTTGGGCACATCGTATCCCAATACCGACAAGTTGGCTATCTCGCTACCCGGTTTAAATCCGGGAGGGATAGTATCCAGTTCGCCACTCTTCCCTTTTGCTGCCAGCATATCAATATATGGCTTTTTTGCCGCTTGCAGGGGAGTTTTCCCCCCTAGTGCTGCGATGGGTTCGTCTGCTGCGCCATCGGCTAGTATTATGATTGTTTTCATGTTTAATTATTATTATTTAATATAAGCTGTTAGTTTATCTATAAATTTACTGAAATATATGTCTAAATTCATTTTAGCAATTAATCGTTCGATAGGGTCGGTTATCAGCATTCTTACTTTGTCTATTAAGATGCAGGTTATTACGATAAAAGCAGCTAAAAAGAATAAGAAAATAACATAAAGCCATTCACTTTCGATAACTGGAGCCAGTCTGCCGGTCAATTGGTGTATATATTGTGAAATATGGCTGTTTTCGTGAATCAGGTAAATAGGGAGGCAAGATGAAGCCGCCCAGTTTACTGTTTTGCTGCTGAAACGAAATTTCCTAAAAAACAGAAAAAAAGAGATTGCAGCAACTATAATAAACGGATTGTTGTAGGAGAGAGCGAATTGCCTCACCCACCTGATTCCGGTATCGAAATGAATGCCAAGTGCCATAAAGTGATATATTGCAAGCCCGATACCTGCCGTTATCAGGGAGAATAGGATATACATACCCATGTAAAATGCCCGCGATTTATTCCCGGCTATATACAGGGCTATAAACCTGCCAATCAGGTAGAGGAAGATAAAATTCACGGCATTGTAACCGCTTACATTAATCCCCTCGTTCCAAAAATAGCCGAAGTAGAATGTTACGATGCCCCATGCTCCAAGAAGTATTACAAACTCCCTTTTTGTGCAATTATCTACCACCTTATTCAGCATGGGAGATAACAGAAAGAGGATAATGTAGCTGGTAACAAACCACATGCCCGATCGCGAAAACGGGAAGAAGCTATAGATAATGGATTTGATGTCATACTCATTATTGCAAACGGAGAATATAATTAGTATGGCCAAAGAATAGAACACGCAAGTAAGGTACAGCTTGAAAAAGCCTTTGAATGTAGCACGGATGCCGAAAAAGCCGGATATAAGGATAAAACAATTTACAGCGATGAATAGAAAACTGCTGATGAATATTCCCGAGGCATTCATGCCATGCATCGGGCTGGAAGCAACCAGGTGAAGCAGCACGATAAGAAACATACAAACCAGCCTCAGTAGTTCGAAATTTGATTGTCTTGGTTTAGATATCTTATTCATAGCCTCTTTTCAATTAATCCTTAATGCGATGATGTTGCAGAATGCGGTTCGACAAAGGTACCTCTCAGTGTATCGAGGGGTAGCAACGCGCCTATCGGCACTGTATCGAATACTTCCTTTTTTGCAAAAAACTCGAGCGTGTCGTTTTCATCCGATATTACATAGAGTACCCATCTGTTGGGATAGGCTACCCTTCGTGTAACATTGTATTCTGTTACAACCGAATAGTTCCGCCTTACCTGTGTCTTAGTCCGCTTTTCTATCTTAGTTCCTTTCTTAGCCTTGCGAAACTCCTTCTTATAGACAATTCCCTCTTTGGGGTAATTTCCGGAGCAACAGGTGAGCAATAGTCCGGTGATAGCCAAAACCAAGAAATTTCTCATCGCTTACCGCACATTGGCTATACTGATAATATCGGAGAATACGCCTGCTGCCGTAACGCTGGCGCCGGCTCCGTATCCTTTTATTATCATCGGGTATTCGTTGTACCTTTCGGTAGTGATCTGAATAATATTGTTGCTGCCTTCGAGGTCGTAGAACGGATGGTTTTGTCCTACTTCCTGCAATCCTACTTCACATTTCCCGTTTTCGTATTTGGCAACAAAGCGCAAGTGTTTATGTTCTGCCTCCAGTTTCTTCCTTCTCGACTCAAATTCACCGTCCATTTCATCTATTGTCTGCCAAAACTCATCGAGCGAACCGTCGAAGTATTTCTTCGGTATAAACAGGTTTTTTACCACATCCTGCTGCTCTACGCAGTAGCCGGCTTCGCGGGTGAGTATAACCAACTTCCTTACCACATCCATACCGCTGAGGTCGATACGCGGGTCGGGTTCGGCATAGCCGTATTCTTTGGCCAGATGGATGGCTTTGCTGAATGGGATTTCGGCACTGATGGTATTGAAGATAAAATTCAGTGTTCCGGACAATACGGCTTCTATTTTCACGATTTTATCGCCGGAGTTAACCAGAGAGTTCATTGTGTTTATAATAGGCAATCCTGCCCCTACATTCGTTTCGAACAGGAACTTTATATTGCGTTCGCGCGCTGTATTTTTCAGTTTCAGGTAATTGTCGTACGACGACGAAGCAGCTACCTTATTTGCCGTAACCACCGATATATTGTTTGCCATCAGGTCGCCGTATATCTTTGCCACATCTTCGCTGGCTGTACAATCTACAAATACGGCGTTGAATATATTCATATTGACAATATTATCTCTCAATATCGCAGGGCTGCTGTCAATGCCTTTTGCATTGAGCTCTTCCCTGTAGTTGTCAAGGTTCAGCCCCTCGCGGCAGAATAAAGCTTTGCGTCCGCGTGCGATGCCTACTACATTCAGCTTCAAGCCGTATTGTTCCATAAGTTTTGGTTGCTGATGTTTGATTTGCCCGATGAGATCGTTGCCTACTGTACCGATACCTGTGATGAAAAGGTTCAGTGCTTTATAATCTGAAAGGAAAAAAGAATCGTGTATCGAGTTCAACGCTTTGCGCAGATGCTTATTCTTGATTACAAAAGAAATATTCACCTCCGATGCCCCTTGTGCGCAGGCAATGACGCTGATACCGCTTTTGCCAAGCGTTTCGAACAATTTACCGGCGATGCCCGGTGTATATTTCATATTCTCGCCTACGATGGCGACAGTTGCCAGTTCGGTTTCGAGCAATACCCGGTTGATGCTGCCCAGCGCAATCTCTTTCTCAAATTCTTCTTCGAGTACATGCACTGCCAGTTCGGCGTCTACCGAACGTACACCGATAGATGTACTGTTTTCGGACGATGCCTGCGAAACAAGGAATACGCTGATGCCATTCTTTGCCAAAGCGCGGAATATACGGAAGTTTACGCCGATGATACCAACCATACCCAGCCCTTGCACTGTTATCAGGCACGAGTCGGCAATAGAAGATATACCCTTTATCAACGCCTTGCTTTTTTTCTGCTCGCCGTTGTGTGATATATATGTACCCGGTGCATCGGGGCGGAATGTATTTTTTATCCTGATAGGGATGTTTTTGTGATAGACAGGGAAAATTGTCGGTGGATAGATAATTTTTGCCCCGAAGTTGCAAAGTTCGGTAGCCTCGGTAAACGATAAGGTTTCTATGACGTGTGCGCCGTTTATCACTTTTGGGTCGGCCGACATAAAACCGTCTACATCTGTCCATATCTCCAGTATATTTGCATCGAGCGCCGAAGCAAATATGGCGGCAGTATAATCGGAACCTCCACGTCCGAGGTTGGTTATCTCGCCTGTAGTTTTACAGGTGGAGATAAATCCTGCGACAAGTATCTTTTGGGAAGAAGACCGGAAAGCATCCTGAATCAATTTGTTCGACAATTCTATATCAGGTGTATGCTTGCCGAAAGCCGAATCGGTCTTTATCAGTTGTGCCGCATCCATTAGTTCGAGTTCATCGAAGGCATAACTGATGATGAGCGAAGACAGCCGCTCGCCGTAACTGACGATCTTATCGGATGTTTTAGGCGACAGGTCGTTGATAAGGAATACTCCTTTGAATATATTGCTGAGCTCTTCGAGCAGCTTGTTTACTTCTTTTTCGAGCATCTGTTTCTTATCGTCCGGCATGTCGAGCTTGCCTACTACCGTAATGTGCTGTTCTACTATCTCGCGAAATTCACGTTCGTACGAATAATCGCCGGCAGCAGCCATTTGCGAGGTGAGCAGCAGTTTGTCCGTTATACCTTTGAAAGCTGAAACAACAATCACTATAGGAGCTTTTACTTCTCCTATTATTTTTTTTACATTGGCTATATTAGCGGCCGAACCAATAGAGGTGCCGCCAAATTTCATTACTTTCATCGGTATATATTCTCTAGCTTGTTAAAATTGTGAGTCTATTAATTGTTGGACTTTATTGTCGTTAATTACCATATCGTACGCTCCCGGTTTCAATCCGAAGGAAGATCCTATCTGCCGGGCAGGAGGTAGGGCGGCGGCCGACTTCAATGTTGCCGATTTTGCTTTTCCGGTTATCATGCTGAGGGCATAGGCGAGCAATGTTTCGTTTTCGTCGCCCAATGGCTTCAGCCCGTTTTCCATAATGCCGGCAAACTCGTTTACTAATGCGCCTTGCACTTGTTTGCCCGGCGTAAATCCTCCTCCGTATTCGGAATCATCGTCGCTGTTGTACGAGCGGGAGACAATCGGCTGAATGCCCCACTTATTACGGTTGTCGTTTTCGCGGTATAGTGTTACCGAACCTACATTCTTGCCATATGTAGTAGCGCCGATCAGCACCATTTTATCGCTCATGTAGGGGATAAGCCCGTTTATAATCAGTTCGCTGGCAGAAGCAGAGTTAGCACCTACCAATATATAAAGCTTATTGATTTTATCGCCAAAATTAGGGATACGGTCGGCAATGGTTACTTTTCCGCGCGAGTTTAGCATTTCGATATTGTCTTTGAAATAATCGTTTACAAAAGTATCATAGTCGCTTCCAAGCTCTTCTTTCGCATAAGCATCGAATACAGAGTTGTAGTCTTTGTAGAAGAAGACATTGCTTGTATTCCTGTTTGGCACAAGTGCGCTACCTATGTTTACAACGCACGAAACATATCCGCCGCCGTTGTAACGGAGGTCGAGGATAACATCTTTTACCCCTTCCGATTCGAACCGCGAGAAAATGCTGTTTATCTGCTTGTCGTAACTGTACGACCCGTCGCCATTGTCCATCGTAAACTGGTTGTACACAATGTAGCCGATAGGGGTGTTATAGCCTGCTATGTTGTAAGTACGGTCGAGGTAGATAGGATTTTCGGCATAAGTGCCTGTTGGTTCTACGGTGATTACCCCGTCGAAGTTGGGGCCTTCGAGCCGGTACGATGATTTGTTTTGATAGAGGGCTGCCGACCAGTTAGATTCGGTGAGGTCTACGCCATCTACTTTCCAGATTATATCGCCGCGTTTGAGCCCCGAGCTCTCAGCTTTCGTTCCTTTCTTGACATATACGACTACAAATTCGGCTTCCGAGCCTGTTTCCGCCCTCATATATGGAATATACTCAAACCCGATCTCCTTTGACGAAACCCCGCTGAGGGAGTTTAGCAAATCGACATAACTCTCCTGTATCCACGAAAAGCGGTCGCCATCGTAGGTACTGGTATTGTAAGCAAATTTCAGCTTTTCGAAGAAATTTTTTGGTGCTAGATTCTTATCGAGGCTTGCATACGAGGGCATCTTATCGCGCCAGTAATAATAGAAATCCATATTTTCGTAAACCCATTTGTTTACGTACTCGTTATTTGTATTACCACGTCCTCCGTCCGAATCTTTATCTTCGCAGGAATAAAGCAATACTAATAATATTGTCATTGATAATAAAAAGAACAATTTTGCTTTCATATGGATTGTTTTTAAGTTTGAAACAGTGATTTTTGATACCTTAAAATGACTATTTCAAAGATGTTTGCAAATATATGGATTAAATATACTTCTACAAAATTAATTCACCCTTGCCCTGACGCACTATTTCAGGCTCGCTGTCTGTGCAATCGACTATCGTAGAGGCTTCTATGCCGCCATATCCTCCGTCGATCACTATGTCTACCTGGCTTTCGTATTTTTCATATATCAGTTCGGGGTCGGTAGTATATTCTATTACTTCGTCGTCGTCTTTCACCGAGGTGGTCAGTACGGGATTGCCCAACACACGGACTATTTCGCGGATAATATTATTGTCGGGAATTCGGATCCCCACCGTTTTCTTGTTCTTGTATATCTTAGGCAGCGAAGAAGTAGTGGGCAGGATGAAGGTAAATGCTCCCGGCAGGTTTTTCTTCATCAGTTTGAAGGTGGCATTGTCTACTTTTGCATATTCGCTGATATTGCTCAGGTCGTAGCAGATGATCGACAGGTTGCTCTTTGCCGGATTTATATTTTTCATCTTGCAGATAGCTTCTACTGCACGTACGTTGAGGGCATCGCACCCAATGGCATATACCGTATCGGTGGGGTAGATAACAAGTCCGCCGTTTTGCAGCACTTCCACCACCTTATCCACCTCTTTGGGGTTGGGATTTTCTTCGTATAGTTTTACAAGCATATCGTACTAGTTTAGAATCTCAAATTTAGTGATTTTAATTTGTGCTTGTTGGATATTTGGTGTTTTTGTTTTGAGAAGCGGGTAAATTGTTGCCGGAATGGCTATGCCATTAATTACGTGGCAGTGAGGGGGGAAGTCAGAAAACAAAAAAGACAAAACAGTTACTAAGATTCTATCTGGTACTGCCAGCAATCCAGAAACTTTGCCAGCAGGTAAAGAGTAATATCGAGATTGTTGCTCTCTAAATGCACCCTTTTCTTCTTGTTGGCTATCGTTATTT
Source organism: Dysgonomonas sp. 511 (assembly GCF_010501105.1). GTDB lineage: Bacteria > Bacteroidota > Bacteroidia > Bacteroidales > Dysgonomonadaceae > Dysgonomonas. The sequence continues at coordinate 92,747 of NZ_QVMQ01000009.1, read as the reverse complement.
CTATTAACTTGCCACTGGTTTTTAATATTCACCTGAAACAATAACTTATGAAACTCAAAACATTGATCTGTTTAGCTTTAACCGGCTCATCATTAGTTGCAAACGTATATTCTTGCAGTTTTCCGAAAGATGAGACAAAGCAGGCTTCCATCCGAAACAGTTATGTAAAAACAACCGACCTCAAAAAAGAAAACCTGAAGGGAAGTGTCAGCCGTGTAGAGGAAAAGGTGGTTTGGGAAAACCATATATATAATAGTACATACTCGTATAATGAGCAGGGCATGCTTCTTCGTTCCGACCAAGATGAATTGGGGACTGTTGTTTGCGAATACGACCACAAGGGCATGCTGGTGAAGAGAAGCATACAGCCGCTGGAAAAGGAAGATGGTTCTTTTTCCGAGATGGAGATTGATGGAAGATCTTTCTTTAGTCCGGCAATCCAAACATTCAGGTATGATGAAAACGATAGGCTGACCGAAAGCTATATCGGGGATGCAAAGACCTCTTATGGGTATTCGAATAAGGGGTTGTTGTCAAAAAGTGTAGACGAGTATAACAGTGTAATTTCATTTTTGTACGATGACAAGGGTAACCTCACAAAAGAATGGAGGGAAGAGGGATTGGAACGTCCCTACCGTTTGGTGAAATATGACGAAAACGAACAGGTTATATTCGAAATGAATCCCGAAGCACGGCTGCATTTCAAATACAATGACAAAGGGGACGTTATTCACATCGAATACTTTACCGCCTGGGACGAAGAAGGTACGGTATTGCTGTTCGAATACGAATACGACCACAATGGCAACTGGATAATCCGCAGGCGCACAAAGCCGGAAGGAGGGCTCGATAATGTGGCGGTGCGGAAGATAGAGTATTATGAGTGAGAAGGTGATGTGTTGTGTACATAGGCAGAATGTTAGAAATATGCTGGGAAAAGATAGGCTGTTTTATTAAATGAAAATTTTTACCATCGCGGGTAATTTTACTCTGTTTCGCCTCTATTTCATCAGATTTATAATCGGAAAATAGATGTTAATTGTATTTTAAGCAACTTTAGTGTAACTTTGGGTGTGCTTTTTTGTTATATAAACAAAACAAATAACAATATATAAAAATGAAGAATACTTTAGTAAGAACCGATTTCAATTTCGCAGGCCAGACAGATGTATATCACGGCAAAGTAAGGGATGTTTATTCCATTGGCGACGACCTGTTGCTGATGATAGCTTCCGACCGCATTTCGGCATTCGATGTTGTTCTGCCTCAGGGCATACCATACAAAGGACAAGTACTGAACCAGATTGCAGCAAAGTTTTTGGATGCTACAGCCGACATCGTTCCCAACTGGAAACTGGCTACTCCCGACCCTATGGTTACAGCAGGATTGCGTTGCGAACAATATAAAGTAGAAATGGTAATCCGCGGATATCTTACCGGAAGTGCATGGCGCGAATATAAGGCCGGAGCAAGAACTCTGTGCGGAGTGCCGCTGCCCGAAGGGATGAAAGAAAATGAAAAGTTCCCTACACCTATCATTACCCCTACCACAAAAGAAGACGTGGGGCACGACGAGAATATATCGAAAGAGGAAATAATATCGCAAGGGTTGGTGAGCAAGGAAGAATACGAGCAATTGGAAAAATATACCTACGCCTTGTTCCAACGCGGTACGGAGATGGCTGCGCAAAAGAACCTGATTCTTGTAGATACCAAATACGAGTTTGGTAAAAAAGACGGTAAAATCTACCTGATAGACGAAATACATACGCCCGATTCTTCGCGTTATTTCTATGCAGATACCTATCAGGAATTGTTCGAAAAAGGAGAAGAGCAACGCCAGCTATCGAAAGAGTTTGTGCGCAAATGGCTTATGGATAACGGATTTCAAGGGAAAGAAGGACAACAAGTACCCGAAATGACCGAGGAATATTGCAACAGCGTATCCGAACGTTATATCGAACTGTACGAGAAAATAGTGGGCGAAAAGTTTGTAAAAGCTGAGGCCGGCGACGTGTTGGCACGTATAGAGAAGAATATAAATGATTATCTGAAACTGAGATAAATACTGTTAACTGTTGACTGTTAACTGACATCAATATGCCGAATCTCTACATCATATCAGGGTGCAATGGTGCGGGAAAAACAACCGCATCGTATGCCATGTTCCCTAAAATGCTCGACTGTAAGGAATTTATCAATGCCGACGAGATAGCTAAAGGCTTGTCTCCATTCCAACCCGAATCGGTGTCGATAGAAGCCGGGCGCATTATGATTATGCGTATGAATGAAATGCTCCACCTACAGGAAGATTTTGCTGTGGAAACGACCTTGGCTACCAAGTCGTATGCCAACTTTATCAGGAGGGCACAAGAACAAGGCTATTTTGTGACACTGATCTATTTCTGGCTCGAATCGCCCGAACTGGCCATCCACAGGGTTGAGCAACGGGTACGTTTCGGTGGGCACTATGTTCCCGAAAATGTCGTGCGCCGCAGGTATTTCGCAGGTATGAAAAACCTGTTTTCCATGTTTGTGCCTATCTGCGATTATTGGCTGTTGGTAGACAATTCTACTGACCCGTTCCAGATGATAGCCGAGGGCAACAAGACTAAGGTGACTGAGATCTACGATGATGAATTATTCGAATATTTGAGATATTTCGGCAAAGAACCCACCTATTACGAGGAAGAATAATATGACATACAATGTAGAAAAGATAGTCCCTTATTCGGGCGATGAAAACAAAGGCGCACAAGTAGAGCGTATGTTCGATTCCATTGCCGAAAATTACGATACGCTGAACCGTACCATGTCAATAGGCTTCGATATAGGGTGGCGCAAGAAAGGGCTGTCTATGCTCAGCAAGCAAAATCCTCAAACGATACTTGATATAGCAACAGGCACGGGCGACCTGGCAATACAGGCATACGATACGCTAAAGCCTCAGTCTATTCTCGGTATCGACATATCGGAAGGCATGATGGATGTGGGCCGTCAGAAAGTAGAGAAGGCAGGGCTGTCGGAGTTTATATTCTTCGATAAACAGGACTGTATGGCTCTCGACTTGCCCGACGATTCGTTCGATGCCGCAATGGTAGCATTCGGCATACGCAATTTCGAAGACCTGGACAAGGGGCTGAAAGAGATTCTTCGGGTATTGAAACCGGGAGGACAACTGATGATACTCGAATTGTCTACTCCGCGCCATTTTCCCATGAAGCAGGGGTACTGGCTTTATTCACGCTTGTTCATTCCTACTATCGGGCGGTTGATATCGAAAGATAAAACAGCGTATTCCTATCTTCCGAAGTCGATAGAGGCATTTATACAAGGCAAGGATATGGTAGCCGCCTTGTTGAAAAACGGCTTCTCTGAGGCTTTTTATAAGACTTATACGATGGGGGTATGTTCGATGTATCTGGCGAGGAAGTAGAGGTTTCCTGATGCTCTATGATGCCTGGAGATATGTGAAACGGGGCGATGGGAGGAGAATAAAAAAAGGGTTGCTTTTGTAAACAACCCTTAACTTGTCTGCAAGTTATTCGTTACTATTGGATTCTATTCTTATAGAATTAATTCCTCTGTATTTTGCATATTGAGGGTTGGGATATTTTAGATGGTCATCACTAAAATCTTTAAACCATATATTTTTCATATTTTTTTCATACGGACTAGCTGGTACAATAATATCTAAATTCCCTTTTTTTATTTCTTCGTCTATCAGTAGCTCTCTATAATTAGCAAATTCGTTAATTTTTATCAAAGAACTAAATATAGTATAATATTTAAGGCAGAAAAGTAGAAAAAGAATACCAATAACACACACACTTATTCTTTTTATGCATATACTATAATTAAATAAAGAATTAAAAATTATACCTATAGCAATAATTGTAGTTATTACTGAGAAAAAGAAGGCAGAATGTTCAGGAAACATAGGTGAAAACAAAAGTGAAATATTTGAAATACAACCAAATGTAAAAAAGGAAATAGAAGAATATATTATTTTCCGATTTGTCTTTTTAGCATAAGCGTATAAAAGATATAATACATAAATCAAATAGAATAAATAAAGTTTAAATGAGTATATAGTATATAATGTAGCTTTTAGGTTATAAAATATACTATTTTTAGCACCAATTAATTCAGCCCTAACAAAATTTCCAGGAGCAAACATCATTAGCAATGCGCCAATAAAAAATGTAAATATTCCTAATATGGCCCATTTCGGAATTCTATTCTTATTTTTTATCTGATAAAAACAATACATAAAAATTACAGCAATTGTAGCACATACTGACGCTTCGTTAGTCCATCCAGCAATTAGACCTAATATAGGGAAAAATATATAGTAATATTTATTAGCAGATATAGGTTTAAAAAAGACGGATTTATAATAAGGATATAAAAATAGCAAAAGGATAAGCGTCCCCCATAAATAATTGGCACTACCTGTAGTCCAAAATATAACACATGATAGATATGGAGTAAAAATCCAAAGTAAAGCTATAATAAGAACTGTCAAATATATATTAAAAGGTTTATTCACATTACAATAGCGATATATTAATGCGACAAAGGCCGCAAAGGCCAAAGAGTTCAGAGAAATCCGCCAGAAAGCAGGTATGGCAAGAAGAACCTGGTCTATAACATGTACAACTGTCCGGCCTCCCCAGTTCATATAATGATTATATTGAGAGGTTATAATGTCTCCTATACTCGAAATCCGATGAGTTGAATACTCTGCTCCTCCAGGACCTTCTATAAAAACGCAAGAATATATCCAATCATCGCCATATAAAGGATAAAAATAATAAATAGCAAAAGCTGATAAGAATATCAGAATAAAGCTGATAACAGGAGGTGCAATTGTTAAATAATTTTTCATTTAGTATAGTTTTAAGGATTCATAGATAGAGATTAGGGAATACTTGTTTTGTAATGGAAAAAATCTGCCCACCAGATATAACGACTCCTTCCACCTGATTAGTAGAAAAAATGAAATACTTTGTTTTTGAGGAAAATTGTTTTACTTTTAGTGATAAAAAAGTAAAATATACCATATTGATATAAGTGGTATATGTATACAAAAAAAGCATATATAAATGATTATATATACTTATTTGAAAAGGGCAGGATTTGTCCTTATTTATTATTAGATTATGCTCTCTCTCTAGTAAAAACAAGCTAACCTCCAAATATTCAGAGGTAAAACACCCGTTTTCTATTGATCTATTTTTGCTAAATTTCATTATGTACTAACTCTTATAGAAAGAGGACTAATTACAAATTAAATAATTATTTTCTGTAATAAAAATCTTAAAGTAAATTTTACCTCCTCTTCATCTTCGGCATCTTACCACCCTTCATCTGCGTCATCATCTTCATCATCTTGCGGGTGTCGTCAAATTGCTTTATCAGCTTATTTACCTCCTGGATAGAAGTTCCGCTACCTTTGGCGATACGTTGGCGGCGGCTGCCATTCAATATTTCAGGGTTCGAACGCTCCTTTGGAGTCATAGAGTAGATGATAGCCTCAATACTTTTGAAAGCATCATCATCTATATCAAGGTCTTTAATTGCCTTGCCCACTCCTGGAATCATGGAAGCCAGTTCCTTGAGGTTACCCATCTTCTTTATCTGCTGTATCTGCCCGATAAAGTCGTTGAAGTCGAACTGGTTCTTGGCTATTTTCTTTTGCAGGCGGCGTGCTTCTTCTTCGTCGTATTGCTCTTGCGCCCTTTCCACGAGTGAAACGATATCACCCATGCCGAGGATACGGTCGGCCATACGTTCAGGATGGAAGACATCAATTGCCTCCATTTTCTCGCCTGTACCCACAAACTTGATAGGCTTGTCTACAACCGAGCGGATAGACAGTGCGGCACCACCACGGGTATCACCATCGAGCTTGGTAAGCACCACCCCATCAAAATTGAGACGGTCGTTAAATTCCTTGGCGGTGTTTACAGCATCCTGTCCCGTCATAGAATCTACCACAAACAATATTTCGTCAGGGTTGACAGCAGCTTTTATTGCAGCTATCTCCTTCATCATCTCCTCGTCTACGGCAAGGCGTCCGGCGGTATCGATAATGACAAGGTCGTTGCCATTTTGTTTCGCCTGCTTAATACCGTTTTGTGCAATCTGTACAGGATTCTTATTATCCTCTTCGAAATATACAGGAACATCGATCTGTGTACCCAGTATTTTCAACTGTTCGATAGCTGCAGGACGGTAAACGTCGCCTGCTACCAGCAACGGGTTTTTGCCTCTCTTCGACTTGAGCATCCTGGCAAGCTTACCCGAAAAGGTAGTCTTACCCGATCCTTGAAGACCCGACATCAGTATAATGGCAGGGCTACCTTTCAGGTTGATGTCTGTAGCCTGTCCGCCCATCAGGCCGGCAAGTTCGTCGTGTACTATTTTTACCATCAATTGCTCAGGCTTCACTGCTGTAAGCACATTCTGGCCCATCGCTTTTTCCTTGACGGTTTCGGTAAACTGCTTCGCTGTTTTATAGTTGACATCGGCGTCGAGCAATGCACGGCGTACGTCTTTGAGGGTTTCCGCAACGTTTATTTCGGTGATCTTACCTTCACCTTTCAGTATCTTAAACGAGCGTTCTAATCTGTTACTTAAACTTTCAAACATATTGTAAGGTTGTTATTATATTCAAAATACAGGAGCACAAAGATATAAACTTTTGGTAGAAAGTAGAAATAGCTTTTCTTATTTCTAGGCTAAATGCATGAAATTTATCTCAATTCAATTCTGGGCTTTGTGCAGGCGAATGATAATTGACTCCGTTGGTTTTTTCAATTCGTCACTACAGTACCAAAACAGTAATATCATTTTTCATGTGTTTACTCTGGTTTGTGCGGGTGTGGCTAATACTATTTTAAAAAAAATACTATTTTTGTAACGAACTCAATTTCTTTTGCCTATGAAATAAAAAGTATCAAGTAATTACATACATTTTAAAATATTAGAAAAAGCGTCTAGCTTTTATTCTGGTTCATGAAACTTCGACAATTTCAAGTCCGCCAAGAGTAAAGTGCTGATGCTCACGCTATATGGCGTGGGCTTTACTCATCTTATTTGGCGGAAAGGTAGTCGAAGACCTCATGAACAGATAATTTAGTATTGTCCGCGCTTTTTTATGTATGTATATCAACGAAAAAAGGACAGTGAGAACCAAATTTATAAAAATATTGCTCCGGAATACCGGCGTAATGGATAACCAAAACAAACAAATTATGAAAAAAATCATTTTACTAAGCCTATTGATACTATCTTTTTTCTCATGCTCGAGCGACGACGAATTGACTGGAAGAGTTACTTATAAAATAGTAAAACCGGAAAGTGTGGTCAGCCGTCCCGAAAATATAACTGTCGAATTTACCGATTTCTTCGATGTATCGGTAACATACAAAGATGCAAGCGGAAAAATGATCACAGAAAACCAAGTGACCCTGCCATGGGAAAAGTCGTTCACTGTAGTTGCCCCATATACGGCAAATGCAAAGATGTCGGTTTCGCTGAAAGCAGGCGTAACGCTTACCAATGAGGTGTGTAATCCGACAGGGAGCGACCTGTTGAGGTTGTATGTAGAATCGGAGGGCACAAAGATGAGCCCCAACAAGATCGGTTACGAAATCACAGGCTCGGGTACACTGTTGTCGAAGCCTGAGAATATAGAATACCTGATCAATAGGTTGCAAAGCAACTACTCGTTCGACTTCAACAGGGAAAACCTTGACTGGTGGAAAAAGGGATCGGGAGCAAACTAAAAATACGTTGCGATTGATTTGATATCCATAAAATTAAAAAGAAAAACATTGACGCATGACAAAAATTTGTAAACTGTTATTATCTGTATTGTCTGCCTGTATCCTGTCTGCCTGTTCAGGTTCATCATCTCCCGAAGATGTTGCCGTGGATACAGTGACCTATATATTTGAGGGGAAATTTGAAAAGGCAATTGAAAATGTACATATACCAAGCGATTTGAAAACAGAAGAAGAAATCAGAAATTTCAAACTGAGTGGTATGAAAGTAGTAATGGAAAACATGACTGACGATTATGGCTATTTTGCCCGGGTAAACAAGAAGATAAAAGAAAACGGAGGATTTAAGAAAGTGAAAGCGATACCTTACGACGACAGCCGTTTTGTTTACTATACCAACTGGTATGGAGACGATGATGAGGTAATAAAAGGCGCATTGGTAAAATTGGTCGTTGTATGCAAAAATGGAGAAGAAATAGAGATGGACACCCAATCGCTGAGGATGGATAACGGGAAGTGGAAGATTAAATAAATAGTTGGTAAATATCCTCCGGATGTTATGTGTAAACGGTTTCAATTTAGATAGTTGAAGCCGTTTACTATTTTATGCCACCTCTCTCCAAAAGAGGAAGCCGCAACGCCATGACGAGAGTGAAAGCAAAAGGCTTTTTGCCGGACTCTATCCCGCACATGAAAAAGATTCACCATTCTCATATATTTTCGTATATTTGAAAAAAATACAAAGCTATATGAAAACTCCTTTTTTCTCCCGCAAATGGGCTATGCGCCTTTTCAAAGGCTTTTCGCTTACGGCAGTTGCCTTTGCTTTTCAGGCATGTTACGGTGTGCCGCGCGATTATGGTTTAGATAGGTATATAGGAGGCAGGGTGGTCGATGCAGAAGGAAAGCCCCTGAAAGATGTTGTTGTGTGGCTTAACGACTCTATCCAATATACGCTAACCGACGAGCTAGGAGGCTTCTATATCTATACAAGGGCAAGAGGAGAGCATAAACTTTCGTTTACCGCACCCGGAAAGAATACTTCATACCTGAAAAAAGACACCTTGATACTTACCTCGACAGACTCTTCGAGCCTTGTCATCACTTTGGAAGAGAAAAAATAACAAGCCCCACCGTATTTTATGATACTCAAATCGCTAAAGCAAGCCGTCTTCCTGCGCCAAAGGGAAGCGACATACCGCAAGCATAGCCTTTTCTACCTGTTTTGGGAATGTACGCAGCGTTGCAACCTTTCGTGCCTGCATTGCGGTAGCGATTGTATTTCCGACAGCCGCCACAGGGATATGCCAAAGGAAGATTTTCTGAAAGTGCTGGACAATATCAACGAATATCCGCACGAGGAGACAACAGTGGTAATAACCGGTGGCGAGCCCCTGCTGAGGAAGGATCTCGAAGAATGTGGATACGCCATTCGCAAACGTGGGTTTCGCTGGGGAATGGTTACCAATGGTTATGCTTATACAAAGGAAAGGCATATATCGCTGCTCAACGCAGGTATGGGTTCTATCACCCTTAGCTTCGACGGGTTGGAGGATAACCACAACTGGCTGCGCAACAGCCCACGGAGCTTCGACAGGGCTTTGAATGCCTTGCAGCTTATCTCTTCTTACGGGCAATTGACATACGATGTAGTTACCTGCGTCAACAAGCGCAATATCCATCAACTGGAAGATATTTACCGCCTCTTGCTCAACAATGGTTGTTCTGCATGGAGACTGTTCACTATCACACCGATAGGTAGAGCGAAGGATAGTAATGAGATGCTGTTGGATGCCCCTGCGTTTACTTTCCTGATGGATTTTATAAAAGGGAAACGCTGCAAGGGAAAGATGGATGTAAAATTCAGCTGCGAAGGCTATGTGGGCAGGTACGAAGGAGATGTGCGCGACGGGTTTTTCTTTTGCCGCGCGGGTATCAATGTAGCCTCCGTTCTGATAGACGGCAGCATAGGCGCTTGCCCGAATGTAGACCGCAGCTTTGTACAGGGCAATATCTACGAAGATACATTCATGGATGTATGGAACAACCGCTATGATCCGTATCGCAACCGCGACTGGACAAGGGTAGGGCCGTGTGCTTCGTGCAATGAGTATAAGCTATGTAAGGGCAACGGTATGCACTATTGGACTGGCGACAGGCAAAATGTGCTGACCTGCCATCGTCGTATGATAGAATAGGGCGTATGTCATCGGCTTGATTAAAGTTTCTTATTTTTGATACTCTTTCTGGTTTGTGGGAGAGGAAAAATAAATTATATACCTAATGGCAAAAACAGAAAAAGAAAAAATGCTTGCCGGCGAATTTTACGAAGGAAGCGGCAAAGAGCTATCCGACCGCTGGCATCTGGCTAAAAAGCTGATGAAAGAGTACTACCTCGCCGATTCCTCCGATAGAGATTTGTTGGATAGCATACTCGACCGCCTGATTGGCTCGCGTGGCAAAAATGTATGGATATCAGCCCCTATCTATGTAGATTATGGCGAAAATATCCATATCGGTAACGACTGCGAGATAAATATGAACTGTACGTTTCTCGATTGCAACAAAATCACCATTGGCGACAATACCGGTATAGGGCCTAATGTGCAGATATATGCAGTCTCCCATCCCGTAAAACCCGGTGAACGCCTTTCGCACAACGAAGAAAACAACGGGTTTCCATCCTTCTGGAAAACTTATTCCGCGCCCGTCACCATCGGTTCGAATGTGTGGATAGGAGGAGGTGCGATCGTATTGGCAGGTGTTACCATTGGCGATGGCTCTACAGTAGCAGCGGGTAGTGTGGTTACGAAAGATGTACCGCCAAACTGCCTTGTGGCGGGTAATCCGGCGAAGGTGATAAAATATTTTGATTAATTACTTTCTTTTCGTCTATTGAAATTTTGCAAAGCGTTTCTTATGGCATCGACAAAGAAGCCAAAAGGATAGTAAGAACAATGCCTAAATGGAATCCGGGTATAAAAGACGGCGAGCCGGTAGATGTATGGTTTACCTTGCCGATAGTATTCCGATTGAAATAGAAAAACTTTATCTATATAGGCTCTCCCTCTCTAAAGGGAAGCCCCCTAATCCCCCTTGGGGGACTTATGAGCGAAGCTGCGCAAGGAGGAGGAAAAGTAACAGTGAAAAAGTGAAGAAAATGTGTTACAAGTGTTACTTTTTAGAGAGATACAAGATACCAGTAGACGAGTTAACGAGTTAGTTTTCGATAAAATATGAACTTGTATCTCGTATCTTGTCTACTTGTATCTAAAGAGAGGGTAACAATAAAAAAAAGAGTAAAATGTGTTACAAGTGCATCGTATATGACAAAAATTTGAATCATTGTAATATCAGCTTTGTAGGGGCGAATTATCTTCGCCCGGAATAGTAAAAGTCTTCGGGCGAATGATAATTGACTCTGTCGATTTTCAATTTGCCCCTACAGTAGACAAAACAGTAATTTTATTTTTCATGCGTTTACCCTGTCCTTGCGACTATCCTGCAGGATAGTTTCAGACATAAACCGACACAACTATGGCTTCTCTATGGAATCCCTGGCATGGATGCCACAAATTGAGCGAAGGCTGCAAACATTGCTATGTATATCGTGGTGATGCCAGACGCGGTATCGACAGTACGATAGTAGCACAAACCAAAAACTTCGATGTCCCCATCCGGAAGAAAAAGAGGAGCGGTGAATACAAAATACCATCGGGAACCAATGTCTATACTTGTTTCACATCCGACTTTTTTATAGATGCCGCCGACCAGTGGCGCGCCCAAGCATGGAAGATGATGAAAGAGCGCAGCGACCTCCATTTCCTGATGATAACCAAGCGGATAGACCGCTTTAGCCAGTGTATTCCCGATGATTGGGGCGACGGGTACGATAATGTGACCATATGCTGCACTGTAGAAAATCAGGATAGAGCCGACTATCGCCTCCCCATATACAGGGAAGCCCCGATAAAACACAAAATGATTATGTGCGAACCGCTTCTCGAACGGATAGACTTGCGCCCTTACAATATCGGAGAATGGGTAGAACACGTCACAGCGGGAGGCGAATCGGGAAAAGACGCCCGCGTATGCCACTTCGACTGGATAATGGAAATACGCGACTTGTGTGTAGAAAACGACATCCCTTTCTGGTTTAAGCAAACAGGGGCAAGGCTCGTAAAAGGCGGGAAATTATACAACATACCGCGCCGTTTGCAACATTCGCAGGCAAGGAAAGCAAACATCAATTACAAATACAGAAGCCTGACAAAATGATATCTCATATTTAAAGAATACTAAATATCATTATATCTTGTATAACACTTAACAAATAATACCCTAAATTTGTTATTGCAACATTAATAATACTACTAACTCCTATCCGATGGAAGAACAATTGAAAGAAATAGTCTATTCGCGAAACACTATAGAATTTGTGACGGTTGCTGTTCAATATTGCGATTTTCTCGAAAATCTGGAAAGTACGACAGAAGACGAACTGACTGATAAACTGACCAAACTACTCCCCTTGTTGTACCTCAAAACGGCTCTTGTGCCCGAAACAGAGATGGTAAACGATGAGGACGAGCCTGAAGTAGCAGTTACAGAAACCAGCTACAATTATATCATGTCTAAAATATACGATATATATCTCAACAACGATACATATCTCGAAGTCTTCATGCAGGACATGAAATACAGCGATAGCCCTATTGCAGCAAGCATAAGCGAAGACCTTGCAGATATCTATCAGGATTTGAAGAACTTTGCTGCCATATTCGAACGCGGGATTACCGAGAACATGAACGATGCCCTGTATGTATGTATGGAAAACTTCAAAACGTATTGGGGACAAAAACTTGTTAACGTATTGCGTGCTCTGCATTCGCTGAAATATAACACAATAGAGATGTCGTCTGACGATGAAGAGTCTCCCGATGAAATCGATGAACTATGGTAAGCACTATAACTAAAGACGAACTGGCCACCATGCCCCGCGAGGTATTCGGGGGAAGAATAATAACTATACAATCCGATAGCGAAGCCGAAAAAGCATGCGAATACCTTAGCTCTTGCAAGGTAATAGGGTTCGATACCGAAACCCGTCCGGCCTTTAAGAAAGGGATAATACATAAGGTAGCTTTGATGCAGCTATCTACCGACGATACTTGTTTCCTGTTCAGGCTCAATCTTATAGGCATTCCTCAGTGCCTTGAGGATATCCTTGTAAATCCGGCTATAAAGAAAATAGGGCTATCGTTGAAAGACGATTTTTCGGCTATGCATAAACGGTCGAGGCTGGCTCCTTCAAACTTTGTGGAACTGCAATCGTTTGTCAAACAATACGGAATAGAAGATACCGGCTTGCAACGTATTTATGGCATACTTTTTGAAAAACGGATATCGAAGGGGCAACGCCTGTCGAACTGGGAAGCCGAAGTCTTGTCGGACGCTCAAAAGATGTATGCGGCGATTGATGCGTGGGCATGCTTTAAGATATACGACGAGCTGAAAGACCGGGAAAAGGTAAAGACTACAAAATAGCAAGCTTCCCTTCATACTGAGATTAAACAAGATGTAAGGTACAGGTGTTCAATATATGATCCTGTACCTTCACTGTCTTTATTATGGATATCAAAATATAATAATATGGCATTTATAGATTATTACAGCATTCTGGGGATACCCAAAACAGCCAATGCCGATGAGATAAAGAAAGCTTACCGGAAGTTGGCTCGCAAACACCACCCGGATATTAACCCAAACGATGAGGAGGCCAAACGCAAATTCCAGCAAGTGAACGAAGCCAACGAAGTATTGTCTGATCCCGACAAAAGGAAGAAATACGATGAATACGGCGAAAACTGGAAGCATGCCGAAGAATACGAGAAAGCCCGCCAGCAACAGTCTCAAAACGGAGGCTTTGCCGATTATGCAAACTTCGGCGGCGGCTTTGGAGGCAGTACATCGTACAGTTTTGGAGGCGATGAAGGCGGATTTTCCGACTTCTTCGAATCTCTTTTCGGCAATATGGGCGGTTCGTCGGGAAGGCGTTCTGCCAGAGGATTCAGAGGGCAGGATTATTCGTCCGAACTGCATCTCAGCCTTCGCGATGTTTACCAAACCCATAAGCGCACCATCTCCATCAACGGCAAGAACCTGCGCATTACTATTCCTGCCGGAGCATCGGACGGGCAGGTAATAAAGCTTGCCGGGCAAGGTGGGCCGGGAAGCAATGGTGGACCCGACGGTGATTTATACATTACGTTTGTAATCAGCGAAGATCCCGACTTCAAAAGGGTAGGGAACGACCTTTATACCACTGTCGGCCTAAACCTATACACTGCTGTATTAGGTGGCGAAGAAATGGTGAATACCTTTACCGGAAAGGTCAAGCTGAAGGTTGCCGCAGGTACACAAAACGGGACGAAGGTGCGGCTCAAAGGCAAAGGTTTTCCCATATATAAGAAAGACGGGCAATTTGGCGACCTCATCATAACTTATTCGGTGCAGATACCGGCAAACTTAACTGACGGGCAAAGAGAGCTGTTCGAGCAGTTGGCAAAGTCTTAATAACCTTAAAAGTATTGGAATTATGAAACCGGATATGATTATTATAAGAGAATACTGCACACAGAGCCAGATAGAACCCGACTTTATCTTCCAGCTGGAAGAAGAAGGCCTTATCGAACTCTACATGGAAGAGAATGAGCCATATATACATCATTCGCAGTTGAAAGAAATAGAGCAGTATGCCCGCTGGTATTACGACCTGTCCATCAATGTGGCCGGGATAGACGTCATCCACAACCTACTAGATAGGATGGAGGAAATGCAGGCAGAGATACAAAGTATGAAAGAACGCCTGAGATTGTTCGAAAGATAAGCTATCTACACTTTACCATCCCTTATCTGTTCGAGCAGGCCGTTACAGCCATCTTCCAAGAGGTCGAGAACCAATTCGAAGCCGTCTGCCCCTGAGTAATAAGGATCGGGAACATGGTCGTGGCTGTACTTCTGTAAGAAATCGACCATACGATATACCTTTCTCTCGGATTCGATATCGGGTGCGAGCCGCATAATGTTGGCATAGTTGCTGTCGTCCATAGCCAGAATGATATCGAAGTCGTCGAAATCATGCACCGTGAATTTCCGCGACAGGCTATCGAATTTATAGCCCCTGCGTGCACCATGTTGCCGCATACGCGAGTCGGGCAGTTCGCCATTATGATAGCCGGAAGTGCCGGCAGAATCGGCGATTATCTTATCTCCAAGCTTGTTTTCTTCGACAAGTTTCTTGAAAATGCCTTCGGCAGCCGGAGAACGGCAGATATTGCCGAGGCAGACAAAGAGGACTTTGTATAATTTAGTGTTATCTTTCATATTCTGAATTATCTTTTGTTAATCTATCCAGTTCCTTTAACAATGTTGGCATCCTGTACTTACCATCCATACTCTTTATTTTTTCGGTAGCGATATCCAAATTTATTCCTATAGATGTTATGTAAAGAGGCCTTTTACTTTCGCCCCGCAACAATTCCCGTTTATTGTGGACTATTGTCGCAAAATTACTTTTTGCAACACCTATAATAGGTATCTCGCCATTTAAAGCTTCGTGCAGGTATCCGCCCAATCCCCATTTATTATTATCATCTAAATAGATAAATCCATCTACAATAATTGTATCTATGTTAACATCTGCTGCATTTATCTTATGCAATAGACTCAATATACAAGGAAGTTCCCTTTTGTAAAACTCGCCCGGAATATAATCGTTTACATTATCTATCGTTTCGGAGAAAACATCGAATTTGTCCTTCTCATCCCAATTTTGGAATGCAAGGCAAACGGTCTTTGCTTTATTATCGAAGTAATATGTATCGAAAGCCAGAATCATATAGGCATTGGTATTTCTTTGATAGATATTACAACTTCTCTTTCAGAAAACGCCCCGTATGCGATCCTTTGCATTTGGCTATTGTCTCGGGGGTACCCTCGCAAACGATACGGCCACCCTGTTTTCCTCCTTCGGGACCTATGTCGATAATATGGTCGGCACATTTTATCACATCCATGTTGTGTTCGATGATAATGATTGTATGCCCGCGCTCAATGAGTGAATTGAAGGCTTTCAGCAAGGTTTTTATATCGTGGAAGTGAAGCCCTGTTGTCGGTTCGTCGAAGATAAACAAAGTAGGCTGAGGCTTTTCGTCAGCCAGATGGAACGCGAGCTTCACACGCTGGTTTTCACCACCCGAAAGCGATGATGAAGACTGCCCAAGCTTCACATAGCCCAACCCTACATCCTGTAAAGGTTTCAGGCGTTTGACTATCTTTTTCTCGGTGCTTCCTTTTCCGGCTTCGAAAAATTCGATAGCCTGGTCGATGGTCATTTCCAACACATCGTATATACTTGCTCCGCGATACTGCACATCGAGTATATCCTGTTTGAAACGCTTGCCTTTACAAACTTCGCATTCTAACAGTACATCGGCCATGAACTGCATTTCAACCAGAATCTTACCTTCTCCTGCGCACTCTTCGCAGCGGCCGCCTTCTACATTGAACGAGAAATAAGCCGGGGTAAAATGCATTTGCTTAGCCAATGCCTGTTCTGCAAACAGCTTACGTATCTCATCGTATGCCTTGATGTAAGTCACCGGATTGGAACGCGACGACTTACCGATAGGGTTCTGGTCTACCATCTCAATCTCTTTGATAAGGTTGAGGTCGCCCTCAAGGCTGCTGAATTGCACGATCTGGTCGCCCTTATCCTTATAGTGACGCTGCAAGGCTGTGTAAAGCACATCGCAGATAAGCGATGATTTACCCGAACCGCTGACACCTGTTACCACAGTCATTATGTTCAGCGGGAACTTGACATTGAGGTTTTTCAGGTTGTTCTGCCTTGCCCCTTTTATCTCTATATAGTTGTTCCATTTGCGGCGTATCTTGGGCACTTCTATCTTTTCCTCACCATTCAGATAACGCACCGTATAGCTATCTGTGTGCATCCTCAGTCCGGCTACATCTCCCTGATAGATCACTTCTCCACCCAGCCGTCCGGCTTTTGGCCCCATGTCGATAATATAGTCGGCGGCACGGATTATCTCTTCATCGTGTTCCACTACAACCACGGTATTACCTATATTTTTGAGATCGCGCAGTACTTTTATCAGCAGGTCGGTATCGCGCGAGTGAAGCCCGATACTTGGTTCATCTAAAATATAAAGTGAACCTACAAGGCTGCTGCCCAACGAGGTGGCAAGGTTTATACGCTGGCTTTCCCCTCCCGAAAGCGTATTGGAAATACGATTGAGCGTAAGGTATCCCAATCCTACATTTATCAGGTATTGGATACGGATATTTATATCGGTGAGGAGACGCTTGGCAATAGCAGCATCTGTCTCGTTGAGTTCGAGGCTGTTGAAAAAATCCTGCAACTCGGTAATAGGCATCTGCACAAGGCCGGCAATATTCTTACCGCCTACATGCACATAAAGAGCTTGTGGTTTTAGCCGTGCACCTTTACACGCCGGGCAGGTAGTCTTTCCCCGGTAGCGAGCCTGCATTACACGGTATTGTATTTTATAGAGGTTTTCCTCTACCATCTTGAAGAAATCGTCGATACCATGCAATCCTTTTGCCCCGTGCCACAATAGGTCGCGTTCCTTATTCGTCAGTTCGAAATAAGGGCGGTGGATAGGGAAATCGTATTTGGAGGCTGAGCGGACAAATTCGTTTTTCCATTCGCTCATCTTTTCGCCTTTCCAGCACACTACAGCGTCTTCGTAAACAGATAGGCCTTTGTTGGGAACAACCAGGTCTTCGTCTATACCCATCACTTTACCAAACCCTTCGCATACGGGGCAAGCTCCCACAGGGCTGTTGAAGCTGAACATCATATCGGTAGGTTCTTCAAACTCGATGCCGTCGGCTTCGAAATGGCGCGAATATTCGAAAGATTCTACTTTGTCGCCAACATAAAAGCGCACTGTACAATCGCCTCCCCCCTCGTAATAAGCGGTTTCGATAGATTCCGAAAAGCGGCTGATATTTGCCCCGTCGCGGTCGCAGGTCAGGCGGTCGATAAGCAGCAGCATATCATCGGGACGGTATTCTTTTTTCGATGACAGGATCGTATCTATCTGTTCAAACTTACCATCCAGTTCTACACGCGAGAAACCTTCTTTGGCAAGGATATCGAGTTGCTCGTTCAGTTTGCGTCCGTCTCGTAGTATTATCCTCGTCAGGATGGCTAGCCGTGTGTCTTCGGGATACTCGTGCATCTTGGCGACGATATCGCTTACCTGATGCTTCTTCACCTCCTGCCCCGATACGGGCGATATGGTTTTCCCGATGCGGGCAAACAGCAGGCGCAGGTATTCGTAGATCTCGGTCGATGTACCTACAGTAGAACGCGGATTGCGTGCAGCTACGCGCTGTTCGATAGCGATGGCAGGGGGAATACCCTTGATGTAGTCGCTTTCGGGCTTGTTCATCCGCCCAAGGAACTGGCGGGCATAGGACGAAAGGCTTTCTACATAGCGGCGTTGACCTTCTGCATACAATGTATCGAAGGCAAGGGACGATTTTCCCGAACCCGACAAGCCTGTGATAACTACAAATTTATTGCGGGGTATCTCTACATCTATGTTTTTGAGATTGTTTACTCTTGCCCCCTTGATAAATATATTTTTTTCTTCTGACATACTTTTGTGAAAAATGGATACAAAAATACGAAATAGTTTTCTTAGAGCCTCATAAAGAGACCGACAAGAAAGTAAAATCAATGTGACAATTAGTTAATAATATTTTTAGATACAAGTAAACGAGATACGAGATACAAGTTCATATTTTATCAAGAACCAACTTGTTAACTCGTCTACCGGTATCTTGTATCTCCCTAAAAAGTAACACTTGTAACACATTTTGCTCTTTTTTTATTGTTGCTTTTCCTCTCCCTTGTCGTGGCTTGCAGCCCTCTCTCCCTTTGGAGAGAGCGGGGAGTGAGGTGGCAAAAAGTAACACTTGTAACACATTTTCATTACTTTTTCACTGTTACTTTTCCTCTCTCGTCGCAGCTTCGCTCATAAGTCCCCCTTGGGGGATTAGGGGGCTTCCCCTTGTCGAGAGCGGGGAGGTACAGCTTTTTATTATAGATAAACCTATGGCGATAATATTGCGGGATGTGCCTCTTTTTTGCAGATATAATAATTATGCAATAAGAAATAAATTATCTTTGCAAAAATATTTAATTGCCTACATATGAAGAAGTCCCATTTTCTGCAAACTCTCTATTTGCAAAAACCCCTTCTGCTGATTTTACTCATAGCCACTATTTCCACCTTACCCTGGATAGGTTTGGGTGAGTTTTACACCAAAGGAGAGCCGCGCGAAGCCGTACTTGCGATTTCGATGATAGAAAAAGGAGAATGGGTGATTCCTTCAAACTATGCAGACGAATTTGCATATAAGCCACCACTCAGCCATTGGATGATTGCCGGGCTTTCGCTGGCACTGAACAATGGCGAAGTTACACCGTTTACATCGCGGTTACCCTCTACATTGGCCTTCATAGCCATGATAGGGGTTTGTTTTATGTTTCTGGCCCGCCGTCGCCCCGTACTCGAAGCTTTTGTATCGTGCCTTATAGTCATCACCTGCTTCGAGATACATCGCGCTGCCATGACTGCGCGGGTAGATATGGTACTTACCTTCTTCCTTGTGGCAGGGATGATACAGATGTACACATGGTACGAGAAACGGCGCGTAGGACAGATGATATCAGTATGGTTCCTGCTCAGCATGGCTACCCTGACCAAAGGGCCTGTAGGAATATTGCTGCCGTGTATGATATTTGGTACTTACCTGCTCTTGCAAAAAGAAAATTTCATGAAAGCTACTTTGAAGTGCCTGAAGCTGGGGCTGCCGGCATTGGTTATTCCCTTCGTTTGGTATTACGCTGCTTACCAGATACAGGGCGAAGCATTTTTCAACCTGGCTTTTTATGAAAACTTCGGGCGGTTTCTCCACCTGAAAGTTGCCGGGATGAGCACGGAGTATATGCTGGGGCACGAAGCACCTTTCTGGATATATGCTGTATATCTGCTATCGGGCTTGCTGCCGTGGACTATCTTGCTTGCGATATCGTTGTTCTTCATTAAGTACAGCATGCCTAAGGGATCGCTAAAAGAAACACTGTCGGCATTATGGAAGCGTATATTGTCGATGGACAAGGTGTTGCTGTTCAGCCTTTGTGTTGTTGTAATATCGCTTGTGTTTTATTCCATCCCTGTTTCCAAACGGAGCGTATATATCATGCTGGTATATCCGTTCATAGCCATATTTATAGCACGCTTCTTTATCTATATAGCCGAATATAAATCTGCTGCCGTAAGGATATCTACATGGATATTGGTCGGTATCAGCATCCTTGTACTGGTAATTGTGGGGCTGGCATATACAGGACTGATCGATGTAGAGGAAATCTCGCACAGCCTTTCGAAGCGTGAACGCACATTGCATGATATAAAGATATTTTCCGGCTTGTTTGTCCGTCCCGGCATATACGGGCTGTTGTCTGTTGTCGTATTGCTGTGGGCTGTGGTAAACAGTATATACCTGCTCAGGAAGAAGATGAATATAAAGATACTGATGGCGGGATTTGGTGTTATGCTGGCAATAAATATATTTCTGGATGCTTATCTTCTACAAGGTTTCAAAGATGCGTATTCGTCGAAGCCTTTTGCCACGAAACTATCGGAAAAGTATGAACTCAGGGGCAATGTGTATGTGACTAACGACCTGAGGAAATACCAAAACCTGTACGGATTAAATTTTTATCTGAAGAACATATTTAAAAATATAGATATAGATAAACCCGAAAAGGGATTTTTTATAACTTTGCGCCACTCCTCCGACCAGGTGAAAGAAGAGTACAGCGATTATGAGTTTACATTGCTGGAAACAAGTGACAAATGGAATGATGCAAAAGACGAAATGCTTTTCTATAAAATAGAGAAGAAATAACAGGAAAACAGGAGTAATATCTTATCAGGAAACGGATGAAAGGCAAACTTATAAAACTGTCGAAAAACAAATCTTTCAGGCAACTGGTAAAATACGGCATGGTAGGGGCTGTAGGGGCTGTAATAGACTTGGGTGTGTTCTATATACTGGCAGTAAAACTGTCTGTGCATTATCCGTCCACTGCCTATGTTGGCGAATTGCTGAACAATAGATTTCCCATAGATATTATCGACACCGATACGTCCCATATTATAAGCAATGTGCTGGCAATAATAAATAACTTCGTACTGAACAGTTATTTTACATTCAGGGTAACCGACAACAAGCTGAAACGCTTCGGGTCTTTTGTTGGCATTGCAGCTATAGGGTTGGTTATAAGTACAACTTTGATGACTATATTTATCGGACAGATGGGTATGCCCGAAATGGTGGCGAAAATATTATCCATCGGAATTGTTGCGGCAATGCAATTTATTATAAATAAACTATTTACATTTAAAGAGAGTAAAGCCTGAATATTAATTCCTTTTTTTGTTGCAAAAACCTTAAATAACTATAAACAATATAGCAGGTTAATTGTTCTATCTTTGTCGACAAACTTAATAACTATATCTATAGGCTACAAACTACCTAACTATGAATAACTTTTAACAAAAATGCTAAGTAGAGGAATAAAGAAATATATATCGAATCCGGTCATCGGGCTCTTGCCATTTGTGCTGTTCGTAATATTGCGCTTATTTGGGATGACGGTCGGAACCTGCCTGGTAGTTTCATTGGTGTTTGCCATTGCCGGAGATACTATCCTTAAGTTCTATAATAAAACGAGAGAGCCTAACGTCACATTCTATATCTCCATTATTTCCATCATCATTACACTCATCGTTTGGTTCTTTACCAATAAAATACTGACGCACCAGTTTACCTACATCGTAATTTTAGAGGCGATGATCGTTTGCCTTTTCATGCTGTTGCGCGCCAGCCAGACATATATTACCATTCATTTCTTCAGGAAGAAAAGCCTGCTGCAAAAAACACTGCTGAAAGAGTTTTTCGATTCGTCGGTGCTGATACAATACGGGCTTACCCTGCATATATTCAGCATATTGCTCTACCGTCAGTTCAGGCTATATGCCGAAAATATTCATTTCTACGACATTGTCATATTTGCTATAGTGCCGGCTCTTATAATAATAGTTATAGGTGTTTACCATATGCTGAAAATAAGATACCAGGCGGGCAAACTGCGAAACGAAGAATGGCTGCCTATAGTAAACGAAAAGGGTGAAGTGACCGGTAAAATAGCCAAGAGTGTTTCGCTGAATATGAAAAACAGGTTCTTGCATCCGGTAGTCAGGGTGGCGCTTGTTTCCAATTCGAAGATCTACCTGCAACCCCGCCCTCAGAGTGATATCCTCGATCCGGGTAAACTCGATTACCCTTTCGAAAAATATATGCTCTACAGCCACGAGATAAACCTTGCCGCCCGCAACAGCATTCACCGGATGATAGGGAGCGATATAGACTTCAACCTCAAATTTATATTGAAATATGTTTTCGACAACGATAATACCAAGCGTCTTATCTTCCTGTTTGTGGCCTATGTAGATGACGAGCATTCGATAAAAAGAGAGGGGGGCATCAATGGCAAATTCTGGTCGATAAAACAAATGGAAGAAGGCTTTGCCGACGATATATTCAGCGAATGCTTCCAACTGGAATTTGAGTACCTGAAAAACATGGTGCTCGAACCTACCGATATAATGAGGAAACCTTTAGCCTAAAGGTTCTTCCTGTTGCGCCACACCTGGTAAGAGTTTACAAGGTTTTGCCACAATACATATGTTCCGGGGCCGATAGACGAAACCGGATTCAAGAACGTTTGTGCCATCCAGATAGCCAGGATGGTATTTTTTTGTCCCAATCCCTGCCCTCCGGCAACCGTATCGTTGTAGATGCGCCCCAATCGCCGCCCTGTGGCAAACTGCGTGATACATATAAGCAACGCAGCCACCGAAATGCCGATTTCAACTATATAATTAGAACTATCCTGCTCGGTGATAAACTGTACGGTCTTTCCTGTGATAATAACCAAGGCCACCGACCACAGGTAGAAAGATACAGACTTAGCCTTCTGGATTTGTGAATGCACTCTTGGCAACAATTTCTTGAGCAACAAAGCTGCAAAGAATGGTGTGAGAAGGAGTAAAAATACCTTTTGGAATACCACCCACAGCGATGCCACGAAAGACGATGCCTCTACCTCTCCCACAAATGCAAATATAATCGGTGCGGCAACTACTATTACAAGGTTGCAAAGCAATGTGTAGGTAGTCAGGCTGGCAACATTTCCGCCCAGCATGCCGGCTATTACGGGAGCCGAGGTGGCGGTGGGTGCAAGTATGCAGATCATAGCACCTTGCGCCAGTAGCGGATGCACAGGAAGCAGCAACAGGTAAACCCCGATACTTGCCACAAGCTGTATGAGGATAAGCCATAGGTGAAGCCGCGAAAACCGCAGGTCGGAAAACGAAATATTACAGTAAGTAACAAACAGCATCAGGATGATAAGGTAGGGGGTAAGAAAAGATAGTTGCCCTACATACTGATAGGATACAATGCCCGCAGTCATTGCAATGGGCATCATATACGACTTTATTGTGCTTGCTATTCTATTTGCCATTTTCGGGTTTGGTAAAAAACGCTTAAAGGTACGGTTTTTTTAGAGCTAAGTTGTGTTACCTTCTCTTTAGATACGAGTAAACAAGATACGAGACACAAGTTCATATTTTACCAGAAACCAACTCGTTTACTGGCATCTTGTATTTCTCTAAAAAAGTTCTGGTTATATACTCTCTGTCGTAATCAAGGATATACTCATCTTCCAGTTTTTCATTTCTTTCTCCTGTTTTATTGTCTATGTCTACATTAAATACAGAAATTTTTACCGGCAGTTTCTTTATCGCAGGCTCGTCTTGTGCAGTTAAACTAAAGATAAATGTTGAGAAAAAGAATATCAGTATATAATGTTTCATTCTATGGTGGTTTTGACCCAAAATCAAATAATATGCTTAAGTGAACGGAGTTACACGCCCCCAAAGATATAAAAAACCGGAATAAGAAATATACCTGTCTCTTACTTCGGCTTTTAGTAACTGTTCAAATTTTAGCGAAAATATTTCTTATAGGTTCTTTAGTATAGTTCTTAGCAACTTTTTTATGCTCTTTTTAGCGTATTTTCCACATTTTCCTCTCGGTTTAGCCCGCTAAACCAGCAAGTAAAATACATAAAATCCATCTAAAAACAGCTATAAAAAAGATTTGCCATAAAATTTAAACAGACTCTAAAACAGAACTTCAATGAATTGCTAATTCCCCTTTCTTTTAATAGCTTTGTAAACAGCAACGTAAATAGTATGATTGATACAGAAGTAAAAGTACACGATAATTTTGCATTGGAGTTTAAAATCGGTTTCATCACCAACAACAAGGAGGAAGATGTAAACGAATTTAAAATCAATACATGGATATTTGTGCCCAATAGTCTCGATATCAACCGTTCGACATACAGCAAAGGTGATTTCTATAAAGATGTAAAAAACAACCTTCGCCTTATAACTCCCGTTTATTCGCTCGAAGAGATACTTAAAGCCGGCCGCGGCCCTATTCCCCGCTTGCAAAAGGCAATAGACAGCCTTGTTGCCAATCCTTCCGATGAAATCGAGGTAGAGAGCTATATCTATCAGGTGAAAATGCTCGTTTGTATTGTAAAAAGTGCCTTGCGCCGCCATGTGCAACTGATATATAAGGCGCCATCCGACGATGAGGCGGTTTCCCTTGTCGAATCCTATCTGCGCGATGTTAATGAAATAGCATCCCGTTACAGGGCCGAATTGAATAAGCTGACAGGTGCCGGCATCTCGATGAAGCAAAGGGAGTATTTCTTGTTTGGAGACGATTTTCTCGGCAATATCATCGAGCAATATACATTCCAGATTATAAAGTTTTTCAAGGATAAACCTGTTTTCATCGAAATAAAAGAAGGTCTTAACAGGCTTTTGGAGGAAGAGGCAAACCATAAGAAAAAAAGAGGCTTTATGCTACTCAAGAGAGGGGACGAAAGGCACAACAGCCTTGTGATCACGCAACGCAATGTGCTTAAAAAATTCGTTGAAAGCGACCTTTTCTTGCAAACTCTGAAAAAAAAGGACGGGCTGTTTGTCGAACAATTCTATTATAGTGTCGCAGCCGGTATAGCAATGATATTTGCCACGGTGATTTCGTTCTTTGCTACGCAACGGTTCGGCAATTTTACGACCGACCTTTTTCTTATCCTGGTCTTTAGTTATATGTTCAAAGACCGGATAAAAGAACTGATGCGCTATTACTTTTCGTCGCAGTTGAGCAAAAAATATTTCGATACCAAACTCAAATTAAGCATCCGCAAGCAGGAAATAGGTTGGATAAAAGAAGCATTCGACTACATAGAAGAGAAGAAACTGCCGGAAGAAGTGCGTAATTTCCGTGCCCGCAGCCCTCTGGTAGAAGCCGAAAACCAGATATACGACGAAAAAATAATGCTTTACCGCAAATGGGTGAAACTGTCGAAAGAAGAAATAGAGAAGTATAAAGAATACCGCCTGTCGGGAATAAACGATATCACCCGGTTCAATCTTGTAAACCTTACCCGCAAGATGGATAACCCGTATATTCCTCTTTATATGCCCAACAAAGAGAGTGGTTATGAGAGCCTGACAGGGAATAAGATGTATTCACTGTATTTTATTCTACAGTGCAAATCGGAAGAAGGAGAGTATTATAAAAAATACCGTATATTGTTCAACCGCAACGGAATCAGCGATGTAATAGAACTGGCCTAAACAAAATTGATGGGCATAATCTTACGCCTTCTTTGCTTTTTCCTATTTTGTACATAAGCATATACGGCAACGCTGCTGACAGCTGCTACCAATGTAATGGCTAATACCTTTTTTGTCATATTGCAGAAGTTTTGTTTTATTCGTACTTTTACAGTAAAGATAATAACAAAATTTTAGACCTTGCCTAAATTCTTGGCGAATATTGATTTGTATTTTAAAATGGCTGAACAAAGGATAAATTGGGTAGATTGGGCAAAAGTGATTACGATAATTCTCGTTGTCTTTGGGCATTGCTCTTTTTGGGGAGAAGCTGTCTTTTTCCAGAATTTAGTGTATAGTTTCCATGTGCCGTTGTTTTTTCTTCTGTCGGGTTATTTGCATAAAGATTCATCTGATTTTAAATCGTATATATCGAAAAATGTAAAGTCGCTGGTTGTTCCTTATCTCTTATTGAACATCTTGGTGCTATGTTGTGTAATCCTTCCGGGGATGATTCTCCATAATAATTTTATGCACTTCGAATATTATATAACCTGCATCCTGATAGGATATGGGCATGCACCGGCAGGGCCATGCTGGTTTTTAGTTTGTTTATTCCTTGTGAAAATATACGCTTATGCGATATTGAAATCGAAATTGCCCCTGCAAATTGCTGTAATGGTCGTCGCCCCTCTGATCGCAATTTTTGTGTTGGTGGTAGTCAGCAACGAATCGGTTAACTTTTTATTGAGCAATCCATTATATTCTTTTTGTGCCATTCCGTTCTTCATTGTAGGATATCATTTAAAGAAGGTAGACCTGCCCACTATTCTTACAAGACGGCTTGCAGTATTTATTGCTCTCGTTGCTTTGGCCTTTTTAGTCGCTTTAAACGAGGTTCAAGGATTTGCAGGTCTTGGAGCATTCGGTAGATATCCCCTACTGTATTATCCCGCAGCATTTATCGGTTGCATACTGGTTATATGCGTATGCTTGTTGCTGAATAATAAGCAAAACAAGATGATTATTACTTTATCTTCGGGCACGATACTTATACTGGCCTTACACCCTGTTCTTTATAAAATATTTGCTAAGTTCGGGCAGATGCCCCATAGTGCTTTACCCAATATTGTTGTCTCAATATTGATAACTATATTGCTTTATTATCCCATTGTTATAGTTCAGAAATATATTCCGGTATTGATAGGCAGGCGGAAGATTAAAATAAATCAACCTTGATAATGTGATAGATTTGTTTCTTCAAAACCTTATATTCCCATATTTTTTAAATAAGTTTGTAAGTAACTGTTAGAAAATATCTCGTTCCAATTTTCAGGATTGTTTTTGAGATAGTTTTTTCTTCTGCGAAGCGATGATAGCGGGCTATCTGAGCCTGAGTGTTACTAAGACAACGGACTAATATTAATTTATAAAACACGAATTTATGGAAAACAAGTATGTAGTAGGTATTGATATCGGCGGGCAAGGCAGCACTATTGGCATTGTGGATAAGCGCGGAGAGGTTATACTCTGTAGAGGAGGACAAGGTTTTCTCGCCCCTTGGGATCACAGGGAACAACAAGTGTATGTAGATGCATTATGCAAGGCTTTGGAAGAAATGTTTGCTGATGAGAAAATAGGAGGAAAAGAGAATATTGCCGGGATAGGCATTGGTGCGCCTAGCAGTTCGTACCTTACCGGAAAGATAGAAAAAGCACCGAATCTACCGCCGGAATGGGATAATTTTGAGATTACGAAAATGGTGAGTAAAAAAATAAATCTCGACAATGTTTTTCTTGATAACGATGCAAACGCAGCAATGCTTGGGGAGTGGGCTTATGGAGGAGCTAAAGATACAAACCATTGTATTATGATTACTCTTGGTACGGGTTTAGGAAGTGGCATTGTTGCCGAAGGAAGACTAATAAGAGGCAAGCATGGCTTGGGTGGTGAATTAGGACATACCAGAGCTTATCATTGTGGCGACAGAATTTGTGGCTGTGGCAGAATAGACTGTCTGGAAAGGTATGCCTCGGCTACAGGAATGGCATTTACTGCTGTTCAGTTTGTAAAACAAAAGCAGACTGGTATTTTATATGAAAAATATAAAGAGCGGATAGCTGAAATAAGAGCTGAACTATTGGATAAAAATATCAAACTGAATAGCGAAAAGGATGAAGAAGAGATAAAGAACCTGAAAGCGCAAATCACTGAATTAGAAAGAAAGTATGAATTGCCAATCAGTTCGAAAGATGTTTGTGATGCCGCAGAGAAGAATGATCCTCTAGCGCTTGAAATCTTTGCATTCACCGGCAAAATACTAGGAGAATCCCTCGCTAATTTTGTCGCATTCTCCGATCCGAATAAGATATTTTTATTCGGTGGATTAGCTAAATCCGGTAAATATATATTAGAGCCAACAAGGAAAGCGATGGAGGTTAATTTGCTGAAAAATTATAAAGGATATGATGACGAAGGTAATAAAAAAGTAGACGTCTATCTTTCGGAACTGAACAATAATGCCGATGCCGCCATATTAGGAGCCAGTGCACTGGTTTGGGAAAAGATCAAGTCGGGCAATTAGAAGTCATAGAATAATAAAAATGGTGTGCCTTTCAGCAAAGGCACACCATTTTTTTATACTCATTATCGTATTATTTTTTCAAGAAGCAGGTCTTCAATACAATGCTCGATCCGTCTATCTTGCAGTCTACCTCAGTTGGTTCTTCGGTCAGTCGGATGCTTTTCACCTTTGTGCCGCGTTTGATAACCATCGACGAGCCTTTTACTTTCAGGTCTTTGATTACTGTTACAGCATCGCCGTCGAAGAGTTCCGCACCGTTGCTGTCGCGTGGTGTTGTATCCTCTGTTTCGGCGGTGGCTTCGCCTGTCCATTCGTGGAAACAGTCGGGGCAGACATATGCAGTTCCGTCAAAATAAGTGTTACCCATATCGCAGGCAGGGCAGTTTGGCATTTCTTCCATCAGTAGTTCTTTTATTTATTTATGTTTCAAATTATTTGATGCAAAGATAGGGTAAATATCGGATGGATACAAAAAAAGAAGATGTCTCAAAAGTGATTAGATGCGAAGCCACTCACTTTTTGAACACTCCACAACAGAAACACAAAGAAGGTGTCCTTTATCATTTTCGGGACACCTTCCTTTTATATATGCTGTAGACGGGCGTATTACATTATTCCTTTCTCGCGAAGCTTAAGCTGCCAGTTCCAAGCCGAAAGCATAGTGTCGTCGATATTTTCTTTGGCAGTCCATCCCAGCACAGTGTTGGCATGCTTAGGCTCGGCCCATATCTTCTCTATATCACCTTCGCGGCGTCCTACTATTTTGTAGTTGAGTTTCTTGCCCGATACTTTTTCAAATACATTGATAAGTTCGAGAACCGAAACCCCGCGGCCGGTTCCCAGGTTGAAAACCTCCACTTTATCGGCAGATTTCTCTCCCAACATGCGGTCTATTGCTATTACATGGGCTTTTGCCAAGTCTACCACATTGATAAAGTCGCGGATGCAAGAGCCGTCGGGAGTATTGTAGTCGTCGCCGAAAACGCTCAGTTGCTCGCGCACACCCATAGCCGTTTGTGTGATATACGGCACAAGGTTTTGAGGCACACCATTAGGCAGCTCTCCTATTTCTGCCGATGGATGCGCACCAATCGGGTTGAAGTAGCGGAGTATGATACTGTTTATATCTGCCCCCGAACGAACGAAGTCTTTTATAATCTCTTCGTTTATCTGCTTGGTATTTCCGTAAGGCGATTCTGCCGGTTTCACCGGAGCCGATTCGTCTATCGGGTTGTGGTCGGGCTCGCCATAAACAGTACACGATGACGAGAATACAATGTTTTTGATACCAAACTCAGGCATCAGGTCGAGCAGGTTGATAAGCGAGTTCAGGTTGTTCCTGTAATACAACAATGGTTTTTGTACCGATTCGCCAACAGCCTTGCTTGCTGCAAAATGGATGATCCCTTTGATGTCGGAGTGCTTTTGAAAGAGGTTGCGCAGGCCATCGAGGTCGTTGCAATCGAGTTTTTCGAAAGCAGGCCTTATACCTGTGATACGTTCAACTCCATCGATGGAATCGGTGTTTGAGTTCGATAAATTGTCGATAACGACTACCGAATAGCCGGCATTCTGCAATTCTACTACTGTGTGCGAACCGATGTATCCGGTTCCGCCTGTTACTAGGATTTTGCCTTTCATCTTTAGGTTTTTTAGATTGAGATACAAAGATACAAAATCGTAGAACACAATGGCTTATTGTGTTGCTAAATTCACCAAAATTTAGCAAAAAGGATAATCAGAATAAAGATAATAGCAAATCGTCAATCGCCTTATTTACCTGTGCGGTCGTACCGTTGTATTTATTGACCATCACGGTAAAGGCATACTTTTTCGCACCCTCTACATAATAACCGGAGAAACAGCGTACACCGAATATGCTTCCGCTTTTCATATATACTTTTCCGGCGAGCCTTGTGCCACGCAGGCGGTAGCGTACGGTGCCCTCTTTCCCTGCTTTGGGCAGCGATTCGAGGAAGGCTTTTGCATTTTTGCTTTTTGCCTGCATATAGACCAGCAGTTCGCACATAAAGGCAGGGCTTACAGCATTCGATGGCGAAAGCCCGCTGCCGTCGAACATGGTGAGGGGTTCGGTATTCAGCCCGCGCAGTTTCCACAGGGTTTTGGTTTTGCTGATGCCTTCGTCCAAAGCAGAAGAATAGATGTCGGCGTTTTTTGTCCTTCCTATCGTGCGTATTACATGTTCGGCATAGTGGTTGTTGCTGCGGTAGTTTATGTCTTTTACGATCTCCTTCATCGGATACGATTTGTGACTATAAAATACCTCTTCGTCAAATGCATCCTTTTTCTTGCTGTGCATCTGTTGGCGGTAGCGTTCGAGTGTGGTGTGGGTTGTCGCTATATTATATCCGTTGCTTTTTAATTGGGTGGCTACTACATCAGCCAGCAGTTGCCCCGGATTGGGGATATCGCCTTTTAGGCTGAACCAGGTTTTTCCGCTAGGGATATTACCGGTGAGCAACCTTTCGTTCGATAAGGGTACACCGTGTATATATCCGTTGTCTTTGCCTGTCTTGTTTATTGTTAAAGTATTATGGAAATTCAGGCTTTTTATTTCGGGCTTTGTCCCCCTGATTACCGGGCAGGTATCGGGGCGGGTGGTGTCGAAATAGACTTTGTACAGGTTGTCGTATATGCTGATGCCATAAGTT
The DNA here is from genome assembly GCF_010501105.1 of Dysgonomonas sp. 511. Lineage (GTDB taxonomy): Bacteria > Bacteroidota > Bacteroidia > Bacteroidales > Dysgonomonadaceae > Dysgonomonas. The sequence goes on along the minus strand of NZ_QVMQ01000009.1, from coordinate 61,804 downwards.
GCCGCCCCGTAATGGTTGCCTATATCCTGGTAAGTCCAGCGTTGGGCGATGCCATCGTAGCCGAAGTAATTGTCGATTACGGTTATGTCTAATGTGTTGGATGAATCTATGTTGCTTTTTATTGCATTTGTCCAAGCCGGCAGGAATGCTTCGGGTGTGTTGTCCAGGTATTCGGTTCCCAATGTAGGGTCGCCGTAACCATGTATAAGCAAGTGGTTGTTTTTGCCTCTTTCTTTTGCCAGGGTCGTGCGGTATGTATATTCGCTGCCCAGCACTTCCAATGCGGTGGCAGTAGTAATTATCTTGAGGATGGATGCAGGTGTCAGGGCTTTATCCATATTGTGGGAGGCTATGGTCTTGCCTGTCATGTCTTTTACACATACGCCCACCGAGGCATGTTTCAGGGCGGGATTTTTCACAAAAGTGCTGATTGCCGATTGTTGTTTTGTTTGTGCTGCGAGCAGGTAAGGCGTTAAAATGAAGATTATTAGCCAATAGCGGATGTTTATTTTTATCATTACTTATAATATTCTGAATAATTGGAAGAATAAATTATCTTTGTGTAAAGATATATCAAATATTTTAACTTTGATCAAAGATGTCAACAGGACAACCATTCGAACGCCCCTTTACTTTCGACAGGACGATACGCCTGCTTATTAGTGTCTTGGCAATCGGTGGAGCATTATATTTCCTTTATATACTGAGAAATGTGTTACTGCCTTTCCTCATAGCATGGCTGATAGCCTATATGCTGAATCCATTGGTGCGTTTTTTTCAGCGGCGGTTGAAGATGGCGCATTCGCTTGCCGTCATTTTCACTCTGTTGAGTGTAGCGGGGATATTGACCTTGCTCGGGTTTATCCTTGTGCCGATTATCGAAAACGAGATCTGGCAGATAAACAACCTGATCGCTTCTTACGATCTTAGTTCGATAAGCCGCAGCGATGGGGTTCTGCACATAACAGTCACAGAACTTATTGCCGAATATGTCGATTATAAAGCAATACAGCAGAGTTTGTCGAAGGATAATATTATAGAATTGGTGCAATACCTTAGCCCTGCAGTAAAAACATTGCTGTCGAATACTGTTTCCGCCATTTTCGGGCTCGCAGTCATTTTTGTCGTTATTCTTTATATCATATTCATCCTGCTCGACTACGACAAGATTAACGAGCTGTGGCGGTTTCTCATCCCTCCTAAATACCGGCCGGTAGTAGGACGCATCACATTGGATGTAGAAACCAGCATGAACAAGTATTTCCGGCATCAGGCTTTCATCTGCCTTATATTGGCAGGGTTGTATGCAATAGGATTTCAGATTATAGGGCTACCGTTGGCCATACTGTTCGGTATAATCGTCGGTCTGGTTCACATGATTCCTTATCTGCAGGTTATAACGTTCCCTCCGGCAATATTGCTTTGCTGGCTGCATGCTTCGCAAACAAACGATAGCTTCTGGGTGATGATAGGGCTTGTGGCTTTGGTATATGTAATCGTGCAATGTATCATGGACCTGTTTCTTGTGCCACGCATAATGGGTAAGGCAATGGGGCTCAATCCTGCAATTATCCTTCTCTCTTTGTCGGTATGGGGTGCCCTTCTCGGTATTGTCGGTATGATAATTGCAATACCTCTTACAACGCTGTTGTTGTCATACTATAAGCAGTTTATAACTTCGGAAGAAAAGTTGCAGGCAGCTGAAGCCCGCGAACCGCGAATACCTTTCGATAGTTAAGGCAGAGGATGTGAATTGTTTAGCTTCCAATATTTATTTAATATAGCGGCAACCATATTTTGCCATATATATGAGAGGACTATGGAAAAAACAAGGTAGCTTATCGTTGCCAGCAATCTGTTTTCGAAAAAGAAAGTTGCTAAAACCAATACGCGGAAATGGATTATATATATGCACAAGCTGTAATTGCCAAGCATGGTAAGGAACGGGAATTTGTAATTCTGCACCAGTGAAAATAACTTGGATACGAGCAGGCAGGCAGGTGGTACAAGGAAAAAGAAAGCTGTATAGTTGGTATAATATTCCCAAACCTTATTGCCTGTAATTTCGAACCAGTAGTTTATCGCCAGTAGTACAATACCTATAGCTACCGGGATAATCAGATACAGTTTCTTTATCTTCTTCTTGTGCGCCAGTATATCTCCAGCTATGAGCCCCAAGCAATAGAGAGGGAAACGGGATAGCATAATGGTATTGTTGTCTCTGTAAAAAAACAATATGATGAGGGTATAGCAAATCAGGAAAATTGCAAGCAATTTAGGAAAAGGATTTTTTCGACAGGAATTTTATCAATAGGGGGCTTATCAGGTAGAAAAACAATATGACAGGGACAAACCAGTTGTATAAGAAGCCTGCTATCAAGTAATCGAAAAGGGTGATAATCTGGATAAACTCAAACAGGTTTACTTCTCCGAGGTAAAAGAGTGCGATTCCGGTGACCAATATAACTGGGTAAACATAAGGCAGGATACGACGTATGCGCCTCAGGTAAAATTCTTTCAGGTTGTTACGTCTCTTAGTATATGCAAAATATACGCCGAAGCCCGATAGAAAAAGGAATGTATCGCTTCCGAAATAGAAATAATGTTTAATAAGGCTTAAAGGAAAATCGACATGATACCACTCGTGAGGAATATGATATAACAGGATAGAGAGGATAGCTATACCCATCAGTTGGGCGCGATAACGGCTTAATTGTTCCATAAAGGTGTTAATGTCAATTTTTTTCGGAATGCAAGTATACTATATTTACTTAATTTGTGCAATTATTTCCTTTGTAAATAGGGTATAACTGCAGGCGGTATATTGAAAAACAAATTGTATTTTTGTACCTTTATACCTCTTAAAGAAACAAGAAACATATATATAATATGCAATTAACAGCTAAATTGATTCAAGTGATGCCTATACAAACAGGCATGGGAAAAAATGGAGAGTGGAGAAAACAAAACATCATACTCGAAACCGACGGTATGTACCCTAAAAAAGTATGTATTACACTTTGGGGTGACAAAATCAACGAATCTGTTTTACAGATAGGCAATATGCTCGATGTACAGTTCGATATAGAAAGCCGCGAATACAATGGCAACTGGTACACCGACCTGCGCGCATGGAAGATCGACATAATGGGTGCCGGTGGACAAACGCCGCCTCCCGCCTATGGGGCACAACCGCAACCAGTGCAACCAGCCGCTCCTGTAGACTTTACAAGTGGTGACGATGCTGACGATTTGCCATTCTGATTTTCATTTATCCCGAAAGGCTTGTAACTCGTAACTGCCCGAAAGGGCTGCGTAACTTGTAACTAAAAACAATATGAACAATTATATAGTTTCGGCTCGTAAATACCGTCCTGCCTCTTTCATGTCGGTAGTAGGGCAAAGGGCGTTGACCACCACCCTCAAGAATGCGATAGCTTCGGGTAAGCTGGCTCATGCTTATCTCTTCTGCGGTCCTCGTGGAGTGGGGAAAACGACTTGTGCCCGTATCTTCGCCAAAACTATAAATTGCCTTACCCCTACTGCCGAAGGCGAGGCCTGCAACCAATGCGAGTCGTGCGTAGCCTTCAACGAACAACGGTCGTTTAATATACACGAACTCGATGCTGCTTCGAACAATTCGGTCGACGATATCCGTTCGCTGATAGAGCAGGTTCGCATACCGCCGCAGATAGGGAAATACAAAGTATATATCATCGACGAGGTGCATATGCTCTCACAAGCTGCTTTCAACGCTTTCCTCAAGACTTTGGAAGAGCCGCCTCATCATGCCATCTTTGTGCTTGCCACTACCGAGAAGCATAAGATATTGCCTACTATACTTTCGCGTTGCCAGATATACGATTTCAGCCGTATCACCATCAAAGATATTGTAGAACACCTGCAATATGTGGCTTCTCAGGAAAACGTAAAAACCGAACCCGAAGCCTTGAACGTCTTGGCTCAAAAGGCTGATGGCGGTATGCGCGATGCACTTTCCATCTTCGACCAGGTAGTGAGCTTTACGGGTGGCAACGTAACCTATAAGGCTGTTATCGAAAACCTGAATGTACTCGATTATGAGTATTACTTCAAGTTGACAGATCATATCCTTGCTAATAACATAGTCGAATCTTTACTTATACTGAATGAGATACTAAGCAAAGGCTTCGACGGAAACAATATCATTACCGGCATTGCATCCCATTTCAGAGACTTGCTGCTTTGTAAAGACCCGCGAACAGCTGAACTGTTTGAGGTAGGGGCATCTATCCGCGACAGGTATATAGCAACAGCCCAGAAATGCAGCAACGAGTTCCTCTATAAAGCCATCGAGCTGATAAACGAAAGCGACCTCAATTACCGCTATAGCCGGAATAAGCGGCTGCTCTCGGATCTCACCATTATCAGGCTGTGCCAGTTATCGTCTCCGCAAGGATTAGACGATCAAAAAAAAAAAGCCGGTAATTGATCCCATATTCACCAATACTCAAGGTGATAAGACTGCTGCTCCGCAACAACAGAGCCCTTCCTCTACAGTGGTAAATAATACGCAGCCTACAGAAGCAAGGAGGCCTGCTCCTCCGGCTTCGCAAAAACCGGCTGGCGGTTCGTCTTCCATTCCTGCCAGTATGGGCAAGATGGGAATCTCCATTTCATCCCTCAGTCAAAAGAAGGAAGAAGAGATAGCTCAGGCCAGTGTAAATACCGTAGTGCTCAAAGAAAGCTTCACCCCGTTGCAACTGATAAACGAGTGGAAGGCTTATGCCGAAACTTTGGTTGAGGAACACCATCTCAAAAATACGATGCTTAGCTGCCTGCCCGATCTTATCGACAGTACTACCTTCGAGATCGTAGTGAACAATGCGATTCAGGCACAGAGGCTTTTGGAGTACAAAATGGACATCCTTAATTCACTGAGAGGCAAACTGCGTAACACTGCTATCGAAATGCAACTTCGCATCAATCAGGACAATGAAAAGAAACAAGCCTTTACCCCTGCCGAAAAGTTCAACCTGATGATGGAGGAGAACGAAAGCCTGCGCAAGCTCAAAGACGAGTTTGGGCTGGAATTATCGTAAAGAAGACCTCCTCCGACTTCCCCAAAGGGTAGGGCTGTTAAGTTCTAATTTCTTATTACACTGAGAAACATTGAGCATAACATTGAGGTTCACTGAGATTTTTTTTCCCTCAGTGTTTCTCAGTGGCTTCTTCGTGTATCTCAGTGTCATATTTTATTCTTTTAAGTATTATTTCGTTTAGAACTTAACAGTCTTGCCCCAAAGGGAGGCTTTTGCAAAGCCGCGTAAATATCCATTTATATACTCTCTCTGTAAGTCCTCCCTAGGAGGATTGAGGGGGCTCGGCACTACCTATACGACCTGTTATCCACTCCTTCGATATAATTGATAAACGCCCTGTTCACCATGCGGTTTCCGCCCGGAGTAGGGTAGTCGCCCGAAAAGTACCAGTCGCCCCTGTGGTTTGGGGTAGCCCTATGCAGGTTTTCTATGCTTTGGAATACCAGTTCTATTTTGGCCTCAGTTCCCTTTGGTGTTAGCATCTGCGCCATCTTGGCCGAAATTTCATCGTCGGTAAATGGCGCGTATATTTCCTTCACATAGTTTACTATCTCTTCTTTCGGTTTGTCTTGCTGTGTCACCGACTTCTGATATACTTCGTCGATAACAGACTGCATGCCCCGTTCTTTGAGCAACTCTATTGCTGCCCTGAAAGCTGCAAATTCACTCATCCGCGACATATCTATACCGTAACAATCGGGGTAACGGATTTGCGGCGAAGACGAAACCACCACTATCTTTTTAGGGTGAAGTTTATCCAGCATCTTTATAATGCTTTGCTTAAGGGTTGTACCCCGTACAATGCTGTCGTCTATAACCACAAGGTTGTCGGTATAGGGGCGAACCGAGTCGTAAGTGATATCGTAAACGTGTGCTGCAAGGTCGTCGCGGTTATTATCCTGTGCAATAAATGTGCGGAGTTTTATATCTTTGATAACTACTTTTTCGGTACGGATGCGCATCGACAACACTTTATCGAGCTCTTCCTCTGTTATAGATAAACCTTTCCCGGAAATCTTGCGGAGTTTAACATTATTCAGATACCTGTTCAACTCTTCCGACATGCCGAAGAAGGCCACTTCTGCCGTATTGGGGATAAATGAGAACACAGTGTTCTCTACATCGTTGTCTATGGCTTTTAGTATCTGGGGAATCAGTAGTTCGCCCAAAGCTTTACGCTCCTTGTAGATATCGGCGTCGGAACCACGCGAAAAGTAAATGCGTTCGAAAGAACAAGGCTTTACGTTCTTTGGTTCTTGTATTTGCGAGAACATCACCGAACCATCCTTTTTCACAATGATAGCTTGCCCCGGATTCAGTTCTTTTACGGCATCCACATCCAGTCCGAGTGCAGTTTGTATTACAGGGCGTTCCGAAGCCACTACCACTATCTCGTCGTCGTTGTAGTAGAATGCCGGGCGTATGCCCCACGGGTCGCGGAAGACAAACCCATCGCCGCAGCCGATGATGCCGCCAATGGCGAATCCCCCGTCCCAGTTCTTACTGGCTGCGTTGAGCATGAAGTGCAGGTCGAGGTTCTTCTCTATCAGGTCGTTCAGTTCTTCGCCCTTCGCTCCTTGTTCTTTTCCAAATTTGTCGAATTGGAACTGGATTTCCCTGTCGAGGTGATGCCCCAGGGTTTCGAGCAATACGAATGTATCGGCATAGTCGCGCGGGTGTTGTCCTTGTTCTACCAGGTTGTTAAACAATTCATCTACATTTGTCATATTGAAATTGCCGGCAAGGGCAAGGTTGCGCGAGCGCCAGTTGTTGCGCCTGAGGAACGGGTGTACGTACGAAATGCCGCTTTTGCCTGTTGTGCTGTATCTCAGGTGTCCCAGAAACAATTCTCCGGCAAATGGCAGGTATTGGCTTGCATACGCAGGGTCGTTGAACATATGGGCAGGTACTTTCTCATAGTTGCGGTACACATTGCCGAATATCTCGGATATTGCGCCCGAACCTGTTGCCCGTTCGCGGAAAATAAATTCACTTCCGGGAGGAGAGTCCAGTTTTACGACAGCCAGTCCGGCTCCTTCCTGTCCGCGGTTGTGCTGTTTTTCCATCAGCAGGTAGAGTTTATTCAACCCATACTGCCATGTCCCGTACTTTTGTTGATAGTATTCCAATGGCTTAAGCAAGCGTATCATCACAATACCGCATTCGTGCTTCAAAGGCTCTGTCATAGAATTGTTCCTTTATTGACAATAAGAATTTATTTGTGGCTACAAAGATAGCATGAATTTGGTAGAAAAGATACATATAGTGGCAAAAGGATAGCTGCTTTAACCATAGGTAACAATATGTATTTTCAGTTAACAGTATCTTTAGATACAAGTAGACAAGATACAACCTACAACACTACTGAGACAAGAGATCCTTCCTAACGTCAGGATGACAGAGAGAATATTCGTTACCTTTTCCCTCTCTTGTCGTGGCTTGCGGCTCTCTCTCCCTTTGGAGAGAGCGGGGAGTGAGGTGACAAAAAGTAACACATGTAACACCTTTTCATCACTTTTCCATTGTTACTTTCCACTGTCTTTCAGCCTCATTTAATAGTGGCTTTGCTCTAAGCCTCCCTTTGGGGCGGTTGGAGGGGCTTGGGAATCGAGAGGACTTTTCCCTCTCGAAACCACCCTGTATGTACTCACAGCCTTTTCTCCCAGAAAATCTTCCAACATAACTTTTGTCTCATCATCCACCACGCCTATCTCTATCAGTTTGTTCTCCACAGGGCTTTCTTCAACCTGCTTCCTGCCATCCCTCTCCAATACCATCTTTATGGCGCGGTGGTCGGGTGCAACCTCCTTTTTCTTCACCACTTTCTTTTTGAGCACCATCTCCTGCGGATTGCCTTTGGCCGGTTCGTAGTAATATTTTTCTTCGGTGATGGTATAGCCTTCCAGTTTCTTCTTTAGCGACATGCGCGCCAGCATCACCAACGCTTCGTTGCGCCGCTCGATGGCTTCCTCTATAGCATCGCAAAATTCGGGTTTGGTATTTTTCCATTCGTAAAAGGTCTTGCGGTTGATACCCACAGCGCGGCATATTTCGGCTACGGTGTACATATCGTGTTCTATCATTTGAAGGATGCGTGTTGCCAGTTCGGTTGTAAATTTTGCCATAATCGTTTTCTTATATAGATAAAGAAAAAAGAAATTGATTGGGGATTGTAAAATATTCTTTTTAATACTGCGCGCAATCAACGATCGGCTCCGCTTCGCTCTGCCGAACGGTGTTTGCTTGCGTTCCTTTTGGCCTAAGCCCCAAAAGGAACCAAAAACTCTTTTGCGCCTCGCTTCGCCGTACGACCCACTTTGCGCTTTGCCGGCTGAATGAAGTGAACTAACAGCAATCCTTTTGTTGGCTTAGCAAAGTTGCATAACAGCACCCCCACTTCATTCTACGCCGCCTGCATCGCGTGGGTACCCCGTACGCAAAGCTAATGGCGCGGGCTGACGCCAGACAAGAGTTTACGACAATTCTAGTCGTGCGTCAGCTTTCCGTGCATCAGTTCCGAAGGCGGGAACCTGTCCGGTGAAGGCGGCGGAGAAAGGGATGGGGCGTAGCCCGTTTATCCCTTTCAGCCGGCAAACCGTTGACAGGTCGCCGAGGGACGAAGCACTAGCCTTTTGCTTCCTTTTGGGCAATGCCAAAAGGGAGGACAAGCCCGGGAGGGCGCGGCAGCATGAGCTAAAGATTAAATGTTTAACACAAGATTGCTTTTATGCAGTATAAAAATGAACATACAATTTAACTACAGATTGGTATTATTTCTGTAAATTGTTCATTATATGCAAAAAACGCCTGTCAAAGTATCATTTTATCATAAGCTTGACTATTAACTACATATAAGATGCCATATATAAAAAATTAACAAATAAATTGCGTACTTTTGCAGCCAATATAAAAAAACAAAGATATGATTCAATCAATGACGGGTTTCGGTAAAGCTACCGCCGAACTGCAAAAGAGGAAGATAACGGTGGAGGTGAAATCCCTGAACAGTAAACAACTTGACCTCACCGTGCGTGTAGCCAATCTGTACAAGGAGCACGAAATGGAGATACGCAACCAGCTTTCGCGGCAGGTAGAAAGGGGCAAGGTCGATTTCCTTATCTATGTAGAAAACATCGGTAACGAGACATCGTCGCAGATAAATCATAATCAGATAGAAGGGTATTATAAGCAGATAAAAGATTCGGCAATGAAGCTTGGTGTAGACGAGCCGTCCGACTGGTTTCAGGTTCTCCTGCGCCTACCCGATGTGCTGAAATACGAAGTGCAGGAAGTAGACGAAGCCGAATGGAAATTGCTGCACGAGACTGTAGACAAGGCTATACATCAGTTGCAGGCATTCCGCAAACAGGAAGGCGAAATGCTGGAAAAACTTTTCGAAGAAAAAATAGCCAATATATCGGCATTGCTATCGGAAATAAGCCTTTACGAAGCCGAACGCGTAGAGAAAGTAAAAACGCGCATAAGCGAGGCACTGCAAAAGATAGAAGACTTCGACTACGATAAAAACCGTTTCGAACAAGAGATGATATACTACATCGAAAAACTCGATATAAATGAAGAAAAGACAAGGCTGTCGAACCATCTCAGCTATTTCCTCGAAACCATGAAAGCCGGTTCGGGACAAGGCAAGAAATTAGGCTTCATCGCTCAGGAAATGGGCAGGGAGATCAATACTATGGGTTCTAAATCGAACCATGCAGATATGCAGCAGATAGTAGTGCGTATGAAAGATGAACTGGAACAAATAAAGGAGCAAGTGCTTAATGTGCTGTGATAAAGATAAAAAAGGAAAGGTCATAATTTTCTCAGCCCCTTCGGGCTCAGGAAAGACTACATTGGTCAACTACCTGCTGGAATACAAAGCACTGAATCTGGAATTTTCCGTTTCGGCTACCAGCCGTGCCCCACGCGGAACAGAGCAGCATGGAGTCGAATATTATTTCTTTACGCCCGATGAATTCAGGCAAAAAATTGCCGAAGACGGATTCCTCGAATACGAAGAAGTTTATGAAGACCGTTTTTACGGTACTTTGAAAACGGAAGTAGACCGCATCTTAAATAGCGGGGCAAACGCCATATTCGATGTAGATGTAGTCGGAGGGTGCAATATCAAGCAATTTTATGGCGATAAGGCATTGGCCGTTTTTATAATGCCTCCGTCGATAGAAGAACTTCGCCGCAGGCTTGTAGGGCGCAATACCGATTCGCCGGAAGTGATAGAGAGCAGGATAGCCAAAGCAGAATATGAACTGACCTTTGCGCCCCGGTTCGATGTAGTCATTGTCAACGATGATCTGGATAAGGCATTCGGCGAATTATTGGAAGTAGTAAGCGATTTTGTATCAAAATGAATATAGGCATCTTTTCGGGTTCGTTCAATCCTATCCATATAGGACATATTATTTTGGGCAACTATATCACCGAGTTTACCGATGTAGACGAAGTGTGGTTCCTGGTAACTCCTCAAAGCCCGTTCAAAAAAAACGCTGAACTTCTGGACGAACAGGTACGGCTGGAAATGGTGCAGCTGGCTTTGCAGAAATACGATAAACTGAAGGCCTCCGATTTCGAATTTTCCATGCCGCGCCCTTCCTACACTGTCGATACCCTAGACCGGCTGCAAGAGGAATACCCCCAGCATTGTTTCACGCTGATAATAGGGGGCGACAATTGGGAGGTATTTGAAAAATGGTTCGAGTACGAACGTATATTGCACAATTACAAGCTCAAGGTATATCCACGGCTGGGCTACCGCATAACCATTCCGGCAAAGCAGAGAGGCAAAGTGGAAGCATTGGATTCGCCTATCGTAGAGATATCCTCCACCTTTGTCAGGGATGGGATAAAGGCGGGGAAGAATATGCATCCGTTCCTGAGCGAGGCTGTATCTGAATATATTATAGAGAAAGGATTGTATAAATAACGAGATTGAAATGAACTACCAGAACGCATTATCGGAAGACCTGAAACTGCGCAGGCAACGCCTTCAGAAAGAAATGGCGGCGATGAATATAGAAGCATGTATATTAACTACTGCCGTAAACGTATTTTATATGACGGGAAAAGTCTACAACGGCTACTATTACCTGCCCGCAGAAGGCGATCCGGTTCACTTCGTCAAGCGTCCCGAAGGAATTGCCTTCGACAATACGATTTATATCCGCAAACCCGAGCAAATAGCAGAAGAACTGCAATCGCGCGGTATTGCTTTGCCCAAAACCGTATTGCTCGAAACAGATGTGATGTCTTATACCGAATGTTCGCGACTGATGAGCACCTTCGGTATATCGAATGCCGCTAATGCCTCCGTATTATTGCGCAGGATACGCAGCGTGAAAAGCTCCTTCGAAATAGAGCAGGTAAGGATTTGTGCCCGCCGGCACGAAGCTGTATATAAGCTGATACCGGATATCTATAAGCCGGGAATGACAGACATTGAGCTGCAAATAGAAATAGAAAAGCTTATGCGCCAGCATGGCTCTATGGGTATATTCCGCAGCTATGGCGAAAACATGGATATCTATATGGGGAGCCTTCTGGTTGGCGAAAACGCCGAAGCCCCTTCTCCTTTCGACTTTGCCCTCGGCGGAGCAGGTGCAACACCGACATTGCCCATTGGCGCATCGGGCGAAAAGATAAAAAGCGGGCAAACCATCATGGTAGACATGGCAGGAAACTATACTCCGTGGATGACCGATATGACAAGGGTTTTCTCTGCCGGCCGCACCTTAGATATCGCCTATCGTGCCCATCAGGTTTCCATCGATATACACAATCGTGTAATGGATATGACCAAACCGGGAACGGGTTGTGCCGATGTATATAATGTTGCGATGGAGATGGTGAAGCAAAACAACCTTGAGCCATACTTTATGGGAACCAGGCAGCAGGCCAAATTTGTCGGCCACGGCGTAGGGCTCGAAATAAACGAACCTCCTGTAATGACTCCACGTTCGCGCGAAGTATTCGAACCGAATGTGATTTTTGCGCTAGAGCCTAAATTCGTTATACCCGAAGTGGGTGCGGTAGGTATTGAAAATACGTATCTGGTAACGGAAGACGGCATCGAAAAACTAACTGTACTGGACGAAGGAATAATAGAATTGTAAACCGCCATATGTCATCAAAAGCAATCAATATAAAAGGCGACCTGCTCGACCTGTCCACGCCCCTTGTAATGGGGATATTGAATATAACACCCGATTCGTTCTATGCCGGTAGCCGCAAGGCATCCGAGCATCAGATAATAGAAAGGGTAGGGGAGATACTGTCGCAGGGAGGGACTATTGTCGATATCGGCGCACAGTCTACACGTCCTACTTCTACATTGCTCTCGGCAAAGGAAGAGGTCGAACGCCTCCAGTTTGCCTTGCCTGTTATCAACAGGGAGTTTCCCGGAGTCATCATGTCTGTCGATACTTTTTATGGCGATGTTGCCCGTTTTTGTGTCGAAGAGCATGGAGTGGCTATTATCAATGATATTTCGGGCGGGGAGATGGACAAAACAATGTTTACGGTAGCTGCCGGCCTCAATGTGCCGTATATACTGATGCACATGAGGGGAACTCCTCAGACAATGACTGCACTGACCGATTACAACGACTTGATACAAGATATCTTTTTATATTTCTCGCGGAAGGTGGAAGAGCTGCATATGCTGGGGATAAACGATGTTATTCTCGATCCAGGCTTCGGGTTCAGCAAGACATTGGACCAGAACTATGAGTTGATGGCTGCATTACGCGGATTCTCCGTATTCAATCTTCCCTTGCTTGTGGGTATCTCCCGCAAGAGAATGATAGCCAACCTGCTGAGCACTACTCCCGAAGAAAGCCTCAATGGTACGACTGTATTAAATACCTTCGCCCTGCAAAACGGTGCTGATATCTTGCGCGTACACGATGTAAAAGAAGCTGTGGAAGCGGTGAAGATAGTAGGGAAATTGCGGGAGTTTGAATTTTAGCTACCAATCGGTAGTAGAATTATACATTCTTCTATATACTACATAAAAGCCATCTTGAGTTAAATGTCTTATCTTTAACTCATCCTGCCGCGCCCTCCCGGGCTTGGCCTCCCTTTTGGCATTGCCCAAAAGGAAGCAAAAGGCTAGTGCTTCGTCCCTCGGCGACCTGTCAACGGTTTGCCGGCAGAAAGGGATAAACGGGCTATGCCCCATCCCTTTCTACGCCGTCTTCACCGGACAGGTTCCCGCCTGCGGAACTAATGCACGTCCGCTGACGCACGACTAGAATTGTAGCAAACTCTTGTTGGGCAGAGCGAAGCGGAGCCAATCTGTGATTGCGCGCAGTATATAAAGGATTGTTTTGTAGCTAGATTCTAACTGCTATAAAATTTAAACAGACTCTTAATACAATAGTATCTTTTTCAGCTTGTTCCGTTTCTCAGGAGTCAGCCCAAGCTCGTTGACAAGGTAATTCTCTATCGAACCGCTTTTTTCCCTGATGCACGATATGCCATATTTGAGGTAGGCAAGGTCTGTCTTGGTCAGCATGGTGAAAGCCTCCTGCCTCGATTCCGAAAGGCTGTCGGCGTTCTTTACCAGTTTGGTGCGGTCTATCCCTATTGCCGACCCCATATAATCCATCTCGATATCATCCATAGGTACATCGAGGGCTTTCAGCAGGAAATACGCCGCCATCCCCGACTGGTCTTTTCCCAGATAGCAATGGAGCATTACAGGGTAATTTTTTTCGTTGCACAAGTAGTCGAAAAGCTTTGTATATTGCTGTGTATAGTTGTAAACCATATCGCGGTATGTACTCTGCATATACATGATAGCATCGTCGCGCAGGAATTTCCCCTCCAGCACCTTTTTTGTTATCGAATTATATCCGTCTATTGCAATAGGCAGCCGTACGTAGTTCACATTGTGGTAGCGGTCTATGCTTTGTATCTTTGCATCTTCCGACCTTAAATCTATCACCGTTTTTATATCAAGGCTGTTTAGTTCGAGGCTGTCGCCTGTGGTCATATGCCTTATGCTGCCCGAACGGAATACCTTGCCCCATTTTACCCGCCGGTTGTCGTTTGTGATGTAGCCACCTATATCCCTGAAGTTCTGTACGCTGTCCAGTTCGAAGAACCGGTTGCTTATTATGTCGGATACTATGCCGGCTATTTTCACCTTGAAGAATTTGCGATGCCTCAGGGGCCTGTTTTGCAGCGAATCTTTGATAATCGCTATATAATCGTTCGAACTTGCAACCAGAGTCGGGGTAGATGGGAATACGCTGTCGTTGTCCGATTCGAATATTTCTACGCTCGCATTGTCTATTTCCGGATAAGTTTCCCATTTCAGTATATAGTTACCTTTATAGTCTTTTTCGCACAAAACGGTTATTATTGGTCTTGTGGAACAACTGTAAAGCGCAAGTAAAAAAGCCAGGGGAATAATACTGTTAAGCCTCATGCAGATTCTTTAATGTTCAGATATTACAATTGTCTTGATTTTTTAATTTACCGGTTACCGGAATTGATAGTCAGATTTTTGTGAATAGGGTAAAAACCCCCATTACCGTTTGTAACAAAGATAAACAAGTCGGTAAATAATAACAATATATCCGCCTTTTTTTGCGAAGTTTTACCTTTTTTTTGCAGTTGGCTACTATTTAGGTGTTTAACACCGGATATACAAACTAATTCTATATCTTTGCTATCTAAATTAAAAAGCCTTTTAAATCAATACCAGCGTGTACCGGCAATAAAACTTCGTGTGTAAGATAATCTATCTATATGGATAAACAGATCCGCAAAGCTCAGATAATAAGAAACAAACTCAGCAAAGAAGCCAGCCTTGAGATTGATGCTCAGGGAGAATGGGCTTTGTATGCGGGGCATACTGTGGAATCTATCAACCGTTTGATACCTGTCTTGCGCGGCACGGGCAGCGGTACTTTCCATCTTGCCGTCAGCACGTCTTGCCGCATTTACTTCGAGCTGGTTGCGGGCGATGATGAGCGGTTCGTATTGTCGGAGCGTCACTTGCCGATGGCAGGTGGTTACAACTTTCGCGATCTGGGTGGCTTTGTTACCAAAGAAGGACGCAGGGTGAAATGGGGGAAACTATTCAGGGGCGATGAATTGTCGAACCTTACGAACGAAGATATTAAATACCTGTCGAGCCTGCCCCTCACTTCTGTTATTGATTTCAGGGCACAAGGCGAAACCCGCCGTTCGCCCGATAGGCTGCCTTCTACAGTGCACTTTACATACCCCATAGCCATCACTCCGGGCAACCTTAGTACTGAGGGTATCCAGGCTAATCTGCTCAAGACAAATATAGATGCCCACATGAAGCATATGAACCGCCTGTTGGTTAGCGACCCTGCTTGTGTAAGGGCTTTCCGTATATTTTTTGCCATTGTGCAAAACCATCTGAGTGCGCCTATCCTATTTCATTGTTCGGCAGGAAAAGACCGTGCAGGCATGGCGGCGGCTTTAGTGCTTTTCTCGCTGGGTGTCGACGAAGAGACGGTAATGGAAGATTACCTGTCGTCGAAAATATACCTGAGCGACAAGTATGATGCTTTCATTGCCAAATATCCGCGTGCGGAGTCTATATTCACTGTAAAGCGAATGTTCCTGCAAGCGGGAATAAACCAGATAAAGAGGGATCACGGCACTATTATGAATTTCCTGACCAATACGCTCAAGGTAGATATTGTAAGGATGAGGCGGCTTTATCTCGAATAAAATATTCCACCCTCTTGGTCTCTATAAAAGAAGGAATATTATGCTTTGTCTTTATATCCGGCTTTTTTGCTATCCTGACGATTTCCTATTCTGTTGTCGGCTAATTTTTTCATTCACTCAGCTCAAGTAGCCCGCTACTATCGCTTCGCGGATGAAAAAATTATCTCTAAAACAATTCTGAAAATGGGAACGAGATATTTCCTAACAGTTACTAAGAGCCTGTTTAAATTTTAGCGAAATTTAAACAGGCTCTTAGTGAAAATGTTGGTGGTGCTGAACCTATTTGGCTTTTTTTATATCATAAACTACTTTTCCATTGTAAATTTTTATATTATCAGGTGCATCATTTTTCTCCATTTTCAATTCAAATTCGTAAGGAAAATTTTCCGAATCATACTTATAAGCAATTGTTATGGTAGTAGTTTGGATAGTTCCATCCGGCATTTTTTCATTTCTTACTGCCTTAGTTACATTATTTACAAGTGTACCTCGGTTAAGTACGGCAATAGGGAGACAGTCTACATTATCAGAAAAAAAGAAAGGAGCAACCCATTTCTGGAATTTTATATCACTAAAGATTCCACTCTTATCATCGTATTCGAATTTGAACTCTTCCTTCGACCATTCAAATGAAACGAGATTGCCTTTGGCATCGTATTTAAGGTTAGAGAAGTTGTCGAAACGGATTTTCGATGATAATAACTCGCTATTTTCGTTTATCTTCATATCCCCTTCAAAATTATCTTTCTGGTATTTCAGCGATATAAGTACCTTGTCGGCATCGTAAGTAAATTTATAGTTTGAGAGAATATGGTCGAGTTTAACAGATTCTCCTACAAAAGTGCAAGTCGTCTCCAAAATGTTACCTTCTATAATAGCATCGCTGTTTTTTTCATATTTCAAATTGACATCTCTTGATACAGGTGCATATACGAGAGCGTCTTTGCATTCATAACTGCTGGATTGGAAACGAAACATTTTGTCAAATTTATACTTTTCTCTAGGGCTATCTTCAGCGTCTTCGGGATTGGCCAATATTATTGATTTCGGAACATGCACTTTTCTTTTTTGTGAAAATACGGAGACGGAGAAAAGTAATAAAAGGATTGGAAGTAAATACTTTAAGGTTTTCATTTTTCTTGGTTATTAAGTTTTATCTTACTAAGGATATAAATTTATATATTCCGCTCAAAATACGAAAGTAATGTTTGTATCGGAGGATTCCTATTTTCTTTCGCTATATTGTTCGGTCTGGCTGCCTATTGGTTGAGTACATGTATCGTATGGCAGGCTACCAACGCCGCTGTTTCGGTGCGCAGGCGGCTTTCGCCCAACGAAACCGGCCGGAACCCGTTTGCTATTGCTTCTGCTACTTCCTGTTCCGAAAAATCGCCTTCGGGACCTATCAGTATCAGTGCATCTTCACCTTTGCTATATACTTCTTTCAGCAGTTTCTTCTCGCCCGGATGGCAGTGGGCTATATACTTTTTCCCATCGAAGCCTTGTTTTACGAACTCAGAGAACGGGGTCATATCATCCAAGCGGGGAAGAAGTGCTTTCTGCGATTGTTTCATTGCCGATACGAGGATTTTTTCTATCCGCTGGGGCTTTATCTCTTTGCGTTCGGAATAGCGGCAGAGGAGCGGCGAAATGCGGTCGATGCCGATTTCGGCAGCTTTTTCGGCAAACCATTCTGTCCTGTCCATATTTTTGGTAGGGGCAAAGGCTATTTGCAGGCCGAAATCCCAGTTTTTGGGTTGGGCTATGGTTTTGGTAATATTTACAATGCAATGCTTTGCATTGGCTTGTATTATCTCTGCGTCGTAGAAGTTCCCTTTGCCGTCGGCAATAAGTATTTCGTCTCCTTCCTTCTTGCGCAATACTTTTATGCAGTGTTGTGCTTCCTCGGCAGGCAGTTCGGTATTGGCCAATATGTCGGGGGCGAAGAATATTGTTTTTTCCATATCAGATTGTATTATTGAGCCATTTGCCGATTTCTTCAGGCGACAATGGTTTTATTACTTCTATACCGGCTTTCAGGTTGCGGAAAGCTCGTTGTACACGGCTACTTCTGCTATATGCCGGCTTGCCGAGGAGGATGACACGATAGCCGTCGTAGAAAGAAATATCGGCCGGAGCGCCTTCGCTCCATATCCAGCAGTTGCGGTATTCGATAGATGATGCCGGATTCGCCTGGTTTTTTACTTTTACATCCCAACCGGGCTGGCTGCACAGCTCCAGGTTGTACATATTCCATTTGCTTTCTATCGAGCGGTCGGTCGATTGTTCACCCGAACCGTTTACCACAGCAAAGTCTTCTTCGCTTATAGCGCTCTTTCCATCGTTGAGTATCGGTAAGCTCATTAGTAGATGTTGTAGCTGATAGTTATCGACTATGCCATTTATTCTTCCTTCGAATCCCACTTCGCGGTCAATATCTATCATAATGACAGGTTCGTCGAAAAGAACGGCAAACAATGTATTGAGCCAGTAAGCCCCCTGGTTGTACCGCGATATGTATGCGGCTTTCTCGGCTAGCCTTTCTCTCGCTTCGTAAAAATTCTCCTTGTCGATGGAGAATACAGATATGGCACACGGATAGAATTTCTCTATCGCAGTCACAGCCCTGTACATTTCGGGAGTTACAACTTCTTTATCCTGAATAAGATTGGAGAATACAGCCTGTATTTTCTCATCCCTGTTCTCGTCATTTTCTTCTATGCTCCTTACTTCTGCATAAAACATATCGTAGAATGGTTTTGCCTGGGTGAGTAGCGTATCGAACAGGTCGATCGTATCCTTCAGTATATATTCACTCGGAAAACCCCTCTCTACGAGGTAGCCGCAGACGGTGGTCGCCAATGATGCTTTTTCTATATCTGTCAGCGAATTTAAAGCGAATATATTGCTCATGAAATATTTTATATCCTCTTCGCTCGAATCTGATATCAATTTGAAACATTGTTGCAATGCTGCGTTTACATCGTCTATCGACGACATTACGTCTTTCATCACCCCGATAAGGCTGTCTGTGGTGTTGTGTAGTGTTTGCATATTTCAGTATTTAGTTTTTTTAATCTTTCCTGAGTCTCTTACCCCTTTGGGGATTGAGGGGCTTACAATACATTTTTCATTTCCATATTAAAATCATAAACCTCTTGTGCCGGCATTACTTTCCGCGAAACAGATTCTATGTCCTTTCCCTCCTTCGTCCAAAGGAAAGGGGCAAAGTTGTAGGCATAGTCGCCGCCGAGATTCTTAATTTCGTCGCGCCACCCTTTCCAGCGCATACCGGCATAGAAATCGTCCATATCGGATTCGAAGCAGAACAGGAGGAACTGGCTGTAGCCCATTTCCAATGACATCCATTCAAGCGATTCGGGTGCAAAGTAATAGATATTCCCCGCATCTTTGCCTAAGAAACCGCCATTGATGGCATATAATCCGCCAAGTATATCGTCGGCCACAAGCAGGTAGGGTGCGGGTTCGCCATATTCCTGAAAGGTTTTGCCTTTGTTCCACGATGGCAGGGAACGCTTCATCCTGTCGCTGCCTGCTCCCAGAACACGTATCCAGCCGTCGTCTATGAGCAGCCCTCCTGTTTCGTACACAATGGCTCCCATCATCGAACGGGTAGTGACTTGTGTGTAGACCAGTGCCTCTTCGGCCTGATGGCGTTCGCAGGGAAGTATTTCTACCTTGTTTTTGGCGGCAGCTATCCATTCTTTGACTACCGGCCATCCGGGGTCTTCGGTATTTATGAGTTCTTGTAATGTGCGCATCTGTTTTTGGTTTGGTAAAGTACAAATTTGCGAAATAATTTTAAGGTAAGGGTAGAGGAATATGGTAAATTATTGCCGAATGGTGAATATTTTGACGAAAAAAATGCCTGTTCGCTTCGTGGGGTATTCAATATTATTTAACTGTTATATCGGCAGATAGCTCAACGGGTAAGCGCATGAAATTTATTTGGACTCAATTCTGAGCTTTGTAGGGGCGAATTATCATTCGCCCGCAGATTTTCCCTATTCCGGGCGAATGATAATTCGCCCCTACAAGTAGCTTAAACTGGAATATCATTTTTCATGCGTTTGCCTTGCAGATAGCTCAACGGGAAAAGAATTTGTGGAAAAACTTTTATATCTTTGCGCATTGATAGATAAAATATACGTTCTGTCATTGAATACGTTGCACTCTGTCGAACGTTGTTCCTGATAGCAGGAAGGATTCCTTATCTCAAGCGTGCATTTACACAAGAGGCCAGTGGGTACATTAAGATTCATTTTAGCAATATCGGTAGTCATTTCGCATTCGGGAGCCATATTCGGTTTCGGATTTGTGGGAGGACAGCTTGCCGTGCAGGCCTTTTATATTATTTCGGGATTTTATATGACCATGATCCTGAAAGAAAAGTATATTGGGACAAACGGCTCATACAAACTGTTTATCACCAACCGTTTCCTCCGGCTTTACCCCATCTATTGGGTGGTGTTGGCTATGGCGGTGGTTATGGCAGCTTCGGGCTATTATCTGGCAGATAAGAGTTATATCTGGCAGCGGTATGTGGAGTATTTCGATACGATGGAGATAGGCACATTCTTATACCTTGTATTCACCAACCTTGTAATCTTCTTTCAGGATGCGGCATTGTTTTTAGGCCTCGATACTACGACAGGTAGCCTGTTCTTTGCAAAAGACTTTATGCAGACCGACCCGCAGGTATATACTTTCCTTTTCATCCCTCAGGCATGGACTATCGGGCTCGAACTGATGTTTTACCTTATCGCCCCTTTTATAGTACGGCGCAAGATGCGTTATATACTGATATTGATTGCCTGTTCGCTGGCTTTACGGTTTGTACTTATGTTTGGCTACGAGTTGAATTACGATCCGTGGACACACCGTTTCTTCCCTACCGAACTCGTATTCTTCCTATTGGGGGCAATCGCCTTTCATGCTTATAAGAAAATAAGTACGATGGACATCAAGGCTTTTTACCTGAAAGCGATATGGCTGGTGATGTTGTTGTTTACTCTCATATTCAGTTTCCTGCCTTTCGAGTATTATGATAAGTACTTCGTCTATTTATCCCTGTTTTTCGTGTCCGTTCCGTTTGTCTTTGCCCTCTCTAAGCGGTGGAAGTTCGACAGGGAGATAGGAGAACTTTCTTACCCTATCTATATATCGCATATGTTCCTGCTGGTAATAATAAAGGCTCTCAACCTTCCGCAAATAGAAGGTATGGGCGGATTGTACCTGGTCGTTGCCACCGTTGTATTCTCTATATTACTGAATGAATTGGTAGCTAAAAAGGTAGAGAAGATAAGGCAGAGCAGGGTGAGAAAGGCGGCTTAACACATGAAATTTATTTGGACTCAATTCTGAGCTTTGTAGGGGCGAATTATCATTCGCCCGGAATAGGGAAAGTCTGCGGGCGAATGATAATTCGCCCCTACAGTAGTCAAAATTGGAACATCATTCTTTCATGCGTTTGCCCTGTGGCTTAACACCCTCTCCGCTTTTGCCTGTAGATATAGATACAAAGAATAATTAAGCAGACAAAATTGAAGAGAAGGCTAAGTTCCTGAATGGGCGTTCCTGAATAATAAACATCTACCTCGCCACTTTCTTCCACAGGTATTTGCACCAATCCGTTTTTACTTTGCGATATAGCGACCGGCTTCCTGTTCGCGAAAGCCATATATCCCTTGTAGTAGAAAAGAGGGAGTTCGAGCGAATCGGGCTGTTGCACCTTGGCTTCGAATGCCAGAGCACCTTTATCCCTTTGGGGCGAATAGATTTCCGTTTCTCCTTTTAGCGGTTTTATGCTGTCTCTGCGTTCTGATATATAGTAAGCCGATGGTACTCTTGCGGGTACATATTCAGCACCGTTGAGGTAGAAGAAATTTCCCGGCAGAGGCTTCTCGTTAGTCTCTTTTATATGTCCGGTATAGACCGCCCTGCAATAATCGTTGTGGCAGAAGAATGTTGCGATAAGGCAGGCGATAAGTATTATGGCAGTAATGAGTTGCTGCTTCTCTTTCAGGAATATCTTCGACAGGTAATATGCTCCGGCTACCGAAAAGAACAGCGTAACGAACAAGAACAGCCGCGACGGGTATTGTATAAACGAAAACAGTGTAAACGGAAACCTCCCCCACGGGAAGATGCTGGAAACTGCCACAAGGAATATCACTCCTACAATAAGCCCTGTATCTACACTTCGCAAGGCTTCCGATTTCTCTCTGACAAAGATTCTCAGGAAAACGACAGCCGTGGATAGAATGCCGATGCCCACTATAATAATATCTTTAGGATAAGCAAATCCGCAAAGCAATGCCCATAGCATATATTCGGGCGATAACTTTGTGCGCGAAGGCAGCGACCAATCGTTGTACTGGTAGCGGAAATCGTTCGATGCCAATTGTTCTGCCAAAGGAAGAGTATAGGAAGAGGTGATGGCTATGGTGGTTAATGCAGCTACAACAAGGAATAATATGCGCTTCGGCTCTTTTGCCAACGGCTTGTAATAGACCGCCAAAAGTATAATTACAGTAAAGAATGTAAGCACGGAAGAGATAACGTGCGAGAAGATCGTCAGGGTAAACCCGAAGGCAATAATATACCATTTGCGGCAATCTCCCTTTATGATATGGTACAACCCCCAGAAAACAAGTGGCAGGAAGGTAAAGGCAAGCACTTCGCCAAATGCAGCGCGGCTATATACATCGAACAGGCGGTAGACCGAAAATGTGTATAGCAAGCCCGAAACGAATGCTATATACGGGTTTTTATATATTGTTTTTACAGCTCCGTACATAATAATGCCGCAAAGGATGGTCATCGTAAAAACCATTATCTCGAAGGCTACAGGTGCACCCGTAACCATCCCGATGAGGGCAAAGGGAACCATCAGCATATCCGAATAGAATACGCGGCTGAGGTAGCCGTAGCCCAGTGCAGCCGAATGGTCGATATAGAGCGGGAAAGTACCTTCCGTTAGCGCAGTGACCAGTGCATCGAACCGTGTAAGGTGGAAATAGTAATCCCATCCCGGATGAGCCGCGACAGGCCCATATATCATATATGATAGGGCGGCGAGGACGACGAGAACGGCAAAGTAGAAGCCTGACGAATATCGCCCGTTGCCCATTATATGTTTCCACCCTTTAGTTTGCATCTTTTCGTCTTTTGTATAAAACATATATAGCTAACAATACCATCGACAGCAGGGAGACATACCAACTGATTCTCTGCACTATTGTTCCGTTGTAATATACCTGTAAGGTGGACGATTGGATAACCTCTACCTGTATCAGCCCATTGTCGCTTTCCTTTATCGGGATATCGTATTTTACTATCTGGAGCGTGGCTATGTACCCTTTGTAGTAGATTAATGGCAATTCGAGGATATCGGGAGATATGATGGACAGGTCGACTGATATGTGCCCATTCTTGTTGACAAAGTTGTGCAGCCTTGTATGATCTTGTTGTGTACTTACCGAATCTTTTCCCCGCTGATGTATGTAGCGGAAAGATGATACCTTTTGCGGCAGGTATTCAAATCCTCCCTGATAGTAATCGTTTTCGACAGATGGGATGCCGGTCAGCCATTGCGGTTCGTAGTCCTTCAGTGCAAGCTGGCGGTTTTTATAGTTGTGGTCGGCAATAACGATGGAGATGATAGTAAAGCTAACAATGACAGCACTCGCAATTATAAGCTGCTTCCTGCTTTTTAACAATACAAAAAGATAATAAGCCCCTGCAATGGCAAAAAAGAAGACTACAAACTCATACAGCCGCCACGGGAACTGCACAAAGCCGAAAGGAAGCCTTCCCCAAGGTATCAGGGAAGATAAGGCAAGAAGGCAGATAATGCCCATAGCGAGGCAAAAATCGGCGATCCGTATATATTCCGGTTTCTTCCTGATAAGGAAAAAGCGGAGCAGGAGCAATAGGATCAACAATGGCCCTGTCCCTGTCAGGTTCTCATCCTTTGGATAAAGCAATCCACTGAGGAATCCCCAACCTATTTGCACAAGGTTTTGCTTGGTTTGTCCGGTTATGTTTTCCTGTAGGGAATAGTGGTAACTGTTTGCCATCATCTGTTCCATCATGGGGAAAATGTAGCTTGCTACAACGGGGATAGTCACGAGTGTGGCAACCAGCAAATAAGCTATCCTTACAGGCTGCTTAATCATCTTTTTGCCGCATAAAAGCAGGCAGATAACCATTACCAGAAGGGTGAGGAAAGACGAGAGCAGGTGTGTGTATATCAACAGGCTATAACCTATTGTCAGCAAATACCATTTCTTGTAATTCCCTGCTATTATATGATATAATCCCAGAAAGATGACAGGCAGGAAAGTGAATGAAATAGCTTCGCCCAAAGCACCACGGTTGTACCAGTCGAAAAAATGATAGACCGAAAAGGTATATAATATACTGCTGAATGCTGCTGCTATCCTGTTTCTGAATATGGATTTTACAGCCAGGTACATAAACCATCCGCAGAGGAATGTCATGGTAAATATCATAAAGCTGTAGGCAAATCCGGCTTCCGTATATAATCCGATAAAGGCAAAGGGAACGAGGGTGAGGTCGGGGTAAAAGGCTTTTACGAAATAGCCATACCCATCGAGTATATTATAGTCTATATAATACGGATAGTTGCCTTCTTTCAGTGCTGACATCAATGTCTCGAAGCGCATGAAGTTGAAATAATAATCGTGTCCGGCATAAGTCGGCAACGGGCCCGGCCAACAAGTCATAAACAGGGATAGAACCAATAGTATAGCGAGAAATATACAGCTGTCATATTTCTTGTCTTTGAGGCTTATCCGTGGTTGAAGAGTCATTCTTTATTCCTTTGTCAAATTAGAGGTTCTCCGCTTGGAAATGTAAATATAGATACACAATCCTAAAATGCCAAATAAGGAAACGATAAGGCTTATCCGTTGTGCGATAGTGCCTGCATAATAGACCTGTATTTCTCCTTGTTTTTGAGGCTCAATATTTATCAATCCGTTTTCACTTTGGCCTACAGGTATATCCTGTCCGTCGAGGGTGGCTTTGTAGCCTTTATAATAGATTAGAGGAAGTTCGAGTTGTTCGGGTTTGGAGGAAGATAGCTTAAATGTGCCGATTCCTTTTTCGCGGAGGAATGCAGTGGCTTTGGTATCAGGATGTATATAGCCGATAGAATCTTTTCGGGAAAAAATATATTCGGCAGAAGGTACACGTTCCGGCAGATATTCCATGCCTCCCATATGATAATCATTTTTCACTGTAGCAGGCACTTCATCTATGGCTGCATAGCATCGTATGTCTTTGTATAATTTACTGTCGTTTGCAATAACTATGGCTATTGCGGCAACAATCATTGTCAAGGCTACTATCCTCCGCTTGTTGCTTTCCAGTAGCAATGCCAGATAATACGCTCCGGCAATAGCAAAAAATAGGCTCGAAAATTCATACAACCGCCAGGGTAGCTGGATAAAGTTGAGCAACCTGAACGGGAAAACAGACCAGGGGATTACCGGAGAGGTAGCTAATATATATATAAACCCGATAATTGTAAATGTATCCGCCAGTTTAAGCTTATCGGATTTACCCCGTACGAAGATCCGTAAAGCTATAACACACGTGAGCAATAGGCCTGTGCCCGGAACAAAGATTTGCTTAGGATGGATAATCCCGCTAAACATACCCCAGATAATCCAGTGAAGGCCAAGAGTACTATCTTCGGCTTTTGCCATTACACTTTTTCCTTCGTAATAGAACGTGTTAGATAGCATCTGTTCAGCCATCGGGAATAAATAATATGCTGTAAGCAGGAGAGTGACAGCCCCGGCAATCAGCAAGCAGTATATACGGTCAGGTTCTCTTAGCAAAGGCCTGATATGGAATACCAGTAAAACCAAAACTGTGACAAACACCAGCACCGAGGAAATGACGTGGGTAAATATCATCAGGCTGAATCCAATAGCCAGAATATACCATTTCTTACGGTTTCCATATATTATTTCATACAACCCCCAGATAACGAGCGGAACGAATGTAAACGACAATGCTTCGCCCAACGCTGCACGGTGATATATATCAAGCAGCCGGTAGATACAGAATGTATAAAGCAATGCTCCCGCCATAGCGGCATATGGGTTCTCTAAAAGCCTGTATGATGCTTTGTAAGTGAAAATTCCGCATAAGACAGTCATGGTAAATATCATCGACTGCCAACCGAATTCTGCACTGGTAAGATTGCCTATAAAAGCAAAAGGAATGAGGATAACATCGGGATAGAAGGCTTTCGTGAAATAGCCATACCCATCGAATGCCTGATAATCGAGATATATGAGGAAAGGCGATGATTGAAGCCCCTCCATCAATGCCTGAAAACGTTGGTAATGAAAAAAGAAATCCTGCCCGGGACAAAGCGGGTAATAAGAAATCATCATTGCCGCAGTGAGCAGGACAATCATTGCAAGAAAAAACCAGAAGGTGTTTTCCTTTTTATCGAATAATTTATTCAGGATAATATTCATCAACTTTCCGGTTTTGTTTCCTTTGAGAGTATATTGCAAATATAATCAACAAAATAATGACAGATATAGAAACATAGAAACTTAACTTTCGTATGGCAGTAGTTGCATACCATGCTTCGATTTCTCCCGACTCGTTTACCGGCACGGCGACGAGCCCTATATCACTTTCCGAAACTTCAACAGGCTTTCCGTTGAGGGTAGCTTGATAACCATAGTAATAGAAAAGTGGCAGGGCTATGGTATCCGGCTTATTTACAACAACTTTTACCCGTGTTTTATTTTCATATCTCTTTAAGCTTTTTATCGAAGTTGACGGGTCTTTTGCATTAATAATTATTCCGGTATGGCTTATATGTTCCAGATAAGGTATCTTTGCCGGAAGATACTCGCCTCCGATAATGTTATAGTTGTTGCACAGCGATGGAAATTCGTTTCTCACCCTGTCCCATTTATCTCTCTTGGGGTACATTTCCTTAAAGTTGAGGCTATGAATATAAATGGTTCCCATAGTAATGAAGACGATAAGTACGAGCCATAGCATCCTTTGTTTCTTCTTTACCAGAAGTAGGGATAGGTAATATCCTCCGGCAATGGCTAGGAAATATGTCGAAAATTCATACAGCCGCCACGGATATTGTATAAATGAGATAATGTTGAGAGGGAAACTTCCCCAGGGGATTATCCTTGCTGATGCAATGATATAGCAGATTCCGATAATAACGCCTAAATCAGTCAACCTCAGTTTGTCACTCTTTTGTCCTTTGATAAAGAAACGCAGGAAGATAACACTGACCAGCACAATGCCTACACCTGTCCAGAGCTTAGTCTTGTAATAAGCCACACCGCTAAGCAGTCCCCAAAGGACATAATCGAATCCAACTTTCCCGTAGCCTGCTCCTCCACCCGGAAGCCGCTTGTTGAAATAATATCCGGCATGGCTCACCTGTTCCAAAATCGGAAGCCAGTAATAACAGACAGCTATAAAAGTTACTCCTGCTGCCAAGAGGAGATAATAAATCCGTTTCGGCTCGTTTTTGAACGACTTGTAATATACTGCGATGAATACAAGGAATGTAATGAATGTAAGCACAGAGCTTATAGCATGTGTATAGATAAGCAATATATAGCTTAATGCTAAGACATACCATTTCTTGTAATCGCCATGAATAATATAATACAACCCTAAAAAGACAAGGGGCAGGAAGGTAAAAGAAAGGGCCTCGGCCAGCGCGCTTCTATGATATACATCGTAAAGGCGGTACATGGAGAATGTGTAGAGGATGGAACTTATTGCGGCGGCATAACGATTGTTATATACAACCCTTACAGTGTGATACATTATTAGTCCGCATAGCACGGTCATGGTGAATATCATAAAATCGTATGCGAAAAATGCGTCGGTAAATAGGCCCACTATGGCAAATGGTACAAGTATAAAGTCGGGGTAAAACCCATTGACAAAGTAGCCGTATCCTTCTACATGCTCATAGTCGAAGTAGAAAGGATATGTTCCTTCGCGCAGTGCTTGTATTACCATCTCCAAGCGATGGAGGTGAAAAAAGAAGTCATATCCTGCATAATATTTCGATGTGATACCGTTGCAGAGCATCACGAAAATAGAGAGGGCAACCAACAAGGCTACAAACAGCCAGTATTGGGTTTTGTTATTTGTTGATGTGTTGTTAAATAAACTCTTAAGAATATTCATTCTGATGAAAAAATTCATAGTATATGACAGAAATTAAAATTATTGTAATATTCGCCCCTACAGGCTTTCGAGAGAATATCATTTTTTTTGTCATATACTGTGGAAAAAATTATACTTCTTTATTTGTTAATGATAAGCCATCCAAATCTTTGGTCAGGCAAATATCTGTTATCGAATCTTTATTGTCTTGTTTGTTTCTTCTTCTCTGACTCACCTCCACCATATTCCCGTCTTCGTCTTGTATAGAGTCTGTAAATTCTCCGGTTGGCGAGTGTTCCTTCAATGTATCTATCTGGCAGATTGTGTACCATCGAAGCGGATAATCTTCAGGCTCGGAAAATGTAAAAGACGATGTTATAATCAGTATAAATATGGATCCCGTTGTCAGTATTCTTTTCATAAATTGCTTATTAATGCGCTTCAAGCCAGTTGTTCCCTTGTCCGCAATCGGCTCTTAGCGGAACGGCAAGCTTATAGGCACTTTCCATTTCTTCTATCACGATTTTCTTCACGGTATCCAGTTCGCCCTCGGCTACATTGAAGTTCAATTCGTCGTGAACCTGCAATATCATTTTCGATTTCAGCTTCTCTTGCTGAAACCTGTCGAATATCCTGTTCATCGCTACTTTTATAATGTCGGCGGCACTTCCCTGTATCGGTGCGTTTATGGCATTGCGTTCGGCATAGCCGCGTACGGTAGTGTTGCGCGAATTGATATCCGGCAGATAGCGTTTGCGTCCGAATACGGTTTCCACATAATTGTGCTCGCGCGCAAGTGCTATGCTCTTATCCATATACTCCTTCACCTTAGGATAAGTTTCGAAGTAGCCGTCTATCAGTTCTTTTGCTTCTCCGCGCGGGATGGTAAGCCTTTCGGCTAATCCAAATACAGAGATGCCGTAGATGATGCCGAAGTTGGCAGTCTTGGCTTTGCGGCGCATATCGCCTGTTACTTCGCCGATTGGTATTTTGTATATCTTGGCAGCAGTTGCGGCATGGATATCTTCTCCGCTATTGAAGGCCTCGACCATATTCGGGTCTTGGCTGAGGTGTGCCATAATGCGAAGCTCTATTTGCGAATAGTCGGCAGAGAAAAACGTGCACCCTTCGTCGGCTATAAAGGCTTTGCGTATCTCGCGCCCCTGATCTTCGCGTATCGGTATGTTTTGCAGGTTGGGATTGCTCGAACTCAGGCGTCCCGTGGCAGTTACCGTTTGGTTATACGATGTATGCACCTTGTTGTCTTTCGGGCTTACCAATTGGGGTAGGGCATCCACATATGTGCTAAGCAGTTTCTTCAATCCGCGGTACTCCAATATCTTACCCACTATCGGGTGGTTTTCGCGCAGGCTTTCCAGCGTTTCTTCGCTTGTTACATATTGCCCGGTCTTGGTCTTCTTTGGTTTATCTACAATCTTCAACTTGTCGAAGAGAATTTCGCCCACCTGTTTAGCCGAATTGATATTAAATTCGGTTTCGGCATCTTTGAAGATATCGGCTTCTATGATTTGCAGTTGCCCGGACAGTTTCTTCGAGTATTCACCCAAAGCTTCTATATCCAGCCGTACTCCTGTATATTCCATATCTGCAAGGACATACACCAGCGGCAATTCTATTTCGTACAGAAGTTCCTGCAACCCTTGCTTTTCTATAGCCTTTTCCAGAATGGCTTTCAGCTTCAATACTATATCGGCATCTTCGCAGGCATAGTCCTTTATCTGCTCCGGTTTTAGCTGGCGCATATTCAGTTGGTTCTTACCCTTTGCCCCTATAAGTTCGTCGATATGGATGGTCTGGTATTTGAGATAAGTCTCTGCCATATAGTCCATATTGTGCCTCAGTTCGGGGTTTAGCAGGTAGTGGGCGATCATCGTATCAAAAAGCTGTCCTCTTACGGTTATACCATAGTTTTTCAGTATGATAATGTCGTATTTAATGTTCTGCCCTATCTTTTCTATCTTCTCGTTCTCGAAGAACGGGCGGAAAAGTTCTACTACCTCCTGTGCCTTTTCCTTGTCGGCGGGCACGGGTACATAGTATGCTTCACCTTCTTTGTAGGCGAATGACATACCTACCAGTTCGCTTACGGTAGGGTCTAATCCTGTTGTTTCGGTATCGAAGCTACAGGCAGTTTGTTTCAGCAGGTCGGCAACGAGGTTTGCCATTTCCTCTTCCTTGTCTACTAGCAGGTAGCTGTGTTCTATGTCTTTTAAGGTTTGCAGGCCGGAATATCCTGAAAAATCTTCGGGCGAATTTGTGTTGCCCGGAGGTAGCAGTTCTGCAAAGAGATCGCCTTGAATAGCTTCGTGGGTGGTGGTTACCCTGACCGGATTAGCCGGCGAACCATCCTTTTTCAGCACCCTGTTGATAAGTGTCCTGAATTCCAGTTCTTCGAACAGTGTATGTATCTTCTCTGCGTTTATCTCCTTGCGCTTGTATTCGTCCTTGTTAAATTCTATAGGGACATTTGTCTCTATCGTAGCCAGGAATTTGGAGAAGATAATCTGCTCCTTGTTTTCTTCGAGCCGCAGCTTTAGTGTCCCCTTTATTTTACCGGTATTTTCCAGAAGGTTTTCTATTGTTTCATATTCTGCCAGCAACTTCTGTGCCGTCTTAGGCCCTACACCCGGACAGCCCGGTATGTTGTCGGACGAATCGCCCATCAGCCCGAGAAGGTCTATCATTTGAGTGGGCGACGACAGTTCGTACTTCTCCATTACCGCTTTGGCGTCTAATACATCGAAGCCATTGCCTGCAAATTTGGGCTTGTACATAAAGATATGTTCGCTGGTCAACTGCCCGTAATCCTTGTCGGGAGTCATCATATATACATCGAAGTTCTCCTTTTCGGCTTTCTTTGCTATTGTGCCTATTACATCGTCGGCTTCGTAGCGTGGCACTTCGATCATCTTTATATTGTAGGCATCTATAATCTCCTTTATAATAGGTATGGCAGCCCGTATATCTTCGGGAGTTTCCTGCCGCTGTGCTTTATAATGTTCGTAGGCCTCGTGGCGGAATGTCCCGCCGGGAGGGTCGAAGGCTACGGCAATATGCGTAGGGTTCTCTTTGCGGAGCAACTCTTCCAATGTATTGACAAAGCCAAAGATGGCGGAGGTGTTTTGCCCTTTCGAACTTACCCTCGGGCTTTTGATAAAAGCATAGTACGAACGGTATATCAATGCGTAAGCATCTAATAGAAATAGTTTCATTGTATGTGGTTGAAAATTGCCGGCAAGTTACGCAAAAACGAGGGAATTACAAAAGAGAGGTCTTTTCAAAACATCAAGCCGCTTATTGTCAGTGTATTATTGGTGCTTATTCCTGATCTTGTCATGTGCTGTGAAATATCCTACACTTTACAAAGGTAACAATATACCCTCTTCCAGTAATATATCGGGATAATAAGACATCTTAGCTTTGCGAAGGTTCTCCACGCCCATATCTTCCTCCCTGTTGATATAGGTAAATTCGGAAGCCTCGTGCTCTATAAATTGCTGGTTGATGATGGTATAAGCCCCATTCATATCACCAAAAGCCTTTTCTACATGCACCACAAACGAATCGGTAGTAAGCGGTTCGCCAAGTGTAAATGCTACAATCTTACCATTTACCCTTATAGCCCCACCCCTAAGACCCAGATAATCGAAATGCTCAAGCATCAGGCGGGTGGCTATATAATCGTATCGAAGCGATTTGTCGACTCTCGATTCCACGCTTTCTTCCCATTCGTCTAGCATCCTTACGCATTCGTCCAGTTCTTCCTTCTCGGTCAGCGGAAAATATTGCCAGTCGGGGTTATCGGCTTTGAAGCGGTTGATATGATTACGTTTACTTTGCAGTTTTTTTCCGGACAGCTTAATCAGTTTCTCCGAAAGGTAGATGTATTCGTCGTTGTTCCTGTCGTGTATATACCTGAAACGGCCGGGCATTTCCTTTTCTATAGCCTCCCACATACGAAGCGAAATACCTTTCATCTGGAATGGGATGTTATTTTCTTCGGCATCTTTAACAATAAGGTCGAAAGCTTCTTTGAGAGGCATATGTCCTATAGGCATCATATAGTAAACCTTTCCGGGCGACTCCTGAAACCTTAAGAACAGGGTGCGGTGTTCGATGGCAAAAACCGTCTTAAATCTGGCGTTCCACGCAAAAAGGTTTGTAAAGCAAAAATCGCAGGCGCGATATGTATTACCAGAGAAACAGCTATCAAAGTCTTTCTTGTCTGCAAGTGTTATTTGTTTGAAGTTTAGCATAAGTGATTCTTATCAAATATATTATGTATATAATTCAAAAATTAATTTAGTTATGTCAATCAGTTAACAATATCTTTAGATACAAGTAAACGAGATACGAGTTCATGTTCTATCAGCACTCAACTCGTTTACTCGTCTACTGGTGTCTTGTATCTCCCTAAAAAGTAACACATGTAACACATTTTTCAGCCTTTTTTTCTGTTACTTTTTCCTCTCTCGGAATTGGTATCTTTAAATCCTATAGATAAAGTTTCCGCGTCTTCATTTATCCAATTGTTAAACAAAGCTAGTATAAATATTGTTTCGGCAGAATCAAATAGAAACAGATTATAGATCATATCATTTGTTTATAAAAAGATTTATAACGACATTTGTTCTTATAAAGAATGATTCTATATAATATATGCCAAATTCGAAAAAGGTACTTGCTGTTGCAGAAACATCTTATATCATCCGTAAAGGATTGGTTTATGCTCTCTCGCAATTAGACAGTGTAGGCAAAGTGATAGAACTGAAAGAGATGGAAGATATTGCCTACCAGCTCGACATACTTCACCCCGACGCTGTTCTTATCAATCCCATGCTATTGGGACATTCTGCACGGCACGACATAAGGCAACAGCTCAACATACAAAAAGATGTTGCCATCATTGCACTGGTTTACAATCTGATAGACGAACAGTTTTACAAATCGTACGATGCTGTAATACGCATAAACGATTCCGAATCGAAAATAGAAGAAACACTTCTCGCTTGCCTCAACAAAGAGGCTGCCACCCAGACAGACCAGGAGGAGCTAAGCGACAGGGAAAAAGAAATCCTGATAAGTGTGGTAAAGGGTATGAGCAACAAGGAGATAGCCGACCATCATAACATTTCGATACATACGGCTATTACACACCGGCGCAACATCACCCGCAAACTAAAGGTACACAGCATATCGGGGCTTACCATTTATGCTATCATCAACAAACTGATAGACATCTCGGAAATTAAGTATCAGGACGAATAACAAAACATCATCATGCAAAATATAACCATAATATTCAAAAAAACGATGAAGATGTCGGATCTCATAGATGCCGACTACCGTTTGCTATTGTTGCTCAACCGTATAGGTATAACACTTGGGTTTGGAGAAAAAACCGTTGATAATGTTTGCAAGGAAAGCGGTTTCGATACCGATTGTTTTTTGTTTCTCGCCAATTTCCAATCCAACAAATCGATAATAAATGTGCAGGAAGTGTTTGACTCCCTACCCCTCGAACCATTTCTTCAATATCTGAAAAATTCGCACAGCTACTTCCTCGACAGGAGGCTGCCTAATATACGCCGCAAACTGGAACTGGTGTTTTCCGACAGCGAAAAGAGACTGAAAGAGATGGTACTCGATTTTTTCGATAATTATACTAACGAAGTATTCGAACATATGGAATACGAAGACGAGGTGGTATTCCCCTATGTACGTGCCCTGATAAACGAATCGGCAAAAGAGCAGTATTCTATCAATATATTCGAAGAACGGCACAACGATATAGAAGGTAAGATGAACGACCTGAAACAGATATTGATGAAATATGTACCGGGGTCGACCGACCAGATGCTAATGGTAAATATACTGACCGAACTGTATATGTCGGAAGAAGAGCTGGAAGCCCACACCTTTATAGAAGACGGACTTGTGATACCTAAAGTGAAACGAATAGAGAAAAGCAGGAATGCTAATTAGCCAAAAGCACCCTGATATTATTTCTTTCTAAACCATGCTTTCAAGTCGCTAATATCAAATACTTTCCTTAGCTTGACATACGCATATAGCAAAGAGAGAGCAAATATAATTATACCTATCCAGAATGGAGATTGCGCAGAAAGCATCAGATAGGAACAAGTGCCTATGAGCAGGGTGTTTATCGTTGCCATTACGGAAATCTCCCGGCTCCAAATGAAATTGCTGAGCCTTTGCCCTACAATAAGTACGGCAATAAGATATACAATATAAGCCAGCAGGTAGGAAATACCCCACGCATCCAATCCGTAGTGAGCAGACAAAAAATATCCCGCAACCAGGTAAACCAGATAAAACAATCCTTCCATTATAAAAAACAGAACCCCTTTGTTCTTTGCCAGCATAATGAATGCTACGGGCCAGCTCAAAAGTTTGAAGAACGTTCCGGCTACCTGCCAGTTGAGCAACGTTGTGGCATTAGTAAAGTCGGACGAATATAACATGGTTATTATCCATTTCGAAAACAGGAGCATCCCTATTATTACAGGTGCAGCAATAATCAGGACTATATATGTCTGTTCGTTCACCAACTTGCGTACCTCCGGCTTGTCGCCGGCAATAGCAGACAACCGAGGGAAGAAATCGGATCCCATGGAGCGCAGTATAAGAGCCAGATAAACATTTGTTATAGCCCACGCCGACTGAAACAATCCGGCAGTGCCCATATCTATAGTCCGGGTAATATATGCCCTGACAATAAACATACACAATGTGCCCATAAAAGCGGCCGCAACAACAAAAAGCCCCAGCCTGAGCGGTTCCAATCCCTGTTGGTAAGCCTCTCTCAGCGGGAGAGCGATTTTTTTCACGCCCTGCCTCCGGTAATAATACTCCACACACAGAAAAGAAACAAGGGCGGATACGATAAAGGCGGGTACGATTCCATCCAAGCCGAAGAAATAATAGAAAGGTACAGTAAACACCAGCCCGCCCAGGCTGCCCCATACAGCCGACTTTGCCATTTCGGGAATGCGCCGCATACCCTGCAATATAGTAGAACGCCCCGTAGTAAGTATGGCAAGGAAAATACAGGCCGAAAGCACGGCTATATATGGCGTATACGATGCGTCGTCTAATATATACTTACTCAGCGGATAGCTTGCAAGCAACGAAACTATAAGTCCTGATATGGCACAGGCTGTAAACCATTTATTGTATCGGGCTATTGCTTTGGAAGAAACCGATTCATCGTTTTGCTCCTGCTTTTCGGCTATTTCGCGGACTCCTGCGGTATCGAGCCCTAAAGTGAATGCCGAACGGAAGGTGTCTATTACCGACTGGTAGATGCCGATAAGCCCCACGCCGACAGTGCCCAGAAGCAGGGCGACAATCTTGGTGCGGATGATGCCGGCAATTATCACAACCACTTGCGAACCGCCGAATATGGCAGTCGATTTTAATATCTGGCTGTATGAGGTATTATCTTTTTTCATTTATATTTTGGCAAAAGCCATAAAACAAAGTTATATAAAAAACTGCATTATGTTTTTATCGCTATTTATATTTAGAGCCTGTTTTTGTTTTATACAGGATATTCTAATAAACAAGAAATATTGTATCTTTGGTTCATCAAAAATCAGAAAGAACCTTATGCAGAAAGACGAAATCCGCTCATTACTAGAGCACGAAGCCAACTCGATACTCAGCATCCCTGTTACAGATGCTTACTCCGAAGCCATCGACCTTATTGTAGAACAGGTAAACCTGAAAAAAGGTAAACTCGTTACCAGCGGGATGGGCAAGGCCGGACAAATAGCACAAAATATAGCTACCACATTCAGTTCTACAGGCACGCCTGCCGTATTTCTTCACCCCAGCGAAGCACAGCATGGCGACTTAGGTATTTTGCAGGAAAATGATATCGTACTTGCTATATCCAATTCGGGAAAGACTAGGGAAATAGTAGAACTCATAGATTTAGCTAAGCAATTGATTCCGCATATCAAGTTCATAGTCATCACCAGCGATGCTGAAAGTGAGTTGGCCAAGGAAGCCGATGTGTGCATCCTCACAGGAAAACCTGCCGAAGTATGCTGCCTGGGGCTTACTCCTACTACATCGACTACTGTGATGACAGTAATTGGCGACATATTGGTAGTGGGCACGATGAATAAGATCAAATTTACCCCTGCCGATTATGCAAAAAGGCATCATGGCGGATATCTGGGCGACAAATCGCGTAAGATGAGCAAGTAATTTACTTTTTGGTCAAATACCGTTTGCGCAGCCATTCTCTTACAGGCAGGTCGTAAAACCTCATAGAAATGTAAGCCACAAGGATAGCTGCTGCCAATGCCAGTATGCCGTAAGGCCATGCTTCTTCCAGTGTATAATTATTATTCGTTGCCCATGCCATATATACATATGCTATCGGGAAATGCGTAATATAGATAGGGTAAGATATATCGCCCAGAAATTTACATAGTTTAGACGCCTTTTCGCCTTTCACCTTGCCTCCGGCTCCCAGCCAGACGATAAACGGAAACATAACCATCAGGCAGAAACACTCATACAAGCCATTCATCCACGGGTGCTCCGCGCCTCCGAGGCGCGGCACAGAGAATAATACCACAAGCAAGAGGCTTGCGACGAGGAATGCGTGTTTTGTGTAACGCAGTTTTGCCGTCCGTGCCAGCAATAAACCTGCAAGGAAAGGAAAAGCCAGGCGTGTAAATCCTATTCTCATCTGGGTAGCGTCGATAGACCACCCTCCTATGATATCGCCGTTAGGATTTGTCAAAGCATAATGTATTGTCACTCCGGCAGCTGTTAGTGTTATGGCAGCCAGAACTATTTTAGACAGATGGCGCAATACGAGGGCATAAACTATATTGGCAATATATTCGAAGAAGAGAGACCATGCAGGCCCGTTCAACGGGTGCATCTCGCTCCATCCCCTTATATCCATCCCCTTACTTACAGGTATCAATGTACACCCTATCAGCATTACCAGCAGCATCTTCCACACCGGCACATCGTGTATTTCCGGCCATAAGCCAGGAGAATCCTGAAAATAAAACAATGCCGCGCCAATCAGGGAGCCTATGATAATCATTGGCTGGAGACGTATCAGGCGTCGTTTGAAAAAATCTTTCAATGTCATTTTGTCCCAACGGTCGTCGTATGCGTAGCCGATCACAAAACCGGAAAGGAGGAAGAAAAAGTCGACAGCCAGATAGCCGTGATTGATAATCTGCTTTGCATGGTCGCCGCCGGAATGGATTTCCAGGATATGGAAGAATACGACTAATATAGCAGCTACTCCGCGCAGCCCGTCCAATATTTCATAATGCGGTTTCGATTCGGCCAAGCTTAATGGTTGTTTCATATTTGTATTGATAAAAGGGTTGTCGTAGTTGAAAATAAAAAGGGGATTCAAAAGCAATTTCCATATTTATCTACCCCCCTCGGTCGTCTCCTTATTATTAGCCCCTGCCGGTTGCTGTGCCGGTGGAACTTGGGCAGGAAACTTATCCTGCGGGGCACTATCTTGATTTTGCGTTGTATTATTCCTGTTGCGCCTCCTTGGCTTGAACGAGCTGAACAGGCGTTTCAATGTTGCAGCTTCCTTGGTGTAAACGATACCGATACCCTGCGTATATGGAGCCGTACGGTAATACCTGTCGTTGGTATGGTTATATCCCCTCAATGTCCATAACGAATTAAGCTGGTATTCTACATCGAAGTCGCTGATAATATTATCCTGATTGGTCTGGTCGGTACGGTAGCCCAGGTTGGTTTTTACCTTCAGTTTACCGTCCATAAACCCACGCGATACATTCACACTCATATCCATACTTTCCAGAGTGCCGTCATTAGATTCTATATTCGTTCCCACTTCCCAGCTATCGCCCAGAATATTGCCCACGATAGAGCTTAATCCTTTCGACAGGGTAGAAGAGGCTACACTGGTCCACAATCCTTGTCCCAGATTTGTATTACCTCCTGTTTCGGGATAAAACGAACCTGTTGCTATAAGGTATGCAAATTGCTTGATCTTTTGTTCGCTGGTAGCAATCAGGCTCCTGATTTTACTCTGCACATCTTCTTCGGCCTCAGGCACATTGATATCGTAGGTAAGGTCCATCTTATTCATATTGCCTTTTATACCCAATACACAATCGACATTTACACGCGGCGAAGACAACTCGTCGAATGCAAAACTATTGTCGAGCGTGGTAAGGGTAGCCCTCACCCTGTGGTAAGCTGTGATGTCGAACCGGGTGCGCATAGGGTCGCCTATGAAATTGAGTTTGCTCCCGTTTTGTATCTGGAATCCTATCCTTTTCACTCCTTGCAGGTTAAGGCTGACATTTCCGCCTGTAAGCGTATAGTCGCCGAAGGTAGACATATTTTCGGTATCCATATCGTAGCCGAAATTGATAGTCCCGTTTCCGTTGGCTTGCATTGCATCGCCCGTAAGCGGGTCTATTACCACGCCCAGAGTAAGGTCTTTGGTGACATCGAGGCGTATTTTCATATTCATCGAGAACGAAGTAGAAGGGGTGGTATTGTCTTTTTCTTTTTCCAGCTTATCTTCGGGCACATTTATATAAACCACACTGCGATAGTCGGTAGCCTCGGAACTTTGGGGCAATAATATATTCAACACAGAATTTTTATCATTCCTTATCTGCATATTCATATTCACACCATCGTCGTCGCCTTCTATCTTCACGGTTCCCGAAGCAAATACACGCCCGTAGAAAAGGCTGTCGGTGCGGTGCATCGTATTGAGTACCATAAGATTGGTCATCTGCATATCGAGTTTATACTTCATATCCCCGAAATTTTTATGGGTCAGCGAGGCGTTTACGCTTGCGCTGTTTCCATGACTGTCTTTCAGCGTCAGGTTGTTGAGCCCTACATTGCCGGGAGTTATCTGTATGGTGTCAGATATGGTATAAACCACATTTGTATAGTCTATCCCTATCTGCGTATCATTGAACCCTACAAACCCTCTCAATAGCGGAGCTTTGGTGCTTCCTTCTATTATGAGGTTTGTACTGATGCTTCCGGAAACTTTATTCGCCATGTCGGCAACAAAGGGTTGTATCCAGCCTACTTGCATCTCATCGAGACGGAGTTGCAGGTCGAGGGAGTCGGGGCTGGTATATACCGTTCCATCCAGTTCGGCTTTTTCTTCGTCTCCTTTTTTCAACAATGCGTTTACGCGTGCACCACCAAAATAGTCGCTCCATTGGCT
Source organism: Dysgonomonas sp. 511 (assembly GCF_010501105.1). Taxonomy (GTDB): domain Bacteria; phylum Bacteroidota; class Bacteroidia; order Bacteroidales; family Dysgonomonadaceae; genus Dysgonomonas. Next base: position 22,489 of record NZ_QVMQ01000009.1, on the reverse strand, counting down.
TTCCAGGTTCATAGTCCCCAGTGTATCGCCGAATATAATGATATCGGCAACCTGAAAGCCTTCGGTATATAGTTCGGGCATATCGAGCAGGTTGGTCAGCATGACATCTCCGTGGATACATCCTCGTATGTTTTTTATATCGAAAGCTTCGAGCAAATCGCCAATTTCGGCATGGTTGAAGTAAGCTTTGAGGCTGTCGGTTTTCTGTTTCGAGATTACACCTTCTACCCCGAAGTATTTCCTGTTGTTGACCCCTAACCCGAAATTCTGAATCTCGGTACGGTCGCCTACATTCGATATTTCGGCAGGAAGTATGTTGATAGCCAGATTGCCAACATATATGTTCGACGATTTTATATCCAGTTTCGAGACCAGTTCGTTGCTGGCATTGCGGCTGAAAGAAGCCGTAGATTCCACGCCTCCTGCTATGTTGATATCCGTATTTTCACTGCTGAGGGAAATAAGGCTGTGAGCCAAATCTTCTTTGCCGTTGAACAGCAATCCGAGTTTGTAAATGCCTTCGTCCATCAATATATTACTGTTGGCGACTCCGTTAAATATACTGTCTGTATTTTCTATCCCTATATGCGTATTCTTTATGTCGTATGCTCCATAGCGTAGGTATGGGATATCTCCCCTTAGTTTTATCTCCCTGCCGATGGTATTGATATTCCCGTTTATCCGGGCAGGCAGGATAACATCGACCGGAAGTTCCAGTATTTTCCCCAGTTCTTCGGTATTATTAGCCGAGATGTTGAATGCGAAATTATTCTTATAATAATTATTCTTTGTTTTCAGCTTCTTGGTTTCGGGGAAAACGGCAGGCAGGTAACTGTGCATAAGGTCGGAAATCTCGTCGGGGAGGGTAGCGAAGGCATACTGCCCCGAAATATTTGCAGTAAGCAACGAAGAAGTCAGGCTGATATATTTCTCATTGCTTTCTTTTTTGCCCGATTCCAACGTGAATTTCCCCGGTTGGAAGTGATAATTGGCATCATGGAAATCAAGACTATCTATAGTAACAATTCCGGCTATATTATCTATATCAATTCCTTTTATTTTCCCATCGAGCACAAGCGACAACCGTGGATTTACCCAATAATCATTTTTGTAGAAATGGTCGATATGCAAATTGTCTGCATTCAGATATACATTAATATCGGGCGTATTATCCTGTGTCATACTGGCTTCTGCCACCACTTTGCCGACAGGAAGGTCGGCATTGGCACTGATTCCCATATCGTGAGGGTTATAGTATCCTTCGAATGGGATATTGTTATATACATTCTGTTCATACCCCAAAGCGATGAGGTTGCCTTTTGCTTCTGCCGTCAATCCACTGGCTTCATGTTGCAGTGCCGTGATGTCTACATTAGCCGATAATGTGCCCAAGCCTGTAGTGCCGCCAAGCAGGTTGCCCAGATTGAAGTTCTTAGTATTTAGCCCTGCTAATACATCGAAATTGGAGAAAGTTGTATCCACCCTTCCCGACGCTACCATTGTGATAGCACCCTGACGGCACCATGCTTCGGCATCGAGCCTGAATTTTTTCAACTGTCCGGTTACCTGCCCTTTCAGGAAGATATCACCCATCTGGTTTAGTATATCGGGGGCTACGAAAGTAGAATCTCCCAGCCGTGCCAATGATGTGACAGCGGCAGGCGAGGCCTTGAAGCGGTCGATAAAAAGATTGATATCCGACTCCCCATACCGTTCGTAGCTTGCCAACCCTGCATTTCCTTCGAGATAAAGGTCGTTGCCATAAGTCAGGTTGATGTGTTCGATATTTACCGAAGGAAGTGTTCCGTTCAATGCAGTATTTAATGAGATCTTATTTTTCAGGAATTTTAAGTTCGGAAGAAAAGCTGCCAAGTCTATAGGCTCTATTTCGGTATCTTCTGTATTAACTTCAAATTCGTCGGTAGAAAGGTTGTATCTGGCTCTTTGTGTTATCAGATGCGAACCGGGCAGGTATAGTGCCAGCCCATCTATCCACAACTGCGATTTGTCGGAGAAAAAATGTCCTTTAAGTGATTTGATTTCTACTCCCGATGTTTCTTTTGCCGAAAGCTCGTTGAGGGCTATATCGAATTTATCCGGATCAATCGAGTTTAGGTCGAGATTAGCATTCAAATCGTTGATTGCAATATGCGAAGCATTGAAAATGCCGGGTGTAACCGTATCGGATAGCACATCGTACCTGAGCCGGCCTCTTTTCAGGCTGATATCTTCTATAACTATTACCAGCGAACTTTTGGTTGTATCTGCCGGGATGGTATCCGTACCCGAAAAGGCATCGACTATAAACTGGAAATTGAAGTCGCTGATACTGTCTTTACGGTTTACATTGATTACGAAATCTTCTGCTGTCACACTGGTAATAGCCAGCGTGCTGTTCTTTATAAATTTCCACGGGCTGAGAGTTGCCGACAGGTTGTTGGCATATAGTAAGGTATCAGCAGCCTGATCTTCTATATAGACGCCTTTCAGCGATACTTTATTGAACAGGCTCAGCCGGACTTCCTCAATAGAAACCTCTGTATTGAGTGTCTTTTTTAGTTCCTCGACTGCAAAGCCGGCCGCTTTTTGTTGTACATAAGGTATGGAAAACAGGGTGTATAAAAGTGCATTCAACCCGATGAATCCGATAAACACATACAACAGTGTTTTCAGTATCCGCCGTGGCAGGCTCTTCTTTGCAGGTTGCTGAGGGGTGGCTTTTACGTCTTCTGCCTGTTCCATTTATTCTATTTGTTATTTCAGTTTTTCACTCCATTGCTCTTCGTTGAATCCTACCAGGACGAGGTCGTCTGTTACCAAGACCGGCCGTTTGACCACCATGCCGTTCGAAGCCAGAATACCCAGCAGTTCTTCTTCTGAGGCAGTCTTTACCTTTTCTTTCAGGTTGTTTTCCTTGTAAATGTTACCCGATGTATTGAAGAACCTGGCTATGGGAAGGCCGCTTTTTTCTATCCATACAGACAATTCTTTTTCATCCGGATTGTCGGTCGCTATATTGCGGGAGGCAACCTCTATGTTATTCTCTTCGAGCCATTTGGCTGCTTTGCGGCAAGTGCTGCATTTGGGATAGCATAAAAATAGTGCAGGTCTCATATTTCAGTTTTTATATTTTAACTGTTGCAAAATTATGTATTTACTATTCAATAACGCCGCCCAAACCACTAAAGTTCAAAATAAGCGCGGTAAATAATAAAGATGTTTAACATTTAAACGATATTTATCCCGACTTGTTGTAAGAGAATGGGAGAGCCTTAACAAGGTTTTCGCAAAAAATACTTAGATTTGCATCAATAATGTTCTAAGAGCCTTTTTAAATTTTAGCGAAGATATTTCTTATAGGTTCTTTAGTTAGTATAGTTCTTAGCAACTTTTTTATGCTCTTTTTAGCGTATTTTACACATTTTACTCTCGGTTTAGCCCGCTAAACCAGCGAGCAAAACACATAAAATCCATCTAAAAACAGCTATAAAAAAGATTTGCTATAAAATTTAAACAGACTAATAGGATTGAATGTTGCTACGGCTCAAACTACAGTGAAGATGAGTGCCGTGAAAAGCAACAACTATGGCGTTGCCTATTCGTTGCCCAAAACGATGATTGAGGTAAATGCCCATTATACTAAAACTACCCGCAAAGTAGGCGAGTTTTACCAGTATGCCGAGCGTTACCTGAGCATATCGAACCCTATTACAGAAGATGCGGTTATATATACGCTCACCGGCATAGATGCAACAACTCAGGGGATAATAGATAAAGATAAATCTTATCTGGTGGAGTTCAAGGCTAATTCCCTGTCGCCATTTGTAACATTGACAAATGACGGGTTGCTGTGCGCCATAAATGAGGATTATGCTTTTCCGAAAGTGGAAATGGCAGAACTGACCCCGGCCGAGGCTGTAAAGACTGTCGACCCGCGTAGCTATTTGTCGGAAGAAATATTACGGGCAGGTTCGACAGCCAAGCAAGCCGAACTGATAGCCAAGCAGATTTACCGCCTTCGCGAGAGCCGCAACAATATACTGACAGGCGATGCCGATAATATGCCGCCCGACGGACAGGCTTATAAGTTGGTAATGTCGCAACTGGATGAGCAGGAAAAAGCACTTACAGCAATGTTTATCGGCACAGAAAGCTCGGAATCGGGGTCTGAACGGTTTACTGTTGTACCAAACGAGAAAGACATTAAAGACAAGGTACTGTTCCGCTTTTCGGCTAAGCTTGGGATCGTAAGTGCCGACGATTTGTCGGGAGCACCTGTTTACCTGTCGCTGAAAAACAAAGAACCTCGTACCGAACAGGTATTGACCGAAAAGGAGGCCAAGGAAATGGAGAAGAAATTCTCTTCGGGCATTATCTACAATGTGCCAAACAAAGCTGTACTTACTATTACCTACAACAGCAAGGACTATGTAAATACAGAATGCGATGTAGTACAATACGGTGTGCAGGATGTATTGGCCAAACAGATGTTCGACAATAATAAGCGTCCTATAAAGGTGACCTTCTATCCTGAGCTGGGTGCTGTTAAGCAGATTATACAATAGCCCCGAAAAAGGAGGATAAGAAAAATTGTTCCGCTTGTAACTTGTAACTGCCCGAAGGACGAAGTAACTCTGTAACTATTATGCCACAAGAGATAGAACGCAAATTCCTTGTAAAAGGAGATTTCAAGCAGTATGCCTATGCACATGAGCAGATTGTGCAGGGATACCTGTCATCAGTTTCGGAGCGTACTGTGCGTATCCGCATCAAAGGGGATAAGGCCTTCATTACCATCAAAGGAATTAGCAACTCATCGGGTGTTTCGCGTTACGAATGGGAGAAAGAGATCGCTATAGACGAAGCCCGCGAACTGATGATGCTGTGCGAGCCGGGAGTGATAGACAAAGTGCGCTACCTGATAAAATCCGGCAAACATACATACGAAGTAGACGAGTTTCGCGGCGACAACGAAGGCTTGACCGTAGCCGAAATAGAACTCGCCTCGGAAGATGAATCTTTCGACTGTCCCGGTTGGCTTGGCGAGGAAGTTACGGGCGACCTGCGCTATTATAATTCTGCACTCAGCAAGAAGCCATATAAGGACTGGTAAGGACGCCCCTACCTGTCGAATTGCAGAGCCTCGCCCCTCACATCGTTTACTATACCATTCTCGAAAGCAATCTTTCCGTTCAGGAAAGTCTTCTCTATGGTAGCCGACATGGTTTCGCCCTCTAGTGGCGACCATTTGCATTTGTAAAGAATGTTATCCTGCGAAATAGTATAAGGTTTGCCCGGATTCACCAACACGAGGTCGGCAAAATAGCCCTTGCGTATAAATCCGCGCTTGTGTATATTGAACATCTTGGCAGGGGCATGGCACATCTTATTTACTACCTGTTCTTTGGTGATCTTACCCTTATGCGCCAATTCGAGCATCATTTGCAACGAATGCTGTACCAAAGGACCTCCCGAAGCAGCTTTCAAAGCTCCTCCCTGTTTTTCTTCAAGCAAGTGCGGTGCATGGTCGGTGGCTATCACATCCAGTTTGCCTTTGAGCAATCCTTGCATCAATGCTCCTCGGTCTTGCCTTGTCTTTACTGCCGGATTCCATTTGATGCGCGCGCCATAACGCGAATAATCTTCATCGGAGAACCACAGGTGATGGACGCATACCTCTCCTGTTATTTTCTTCTCACAGAGCGGTTTTATGTCGAACAAGCTAATTTCCTTTTCGGTGGAAAGGTGAAGTATGTGCAGGCGTGTCTGGTATTTGTCAGCCAGCTCCACCGCTTCGGCCGACGAGCGGTAGCAGGCTTCGGTGCTTCGGATCAGCGGATGATACTGGATAGGCACATCGTCGCCAAATTCGGCACGGTAGCGTGCAACATTTGCCCGTATTATCTCTTCCTTTTCGCAATGTACGGCAATCAGCATATCCACTTCGGCAAATATGGCTTGCAGTACTTTCTTATCGTCGACAAGCATATTACCAGTCGATGAACCCATAAAGACTTTTATGCCGGGTATCAACTTCGGGTCGGCCTTTTTTAGTTCGGCAATGTTGTCGTTGGTAGCACCCAGATAGAACGAATAGTTGGCAAACGACTTCTCTGCTCCCAGTTCAAACTTCTGGTCGAGCAGGTCGATGGTCGTAGTTTGCGGGTTGGTATTCGGCATCTCCATAAAGGAAGTTACTCCCCCGGCAATGGCGGCGCGGCTCTCGCTGGCAATATCGCCTTTGTGGGTCAGTCCCGGTTCGCGGAAGTGCACCTGATCGTCGATAACGCCCGGCAGGAGCCATAGTCCGTTAGCGTCAACTATCTTTGCCTTGTTTAGTATATGTTCAGGGACTTCTTCGTTGTGGTAGACTTCCGATATCAGGTCTTTTTCTATCAGTACCGAACCGGTGAAGGATATGCCTTCGTTGATAATGGTCGCTTTATGGATTAGTATCATAATGAGTAAATTATTAATCTGGCTTTCGAGAAAGCAAATGTAATAATTTTTAGTAACTGTTGGGAAATAAGAGTTTGTTTAAATTTTACAGCAAATCTTTTTATAGCTACTTTTTACTCCCTCTTCGTCTATGGTTCATTGGTATAATACCCCAGATTAAACTCTTCGCCATCAACCAAATCCTTTTCATTCAGTCCTTTTTCTTTGCGTTCCTCATACAGCTCTTCGTAGTCTCTGGTATATAAGGCATTAGGCACAACATTCAGGTCGAAAGTAAGTTCTTTCTTTTCTTCCGCCTCCAGGTTTGCATAGATGGTCACATAGTGCTTTACATAACCAATATTTTTGCTGCTGTCGTACTTTATCTTTATAAAGCCCTTTCCTCCGGCCGGCAATACTTTAAAGGAAGACTCGTCGACCAACATACAACCGCACGAAACATGTATATCGGTTATAAAGAGGGGATGCTCCCCTGTATTTTGCAGATGATAGACTACATCGAGTTCCTGTCCGCGCAGGATAGGATAATAACACCGCTCCGGGTCGATAATTTCTATTGTCGTTTTCTTATCTTTCAGATTGCAGGAAGACAACACCGAAAGGGCTGAGATAAGGGCTATTGCTTTTGTAATATTTAAGTTCATACTGTTTTATTTTAGTTGAAAAAAATCTCATCGCAGGCAATACTTCTAGCATCCTTGTTGCGAATCATTTTCACAGCGATTGTAGTTGCATCCCTTAGGTCGACACCTGTAACAAAGCCTTTTATACCCGGGCTGTCGCTGTCGATATTTTTCATCTCTGTTATTTCTTTATAAATCATTCCATCTTTGTATATGACTACCTTGCCGGGAGGCAATATATGGTGCTTCCTATCCAGCAAAAAACGGATTGTCATCTTTTTGGCATTCTTTATATTACGGGTACTGAAGCCGATATGGAGCTCGCCGGCGCTGTTGAGCAGCCATCCTTGATGGTAATCGCCTTCGAACCCGACAACGCCGTCGTTCAGCATATCAATCCGGCTGTACTCCCTGTCCAGCTTCGATAAGGCTTCTAATTGCTCTCCTTGCAATTTGTTTCCTTTGGGGACAATTTTAAGTACTCTTTCCCAGCTTTTTATATATGAATCTATTTCTCCTCCAACTTCTTTGTAAGAGGTTAAATCTTCAAATCTTTTATACTCTGCCAAGCGGTTTATATATGTTTTTATTTCGGGATTGATAGCCAAATACCCATCTTGCATTGCCGTAAACCCATCCCCCCCGGATCGCTGGTGGTAAGCTATTTGCAGGCGGGTAAAAGTAAGGGCAGTATAAAGCTTTTGCAGCTTTTGCTTTTCTTCGCCTTTTGCGTTGCTTATCAAAGGAGCAAACGTGTCGTAGAATGATATAAAACCGGGTATATCGAGATAAGAGGCTATAGCCTCTTCAAAACCGCCATATATATTATAAGGCTTGTTTAGCGTCTCCATTTTCTCTTCCAGCGAGAGGTAATAATTGCATAACGCTTTTCCCGATGAAGGATAGTATTTATCGAAAAACTTAGTACACAAACTATCTACCGATAAGTCTGCATCTATCATCAGGTTGGCAGCGACATATGTCTTCACATCATCGAACGGCGCATAATCATACCCATTGGCATTGAGAAAAACCCCGGTCACTCCATTTGCCTTATAGAACTGAAGCTGTTTCTTCAAGCCATGCAAAACAGGTATGGGCGTAAGATAATCGTCGAAATTGGCGGCATAGTCCCAGATATAAATATTATTGGTGTATTCTTTCCATGCATTTAGGGTGCTTAAAAAAGCTTTTACCTCTTTTTGCTGGTTCAAATGAACTCCCTTCGGAATATCTATTGTGCTTATCATAACCCCCATATTGGAGGGAAGCTTTACTTTGGGAGGCTGCGCCGTAGTCAGGTAAGCCGTAGTGAAAAACATATGGTGGGGAAACCGTGAGGCAAGGCGTCCGATAAGCAACGATACCGCAGGAGTGGCATTCGTTGGGCTATTTCCGTTTTGTTTGCACTTGTTGCAATCGCATACAATGAGGTTGTCGTTTGGCATAATCATAAAGCGTTGCCTGTATTTTTCCGAATCACCGTAATTATCGGATATATATGCTTCGATATGGTTGTAGGTTTCATCACTCGAAAAGCAATATTGCTCTCCCATTATCCGTCCATTCTTACGGGCATATATAGCACCGGATGCATTTCTGGCAAACACTTTTTTCAGGTTATGCCCCCATATGCCCCAACTATTGTCTACATTGTGCGCCCCTATAATAGCTGTATATTCTTCGTTTTCGGTATTGCCCCTGAAATGAGGTTCCCGGTATTCGAAATCGAAATTTGCCTGCCGGTCGTGGAAATCGAGGATAGCCGGAGGCAAGTCTTCGGCGGTAAAATATTCGTTGTATCGAGGAATAACATCAAGCAGTTGGTAAATAAGCCATAACATAGCCTCTCCATTTTTGGCTTTCAGGTCAAAGTGTTCCTGTTCGCAGCCGATATAATAATCATATTCCAGTTTGCTGTTTACTTCGATATGTATATTTATAAAACCAGCCTTTTTTTTCTGCAAGAGAACTATATTTTTCTCCTTGCTTCTTTTCGAAAGATGCCTATATAGATAATTTCCCCATTTCTCGCTTTTAGCGTTATCGCTCCAGAAGATGCTGAATCCCGGGGCTTTCAGATAGGGGGGCGTTTTTTTTTCGGAACATCCGAGGGTGAGAAACAAAAGCAGTGAGAGTAGCATATATAGTTTAAAATCGTGCATGTATCTGTATATAAATATGTTGGAAGTTACGGTATTTTCCATCGCCTTCGGCAAAATTATAGCTCTGGTTTTCATAATTATAGATATTGCCGAGCAAACCTACCGACAACCGTTCGTTTATCATATGGTACAATCCCGCTCCCACCATCGTATTAGTCACAGAAAAGCCGTCGTACATCTGCGTATCAATGATTTCTATGTCGGGAGCCGAACCCACGCTACCCATCAGGGTCAGATAACTTCGGGGAGTCAGTATATTGAACCTTGCCTGCCCCAGCAGGTTGTAATAGAACTTGCTGTCGAGGAATACTGCGTTGAATTTCATATTGAGCCACCACGGTTCGATCTCTTTCGAAATGCCGGCAACGATATTTATCATATTCTCATCCATATCGTACAGGTCGCGGTATCCTATTCCCAACTGCGCCTCCCAGTCGTTACGGAATCTTTTGAAAGCGGATGCATTAGCCATGATGGATGCGAAAAATTTGTTCGATGCCGCAATATCGAAACGGGTAGAAATATCGTGTGTCCAACTCCGGTTCCACTCTGCCTGTCCCTGTATGCCTTTGCCGCCTTGCCGCCCTGCATAGTTTATACGCCCGATGTATGTATCCTTTTTTTCGAAGCGGGAGTATTCGATGGTCGATACCGAACTTATCACATCCAATTCGCTAAACCGCCCCCTGAGATGGAAAACACCTATTTCGTTTTTATAAGTCTTGCTCTTCAATGCGCTCAGGTGTTTCTCGAAATTTTTCACTTCCATAAGCGAGGGGTCGTAAAACATCTGGTAATAATAGGCCGAATCGGCAATTTTCAGCTTTTCGAAAGTAACGCCTTTCCAATATTTGAGCGATCTGTTGTCGGGGTCGTATTTCAAGGCCTCGTTCAATACTGCAAGGCTTTCCTCATACTTCGTTTCCTTGATTAGCTGCCGGGCGAGGTCTTCGTTCGCTTGAGAGTGAGCATTGACCATTCCCTTATGATACGGGTTTTTGGCAACTTCTGCCGATAGTATAGATACCGACGGTTCGTGCTGTTTCCGGTAGTTGTATGCTTCTGCCAGTTTCATCTGGCAATAGGCATCGTCAGGATTATTCTCAAGCCCCAGTTTTGCATATTTCACCATCTTGTCATAATCTTTCATCTGAGCCGAAATATTTATTGCATACTGGATACATTGCTCGCTACGGGGATTGACATCCAGCCAGCGATCGGCAATCTGCATAGCATCTTCGAGCCTGTATTCGTCTATCAACTGTTTTGTGTATTCTGTAGCCAGTTCTTCATACCCATTCTTTACGCGCTGAATATCAAACGGGTCGGCAAGGCCTATCACTGCATAGTATTCGTCAAGGGCAAGCATATAGTTCCCTTGCTTGCCATAGATGACAGCCCTCTTGATCTTCCAGTCGAGTTCGTCGGGATATTTTTCTATCAACGAGTTTAGTGTATTTAAGGCCTCGTTGTATTTGCCAAGCTGATAAGAACAATTGTACATCGACGACAAGGCTATTTTCTTCTGTTCGTCGTCGCCATATTCAGCTATAAACATCCAGTGATTGGAAGCCTGATCGAACAATCCGTCATTCATACAGCCCTTTGCCTGCCTGTAACGGTATGCAACATATTCGGCCAATACATCGGTATCTTCGGGATAGCCCTGAAACAGCTTTATTGTAATCTGGTCTGCTTTGCCTTGCGAGCCCATCAGCTCATATACTTGTTTTTCTTTTGCCAGCAGATCTTTTGTTTCGCCTCTTATGCTTTTGGCTTTTGCCAATACGGCCAGTGCATCGTCGTAGAATCTTTTGGATATGGCATTGCTTATCACATAATTGAATGCTTCTTCATTGCGCGGGTTGCGCTCATACAGTTGAAGGTACAATATGTATGGATCAGAGTTTTTCTGGTATTTTGCCGCCTTTTCGAGGAAATAATCATATCTCCTCGAAAAATGCGAGCTATTGCCTCCTCCTTCGGTTGATTTCATTTTAAGGAAAGCCAGTACATCGTCGTACCGGTGCATTTCGCCCAATATATCGGCTTTTTTGTCTATCAGCTTCACGCTATTGGGAAGGTGCAGCAATCCTTTTTCTGCATTCGACAGAGCCTTTTCAAAATCTCCTGCCTTCAGAAAATTGTTTATCAGTTGGATATAATATTCTTCATTTTTGGGATCGCCTTCTACAAGATTGGTAGAGAGATCTATAGCTTCTTCTATTTTCCCTTCTTCTTTTTTGTTTATAGCCTCTTGTTCTATGTAATGCAAATATGCGTTTTTGATACTGATATCGTCGGGATACACCTGGCTTATACGTTTCAGCAGGCGGTTGGCTTCCATATGGTTTCCTTGCAGGCGGTACACATCTATTTTTTTGCGCCACAACCCTTTCCAATACGGATTTACCTCCAGCAATTCGTTAATATAGCAGATAGCACTGGAATATCGCTCGGTAATGATTTCCACATTCACCAGTATTTGCTTGGCCTCCAGGTTCTTTTTGTTGTGCTTAAGCGACTCCATCAGTTCGAAGCGGGCCTTGTCGTACATCTTCTTCTCGTAATAATAGCGTCCGAGAAACATCCGCAGGTCGGAATCGTCAGGATATTTTTCCAATCCCTCATCCACTATTTTTTTCCCTTCTTCCCATTCGCCTTTTTGAAAATGACTGCTTATTCTTTCTGTGTAATTCTCCCTGTTGTCTAGCCTGGCAATACCTTGTCCTTGCATAGTGTGGATAGTAGAAAGAAACAGAACGGAAACAATGATGCCTTTCAACAGGATTGTCTTTATCTCGGAAATCTGGTTATTCATATTAAGTTATTGGTGATAATTGTCTGGGTTTTCCTCAAAATTGTGTTTCTAATCAATATCTGTATCTTCTTCAAGATGACAGAAGGCCTATAGTGCCACCTTTTCGGGCACTACATTTCCGGGAGGATTGTTGCGGCTCTGGTCGAAACCCTGCCTTTTCATCGCACCCCATTCCAGTCTCCGGCTCAACAAGAAATTCACATAACCCTTGAGGCTGAAAAAGACGATAAACGGATGGTATAAGACCACCTCTACAAGAGAGAATAGAACCAGCTTTATGTATTCCCTGAATTTGTTGTAAAGCTTATCGACCGACAGGTCGATCGCTATGGCAATGCTGGATATGGTAACTCCTATCAGATATATATAACCAAATATAACATATGCCGTTTCGAAATTTATCCGCCCTGTCAGCAACAGAAAGATGAAGACGATGAAGCCTGTAACTTCGATGACAGGAGCCAAAAATTCGAAAAGAAATACATACGGCAAGGTTATCAGGCCTGTACGCCCGTATTTAGGGTTGAACAAGAATTTGCGGTGGACAACAAACATCTGCATAAGCCCTTGCCCCCATCTTGTCCGTTGCTTGTTCAATACCGATAGGTTGGGGGGGCCTTCTGTCCAGCAAGTGGTGACAGGGATGTAGGCGACCTTATATTTCTTCTTATAGTCTCTCATATAAGCCATCATACGGAGAAGCATATCCATATCTTCGGCATGCGAAACGGGGTCGTACCCTCCGGCCTCGACAGCCACCGATTTGTCGAACAGCCCCAATCCTCCCGATACATTGGGCACGGCATTGATAAAAGACCATCCCATCTTACTCACCAGATACGAACGCAGGTATTCTATCTCCTGAAAACAAGGAACGATACGCAACGGGGGGCGCACGCGTGTAATAACACCATTTTCGTTTATCTCGCAACTATTAGCCATCCGCATGGTTGCGCCTACGGCAATTACCTGCGTGGAAGAGTTTAGTACGGGCTGAATCATTTTGGTAAGAGCGTCGCGCGACAAGATGCAATCGACATCAGTACACAGGAAGTAGGGGAAAACTGAGGCATTGATTCCCGCATTGGTGGCATCGGCCTTAGTTCCTCCATTTTCTTTATCTACGATGGTCAACTTCTGATAACGGGGGTCGGTCGATTTCAAAACCCGCCTGAAAGGCCGGGTTTTTATTTTTTCGATATATGCAAAAGACGTTTCTACCAACTGGTATTCGTCGATGAGCAAATCCAGTGTTTTGTCGGTACTCCCATCGTTTACGATGACTACTTCAAACAGCGGATAGTCGAGGGTCAACATGGAACGTACGTTTGCTATGATTGTTTTTTCTTCGTTGTATGCCGGGGCTATTACCGATACACCGGGCACAAAAGGCGACTCTTTGAGTATCTTATCCTCTTTTTTCGTAAACCTCCACTTGTATCTCCTTATGCCAATGTAGCTCATAACGGTAAGTGTGACAGTACCTACGATGATAAGTGTTGCGTAGAAAAACACATAATACTGGAAAAAATATATAATATCTTCTATCATAAAAATGGGGGATTTGATTAGTATGTGGGTTCGTCTCCTCTTTCTTCACACACTGTATATGTATTTATATTGCCAGGTTATAGCTTAGCAAAGGATTGCTGACGTGCTCGAACATTTGCCGCGAAAAGCCTTCTGCTTCTTTTTGCATCGTATCGAACAGTTTACGTCCGGCTGTTCCATAGTTGTAAATTGCATGAAGAATGATAATCTTACTCTCGCTGTCGTGTGCATCGAAATAGGCTTCTTCGAGAAAAGACAATGCCTCGCCTGAATTTAATTTCTGTATAGCCTTTATTATGCTTTGCTGTACGGTTACAGGTTGTTGCTGGTAATTTTCCATCAGCCGTTTTTCGGCGAGGTGGCATTTTAGTTCTCCTAGTGCTTCGATGCAATGCCGGCGGAGTTTCATGTCCTGCGTATCCAGTATTTCCAACAGGTAATAGCAACTTTCTTTTTGGTTCAGTAGCTTTATTTCATCTACGAGGAAACACCTGAAAGCCGAGTTCTTCGAATTTTTGATCCATTGGGTAAGGCTCGGAAGCTTTTCATCTTCTGCTTTCTTGCTCAGGATACGGTGAATTTCTATTTTATCCCACTGGTTGAAGGTGTTGTCGAAGTTTTCGTCGAGAAACTTAAAAGGGCTGTTCTGGCTCAGGTGCATGTAATACGAGCGTGCCCTTTTTCTCAGGAATTGGTTCTTGTTGTTGGTCAGCGATGCGATAACAGCTCCGGGAATCTCAATATTAAAGTCGTCGAGTTTGCGCAATGCCCTCTGGCGCGAAGCCATGCTTCCGTACTTGAGTTTCTTCTCCCAGAATTGCTGGAGGTTGAAGTAAATGATTACACTTCTGTAATTTTCTTCATTTATATTCTTCTCTTTCGAGCGGAAAAAGAGAAGGATGTTGGTAATAATCCGTTTCTTCCGGCCGGAAAGTTTCTTGACATTACAATTCAGCCTACTGGCAATGTCCTCCGGATAATACATATCCGGGGATGTTATAATATGCTTGATTTCATCGGCGTATTTGTTCTTAAGCACTTTTTGCAGCTTTCTTTTCTCGTCGTACTTTTTCTTTTCTTTTGCAAAACTCAGGAACACAAAACAATAGAAGGGCGCAAATATGGTCAAAGCTACGACTGCTACCCGTATGATAAAGGGGAAGCCCAGAAATGTGTAATACAGATAATATAAATAATACTCTATAAGCATAGGCATTCTTTAGGTGAGAAACTGTTATTAAACAGCATCAAAGTAGGATTTGGGCATTTTTTAATCTTAGTAACTGTTAAGGGAATATCTCAAATTGGTTTTTATCTAAAAAAAAACAGAAGTTTTTCGTTTATCTCCTAACAGTTACTTGGAAGCAAAAATATATAAAACAGAAGAGTAATACCGGACAAATTCTGACATTCTGGGCAGGCGTATTTTCTAATTCAGAAAATATTGCATACCGTTTTTCGGAAATAGTGTATGTTTTGCATTCTAATGAATGCTTTCATTTCATTCAATGAAAATATATAGTATCGGCAACCCTGATTTTGTAGATCGTGAATATTTGGCAACAATACATGGGTAAGACAATGCTGAGATGATGTTTTATTGCATGAGCTGTGTGCAGGATTTTCACAACACAAAGAAGGTGTCCTTTATTACTTTCGGGACACCTTCTTTCTTTATCAATTCGTTTCCTTAATATTCTATTCCTCTTCCGATTGTCCGCCTTCGGCTAAGATACCCGGCGCATCATCACCTTTATTGATATCTATTTCAATCTTTTCGGGCAGCTCTTCGGTTTCTTTTATCAGTTCTTCGGAACGCGATATCCATTGACGTTCGCCAAATATTTTTTTCAGGTCGTCGGCATATATCACTTCTTCTTTTACCAATAGGTCGGCAAGCTGGTTATGCCCTTCGGTATGTTCGCGAAGCAAAGCTTTTGCCCGTTCGTACTGCTCATTTATCATGGCTTGTACTTCGTTGTCGATAAGCAAAGCAGTCTGTTCGCTATATGGCTTGGTGAAACCATAACTATCGCCTGTAGAATCGTAGTAGCTGATATTAGACAGCTTTTCGCTCATCCCCAGATAAGATATCATAGCATAAGCCTGCTTGGTTACACGTTCGAGGTCGTTGGCTGCTCCCGAAGAAATATGTCCTACGAACACTTCCTCAGCAGCACGTCCGCCAAGCAATGCGCACATTTCGTCGAGCATTTGCTCTTTGGTGGTTATCTGCCTTTCTTCCGGCAAGTACCATGCAGCGCCAAGTGCTTTGCCTCGTGGTACGATGGTAACTTTCACCAGTGGGTTGGCATATCTCAAGAACCAGCTCAATGTAGCGTGTCCAGCTTCGTGTATGGCAATAGTCTTACGTTCTTCTACGGTGGTAACCTTATTCTTTTTCTCCAGTCCGCCTATAATGCGGTCTACAGCATTGGTGAAATCGTCTTTTTGAACCACCTTTTTGCCTTTTCGGGCAGCTATCAGGGCAGCCTCGTTACATACATTGGCTATGTCGGCACCCGAGAATCCCGGTGTCTGTCGCGCAAGGAAATCGGCATCTACCGAATCGTCTATTTTTACAGGGCGTAGGTGCACCTTGAATATTTCTTTCCGGTCGCTGAGGTCGGGCAAGTCTACCATTATCTGACGGTCGAACCGTCCGGCACGCAGCAAGGCTTTATCCAAAATGTCGGCACGGTTGGTAGCAGCCAGTATAATGATACCGCTGTTTGTCCCGAAACCGTCCATCTCTGTCAATAATTGGTTGAGGGTATTTTCGCGCTCGTCGTTCGAACCCATATTCGGGTTGCGCCCGCGGGCACGCCCTATGGCATCTATTTCGTCGATAAAGATAATGCAAGGCGATTTTTCTTTTGCTTGCTTAAACAGGTCGCGCACACGCGATGCTCCTACGCCGACAAACATTTCTACAAAGTCGGAACCCGACATGGAGAAAAACGGCACATTAGCCTCTCCTGCCACAGCCTTGGCAAGCAATGTCTTACCTGTTCCCGGAGGACCTACAAGCAAGGCTCCTTTCGGAATTTTACCTCCTATTTCGGTATAGCGTGAAGGGTTTTTAAGAAACTCTACTATTTCCTCTATTTCTTCTTTGGCTTCCGATAGTCCGGCTACGTCTTTGAATGTGACACGCAAGTCTGCCCCTTTGTCATACAACTGGGCTTTCGATTTGCCTACGCTGAACACTCCGCCTCCGCCACCTGAGCCTCCGCCCGACATACGGCGCATCATATAGATGAAGAGGGCAAATATGAGGATGATAGGCAAGAATCCGATAAGGATATCTACAAAATTAGTTCCTGTTTCGTAGCTTACGTCGATGTCGTAGTTGTACTCAGTCCGTATTTTGTCGTAGAAATCGGAAAACTTGTCAGCCGACGGTATGCGAACGATTATCGAAGGGTCGTTTCCGGCGCGTTCGGCTTCTTTCTTGAATACATGGTCGACCGAATCTTTGCGCACAAATGCTTTCAAGGCATTGGCCTTGTTGTCTACAACTATCTTCCTTATGCTGTTATCTTTGACATAACCCTGGAAATCCGACCACGGCACTTCTTTGGTTACACTGTTTTCGGAAAAGAAATACATCCCGACGATTGCCCCGAATACCAACAGGTATATCCAGTAAAGGTTGAACGGCATTTTAGGCCCCCTTACAGGCATCTTGGGCTTGTTGCTTTCGCCATTGTTATTATTGTCCATATATATTTTGTTGATTATATACTAAGTTTATCCCTATCGGAGAAGTATTAACAACTGACATAAGGTGTTTGTTGTCACTCTATATCGGGAATACTTTCGAGTTTTGCATCAGCCCATAAATTTTCGATATTATAAAATTCACGCAATTCGGGCAAGAATACATGAACAATAACCGTACCATAATCTATACCTACCCAACGGGCTTCGCGCAAGCCGTCGATAGTAATAGGGCGTTCTTTTTTCTTTTTCAACGAATCGACTACTTCGTCGGAAATTGCTGATACTTGTGTAGGTGTGTTTCCTTCGCAGATAACAAAATACTGGCAGATAGAACCAGGCAATTCTGTCATATCTACTATGACTATGTTTTTAGCTTTTTTCTCCTGGCAAGCGCCGACAATACTATTTACTAAATTTTTTACTTCTTTCATTCTTAATTTTAGAGTATATAAAGTCTGTTTGAACCTACAAATATAATCCGTTTTTTTAAACATTTAGTCTTTATCGGCTGCAAGAACAAAGTTTTGATGCAATAAAAATCAAATAAAGAGCAAATTTATTGTATTTTCGGCTTTTGGATGTATTTATTACGTTTATGAAAGTGAAGTTATGCTCTTTATTGCTCTGTTTCTTTCTCTTATCGTGTGCCAGCCGGAAAATAGAGAAAGAAGAGTTTTATGTTCCACAATATTCTTATCCCGATTTTTCGGGAGGAGACGATGAGCTTAGAAAATATCTGACAAAGGTGATACAATACCCTATCTCAAGACTGGAAGACGAAGAGTATGTTGTAGCCAATTGCCTGATAGGTAAAGATGGAGCAGTAAAACAAGTGGTTACTGCATCCGTATTAGAGAATGAATTTGGCATAGAGGTAAAAAAGGTATTGCAACACATACCTAAGTTTATACCGGGTAGAGTCAGCAGAAAACCATCTGAACTACTTTGCGTGATTCCCGTATATTTTAGGATTGCCGGAGAAAATGAGCAAAGGCCATTTATCTTTGTCGAACAACTCGCCCAATTTCCCGGAGGCAATAAAGAATTGGAGAAATTTATCTGCAAGAATGTGAAATACTCTTTCGAAGACCATTTCAGGAATAAAAAAAGGAAACTCCAAGCACATTTCGAACTCGACAAGACAGGTGCTTTAAAATATAGCAAAATAGTAAAAGGCATCTCGCCCAAGTATGACAAAAGACTTTTGGACGCTTTAAACAAAATGCCTAAATGGGTTCCGGGCAGTGCCCGTAGTTTCCCTCCACGTCTATTATATAGGCTGACAATATCATATGACACGAAGTGGGTATTGTGCTATCCCAAGCCTGTAATTACAGTCGACCTCGATAGTTATAGCCTAAGGGGTATAGATACGGATTCATTACCGGAAGATTATCTGGACGATATTTTTGAAAATAAAGAAAAAATAAAGTTTTACGAACCTATTTATATTATAGGACATAAGTAATAAAAGACATGAGCAAATACGAACTAATCACCATAACAGGCCCTACTGCATCGGGCAAAACCTCTTTTGCCTGCCATCTGGCTCGCCATCTCGATACCGAGATTATAAGCGGCGATTCGCGGCAGGTCTACCGTTCGATGGATATAGGGACGGGCAAAGACCTTTCGGACTATATCGTAAACGGCAGGCAAATCCCCTATCACCTGATAGATATACGCGAAGCCGGCGACAAGTATAATATCTTCGAATACCAGCACGATTTTCACGAAGCATTTACCGGCATCAGCAAACGGGGAAAACTACCAATTTTATGTGGCGGGTCGGGTCTTTATATCGAATCGGTCTTGCGCGGCTACTCATTAGTCAATGTGCCGGAGAATAAAGAGCTGAGGGCAAGATATGAAGATTGTCCCCTCGAAGAATTGACCAAAATACTTGCAAGCTATAAGCCGCTGCACAACACCACCGATGTAGATACCGCACAGCGGGCAATCCGTGCGATAGAAATAGAGGAATACAAAAAACAGCATCCATTGGAGCAAAACGAGTTCCCTCCATTAAGCAGCCTTGTGATAGGGGTAAATATAGACCGCGAACTACGCCGCAAAAAAATATCCGAACGGTTGAAAGCGCGTCTCGACGAAGGCATGATAGACGAAGTGCAAGCCATACTCGACAAAGGCGTATCGCCTGAAGACCTTATCTACTATGGGCTGGAATATAAATTCGTCACCCTATACCTGCAAAAAGAACTTACCTATCAGGAGATGTATTCGCAACTCGAAATTGCCATACACCAGTTTGCCAAACGCCAGATGACGTGGTTCAGGGGCATGGAAAAACGCGGGGTACATATCCATTGGTTAGATGCGCTGTTGCCGGTAGAAGAAAAAATAAGCAGGGTAGAAGAATTGTTAAAGTAAAGTTTACCAGAATACAAGCCGGAGAATATTCAGAGAAGGTGTCCTTTATTACGTTTGGGACACCTTCTTTGGTGTGGAGCATAGTCGACATTTCAAAAAGTTGTAATGAACAAAATAGAGGTTACAGTGTTTATTAGATGTATCTCCTCCGAAAAAGGAGTGTAAAGATAGAGCCAAACTGTTGGGTTCGGTCTAAAGGAAATTAATAACAATAAAAAATATATAATTATGAGCACTTCAACTATGCAAAAGAAATCCACATCCGTAAATACGGAAGTAGGTACATTTATCGGAAAGATATTCTCGTTCAACAGCAGTCTGAAACTTTATCACTGGCATATCTCAGGCAAGGGTAGCTATGCTCAACACATAGCTATCGACCAGGCTCTCGAAGATTTGCTGGATGTGATTGACCGTTTGACCGAGACTTCTTATGCAGTGAAAGGGGATTTGGAAATTACAATTCCCGAAACAAGACTTCCTAACGATCTGATCAATCATGCGGAAGAATTCTACAAATACTCAGAAAGCCAGAGGGAACTATTTGCCGAAGCCTTCACGCAGGCCATCATCGACGACTTGCAAGAGGCTATCCAACAAATGTTGTACCGTCTGAAGCGACTACAATAAATAATAGTAAGAATAGTGATTAGATGCCCAAAGAGCAGCCCTTGGCAACAGGGGTTGCTTTTTCATTTTCTGCAATCCTTTTTTCTGATAGTTACTTACTCCTACAAAATACCCTGCTCGACCAACATTTCCCTTATCTTTTTCCAATTGGCATAGGGTCTTTCCGATTCGGGATCGTCTACCACCAGCGGACAACCCAATGCAGCATCGTCGATATACAAATGCCCATAGGCCTTTGGCGAAGAAGTCCAGAAACGTTGCTTCGGGTTCTTCTGGATGCCATACAAGGGGATGCCCTGACGGCTAAACCACTCTACGGCTTCCGTCAGCACATTTTCTTCCACTACAGTCTCTTGCCCGTCTATTTTTTTCTTTTTTTTGCGGTCGCTCCGCATGGTGAAAAGGATGAGCTTATGCCCTTTTTCCACAAGTTCTTTCAACACGGGCACAGCCCCTATGTCTTTCCCTATCGTGGGGTATTCGTGGGCAACACATGTGCCGTCGAAGTCAATACATATATCCATAATATTTATATAACAGGATGATGGCAGGTTTTGTTTTAGGAGCAACTCCCTTAACCTTTCCTGAAGGCAAGGTTGCTAAGTTCTGATTGTACTCTTTCTGCTGAGCTTTTAGATGGAGTGGATTGTTTTCTCCGAAATAATTGTTTGGATATTGTCTTTGCAGATTCTTATCATTAATGGGTGTGAACCATCTGCAAGTGTTTTTGATTTGAATAACACTACATTAACTGTTGCATTCATGTGAGTTTTTGGTTTAACTCTTGGTTTAACTGAATGTAGAAAACCCGTACTCAAACCAAAGCAAAACAGGTAGTATTTAAAACAAAAAAGAGCCACACTTCTGCGTAACTCTCTGATTTTTAAGTGGTCCCACCTGGTTCCACTTTATATTTTCTAAATGTTATTATTTCAACTGTTTATAACATTACTCTATTTCAATAGTAATGGTTTAGTAATGTATTCGAATGTCTCTTAAATACCACTTTTGGCTTGAAGTTGACCTCATTCTTTTATGTGATTCAAATATATAAAATAAGGGTGAGATATCCAATTGTGAAGTCTTATTTCTATCTCATACGAAGTGAGATATTTTATAAAGTATGATTTAAAGTGCAGATTAAAGGAATTCTTTGTAGAATGGGCAAATAGGAAAAAGTGTGGAGTCATTTTTCCCGGAACAGAGGCACTGGTATACCTTTACAAACAGGAAAAATAATCCACACTTTATAAGCATGAATGGTATTTCCTATTTTCTCGTTTGTAAATTCAAAAATTACCAGTTTTCTATTCATAGAGAAAATGAAGAATATGCAGTTTAAAGTTCAGTCATATTAACGTATCAATCATTTATTTTTCTTCGGATCTTCTTTTTCTTAAAAATACCGTTATCCATATTATCCATTCTTTCGTTTAACTTTTCAATCATTTCATCAAGAAAGAGAGTACGGCTTCCGACTCTTCGTCGAATAGCACGGAAAGTATCGTAACAATCTTTTACTTCAAAAGAGAATAGTTGACAGAGGATTTCAATCAATAGATTAATATCTATTTCCCCATTCTCAAATTTCTTAGTTTCCAGAGCACCATATGCAAATTCTACCAAATCGGCAGCCGTTCCGGTCCAATGAAGGTCTTGTTCAGATTTTTTTTCTTTTTGATTTCCTTTATTGCTATTATTCTGTAATTGCCATTGCAAAATCCTCAGTTCTATATCAATAAGAGAGATTGCCTTGATTGTATATTTTAAGGCATTTTTTTTCCTCCTTATCGGATAACCCGTCTCGTATTCCAACAAGTTCCAAACGAACAAAGCCAAGGTGATAATACAGCTTTGCGATGTTTGATTCAATCTGTAGTTTGTCTAATAACTTTAGTGCAAATTCGTCATAGGCTTTTGTTAACTCCGTTAATACATCTTTCTCTTTTGAGGCTTTCGTTAATAGTAGAAATAATCTCGAATTCATTAATTGTTTCATAATCTTGAATATTTATATTAGTAAATGAGGGTGTGTCAAAAGCCCCAAAATATGAAAGACCGAAGTTTTTAATAGCTTCGGTCTTTTTCGTTCACTCTAAAATATGTATCTTAGAGTTGCAATG
>NZ_QVMQ01000086.1:230-1001 GCF_010501105.1 Dysgonomonas sp. 511 | reverse complement strand
ACTTGACAATGCTACATTTCACAAAAGGAATGATGCTTTATTGGCTGTACAACAACATGGACATACTTTAGAGTTTCTTCCTCCTTACAGTCCCGACTTGAATCCAATAGAAAGAAAATGGGCACAAGCCAAAAGTATCAGACGTAAGTTTGGGTACTCAATTCATGAACTTTTTATTTGCGCAAAAATATGACGCTTTATTCTGATTTAGCTATAGTTTCATCCACTTGGATATAATCACTACCCAGAACAATTTTTTTCAACTGTTGGTAAAGAGGTTCTAATAAGTTGATGGCTGAAGCACTCCAGTCATTAACCGTCGATGCGGCTAAATGGACTCCGCTTCGTTTAAACATCTCCAGCTGACGATAGTAAGGTTGATGGTCCTGGTATTTACTAATCAGCAGGTTTGCCAGCAAGGATGCTCCGGCATTACTTCTTGGCAGAGGTAAAGATGGAAGTTCCGCCATAATAATACCGGCCCCTCCGGGTAAAGCATATTTTTTACGGATAATCTCACGCACATAAAGTTGTCCGGGGATATATTCTAAAATCTCAGTTACTTCCTGACCTATACATTTAGCCCCTTCAGGTAAAGAGCACGGTTCAATCACTTCGCGGCGACGTTCCAAATGTTCAGGTAGAGGTTTACGTACCGGATGTCTTTTCACAGGAAGACCGCCGCTATCCCGGGCGGATAAGTTCCTTTTAGCAACCCCATCCAAATAGATCTTTTCTTCTTCAAGTTGGTCTAAGCCATCAAAGTCAAGG
>NZ_QVMQ01000086.1:0-213 GCF_010501105.1 Dysgonomonas sp. 511 | reverse complement strand
GTTACTTCCTGACCTATACATTTAGCCCCTTCAGGTAAAGAGCACGGTTCAATCACTTCGCGGCGACGTTCCAAATGTTCGGGTAGAGGTTTGCGTACCGGATGTCTTTTCACCGGAAGACCGCCGCTATCCCGGGCGGATAAGTTCCTTTTAGCAACCCCATCCAAATAGATCTTTTCTTCTTCAAGTTGGTCTAAGCCATCAAAGTCAAGG
>NZ_QVMQ01000084.1 GCF_010501105.1 Dysgonomonas sp. 511 | reverse complement strand
AAGCTATAAATTGAAATCGTCGCGCGTGAGAAAACCCCGAAACTAACTAATTATCAAATAATTCAAAGAGCTTTTTGTGATTTTAATGGGACAGCAATGGATTCTCCTGTGAAAGAAGAAAGACTAGAAAAAGAAGTTAACTATAAACCTCAACAGGAAAAGCTGTCTTCCCCCTCGCTGAATTTATCTGGTATTACAGATGCCGCTTCAAGTCTATTCAGTCTCTTTGATATTGAGCCGCAGAGTGAAAATTATGAAGATGTTGCTTTTGCAAAGGAGAAAGAATATGAAGAAAAGCAACGACAACGGAAAGCAAAAAGACGGAAACCGGGTAGACAGATATAAACTCATCAATGAAATGTAATCCTTCGGTCTGCCTCATCTTTTACAATATTTATATAGTTTTTACCTTTGCGGAGAGAGTTAACGATAAATTAACGAGCCATCAGTTTATGCAAACTTAACGACTATGGATTGAAAATCCATAGGTTAAATTACGAATAAAATTCGTGTGAGTGTCGACTATAAGTCGATTGAAAAACAAAAACTAAAGTT
>NZ_QVMQ01000008.1 GCF_010501105.1 Dysgonomonas sp. 511 | reverse complement strand
AGTTATACAAAGTTCTTTAAAAGAAGGCGAACGAATTACCATACAAAATTTTGGAACGTTCCATGTTAAGGAATTTGGTGAAAGAAACGCTTGGAATCCGAAAGATGGGGTTCCAACAAAGGTACCGGCTAAGAGGGTAGTGAAGTTTAAATCTTCACTCAATAAGAAGGCATAGGTTCATGTTTTTTCCTTCTTATTAAAAAGTCAGAGGTTATTCACATTATGGGTGACCTCTACTTTTTATATGTATGTGGATTACATGTTCTTTCCGAACTGTAATCAGGCCATTCTTCTAAAGTAATGTTTGTATCCTTATAATTAAGCCTTTTAACAATATCATATTCTTTATTACCAAAATAAATACCGATTGTCTGATAAGCTGGAACAGGAAGTCCGCCGGTTATGAATGGTGCCCATGCAGGCATTTTTAGCACTAAACGTAACGCCTCCTTATCACAAACCTCAGAAAAGGATTTTAGTATATCTACTTTCTTCATATCAATGCTACCATTCTTTAAAGTTACGAATCTGATAACAACAATACCTTCAGTTTCACCACTCTTTACGTTTTTGGGGTATCTGATATTTTTATTAAAGAAAACAACCATAGCACTATCACCTCCGATAAAACAGGAGACTCTTTCGGAGTTATATATAAAAGGACGTTCACTTTTAATAGCATGGATACTTCTCAATTCTTCCAATAGGATTGTGTCTTTTTTCCTGACGGAATCCACTTGAAAAGGAATAATCTTTTTATCCGTTTGCGAGTAGATATACATTGAATGTAATATAAGTATGGCTAAAACGAGACATGCTCTCATGGATATATATTTTGATACTACATAAAGATAGAAAATTTAAGCGGATATTAAATGTATACTTATTTTGTACATTTTTATTATGTATATTTATATGAATAGGAAAATGCCGTAAAATATCATTGTAAAATATAAACTGCTGAAATCATCAATATTTTATGAATGTAATAACAAAAAAAACATATACTTTTGAGTAAATAAATGTATAGTATTTAACCCTTCATAAATACACTATTACGTACAGCACTTTAAGAATTAGGGGATATTTCAAGAAAAGAGAGTTTGTGTATAGCTGAATTTCAATAAATTATACGTAAGGGCTTAAAAAAGAAAAGGTTGTCATCCCGACAACCAATCTTCATTGTTAACCTTAAATCTAATACCATGAAAAACACAGTACAAAGATAGACGATATTTTTATGTTATACAACATACTTCTTTGTTTTTCTCTTAATTATTAGTCTTTTTTAACCATTTCTGCTGCTTTTCGTCAAAGAAATTAGCAAGTATTTTCCCATGAGTCTATATAAAAACTTTCGCTAAAATTTAAACTGGCTCTTGAATAATTAAATTATATAATATTAGCCTCCAAACTTATTGCATAATCAAATATTTGTAATATTTTTGTATTGAAAGATTGTGTGTGCGCACACACTTTTTAAAATGCACATTTTATTAAGCTCTATATGCTTGTCCCTATACAATACGCATGGAAAATAAAGCAAATATACGCATTGTCGATATTGCCCGGATGGCAGAAGTTTCGCCCGGCACAGTAGACCGTGTGTTACACAACAGAGGAAAAGTCTCTCCCGAGAAGCGAGCCAAAGTAGAAAAGGTTCTTAAGGAAATTAACTATGAACCCAATATGGTGGCTCGCGTATTAGCATCGAAAAAGAGTTACCGTTTTGCCGTAATATCGCCAACATTCACTCCAGGAAGCTATTGGGAATTAGCCTCTAATGGCATCGACCTCGCTACTGCCGAACTGAAAAAATTCCTTGTCAGTACCGAATACTTCCGTTTCAACCAATACGATCGCCGCTCATTCGACCGTGCTGTCATGGCCTTCAAAGAGAAGGAGTTCGACGGAGTACTTATCGCAACATTGTTTGGCGACCAGGTTGTCAGCTTGTCAAGAGAACTCGACCAAAAAGAAATCCCCTACATATATATCGACTCGGATATACCTGCCCAAGATGACCTTTCTTATTTCGGAGGCGATTCTTTCGCCAGTGGAACCATTGCGGCAAAGCTGTTAATTGGCGAAGTCGGTTTATCAGCCGATATATTCTTTGCCCATATCCGGTTCAGGTACAAGGATATATCTTTGCAAATGAAAACCCGTGAACAGGGATTTATGGATTACCTCGAAAAAAGCGGCTATACAGGGAACATACACCATATAGAAGTGAATCCCGACAATCCGGAGGCCTGCATATCGCTATTGGAAGATATTATCGATAAAAACCCGGCACTGATTGGCGGCATAGTATTAAACTCGCGTATATACGAACTCATACCTTTGCTCGATAAAATGAAAGAGCCTTACCGCAACCGGATCAAGTTGATAGGGCACGATGCTATCCCCCTCAATGTAGAAGCACTGAAGCAGGGACGTATATCTTTCTTGCTCTCACAACGCCCCGAACTACAAGGGTATGATGCTATAAAAGCCTTGGGCAATTATTTCCTGTTCAAGCAAACACCGCAGAAAGTCAACTATATGCCGATAGATATATTGATAAAAGAGAATGTCGATTTCTACAATAACTATAAACTATAACTAAAATTCTTATGACTGAAAACTTATTCCATGTAAAAGACAAAGTTGTACTGATTACCGGAGGCTATGGCATCTTAGGAGCAGATATGGCTCAGTACCTTGCAAAACAAGGTTGTAAAGTAGTAGTGCTCGGCAGAAACGAAGAAAAAGGAAATGAGCTTGTAGCTAAAATAAAAGCAACAGGCGGCGAAGCTATGTTCCTCGTTTGCGATGTGCTGAACAAAGAAATGCTGGAGCAAAACCGCGAAGATATTATAAAAGCCTATGGCAGAATCGACGTATTGATTAATGCTGCCGGAGGTAATATGCCGGGAGCCGCAATTGCGCCGGATAAGACAATATTCGACCTCGAAATAGATGCTTTCAGGAAAGTGGTAGACCTCAACCTCTTCGGAACCGTTATCCCTACAATGGTATTTGCCAAAGCGATGGTAGATGGTGGTGCCGGTAATATTATCAATATAGCATCAGAGTCGGCACTGCGCCCGCTTACACGTGTGGCAGGATATGGAGCCGCAAAAGCAGCCGTAACCAACTTCACCAAGTACATGGCCGGCGAACTAGCTCTTAAATTCGGAGAGAACTTCCGCGTGAATGCCCTTGCACCGGGATTCTTTATTACCACTCAGAATAAAGACCTGTTGCTAAATCCTGACGGGTCATATACCGACCGTTCGAAAACCATACTAGCTCATACTCCTTACAGGCGCTTTGGCAAAGCAGACGAATTGCTGGGCTCACTGCATTACCTGGTTGCCGATGCCTCCAAATTCGTATCGGGAACAGTCTTGGTTGTTGACGGAGGTTTCGACGCTTTTTCTATTTAAATCAGCAGGTTAGCAAATTCGATAATTATCTAATCGGAATTTGCTAATCGACACATTATCAAATATCCAAATAAGAATTTTATGATATTAAGCGAACAAACATGGCGCTGGTACGGGCCAAACGACCCGGTATCGTTAGCCGATATAAAGCAAGCCGGGGCAACCGGTATTGTCACAGCATTGCACCACATCAAGAATGGTGAAGTATGGACTGTGGAGGAAATACAAAAGCGTATAGACATGATAGAAGCTATAGGCTTGAAATGGTCTGTCGTAGAAAGTGTCCCTGTACACGAGTATATCAAGACCCAAGAGGGCGATTTCCATAAATACATCGAAAACTATAAAGAAAGTATCCGCAACCTTGCCAAATGTGGGGTTAAAGTGATAACTTACAACTTTATGCCTGTTCTCGATTGGACGCGTACCGACCTAGCTTATACTGTGGCCGACGGTTCGAAAGCATTGCGTTTCGAGCGTGCTGCATTTATGGCATTCGAACTCTTTATACTCAAACGCCCTGGGGCAGCAGAGACATATAGTGCCGAAGATATAGCCAAGGCTAAAGCTCGCTACGAGCAAATGACACAGGAAGACAAAGACCTGCTCGTACGCAATATGATAGCTGGGCTTCCGGGTGCGGAAGAAAGCTTCACGTTGGAAGAATTTCAGGTTCAACTCGACAGGTACAACGGTATAGATGCCGAAACGTTACGCAAAAACCTGATTTACTTCGTAAGCCAGATAGCACCTGTTGCCGACGAGGTAGGGGCGGTTCTTGCCATCCATCCCGACGACCCTCCTTATCCGATCCTCGGTTTGCCGCGTATTCTCAGCACCGAAGACGATTTCAACAAGCTGGTAGCTGCTGTGCCTAATATGTCGAACGGATTGTGCTTCTGTACAGGCTCGTTCGGAGTACGTGCCGACAACGACCTGCCTAACATGATCAAGCGTCTGGGCGACAGGGTGTATTTCGTCCACCTTCGCTCTACTCAGCGCGATGCAGAGGGCAACTTCTTCGAAGCCAACCATTTGGAGGGCGATGTGGATATGTACGGCGTGATGAAAGGCTTCCTCGAAGTGCAGCAAAAGCGCAATGTATCTATTCCTTTCCGTCCCGATCATGGTCACCAGATGCTCGACGATCTTCATAAGAAGACCAATCCGGGCTATTCGGGCATCGGGCGATTGCGTGGTTTGGCAGAGCTTCGCGGCTTGGAACTGGGTATTGCTAAAACGCTGTATTCTAAATAATAAAATGAAGAACGCTTTTCGGCCGTAATAGAAAAAGTAACAAAAGTAACAGGTTTTTACTGTTTTTGCATGTTACATTTTTCTTGTCGCAGCTTCGCTTTAAGCCTTCCCTAGGGGAGGTTGGAGGGGCTAAAAAGTAACAAAAGTAACACATCTACGATATTTTTATTTGTTACTTTTTGCCTCTCGGCTGAATAGTTTTATATATAGATAAACCATTCCTCTGTTTATGGCAGAAGGAATGGTTTTTTATTCAACATTAATGTGAGTTCGAAATAATAGCGTTTAGATATCAGTTAGTTATGCGTTTCCTTAATCCTTAAAATCCATATACATTACTATACAGGGTTTCCTTAATAGCAATGAAATCCTTTTCGATGTCTATATCGCCAAACGACATCAGTTTCATCGGTATGGCCCCCGTTTCTTCGTAATAAGGCGGTTGCTGGTAAAGTACATCTTCCCACAGCCGGAATCCCAGCCGTTGGTAAAAACCAATTCTTCGCTCAGATAATATCGTTGTAGGCAGTTCCACCTCCAATACTATCGGCTTAGTGATATTTTCCATAAAAAGCTTCATCACCCTGCCACCATAACCTCCGTTGCGAAACTCAGGCGAAATAGCGAAATGTTCGGCAAAGATGAACTCGCCCAAATCCCAATAGGTGAGGAATCCCAGCAATTCGCCGTCTTCTATAGCGACGATTATCTCGAACGGGGCATCGCCGCTATATAGTTCCAGCATCTTGTTCACCGGGCGGCGTTCGCTCAGCGGGAATGATTCTATATAAAGGTTTTCAACAAAAGAGACCCCATTACTATTCGCTGTATCGAGTTTCCTGATTTTCATGCTGTTCCTTCGGTTTGTTATGGTTGCTTAGTTTTATATCTTTAATATGTTCGTCTTCGCACTTTATTATCCTTCCGGGATATTTCTGCACAAGGGCATAGTTGTGTGTCGACATGATTACCGCCGTGCCCTCTTCCGATATCTTATGCAATAGTTCTACTATCTGGTTACCCGTTTCGGGGTCGAGGTTACCCGTAGGTTCGTCGGCCAGTATTATCTTTGGCGAATTGAGCAGGGCACGCGCTATCACTACCCGTTGCTGCTCGCCTCCCGAAAGCTCATATACCATCTTGTAGCCTTTGTTTTGCATCCCTACCTGCGCCAGCACTTCTTCTACACGCATATCCATCAGGTCTTTGTTTTTCCAGCCTGTAGCCCGCAATACAAAGCGCAGGTTGCCGCTCACGCTCCTGTCGGTCAGCAATTGGAAGTCTTGAAACACAATACCTACCTTGCGCCTGAGATGGGGAGTCTGTTTCCTGTCAAGGTTTTCGAGATGGTAGTCGAATATCTGCCCGTGCCCCTTTGTCAGTGGTATTTCGTGATAAAGGCTTTTCAGGAAAGTAGTTTTTCCCGATCCCACTTTACCTATCAGGTAGATAAATTCGCCTTGGTTTATGGTAATGTTAACACCGGAGAGGATTGTGTTACCCTCCCTGCTAAGTTCGACATTCTCGTAGTCTACGATAGTTTCTTTTCCCTCGCTCATAACTGTTTATTTACTTGCTTATTATACTAAGTAAACAGCTAGCGACAAATTTAGTTTGTAGTAGAGAACGGATTCTAATTTGCAACTAACTATTTTTTATGCCTTTTTTGCAATTCTACTGCTAAATCTTCGATGGTCAGCCCTTTCGATGTCAATAGCACAATGAGATGATAAAGCATGTCGGCCGCTTCGTAAACGAGGCGTTCGTCAGTACCGTTGCATGCTTCAATTACCGATTCCAGGGCTTCTTCACCAACTTTCTGCGCCATGCGGTTCACACCCGACTGAAACAGCGATGTGGTGTACGAACCTTCCGGCATTTCCTTGTACCGCTTTTCTATAAACTGTTGTAAATATTTAAGGAACAATATGTTCTCTTTATTCTCTTCTTCGAAGCAGGTATCTGCTCCCGTGTGGCAGACAGGGCCAACTGGATTCACTTTGACGAGCAGGGTGTCGTGGTCGCAGTCGTCTTTTATGCTCACCACATTGAGGAAGTTGCCGCTTTCTTCGCCCTTTGTCCATAGCCGCTCTTTGGTACGGCTGTAGAAGGTTACTTTGCCTGTTTCCTGTGTCTTTTTCAGGGCATCTTCATTCATGTAGCCCAGCATTAAGACCTTGTTTGTTTCATTGTCTTGTATGATGGCGGGTATTAGCCCGTTTACTTTTTCAAAATCCAGTTTCATTGTTGCCAAAACTATTTATTCTATTATTTTTATGTTAGTTACAGTCTACTTCTATAAAATCTGCCATATCATCATTATACTCACGGCAGGTTTTTTTTACCAAAACCATTTGGTTGCCTTCTACTTTGTATATTGCATTCATATGAATACGGCCTGCACAACACTGATTATGTTCGTGTATCAACTTTTTTTCTTTATCGAAAGACAGGGATGTTCCTGAAAAGCTACTCCGGAAAAAGCTGTCCGTTGCCGGGTCGTACAAGAAATAGATGCTCGATGTATTAGGGCCGGCATAACTAGCTTCGAAAACAGAGAAATCCATATATCCATCGAAGTTGTAATCATCTATTTCGATATTATCTATTCCCTCCAATTGGTATCCCAGATCAATTTTTTGAAACAATTTGCCTGTACTCTTTTTCAGTATTTTAAGTTCGGATGCAGATGAGTCTAAATCACCATCATCTTTAGATATTACCAACTTAAAGTATTTATCATCGAGGGAATTTTTTTGCAGAATCTCCCTTGTATCCCATTGATGCCTTTCTTCTGCATCGAGAGAGAATTGCCTGTTTAAGATAACGTTGAGTTTCTTACCGGTTTCTATATTTGTCCATATACCGCTCAGTTTTTGACCTTTATCGTCAAAGTTCTTGAAAAAGAAAACTGCTTTGTCGGTGTCATCATTATTTTTTTCGTAGAGCCTCAACTCCTTTTTTTTCAGATTTCCGTTTATCTCAATCGGAGTATTATACTTGGAATATGCATATATCGCTCTGGCATCGCCGTCGGAATATATAGTCGAGATTACCAATTCAACCGGGTGTTTATCTACATATCCGGTATAGACTGTTTGACCTGCTACGCTGAGCGACAGGCAAAAGATGGAGAATATGATGATACTTATTGTTTTCAAATCAAATAGTTATACTAGTTGTTAGTTTCAATAAAAGCTATATTATTCTTAATTTACCTCACATTTACATTCTCTCTTTTCAGATAATCTTTCAAGTCTTTTATCGCTATCTCCCCAAAATGGAAAACGCTGGCCGCCAGTGCAGCATCGGCTTTCCCCTGCGTAAATACATCGCGGAAATGTTCCATCTTGCCTGCTCCCCCCGATGCTATGATAGGTATGCTTAGCATCTCCGACAATTTGCAGAGAGCTTCGTTGGCATACCCCGTTTTCACACCATCGTGGTTCATACTGGTGAAAAGTATTTCGCCCGCACCGAGGTTTTCGGCCTCTTTTGCCCACCTAAACAGCTCTTTGTCTGTCTTGTTGCGCCCTCCGCTGGTATAGCAACTCCATACCCCGTTTTCAAAGTTAGCATCTATTGCGCAAACACAGACCTGCGAACCAAAGTTTTTAGCTATCTCTGTAATTATTTGCGGATTTCGTATAGCCGTAGAGTTTACCGATACCTTGTCGGCTCCCGCATTCAGCAAGCGGTCTACATCGGCCAGTTCGTTTATTCCCCCGCCTATGGTGAAAGGTATGTTTATGTTTGTCGCAATGCGCTTTACGAGTTCGGTAAACGTTTTACGTTCTTCGTGCGAAGCCGTAATGTCGAGGAATACAAGCTCGTCGGCTCCCTGCTGGCTATAGCGCACGCCCAGTTCTACCGGGTCGCCGGCTTCGCGCAGGTTGACAAAGTTTGTTCCTTTCACGGTTTTGCCGTCTTTTACATCGAGGCAGGGTATTATTCTTTTTGCAAGCATATCGTTTTTTAGTTAGCAGTCAACAATTAGATACAAGTAAACAAAATACACGACCAGAGCAAATGCATGAAATTTATTTGAACTCAATTCTGAGCTTTGTAGGGGCGAATTATCATTCGCCCGTAGATTTTTTCATGTGTTTGCTCCGGATACGAGACACAAGTTCATATTCTATCAGCAACCAACTCGTCTACTCGCCACCAGTATCTTGTATCTCTCCAAAAAGTAACACATGTAACACATTTTCTCCTGTTTTTTATTTGTCACTTTTTTCCAGACAATACGCTTATTATCTATATAGTAAAGATAAAGCTATAAGGATAAAGTAACAAATGGCTGTTACTTTTTTGTCCATTCTTTTTTAGTTCCCCCTGCTCAATTCTTCGAGGCTTATCCTGTTTTCGTAAATTGCCTTACCCAGAATAACAGCAGGAATGCCCGCCTGTTCCAGATCGAGAATATCCTGAAAACAGCTAACTCCTCCGCTGGCTATCAGGTAGAGGGTAGGGTAATGCTGTAATATTTCTTTATATAAGCCGACGGAAGGCCCTTGCAGCATACCGTCTTTGCTGATGTCGGTGCATACGACTTTCGATATACCTTCGGCAATATATTCGCCCAGAAAAGGGATGATGTCGACCGATGTAGCTTCTTGCCAGCCCGATACGGCTATCTTGCGGTCTTTGCAGTCGGCTCCCAATATGATTTTATCCGAGCCATATTTTTCTATCCAGCCCTCAAATAATTCCTTATCGCGTATGGCAATGCTTCCGCCAGTAACCATAGATGCTCCTGCATCGAAGGCTTTTTGCACATCTTCGTCGCTTTGTACACCACCGCCAAAGTCGATGACGAGATTGGTATTCCTTGCTATTTTTTCCAGTACCCCGATGTTTACTATATGCCGCGCCTTTGCCCCGTCGAGGTCTACCAGATGCAGGCGGCGTATGCCTGCCCCTTCAAACATGCGGGCTACTTCGAGCGGGTCTTCGTTGTAAACCTTTTTTTCGTTGTAGTCGCCTTGCGAAAGGCGTACGCACTTGCCGTCTATTATGTCTATTGCGGGTATTATTTCTATCATTTGGGATCTGTTGTCAGCAGTTTTCTATAAAATTCTTCAATATACGTTCGCCTATATCCCCACTTTTTTCGGGGTGGAACTGTGTGGCGTAGAAATTGTCTTTATGCAATGCCGCGCTGAAAGGTTGTATATAGTTTGTTGTGGCAGCAGTGTGCTCGCACAGAGCTACATAGTAGCTATGGACGAAGTAAACAAACTGGTTTTCGAGCCGGCTGTCGAACAATGGAGTTTTCACCTCATAAATATTGTTCCAACCCATATGCGGCACTTTTTCTTCGTGCTTTTGCGCGATAAAGCGTTTTACCTCTGTAGGGAAGATGCCCAGACAGCCGGCGTTGCCTTCTTCCGAATGTGTACACATCAACTGCATACCCAGACAGATGCCCAGTACAGGCTGCGTGAGGTTGGGTATCACCTTGTCCAATCCTGTACTTTGCAGGTATTTCATTGTAGAACTGGCTTCGCCCACGCCGGGGAAAATCACTTTGTCGGCTTTCTGTATCAGTTCTTTGTCGCCGGTAACGAGGGCTTCGATGCCCAACCGCTTGAAAGCGTGTTCGACCGAAAAGATGTTGCCTGCGTTGTATTTTATTATTACAATGTTCATAGCCTGTTTTATTTTTTATGCGTAATGCTCTTCCACATGCCTGCGCAGCAGGAAACGCCTGAACCAGAGCGAAAATGGCAGCGATGCCAGCGAACCTAATGCATCGGCAAGAAAATCGTACCAGTCGCCGCTTCTTTCTGCAAAATAGTTGTGTTGCAATATCTCTATCAGTCCGCCATAGAGTATAGGTATCAATATGGCGAATACTATGAGTTTGAGTATGATTATTTTCCCATTCTTATCGTAAATGTAATTGATAGAAGCTACTGCCGACAACCCGAAATACATAAGGAAATGTACAACCTTATCGGTAGGGATGGGAAATTCGAATGCTACACTTGGCACATCGTCAGTCGGTATCAGGCAGCACAAATAGAATATAATGAGGGCTACTATGGCAGGAGGCCAGGTGTATTTTATTATTTTTTTCAGCATAGGTTTTCTTACT
The DNA here is from genome assembly GCF_010501105.1 of Dysgonomonas sp. 511. Classification (GTDB taxonomy): domain Bacteria; phylum Bacteroidota; class Bacteroidia; order Bacteroidales; family Dysgonomonadaceae; genus Dysgonomonas. Next base: position 95,821 of record NZ_QVMQ01000008.1, on the reverse strand, counting down.
ATGTATAAATTGTGTCCTTTGTGATACTCTTTTATGCTCTTAGTGGTTTAATTTATTTTTACCACAAAGGACACAAAGTTTTACGCAAAGTTCACAAAAGTTATATCTCTGTTTTGTTAAAATTAAAATCCAAAGATAAAGAAAATATCAATATGTATATTAATTATCGGAAGAATCGCAATATACTTTCATTTCACACTGCTTGCAATCGAACGAAAGTTTTAATTTTGTATTATTATATGTCAAAAAGAAAGGTTCTTTGTATGCGTGTTTTTCCCGTCCTTCTTTGGGACACCAGCCCAGCGATTGCTTGATGCAGTGGCGTGTGAACATCAATGGCACATCTTTTTGTGCTTCGGCTTCGAATGCAGGTTCTATCACTTCAGCCTGATGTTGGCGGTAAAACTCCCTGCTTTTTTCGTTCATTACATTTCCCAGATAAGAAATCTTTTCTTTGGGGAAAGGGTGAGAGGTTTGTTTAAATGCAACCTGTTCCTGCCTGTAATTTATCTTCCGCAGCGAGAGGAGCTTGTCGGTCAGTTGCCGCCGCCATTCCGAGAGCAGCGATGCGGGTACGAACCAACTCTGGCTAAAGTTTATATCTACCTTTTCGATGAAAAAGATAGTATTTCCTGTCTTGCTGAGGTTACTTTTTATATTTTCCGCCTGGTCTTTCTGTGCAGGTTGTTTTTTGTGTTCGAAGTTGAGGATGGCATAATTGCCGTCTTCGTCTTCTGTTTCGAGGGAGAAGCCAAAAGGTATCTCTTTGAGGAGGATTGTGGCCGCTATTTTCCTGTCGGCCGATTTTTTCGATAATATTTTATTGAACTCATGGTCGTAGTTGCGATATACCATTGTTCCTTTCTTTACATTGGGGATGGTGGCGGGATAGATGCGGTCGCCTTCCACGCGGTTGACATGTATGCCTTCGAGTTCGCGCTTGTAGTTGAAGAAACACAGCCCGTCGCCGTTGTGTATATCGTCACCGTTGTGCAGGCTGATAAATCTGGTGGTTACTTCCGCTACTTTGCCGATCGGTTCGCCTATCGACTTTGGCGAATCTATCGACCAGATATTTTTCGCCCTGCCATTCAGAAAATAGTTGGTAAACCCCCGGTTGAAGCTTTTGGCTGGGTCGGGCGTAAAGCTATAGGTTGCTTTTCCCGACGATGAAGGTACATATTCGTGACGTCTTTCAAAGATGGCGTCCAGTTTCTTACGGTAATAGGCTACCGTATTTTTTACATACGAAACGTCTTTTAGCCGTCCTTCTATTTTCAGCGACGAAACGCCTGCATCGAGCAATGCTTCGAGATGCTCCGACTGGTTGAGGTCTTTCATCGACAGGAAATGCCTGTCTTTCTGTATCTCCGCGCCATTGGCATCGGTCAGCGTATAGGGCAGGCGGCAATATTGGGCACACGCGCCTTTGTTGGCACTACGTCCCGAAAGGGCTTGGCTGATATAGCATTGCCCGCTGTACGACACGCACAATGCCCCGTGTACGAATACTTCGAGCGGAACGGATACTTGTGCCGATATTTCGCTTATCTCGTCCAATGTGAGTTCGCGAGCCAACACTATCTGCTTGAATCCTGCTTCTTCGAGGAAGCGGGCTTTTTCTACGCTGCGGTTGTCGGTCTGTGTGCTTGCATGCAGGGGTATCGGCGGCAGGTTGAGGCGGGTGATGCCCATATCCTGCACGATGAGGGCGTCTGCGTGGGCATGGTTGTATAAGTCCCAAATGAGGGCTTCCGCAGCTTGCAATTCCTTGTCGTTGAGTATTGTATTGAGGGCTACATATACTTTTGCGCCAAACAGGTGGGCATACTCGGCCAATGCTTTTATATCGTCGAGCGTATTGCCTGCTGCTGCCCTTGCACTAAACCGGGGCGCACCTATGTATATGGCATCGGCACCGTGATTGATGGCTTCGATACCGCACTCCAGATTTTTGGCGGGAGCAAGAAGTTCTATTTTTCGGGCTTTGAGCAAGGGTGTTTTTAATTAGTCGATCTTTACTTTTTACTTCTCTACGGCTCCAAACTTCTCCACGAAATTCTGGCGACTGATATCCAAAATATCCGGGTATTCATTTCCCAGCAGGCGGAACAGGGCACTTATCCCTTTTTCGCTTCTATATGCCACTTCTTCCTTGTATAGAGGAATCATTTGGAAAAACCTTAGAGGCTTACCGTCGGGTAGTGTGCATATACAAGCCTCTTTTCCCGATGTGATAGGTATATCGAACAATAGGCTCGAAAAATCTGTGTTCTCGGCAAATGTTTCTTTAGCAGTATAAATATAGCCGTATCCCAGCCATGTATCGTATTTTATGGGGTATCTGGTCATCTGCCTTATCCAACGTAGAGGCCAGTAATATTCTTCCTCGTAAGCCTTTATGTCCCATGTTGGTGGCAACTTTATCAGCAGTTCGGCTCGTGCTAAGGTTTCGTCTCCTATATTTTCGGGTACGTTCATCTTGTGGGCACCCATGCCTACGGTCAGCAATGTGTAGTAATTCTTCTCTTCGGTTGGTTCTACTACATATACGTCTACATGGATGTCGGGGGAGACGTTTTCGTGAAAAATGTGTCCTATTTTCCCGAAATGCTTTTTGATATGATTTTCCACGCAGTCGAGCTGTTCTTGCGTATATAGCTCGGGGGTAAAATCGCTTTGTTTGATGATCTGGGTTTCCATTTTTACTTGTTGTTTACAGGCATTATATCCTTTAAATTCTTTATCTGGGTTTTATCGAATGGTGTTTCCTGATAGACAAAATAGTTGAGCCAATTGTTGAACAAGAGATTGCCGTGTCCCGACCAGCGTACGATGGGGGCATTGGCCGGATTGTCGTTTTTGTAATAGTTGGCAGGTACTTTTATAGGCAGCCCTTTTTCCTGGTCGCGCACATACTCGTTGTGCAGGGTGTAAGGCGCGTATTCGGAATGCCCAGTGAAGTAAAATTCGCGTCCACCGCGCGAAGCGATTATACCCACGCCCGAATCGTCCGATTCGGATAATATCCTCAGTTCGCCGTTACGCAAAATATCTTCGCGCGAGACGGTCGTATGTCGGCTGTGAGGCACGTAAAATTCATCGTCGAATCCGCGAAACAAGGGGAATTTCTTATCGTGTACCGTATGCTTGAATACCCCGAACATCTTTTCGGGTAATACTTGTTTGTTTACGCCGAAGAAGTGGTAAAGTGCAGCTTGTGCCGCCCAACAGATATATAGGGTAGAGGTGACGTGGGTGCGTGCCCAGTCGAAAATAGAAGATACTTCGGGCCAGTAGCTTACATCCTTGTAGTCGTATAGTTCGACAGGTGCGCCGGTGATTATCATTCCGTCGTAGAAATCGTCCTTTACTTCGCTGAAATTTTTGTAGAACATAGTCAGGTGTTCCTCCGAAGTGTTTTTCGACGTGTGTGTTTCCAGTTTCAGGAAATCTACTTCCACTTGCAGGGGATTGTTCGACAAGAGCCTGATAAGATCTGTCTCGGTAGTTATCTTTATTGGCATCAGGTTGAGTATCAGAACACGCAAGGGTCTGATATCTTGCTCTTTTGCCCTCAAGTCATTCATTACAAAGATATTCTCTTTTTTCAGAATCTCTATTGCAGGAAGATTGTTCGGAATATTTACCGGCATGCGTCTGTTTAGTTTTCTATTAGGATACAAAGGTACGAAAAGAAAATAAAAAACCCGAAACGAGAGAGATAATTAGATGTTGGTTATAACCATTCATCGAAACATTGATAAAGACGTGTTTGTATATCGTTTCCATCTAAAAAAACAGAACTTTTTTCGTTCATTTTTAGCTATTCTTATCTTTTCCTCTCGGTTTAGCCCGCTAATCCATCGAATAAAATACAAAAAATCCATCTAAAAGTAGCCATAAAAAAATTGCTATAAAATTTAAACAGACTCTTAAAAAAGCTATCTTTGTTTATGCAATACGTTTTACAGAAGAGTAAGAACACTTTATATTCAACAAAGCTATGATACTCAGAGCCATAAAATATACGCGACATATAAGCCAGCCCCGCCAATGGCAACTGGATGGTCCCGGTGGCGATTATGCCTATTTCGAAAATATAAATTTGTTGGTCGGAAAAAATTCGGCGGGCAAGACCCGTACCCTCAGTGCTATCCATAGCCTTGCCAACTTGCTGAAACACGGCAAAGAGCATGGGCGTGATGTGACGGTAGGATTTTCCGAAAATTTTGATGTGATATTTACCGACAACGGCAAACATTACAACTATATACTCTCTTTGAAAAATGGAGAAGTGACCGATGAGGTAATTAAATATGAAGGGAAGACCCTTCTGGACAGGAATAAGAATTTCCTGCTCGACAGCAGCGGCAAGCAAATAGCGTACGAAGTGGAAACGAGCAAACCCATTGCTGCCTCGTTCGACAAAGACGGGAAACCTTATTTCGAACTTTTTGTAGAATGGGGAAATTCGCTGATGAATTATATGTTTGCCAACCAGTTTGAAAAAAGCAAGCAGGTACTGGATTATACTCGTATCGACGGCGGCGACCCCGGCATCGAAAGCACCGAAATTCTGATTTATACCTTCTATAGTGGTGGCGAGACGTATGGCGATGCCTTCAAGGATGATATTATTGCAGGCATGAACGATCTGGGATATAATATCACTGATGTAAGCATACATAAAAACGAAGACAATACCTACGGTTTGTGTGTCGAAGAAGACGGAAGCTATATTGTTTCGCAGCGCGATATGTCGCAGGGATTGTTCCGCTCATTGGCCATGATTATTATGCTCAGCTATGCGCGTATGAGCAACATGTCGCTTTGCATGCTTGTAGACGATATGGGCGAAGGGCTGGACTTCGATGCTTCGCGCCGTATGATGAACATTGTTATCAAACGGATAAACAACTCCAACCTTCAGTTCTTCATCACCACCAACGACCGTTATGTGATGAACCAGATACCTCTGCGTTACTGGACGGTGATAGAGCGTGAAACATCGGCGCGATCGGTATTTTACGACTATACCAATTCGAAAGACAAATTTGAAGACTTCAAATACACAGGACTAAATAACTTTGAATTTCTTACCACCGACTTTTTTAAAGAAGGCTTCGGTGCTATGGAAGAAGACGATGAATGATGAAAAGGATTGCCTTTTTTGTTGAAGGACAGACCGAACAGATTTTTGTAACCCGTCTGGCTAAGGAAATACTGGGAGCTTCCCATATCAATATCTTACAGCGGCAGTTTCGTGGAGGTACTAGCATACCGAAGCAGGAAATTGTCCGCAACTCTTCGTTTTCGCGCAATCCCCAATACGAGATAATGATATACGATTGCGGAGCCGACAACAGGGTGAAATCGGAAATAATAGAAAATATATCGAACCTGCGGAAGCGTGGTTATGAAAAGATTATCGGCCTGCGCGACTTATATCCTATACCTATCGACGACCTTGCACGGCTGGAGAAGGGGCTGCGTTTTCTGCCTGCGCACCTCAAGCACGATGCGCCGTACTACGATATGATAATTGCCATACACGAAATAGAAGCATGGTTTCTGGCAGAGACGCATCATTTCCGTAAGATAGACAAAAGGCTCACAGGCCCTTTTATCCACAAAAAACTTGGCTTCGACCCCTTTGTTGTAGATGCCCAGATGAGAAAGCATCCGGCAAAAGACCTCGACAATATCTATCGCCTTGTAGGCAAGTCGTACACTAAGCGTTTTTATACAACCTTACGGGTGGTAAATAAGTTGGACTTCGACAATATCCGCAACAACCTCAGATATGATATACCATCGCTAGGCAAGCTGCTGAAAATAATAGAGAAGTTTAAGTAATTGTTTAAATTTTATTCATTCTAATTTTTAGAACTGTTTTAGAGATAATTTTTTCATGCGCGAAGCGGTAGTAGTGGGCTGCTTGAGCTGAGCGAAGGGGGAAATTAGCCGAAAACAGACTAAAAATGAATGAAGAAAAAGTAGTAATTTAAGTTCTGCATTTGTTCGGATAATTTTCGTCTGTCATCGGTTTTATTACACGAATCCGATATTCCTCGTATAATTCTATCCGGCTCCGTGGTAAAAATCAAGATAAAAATAAGGCTAAATACACTGTTCAGCCTTATTTTTTTGTATCATTGTAGCTTGGTTTCATTTTTAACATTTTTGTGGCTCAATGCATATAAATACTATCTGACTAAATGGACAAACTGAAAGTTGAATTTACCTACCTGCCTGTTGTCAACTTTGCAATGCAGCAAAACCGGGTGTCGCTTATCCGCCAATTATCAATAGAAAACCTCACCGGAAACCATTTCAACGATTTGAAGGTAACCCTTATTGCCGAACCTGTTTTCGGCGAGGCGGTGCCTGTCGCCATACAGTCGTTGGGTGCAGGCGAAACCATCCGTGTGGAATCTTTGTCGCTCAACCTCTCGTCTACATACTTTGCCCAACTTACCGAAAGGCTAGCCGGTAGCATCACGGTGCAAATATCGTCGGGCGAAGATGAGCTTTTCCGGCAGGTATATCCTATCGACATATTGGCATACGACCAGTGGGGAGGTATAGCAGTGCTTCCCGAAATGCTTTCGGCCTTTGTCACCCCCAATCATCCAGCCATAGTGCCGGTAATAAGGCGTGCTGCCGCCATACTCGAACAATGGACGGGAAGCCCTTCGCTCGACGAATACCAGAGCCGCAATCCCGACCGTGTGCGCAAGCAGATGGCAGCCATCTACTCGGCAATAGCCGAGCAGGATATTATATACAGTACAGTACCCGCCAGTTTCGAAGAATATGGGCAGCGCGTGCGGCTTGCCGACACCGTTATGTCTCAAAAGCTGGGGACTTGCCTCGACATGGCTTTGTTCTATGCTTCGTGCCTTGAAGCGGTCGGCATTTATCCGTTGATTATAGTTGTGCAGGGACATGCATTTGCCGGAGGGTGGCTTGTGCCCGAAACTTTCCCCGATAATGTGATAGACGATGCCTCGCTGATAACTAAGCGTACGGCCGATGGTATCAACGATATTACGCTGGTAGAAACTACCGGCATGAATATGGGCGTAGGTGCAGACTTCGATCAGGCTGTCAGGTTGGCCGACAAACGGCTGGTACAACTCTCCGAATTTATATTGGCAGTAGATATCAAAAGGTCACGTTTCTCGGGAATCAGGCCTATACCTCAACGGATACTCAACGGGCAGTATTGGGAGATAAAAGAAGACGAATCGCAGGCAAGCGAATCCGTACAATCAGCCCCGCAAGCCGTCAGCCGCTACGACCTGTCGGGTATAGATACCGAGATAGTCGTTACCAAACAGCTGATGTGGGAACGTAAGCTGCTCGACCTGAGCCTTCGCAACAACCTGCTGAATATACGCGTCACTAAGAATACATTGCAGCTTATCCCAGCCGACCTTCCCGCATTGGAAGATGCTTTGGCCGAAGGCAGCGAGTTTCGCATAATGCACAAACCTACCGATTGGGACAATCCCTTGTACAATTTCGGTATCTACCAGTCTGTTGCCCAAAGCGACCCGATTGTAGAACTGATAAACTCGGAGCTTTCGCAAAGCCGCCTGCGGTCATACCTTTCGGAAGCCGATCTGGCAAAGGCACTTACATACCTCTATCGTTCGTCGCGCACGGCAATGGAAGAAAACGGGGCAAACACCCTTTATCTTGCATTAGGCTTGCTCCGTTGGTACGAGACACCGGCCAGCGAACGCCCGCGCTATGCACCTATTTTGTTGTTGCCTGTGGAAATTGTGCGCAAGTCGGCATCGAAAGGCTATATAATACGTTCGCGCGAAGAAGATACGATGATGAATATCACCCTGCTGGAAATGCTTCGCCAGAATTTTGGTATTACCATATCGGGGCTCGATCCGCTACCTGTCGACGAGAAAGGCGTAAATGTAAAGCTGATATATTCCATTATCCGCAACAGCATCAAAGACCAGCGCAAATGGGATGTGGAAGAACAAGCCATACTGGGCATATTTTCTTTCAATAAGTTCATCATGTGGAACGATATCCACAACAACTCGCACAAGCTGGCTAAAAACCCGATTGTATCGAGCCTGATGAACGGCAAAATAGAGTGGGAGGTAGACGACCAGATGGCAGATGCTTCCGACTTGGAGAAGCAGTTGTCGCTTACCGAACTGATGCTTCCCATCAGTGCCGACTCGTCGCAGTTCGAAGCCATTTACGAAGCTGTCAACGATAAGAGTTTCATCCTGCATGGCCCTCCGGGAACAGGTAAATCGCAAACGATAACCAATATAATAGCCAACGCACTGTATAAGGGTAAGCGCGTGTTGTTCGTAGCCGAAAAAATGGCTGCCCTTTCTGTTGTGCAAAACAGGCTTGCTGCTATCGGGCTTGCTCCGTTTTGCCTCGAATTGCATTCCAATAAGGTGAAAAAGACTGCGGTGCTGTCGCAACTGAAAGATACATCGGAAGTTGTGAAACAAACACCTCCCGAAAATTTCGCCCGCGAAGCCGAACGCTTGTTGGCTCTGCGTAAGGAATTGAATGTGCATATAGAAGCCCTGCACAAAGTATATCCATTTGGATGGTCGCTATACGATGCTATTTCGCACCACGAGTCGATAACAGAGGAAAAGCTCTTCGATATTCCCCGCACGATGATAGAGTCGCTCGATGAAGAAACCCTGTTGCAATGGCGCGAGGCTGTAGATTCGCTAGTGAGGACAACAAATGCTTGTGGGCATCCGCACAACCATCCGCTATCGGGTATCGAAATTGCCAATTATTCGTCGGCACTGAAAGATGAGGCGCGAAGCAATATCGGTGATACTGTAGTCCTTCTCGAAAAAATAAAATCCCGGCTGTCGGTTATATCTGAGTTGTTGGGAGATACACAGCCCGAGTACACGAAAGCCGATATGGATATCATTTCGGCTATAATGGATCATTTGCTGCATATACCCGAACTTACACCCGACCTGCTTACTGCACCACGCCTCACCGAAACGATTGACGAATACCGCGAAGTTGGCGTTCATGGCAAAGAGCGCGACAGGCTGAAAAATAATTTAGGGCAGCATTTCACTGCAGATATCCTTGCCATGGATGCCCGTCAGGCATTACTGTCGTGGAATCAGGCAAGCGACAAATGGTTCCTGCCACGATTGCTCGGTCAGCGGAAAATAAAGAAAATGTTGAAACTATATGCTGTTTCTCCTGTAGAGACGGATAATGTAAGAAGCATATTAAATGATATTATAAAATATCAGGAAGAGGAAAAATACGTGGCTCAGTTTGCCGCCAACCTGCCATCCTTGTTCGGACGCTATGGCAGGCGCGGAGCAGAAGACTGGGCGGTGATGGAACAGATAATGGACGAAACGGCTGTTATCAATTCGCTGATAATGAAATATGCAAACGATATATCCGATTCTTCGCGTATAAAGAAAGCCTTTGCCCGCCAGTTGTCGGAAGGAATAGAGCCGTTCAGGAGCATATACGGAAATCCGCTTGCCGAAATCAACAGCCTGCTGTCTCAGCTCGAAACGGCGGTAAACATATTGGTGCAAACACTTGGTATATCGAAAGATATGCTGTATAGCAACTCAGCCGATTGGATTGCATTGGCTTTGACCCGCCTCAATCTTTGGCTCAGCAATTGGGATATGCTCAAAGACTGGTATCAATGGTTGGTGGCGCGCAGGCAGGTAGAAGAAATAGGATTAGGATTTGTAGCATCCAGATATAAAGAAGATAATATACCGTCAACGAGTATAGAAGCGGTGTTTGAAAAGGCTGTGAGCCATGCTGCCATCCTTTACATTATATCACAAGAGCCTCAGCTTGAACTGTTCAAAGGAAAGATGTTCAACGAGGTGATAGAGAAGTATAAACGCCTGATGGCTGATTTTTCCGAACTTACCAAAAAGGAACTGTTTGCCCGTCTGGCAGCCAATATACCATCGTTTACACGCGAAGCTGCGCAAAACTCCGAAGTGGGTATTCTACAGCGCAACATAAGGAACAATGCGAGGGGTATATCCATCCGCAAACTATTCGACCAGATACCGACCCTTTTGTCGCGTATGTGCCCATGTATGCTGATGAGCCCTATTTCGGTGGCACAGTATATAGATGCCGATGCCGACAAGTTCGACCTGATAGTGTTCGATGAGGCTTCGCAAATGCCTACCTACGAGGCTGTAGGAGCTATTGCCCGTGGCAACAATGTTGTCATCGTGGGCGACCCTAAGCAGATGCCGCCGACCAACTTTTTCTCGGTGAATACTGTAGACGAAGACAATATCGAAATGGAAGACCTTGAAAGCATCCTTGACGATTGTCTAGCCCTTTCCATTCCATCGAAGCATCTGTTGTGGCACTATCGCAGTAAGCACGAAAGCCTTATAGCATTCAGCAATTCAGAGTATTACGATAATAAACTGCTTACCTTCCCTTCGCCCGATAATATAGAATCGAAAGTGAAAATGGTGCATATCGAAGGTTTTTACGATAAGGGCAAATCGAGGCAAAATAAGACTGAGGCGCAAGCCGTGATAAATGAAATAGAACGCCGCCTGAGGGATCGCAAGCTAAGGAAGAAGAGCATAGGGGTTGTAACGTTCAGTGCCGTACAGCAATCGTTGATAGAAGACCTGCTGTCCGACCTGTTTATATTCCACCCCGAACTGGAAACACTGGCGCTCGAATGCGAAGAGCCTCTGTTTATAAAGAACCTTGAAAATGTGCAGGGAGACGAGCGCGATGTTATCCTGTTTTCGGTGGGTTACGGGCCCGATGCTTCGGGGCGTGTGAGTATGAACTTCGGCCCGCTCAATCGCCTGGGTGGTGAACGCCGTTTGAATGTGGCAGTTTCGCGCGCGCGCTACGAGATGATAATTTTCAGCACATTGCGGTCGGAACAGATAGACCTGGCTCGCACATCGGCTGTCGGGGTGGTAGGCTTGAAGCGTTTCCTCGAATATGCCGAAAGGGGCGAACGTATCGTTGTTGCCGGACAAGCAGAAGAACAACCGGCGATGGCTATCGAAAATGTGATAGCCGGCAGACTGCGCGAAGAAGGCTTTACGGTGCATACCAATATAGGATGTTCGGGTTACAAGATAGATATAGGTATCGTAGACCCGGAAAACCCGTCGAAATACATATTGGGCATATTATGCGACGGAAAGAACTATAAACGGACTAAGACAGCCCGCGACAGGGAGATTGTGCAAAACGGTGTATTGAAACTACTGGGTTGGAACATTTGCCGGATATGGACAATGGATTGGTGGGAAAACAGTGACGATGTTATCTCCCAGATAAAGGAAGCTATAACGAATAAGCCGCAAGAAGAACTTTATATTGAAGAACTACCGGAAGAAGAACCCGAAATAGAAGCCGTGTCTCAAGTGCTGAAAAGTGTTCAGCAACAGGTAGTTGATAGTAGGGTGGGGGGTGACAGTAGTGAAAAGTATATATCCGCCGAACTGCAAACCATAGTTTCCGACAACAGTACCGAAACGTTTCTGTCGCCTGAAAGCCGGAGGATCATACTTTCGCAGATGAAAGAAGTGATACAGGTAGAAGCGCCCGTAAGCCGTCTGCGTGTGTGCCGCCAGATATTGGCTGCATGGGGGATATCGCGGTTGGGGCAGCGTCTCGATGCCAATTTCGAAATGCTGTTCAGTTTGGTACCTCACTACAAGACTAAGCACGAAGGACTTATATATATATGGAATGATAAGGAACAATGCGACGCCTACGATTCGTTTCGCCCGGGAGCTTCGCGCGATGCTGTAGACCTTCCACCGGAGGAAATTGCAAATGCGATGAGGTCTATTTTAAGAGATGAGATCAGTTTGCCTGTATCTGATCTTCAACGGCTTTGTGCTCAACTGTTCGGTTTTGCCCGCAGTGGGACTAATGTTGAGGCTGCTATGCAACGGGGACTTAAAGAAGCTGAACGTAAGGGATATATACGGGTAGAAAACCTGCGCGCTGTGATTTGTTAGAGTCTGTCTAGGCTATAGACTTGATTTTTTAACATAAAATATTCAAATAAGAAAATAATCCATATTATTTTTACCCCGTAAAATTACTATTGGGAAGAAGGAATGTAAGGCAACGCTATTTGGTTTATGTTCCTTGTTATGTGAGTAAAACTTCTAATACACAGCACAAAATGAAAAGAAAATTAATTGTCTTAGCGGGTTTTCTTGTACTGTTTAATGCCCTAAATGCCCAAGATCGTTCCCATATCAGAAATTCGATACAGAAGTGGGGACAGTGTAAAAATGTTGCTATGTCCGACAAATACGGAGCTGTAGCTATCTATGGCAACAATGGTTATTGCTGTACAAAAGATATTCCGTCCGACTTGAGAGAGAAAATTACAAATCTTAACAACGAAGACAAAAAAATCAAAGATGTCCGCCTATCGGAAGGTGGAAAGTGGCTCATCCTTTGGGGGGTAAACGGCTACAACAGCAGTAACCTACCTACCGACTTAACCACCCGTCTCAAAGAGCTTAACACTGCAGGCGAAGAGCTTCTTTCGGTAACATTCAACGATGCCGGAGACTGGATGGTAATTACCGACAACAAAGTATCGGCTTCGAGCCGCCAACTTCTCGACTTTATGAATGAAGGCGTTAAGGAGCATGGAGCATTGCTTTATGCACATATGTCGCAGAAAGGCATTGTATTAACTTACCGTAACGGATATAAATACAGGGGAATTGTACCTCAATCGTTGAAAAATGCGTTGAGGAATACATCTTTAGATGTCCACCGTGTTAAATTCTGGGACAATGGCAACTACTTCATTGCCGACGATAAAGACGGATATTCGTATAATATAGCAGACCATACGGCAACATCGACCTCTTCGAACGGTTATGCAGCGTCTTCTCGTTGAAGGAGAGAGGGATACGATTAGTTCTTTGTTCAGATGAATTAAAGCCCTTTCGTAGACTATATCCGAAGCAAAGGTAAAGCTGAATGGTAAAGGATACAAAATATCTGTAAAAAGCCTTACCATTGGCAGTAAAAAAAATAAAGACAGTTGCGACCTCAAGCCCGCAATTGCGTTTTATAAGTTCATCTTATCTCAAATTAAGCATTTGTGTTTTAGCCGGCAATTAAATCCGGCGAAGGGCACAGATGCTTATTTGTATAGGATATTTAGTAACTGTAATATTTCTTTAACTTACAGTTTTTGCCATCCTCTATGCTATTTTGTACCTTTACCTTACTATAAAATCATTTAAAAAAGATAATGACGGGAAAAAATATCTTCGCAACTTCGCAAAAGACTTCCATATTGGTTCTCCTGTTGGGAATAGCTATAGGGGCATTATTTATGTTTCTGCTACGAGGAAGCAATAAAAAGGATGAACCGCGAGTCGAAGTATCCCACAATATGATAATAGAGACGATAACCGATATAGGAAACCTTGAAGTGGTAAAATACAACCTACAGGATATTGTAGAATACAAGAAGATACGCCAGTGGCTACCCAATGCCAAAACTATGCTGGTAATATCGGGAGAGGTTACCGGGTGTATCGACCTTTCCCTCCTCAGCGAAAAGGATATCTATGTTTCGGGCGACTCGCTCCGCTTGATGCTGCCTGCCCCGCAGGTGTGCCATGTAAGCATCGACCATAAAAATTCGCGCATCTACAATATGGAATACGGGTTGTGGGAGACTGCCAAAATAGTGGACGAAGCTTACCGCCATGCCGAAATCAAATTGAGAGAACAGGCTTATCGTCTGGATATAGAAAGCAAAAGCCGCGAAAATGCAACCAATCTCCTTACTCCTATTTTACAGGCTATGGGATTTAAACATATACTTGTATCATTTAAATCGGATAAAATGCAGCCGAAAGGTTAGATTTAACAAAATTTCGCATATTTATCTGAACATTTATACAACGTCTAATGTTTAAGGTGTATAGTTTGTTAAGTTTGTGTTAGGGTTTAAGGAGGTCTTCGATGCGATATCGAGGCCTTTTTACTTTTTATACTATTCCCACGGTCTTTATTTTAGCCAAGGCTTTTATCGAATTCCTTACATACCTGTTCTCAGGTTCTACCGACAGCCAGAAATTAAGATATCCCACCAATCTTTTCAGGTATGCCGGATCGTTGTTGCCAATATGTCGTTGGTGAGCATCCAGTCCGCGGGTAAGTATGTAATGTACTTGTTGGCGCACCTGCCGCTTCTTAGACTTGGGAATGGTCATCTTCTCGCCCGAACTGATAGAAATACCTGTTACTATCTTTCTCTGTTTCTCACCCATATAGCGGGTTTTAGATCTCTTGACGGCAAAGTTTTCGGATTGTACGGCTTTGGTCACTATCTTTATCAGTTTGTCTTTTTCAAACTCATCGCCCGAAAAAGTCATATCATCGGCATAACGGCTATATGTCAGGTTGTACTTTGTAGCCAAAGCAGCCAGTTTCTTATCCATTTCGAGAGCCGCAATATTACTCAGTGCGGGGCTTGTAGGTGCGCCTTGTGGCAATCGTTGGCGAAGGCAGCATAAAGCAGCCAGCACATCCGATACATTGACCGGATAGCCTATTGCCTGAAATATTTTCCTGACGCGATATTCGTGTATCGAACCGAAAAAATCGACAATATCCATCTTGAGCACCAGCCTCTTACCCAGATGTGGTTTTGCATTGTCCTTTATAGAGGTATCCTTGCGGAAGCCTGTGGCAGCGGGGTGTAGTCCGACAGGCAGCAATATACGGTTGTATATCGTCTTTTGTATATTGAGCAACTGCTCGTTAGGCGCCGAAATGGTACGATAGCCCCCGCTGCGTTTCCCTATACGGAAGCTTTTATAGTGAATGTCTCTGTATGCCAGTATCTTTTTAAGTTCTACTACGTCTACAGCCAACAATTTGCTGCACCACGATAGCGATTGATTATCGTACGGAACGTGCGGGGCCGTTATCCGTTGCCACAATCCCGGCGATTGGGGTTTGTTGTTGATCCTGGTTTTGTCTTTTTCTGCGCTGTTATCATAGTTGAGTAGTTTGAATATAGCCCAGATTATAATTATTGCTATTGCAAAATATATAAGTATGTCCATCGTACATTCGTTTATAAAACAGAGGATGGGAGTTTACTTTTAGATAAATGCCTAAAGCATGAATAAATTCCGGAGGATTTAGAATATTAGCTTTAGGCATTTATCTAAATCTCGGAAAATACATGATTTTGCGGGGCGAATGCACCCCTTTCTTGCTAAATCTTTATACCCATCCTCAGTATATCAAAGAGTTATTATTGTGTGTTAGTGTCAGCCTGTGTTTAACTGTTTTAGCTAAAAGCACGCTTTTGGGCAGAACTCCTGCTGCCGGATCGTTACCTTTTTAGTAGCAAACTACCACCAAAGATAGCAAAACAACATGAAGAATTTGTTACTTAATTGCATAAAATGCAAACAAAGAACAATTTTGTCACGAAACAGGAAAAAAATAAACTTTTTATTTGTGTTTACAGAAAAATAAAATAACTTTGTCAACCGAAAAGTAAAAAGCATATGACAAAGCATAGTAATATTATTCTTAGCTCACTCATTATCCTCTGGAGAAATTTAGGGTGAGTGTTGCTATGTAGTTAACGATATAAAAAACTGAAAGCCTTTCTCACTCTTAAATGATGAGAAAGGTTTTTTTATGAGATATATGTTAATGTAAAACCAATTAAGAAAAGTTATGGACAGGTTATTTATTTTTGACACAACATTGAGAGACGGAGAGCAAGTGCCCGGTTGCCAATTGAACACAATCGAAAAAATAGAAGTAGCAAAGGCGCTCGAATCGCTCGGTGTAGACGTTATAGAAGCCGGCTTTCCTGTATCCAGTCCGGGAGACTTCAATTCGGTTGTCGAAATATCCAAAGCCGTAACCTGGCCTACCATCTGTGCCCTTACACGTGCTGTAGAAAAAGACATAGAAGTAGCTGCCGAAGCATTGAAATATGCAAAAAACAAACGGATTCACACAGGTATCGGCACATCGGAATACCACATCAAATACAAATTCAACTCCAATCAAGACGAAATAATAGAACGTGCAATAGCTGCCGTGAAGTATGCCAAACGTTATGTAGAAGATGTGGAGTTTTATGCCGAAGATGCCGGACGTACCAGCAACGAGTATCTGGCAAGGGTAGTACAAGCCGTTGTAAATGCAGGTGCTACTGTTGTCAACATTCCCGATACTACCGGTTATTGCCTCCCTACCGAATATGGGGCAAAAATCAAGTACCTGATAGATAATGTGGATATGAAGAATGCAATCCTTTCCACGCATTGCCATCAGGATTTGGGTATGGCTACAGCCAATTCGGTAATGGGTGTGCTGAATGGAGCGCGCCAGGTAGAAGTTACTATTAATGGTATAGGCGAGCGTGCCGGAAACACTTCGCTCGAAGAAGTGGTTATGGCAATCAGAAGCCACAAAGAACTGAATATAGAGACTAATATCAATACACAAAAGATATATCCCACCAGCCGCATGATATCAAGCCTGATGAATATGCCGGTTCAGCCAAACAAGGCTATTGTGGGACGCAATGCATTTGCCCACTCTTCGGGTATCCATCAGGATGGTGTACTTAAGAATCTTTCTACCTACGAAATCATCGACCCTAAAGACGTAGGTATAGACGATAATGCTATCGTGTTGACAGCACGTAGCGGACGTGCCGCCCTTAAAAACAGGTTGGAATTGCTGGGTATAGAAGTTAGCGAAGACAACCTAGCCGAACTATACCAACGTTTTCTCGAACTGGCCGACCGCAAAAAAGACATTACCGATGAAGATGTCTTGATACTGGCGGGAAGAGAAACTGATATGATGCGACGTATCAAGCTCGACTTTATGCAGACCACTTCGGGCAAGGGCGTAAAATGTATAGGTGTAGTAGGACTTGATATTGCCGGTGAAAAATTTCAGGCATCGGCCACCGGAAACGGACCTGTGGATGCGGCGATAAAGGCTGTGAAAGAAATAATAAAGCGGAAAATGGTTATAGAAGAATTTCTTATCCAGGCCATCAATAAGGGTAGCGACGATACAGGGAAAGTGCATATGCAGGTATCGCACGAAGGTCAGAATTATTATGGTTTCTCGGCTCATACCGATATAGTAGTAGCTTCGGTAGAAGCATTTATCAACGCAGTTAATAAATTCGTAAAATAAGGATGAGTGTATTTGCCAAAATATCAGCCACGCAAGATCCATTAAAGTAAAAACTATAAAATCATTATAAAGAATGAAAACTTTATTCGACAAAATCTGGGATGCGCATGTCGTATCATCTGTAGAAAACGGACCTACACAATTGTATATCGACCGTCACTTCTGCCACGAGGTAACCAGTCCACAAGCATTCAACGGACTTAGGGCACGCGGGCTAAAGGTGTTCCGTCCCGAAAAGACAACCATCACCGCCGACCACAATACGCCTACTATCAATCAAGACCAGCCGGTAAAAGACCCTGTGTCTAAAAACCAATTGGATACCCTGTCTAAAAATGCGCAAGAGTTCGGGATAAACCTGTTTTACCCTCTTGGACATAAGAAAAATGGCGTGGTACACATCATCGGCCCTGAGAATGGATTTACACAACCGGGAATGACTATTGTTTGCGGCGACAGCCATACTTCCACACATGGAGCATTCGGTTCGATAGCGTTTGGTATCGGTACCAGCGAGGTGGAGATGGTATTGGCTTCGCAGTGTGTATTGCAGACTCGCCCTAAGACAATGCGTATCACCTTCAACGGTAAACTGAAAGACGGGGTTACTGCTAAAGATCTTGCACTTTATATGATTTCGAAGCTAACGACAGGCGGTGCAACAGGCTATTTTGTAGAATATGCCGGAGAAGCCATCCGCAATATGTCGATGGAAGAACGTATGACACTCTGTAACCTAAGCATCGAAATGGGTGCGCGTGGTGGATTAATCGCTCCGGATGAAACCACATTCGAATATGTAAAAGGACGCGAATTTGCCCCTAAAGGCGAGGCTTGGGACAAAGCTCTGGTTTACTGGAAAACGTTGAAAACCGATGAAGGAGCTAAATTCGACAAAGAGCTGGTTTTCGATGCCTCCGAAATAGAACCGATGATTACCTACGGAACTAACCCGGGAATGGGTATGGGCATCAATGAGTCGATACCGACCCTCGACCAGATAGATGAAGCCGGGCGTATCTCATTCCAAAAATCTATGGGTTACATGGGCTTCGAGCCGGGCGAGAAAGTAGAAGGCAAACAAATAGACTACGTATTCCTTGGCAGTTGTACCAATGGACGTATCGAAGATTTCCGCGCATTTGCCAACTTTGTAAAAGGCAAGAAAAAAGCCGACAATGTAGTCGCCTGGCTTGTACCGGGCAGCCACATGGTAGTAGACCAGATAAAAGCAGAAGGACTGGACAAGATACTTACCGAAGCCGGCTTCGAACTGCGACAACCGGGTTGCTCGGCCTGCCTTGCCATGAATGACGATAAAGTTCCTGCCGGAAAGTATGCAGTCTCTACATCCAACCGCAACTTCGAAGGACGCCAGGGGCCGGGCGCACGCACTATACTCGCCGGGCCGCTTGTTGCCGCCGCGGCGGCTGTAACCGGAAGGATAACTGATCCGAGAGCTGTTTAATTAGCAAATTCGAGTATTAGCAAATTTGAAAATGAAATAAATGAGAGAAACAGGAAATATAATAGTTGACTTATCTTTTAAATTTGCTTTAGACATCATCGTTTTTGCAGAAACACTGGAACGGGAAAGAAAATATATAGTTGCAAATCAATTATTAAAAAGTGGAACTTCTATTGGGGCAAACGTAAGAGAAGCCCAAAATGGAGAAAGCAAACAAGATTTTATCCATAAATTGAAGATTGCAGCAAAAGAGGCGGATGAAACTGAGTACTGGTTACTTTTATGTGAAAACTCAGAAAATTATCCTTTTTCACCTCAGTTATTAGAAGATATAAAAATTATACAAAAGATTATCAACAAAATTATCGGAACAGCAAAATCAAAATAATCAGCAAATTTGAAAATTAAAGAATTTAATTTGCTAATATGCTAATTCGCTAATTTACAAATTAACATTATGGAAAAATTCGAAACACTAACATCAACATACGTTCCGCTTCCTATCGAGAATGTGGATACAGACCAAATCATACCTGCACGCTTCCTGAAAGCTACAGACAAAGAAGGATTCGGAAACAACCTCTTTGCCGACTGGCGCTACAATAAAGATGGCAGCCCTAAGGCAGATTTCGTATTAAACAACCCTACGTATAGCGGACAGATACTTGTAGCCGGCAAAAATTTCGGTAGCGGTTCGAGCCGCGAACATGCTGCATGGGCAGTAGGTGGATATGGTTTCAGAGCCGTAGTATCAAGTTTCTTTGCCGATATTTTCAGGAACAATGCTCTGAACAATGGGGTCTTGCCAGTTATAGTTTCACCTGAATTTCTGGCAGAAATATTTGCAAGCGTAAATGCCGACCCTAAAGCAACACTGACTATCAATCTCGAAAAGCAAACGATAACAAATAATGCAACAGGCAAATCGGAAAACTTCGAAATAAACCCATATAAGAAAGAATGCCTGCTCAAGGGGCTCGATGATATAGATTACCTACTATCAAAGAAAGACCTGACAGAGAAATATGAAGTTAATTCGAAAATTTGAAAATTAGCATATTAGCAAATTGAGTTTATTTTTACTAATTCTTGAATTTGCTAATATGCTAATTTACTAATCTGCTAATTGAACTATGATCGAAATAATGGATACCACCCTGCGCGACGGGGAACAAACATCAGGAGTATCTTTCTCTACAAAAGAGAAACTGAGCATAGCCCACCTCTTGCTCGAAGACCTTGGTGTCGACCGCATAGAGGTAGCATCGGCACGCGTATCGCAAGGGGAATTTGATACCGTAAAGAAGATTGCCAACTGGGCTGCATCGGCAGGGCATATAGAGAAAGTGGAAATACTCGGCTTTATAGACAAAGGAGCTTCGCTGCAATGGATAAAAGATGCCGGATGCAAAACCATAAACCTGCTTACAAAAGGATCGTACAAACACGTTACCGAGCAGTTGCGCAAAACGCCCGACGAACATCTTAAAGACATAAGATATGAAGTAGAACTGGCTCATAAAATGGGTGTTACAGTCAATCTTTATCTCGAAGACTGGTCGAATGGTATCATTCACTCCGAAGATTATGTCTATTTTTTGATGGAAGGCCTGAAAGATTTGCCTATCAAGCGGTTTATGCTTCCCGATACGTTAGGAATACTCAATCCTCATAGTGTATGGCGTTGTTGCCGCAGGATGATAAACCGGTATCCCAATTTGCATTTCGATTTCCATGCTCACAACGACTACGATCTTGCTGTGGCTAATACGATGGTAGCGGCCGAAGTAGGCGTTAAAGGTGTACATGTAACTGTCAACGGATTGGGCGAGCGTGCCGGAAACGCATCCTTAGCCAGTGTCGTAGCCGTATTTCACGATCAGCTGAACCTTGAAACATCTATCAAGGAGCAGAAAATAAATAAGGTAAGCCGTGTAGTCGAATCATTTTCCGGTCAGGCTATTTCTTCCAACCAACCGATTGTTGGCGATAATGTGTTTACACAATGCGCAGGCATCCATGCCGATGGCGACAACAAAAACAATCTGTATTTCAACGATTTGTTTCCCGAACGTTTCGGGCGTATTCGCGAATATGCTTTAGGAAAACTCTCAGGAAAGTCTAATATCAGGAAAAATATTGAGGCGTTGGGCATAGAACTCGATGAAACGGAAATGGCAAAAGTTACCACCCGTGTCATAGAGTTGGGAGACAAAAAAGAAATCATCACGCAGGACGACCTTCCATACATCATAGCCGATGTACTTAAAAACAATGAGAAAGAAGACCGTATCAAGATACTTTCTTTTGCCTTTGTCCTGACCAAAGGATTGCGCCCGACAGCTACAGTCAAAGTAGAGATAGACGGACAGGAATATGAGTGGACAGCTCCGGGCGACGGACAATATCATGCTTTTTCCAAGGCTCTCTACAAAATATACACGCGCCTGGATAAACCTACTCCTACTCTTACCAACTATGCCGTGTACATTCCGCCCGGCGGGCGTACCGATGCTTTGGTGCAAACAGTTATCACATGGGAATTTAAAGGCAAGACCTTTAAGACAAGGGGGCTGGATGCCGACCAGACGGAAGCTGCTGTGAAGGCTACCGAAAAGATGCTGAATATAATAGAGGATATGTAAACCAATACTCTATTCAGGTATATACGTATATGCCAATTTACAGGAAATTTGTATATTTAAGCGTGAAAAAAACAGGAAATAAGAATATCTAATTGTGCAAATAGCTATGAGCTATAAGCTAAAAGTTGACAACTAATGAATTTAAACATTGCTGTACTTCCCGGCGACGGGATAGGGCCTGAGATAATAAGCCAGGCATTGAGAATAACAGAAGCCGTTTGTGAAAAATTCGGACACGACCTGACCTACGAATATGCCCTCGTTGGAGCTTCTGCCATCGACCAAGTAGGAAACCCATATCCCGATGGTACACACGAGTTGTGTATGTCGTCCGATGCTGTCTTATTCGGAGCCATAGGAGACCCTAAATATGACAACGACCCCTCGGCTAAAGTGCGTCCCGAACAAGGCTTGCTCGCCATGCGTAAAAAACTGGGGCTATATGCCAACATCCGTCCGGTATCTACTTTCCCCTCGTTGATACATAAATCACCACTCCGTGCCGACTTGGTTGACGGAGCAGATTTTATGTGTATCCGCGAGCTTACAGGTGGCCTGTATTTCGGACGCCCGCAAGGACGGAGCGAAGATGGCAATACAGCTTACGACACTTGTGTTTACACACGTGAAGAAGTAGAACGCATCCTCCATCTTTCTTATAAATATGCCCGTCTTCGCCGTAAGAAAGTTACGGTAGTAGACAAGGCTAATGTACTGGCTACATCACGCCTGTGGCGTCAGGTAGCTCAGGAAGTGGAAAAACAGTATCCTGATGTAGAAACAGAATATATGTTTGTAGACAATGCTGCTATGCAGATCATACAATGGCCTAAGCGTTTCGATGTACTTGTTACCGAAAACCTGTTCGGCGACATCCTTACCGACGAGGCTTCTGTAATAACCGGTTCGCTGGGAATGCTTCCTTCTGCTTCAATCGGGATACATACATCTGTATTCGAACCGATACACGGTTCTTATCCGCAGGCAGCAGGCAAGAACATAGCCAACCCACTGGCAACCGTACTGTCGGCAGCACTAATGTTCGAATACGCGTTCGAACTTCACGAAGAAGGGGCGCTTATCCGCAAAGCTGTAGATGCTTCGATGGACGCCGGAGTAGTGACAGAAGATATTGCACAGGGAGGAAAAGCTTATTCGACATCGGAAGTCGGCGACTGGCTTCTAAATTATATTAAAGAATAACGTTCCTATATAATTAACAGAGGCGGAGCAATCACATGTTCCGCCTTTTGTTTTTTAACAGCAACATTTTTTTAGAGCCTGTTTAAATTTTATAGCAAATCTTTTTTATAGCTATTATTAGATGGATTTTACGTATTTTGCTCGCTGGTTTAGCGGGCTAAACCGAGAGGAAAATGTGGAAAATACGCTAAAAAGAGCATAAAAAAGTTGCTAAGAACTGTACTAAAGAACCTATAAGAAATATTTTCGCTAAAATTTAAACAGGCTCTTAATATTTTCATAATATGCTTTATTTTTTATATTTTTGGAGGTTCAATTCAAAAAGAAATGTCATTCAGAAAACTATACAATAATTTCCTTGTCTGGAAAACCAAAAATGTAAAAGAAAAGCAAATGGTATTGTTTGTGAGTTTCCTTATCGGGATATTCACGGCATTGGCAGCATATATACTCAAGAGCCTTATCCATCTCATCCAAAAGATACTCACATCCCCTTTCCTTACCGAAGGTGCTAACTATATGTACCTTATTTATCCGGCAATAGGCATACTCATAGCCGGGCTTTTTGTAAGATATGTGGTTCGCGATGATATCAGCCACGGGGTAACGAAGATACTTTATGCCATTTCGCAGAAGAAAAGCTTTATAAAATTACATAATGTTTATACCTCTATCGTAGCCAGTTCTATCACCATCGGATTTGGGGGATCGGTAGGAGCCGAGGCTCCGATTGTGCTTACAGGATCGGCTATAGGTTCCAATCTGGGGCGTTTTTTCAAAGTAGAACAAAAATACCTTATGCTGCTTATCGGCTGTGGTGCTGCCGGTGCAATTGCAGGGATATTTAAAGCACCGATTGCAGGTTTGGTTTTCGTGGTCGAAGTGTTACTGCTCGACCTTACCACCTTTACCGTTCTGCCACTTCTGGTTACCTCAGTTACAGCGGCTACCCTTTCGTATCTCACAATGGGTACTACATCTATGTTTACCTATGCCCATACCGATAGTTTCCTGCTCGAACGCATACCATATGTCATACTTTTAGGTATATTCTGCGGATTGGTATCACTGTACTTTACCCGTGCTATGGGATGGTTCGAAAACCAGTTCCGCAAACTTACTTACTGGCCCAAATTCGCTATAGGCGCAACTATACTGAGCATCCTTATCTTCCTGCTCCCTCCGCTTTATGGCGAAGGATACGATACGATAAATGCGCTGATTAGCGGCTCCGGCGATTTTGGTACGCTAATCGACAATAGTGTATTTTATAAATTTCAGGATTATAGATGGACTATCATAATATTCCTGTCGGGAGTATTGCTGATGAAAGTTTTTGCCTCCAGTGCGACTAATGGTGCTGGCGGAACCGGTGGTATATTCGCACCTTCTCTTTTCCTTGGATGTATAGCCGGGTTTATATTTGCATTCGGCCTCAATCATTCGGGTTTCGCCACATATATACCCCTGCTTCCGGAAGAAAACTTTGCATTGATGGGTATGGCGGGAGTGATGGCAGGAGTAATGCATGCGCCACTGACAGGCACATTCCTTATCGCAGAACTGACAGGTGGATACGAGCTTTTACTACCATTAATGATCGTTTCCATATCATCGTATGTAGTAATCAAGCTTTTCGAACCACATAGCATATACTCTATGCGTCTGGCTAAGAAAGGTGAATTGATAACGCACCAGAAAGACAAAGCAGTATTGACATTGATGGATATTGAAAAACTGATAGAAACCAATTTTCAAGCAATAAATCCCGAAATGAGCCTGGGTGATATGGTCAAAGTCATTTCACGTTCGTCGCGTAATGTTTTCCCCGTATTAGACGATAAGAAACGATTTCTGGGCATTGTACTCATAGACAATATACGGAATATAATGTTCCGCCCCGAACTATACAACCGTTTTCATGTATCGCGCTTTATGACCTCGCCGCCGGCAACCATAGTTGTGGGAATGACAATGGAGGAGATTATGAAACGTTTCGATGGCACAAAGGCCTGGAACCTGCCGGTGATAGACGAAAACGATGTGTATCTAGGCTTCATATCCAAGTCGAACATACTGGATGTTTATCGCGAAGTGCTTGCTGAAAATTTCGTGGAAGAATAATAGGCTTGCGGCGATAATATCAATATAGAACTCATCTTGACTTTTTACTCTGTGGTAAAAAATTAAACAGGCTCTTAAATATCGCGGTCATTTGCAGAATAAAGCGTAAATTTGAAACTTGTTTTTAAAAGCAGTTTTATGAAACAAATCAACACTGTCATTAGCCGCCTGCAATGGTCTGCTGATATTACCAACCGCGAACGCAAAGAGCGTGTAGCCCTCCTCATAGCCAATATGATGCGCGATGGGCAGGTAATAGGCGCCGGTTCGGGCTCTACGGTATATGTGGCAATGCTTGCCATTGCCGAAAAGGTGAAGCGCGAAAATCTCGACATAGAAATCATACCCGCCTCGCACGAAATATCTATGACCTGTGTGCAGCTGGGGCTTCGCCAAACCACCCTTTGGGAAAAGACACCCGACTGGACATTCGACGGAGCCGACGAGGTAGACCCCCAACAAAGTTTGATAAAGGGCAGGGGAGGAGCAATGTTCAAAGAGAAGCTATTGATATGCAATAGTAAAAAGACATTTATCATAGTCGATCAGTCTAAATTTGTCGGCCGTCTGGGCGAGAAGTTTCCCGTTCCCGTAGAAGTATTTCCCCAATCGCTGGTCTATGTGGAGCAGCAACTCGAAGCTCTGGGCGCAAGAGATATAACGCTTCGTATGGCTAAGGGCAAAGACGGACCAGTAATCACCGAAAACGGCAATTTTGTGCTCGATGCGTGGTTCGACAATATAGACCCGCTGATGGAAAAGAAAATAAAGAATATAACCGGAGTGATAGAAAGCGGGCTGTTTATCGGTTACAATGTAGAGATATTGAAAAATTGACAACATGGATATAAAGAAAATAATATTGTGGATTGTTGTTTTGGTTCTTGTCGAATTAGTAACAATAATGGTTATTAATAAATATTACGTAGGTGATGTATTTATAATAATCCCTAATGTTCTTGAGTTTAGACCAACTTTTAATACAGGAGTAGCTTCCACATCTGTGCTAAATGTATTTTTTTTGTTGCGACTCGTTATTTTATCAACCCTTCTTGCGCTTGTTTTCTTCTTTTATCGCAATAAAAGAAAGAAGAAGACTAATACAAAATATCTTGATATATTTTTTATACTGATAGTTTCCTCTGCTATCATTTCCATTTTATCGCTAATATTTAAAGATATAAATTTAAGTTATATACTTTTGAACCCATTTTTTACTTTTGGACTGATAGATATTTATACAATTTGTGGTATAACCGCATTTTTATTCCATCTCATTTTTCCGAAAAAGATTGAATAAATATCTTCAAAAGGGAAAGAACATAAACGCGAATCAGTATTTGAAATGATATATAAAAACGTTCTTTCATCTTCTTCCTACTGACGTCCATTAGATTTATCCGTTTAACCAAAAAAGAATTAAAATATTAATAAACAAAACTTGTATTGCACAATACTTGTTTATAACACGAAGAAACAAATTATGAAAAAGATAGTTGTAGCAATAGACGGTTTCTCATCGAATGGCAAAAGTACGATGGCAAAAAGCCTTGCCCGCGCAGTAGGCTATATCTACATCGACAGTGGAGCCATGTACCGCGCCGTAACTCTTTATTGTATCATGCACAGACTGTTCGATAATGACAAGAATCTGGATGAAGGCCGCCTGCACAACGAAATAAACAATATAAAGATAGATTTTCACCTCAACAGCGAAGGCCTACCCGAAACATACCTCAACGGCGAAAATGTAGAAGCAAAAATACGCAGCATGGAAGTATCGGGATTGGTAAGCCGCGTAAGTGCTATACCCTTTGTGCGTCATGCAATGGTAGCCTTGCAGCAGGAAATGGGCAAGGCAAAAGGCATCGTGATGGACGGGCGCGATATAGGCACCGTGGTTTTCCCCGAAGCCGAAATGAAGGTGTTTGTAACAGCCGATGCCGACATACGCGCTCAAAGACGTTACGACGAACTGAAAAGTAAGGGAGATACAAAAACGACATACGAGGAAGTCCTCGAAAACTTGAAAGCCCGGGACCATATGGATCAGACACGTGAGGAAGCACCCCTCCGCCAAGCTGACGATGCCCTTGTTCTCGACAACTCGCATATGACCATTGACCAACAAATGCAATGGTTGATAGACAAGTTCAAACAAATAACAACAACAGATGAGCAACATTGAAATAGATCTGAAATCAGGTTTCTGCTTCGGGGTGGTCAACGCCATAAAAAAAGCCGAAGAAGAACTGGCAAAAGGAGGTACACTCTATTGCCTGGGCGATATAGTGCACAACAACCTGGAGGTAGACCGCCTCGAAAAACTAGGTCTGAGGACAATCAACCACGAACAGTTTGCAGCTTTGAAAAACGTGCGGGTACTGCTTCGCGCACACGGCGAGCCGCCTTCGACATACGAGATTGCCCGCCAAAACAATATAGAGATAATAGACGCTTCGTGCCCCGTAGTACTTCGCCTGCAAAAGAAGATACACGACAAGTACGATAAGGAAAAAGATAATAATACACAGATAGTTATCTACGGAAAAAAAGGCCATGCCGAAGTAATCGGGTTGATCGGGCAAACACAATCCGAGGCCATTGTAATAGAGAAGAAAGAAGACCTCGACAAGCTCGACTTCTCGCGCAATATTTGCCTGTTTTCGCAAACCACCAAGCCGCTCGATGGTTTTCAGGAAATTATCGACATCATCGAAAGCCGTATGCAGGGCGATGCACGGTTCGAATATTTCGATACCATCTGCCGGCAGGTGTCGAACCGTATCCCCAATATCAAAGAATTTGCACAGAAGCACGATATCATATTTTTTGTGGCAGGCGAAAAAAGTTCGAATGGGAAAGTACTGTTTGCCGAATGTAAGAAATACAATCCCAATTCGTATTTTGTCACCACGCCCGACGACATCGACCCTAAAACACTCAACATCACCGCTTCTATAGGTATTTGCGGAGCCACATCCACCCCGCGTTGGCAGATGGAAGATGTAGAAACCCGTATAAACGAAATAAGGGGCGGTGAAGGATTGGTTAATATCGGGTGAAAATTTGATAAAATTAGTTGTTTTACCAATTTTACGTAGTTGTTCATTAATTTTATTTTTACTTTTGCATCTTCAATTCAAATGAAGGAGTGAAAGTAGAACACTCGAAATATTGACTTTTTTGATTCATATACACAAAATGGGTGATATTTTGTAATTCGAAATGAATTATTGAAGTAAAAAGCAAGGAAACAAATACATAAAACTTATAATTTTAAATTATATAAACTATGGCGAATATTAAATGTATCGGGATTTTGACTTCGGGAGGCGATGCTCCGGGAATGAATGCGGCAATACGTGCAGTAACCCGTGCAGCTATTTATAGTGGTATAGAAGTAAAAGGTATTATGCGCGGCTACAGAGGGCTTATTTCCGACGAAATAGTTCCTTTCAAGTCGAACAGCGTAAGTAATATTATACAACAAGGCGGAACAGTGCTTAAGACTGCCCGC
Source organism: Dysgonomonas sp. 511 (assembly GCF_010501105.1). Taxonomy (GTDB): domain Bacteria; phylum Bacteroidota; class Bacteroidia; order Bacteroidales; family Dysgonomonadaceae; genus Dysgonomonas. The sequence goes on along the minus strand of NZ_QVMQ01000008.1, from coordinate 67,608 downwards.
TGCAAAGAATTTCAAACACCCGAAGGCCGTAAGGTTGCCCACGAAGCACTTGTGCGCGAAGGCATCGACGCTTTGGTGGTTATCGGTGGCGACGGTTCGCTTACCGGAGCGCGTATATTCGCTCAGGAATACGATTTTCCGGTCGTAGGACTTCCGGGTACTATCGACAACGACCTGATGGGTACAGATCTTACAATCGGTTACGATACTGCGCTGAATACCATCATGGAAGCTGTGGATAAAATCCGCGATACAGCCAGTTCGCACGAACGCCTGTTCTTCATCGAAGTCATGGGGCGCGAATGTGGTTTCCTTGCCCTGAATGGTGCTATTGCATCGGGAGCAGAAGCTGCAATCATACCCGAAATGTCGTTCCAGCAAGACCAGTTGGGAGACTTGATTTCCAACGGTTTCCGCAAAAGTAAAAACAGCAGCCTCGTACTTGTTACCGAAGGCGATATAACGGGAGGTGCGATGGCACAGGCCGAACGTGTGAAGAACGAATTTCCTCAATATGATGTACGCGTAACCATCTTGGGGCACGTACAACGTGGAGGATCGCCTACTGCCAACGACCGCATTCTGGCTAGCCGTATGGGTGCAGCTGCGGTAGATGCTTTGCTCGACGACCAACGCAATGTGATGATCGGCATTCAAAACGACAACATTGTTTATGTGCCATTCTCGAAAGCGATTAAGAAAAACAAGCCTTTTCAGGAAGACTTGATGAGGACGTTGAAGATACTTTCTATATAAAATCTGTACCTCCAGGAGGGATAGGGCTGTTAAGTCCCGGTTATTACTTCTCTGTCGTAATACGACAAAGGATATGTAATGAAAAAAATGCGAAGAACTTAACGGCCCTGTCCTTTCGAGGGCGATCCGGCAGCCAATTTCCATTTTGAAATTCCACTGAAAAAAACTATCTTTGGGCTTGTTTTGAATATTATATAAGAATATCAAATTTTACACATGCTCCCCGAAGATATTATCGACGAACCAGAAAATTTAAAAGAACCGGAGTCTGCAGAAGAAACCGATTCTGTTGATTCAACTTCACATTCCGACTACAAAGTCCCTGTCAAAGACGGAGGCGATAACCAATTGCACCTATCGGGTATGTTTCAGGGCTGGTTTCTCGACTATGCCTCTTATGTAATTCTCGAACGTGCCGTGCCGCACATCGCCGATGGCCTGAAACCCGTTCAGCGGCGCATACTCCATTCCATGAAGCGTATGGACGATGGACGCTACAATAAGGTGGCCAATATCATTGGACATACCATGCAGTTTCACCCGCACGGCGACGCATCTATTGGCGATGCACTTGTGCAGCTGGGGCAAAAAGACTTATTGGTCGATTGCCAGGGTAACTGGGGTAATATTTTTACCGGCGACGGGGCGGCAGCTCCGCGTTACATCGAAGCTCGATTATCGAAATTTGCTCTCGAAATATTGTTCAACCCTAAAATTACAGAATGGAAACCTTCGTACGATGGGCGTAATAAGGAACCTATTGCTTTGCCTGTTAAATTCCCTCTTGTATTGGCGCAGGGAGCCGAGGGTATTGCTGTGGGCTTGTCGTCGAAAATACTTCCTCACAACTTCAACGAGCTTTGCGATGCCGCCGTTGCCTATTTGCAGGGTGAAGATTTTACATTATATCCCGATTTTCAGACAGGCGGATATATCGACGTCAGCAAATACAATGACGGTGAGCGGGGAGGTTCGGTAAAGGTACGTGCCAAGATATCGAAACTCGATAATAAAACACTTGTTATTAGCGATATCCCATACGGACGTACTTCATCATCGGTAGTAGAATCGATACTGAAAGCAAACGACAAAGGCAAGATAAAGATACGCAAGGTAGACGATATTACGGCACAAAACGTAGAAATCCATGTACATCTGGCAGCAGGGGTGTCGTCAGACAAGACGATAGACGCCCTCTATGCTTTTACCGATTGCGAGATAAGTATATCGCCAAACTGCTGTGTGATAGAGGATAATAAACCTTACTTCCTGTCGGCTAGCCGCATATTGCGCGACACGACCGACAACACACAACGCCTGTTGCAACTCGAACTGGAGATACAGAGAAGGGAAATACAGGAAGCTCTGCATTTTTCATCTCTCGAAAAGATATTTATCGAAGAGCGTATCTATAAGGATAAGGAGTTTGAAAATGCGGCAAACATGGATATCGCTATCGAGCATATCGACAAGCGTCTTGCCAAATTTGCCAAAAACTTTATCCGTGAGGTTACCCGTGAGGATATCCTCAAGCTGATGGAGATAAAGATGGGGCGCATCCTCAAATTCAACTCCGACAAGGCAGACGAATTGATCGCACGATACAAAGCCGAAATAGAAGAAATAAGCCACAACATAGAAAACATTGTAGACTATACTATTTCGTGGTATGTAATGTTGAAGGAAAAATACGGAAAGGCTTATCCGCGCAAGACCGAAATACGCAGCTTCGACACCATAGAAGTAACCAAAGTGGTAGAAGCCAACCAGAAATTATATATCAACCGCGAAGAAGGCTTTATCGGCACGTCGCTCAAAAAAGACGAGTTTGTAGCTAATTGTTCCGATATCGACGATATTATCATTTTCTTCAAAGACGGAAAATACAAAGTTGTACGCGTGAGCGACAAGATGTTTGTCGGCAAGAATATACTGTATCTTAATGTATTCCGTCGCAACGACAAACGTACTATCTACAATGCCGTCTACCGCAATGGAAAGGGTACTACTGCTGCATCCTATATTAAACGCTTTGCTGTTACAGGTATTACCCGCGACAAGGAGTATGATGTTACGCAGGGCACAGACGGTTCGCGCATCCTCTATTTCAGCGCCAACCCGAACGGTGAAGCCGAAACCATCCGCGTGATACTGAAACCAAAACCACGCCAGAAGATACTCGTATTCGAAAAAGACTTTAGCGAAATAGCCATAAAAGGCCGTCAGTCGATGGGTAATATCCTCACTAAAGCAGAAGTACACAAAATATCATTGAAGCAAAAAGGCGGCTCTACGCTAGGTGGGCGCAAGGTATGGTTCGACTTCGATGTGTTGCGCCTCAATTACGACGAACGCGGCACGTATTTGGGTGAATTCCAGAGCGACGACCAGATATTGGTAGTCCACAAGAATGGAGATTTTTATACTACATCGTTCGAGGTGACCAATCACTACGAACAGGGAATAATCCGTATCGAGAAATTTAATGCAAACAAGAACTGGACGGCAGTACTTTACGATGCCGACCAGAAATATATGTACCTCAAACGGTTTACGTTCGAAGCTTCGGCTAAAAAGCAAAACTTCTTGGGAGAGAATCCCGATTCACGTCTCGAAATACTTACAGATACCGTATATCCGCGTATCGGAGTCAAATTCGGCGGGCGCGACGATTATCGCGAAGCTTTGGATATAGATGCCGAAGAATTTATTGCAGTCAAAGGCTTCAAGGCTAAAGGAAAACGCCTTTCTACTTTCGAAATTGCCGAGATAAAAGAGCTTGAACCTACTCGTTTTCCCGAACCCGAAGAAGAGGAAAAAAAATTCGAAGTACAGATAGACGATGAAGACGGCGACGAAGACAGACCTATATCCGATATTATAGACGAAATAACAGGACAAAAATCATTATTTAAAGATGACGAAGAGGAGGGTGAAGACTAGTTGCCTGTTCATTCTTGCAGGTTTGTTTCTTTTGTGCGGATTATCTGCACAGAATAAAGTGGATACGGTTTATATCTATAAAACGGATACTATAGTAATCACTCCTACCTCAACATCTGATTTTCAATTAGCCACATTGCCTTGCCCGCCATTGACTACCAACAATGCAATAACAGCCTCTGTCGGTTCGGCAAATATGTACGACACATACCTGTCGCCGTTACAATACAAAGGCTTTTCTGTTCGACTGATGTATGAGCAAATGCGCCGTACTACGTGGTTCAATTATCGGTTTTACAAGCAGCAAGTATTCGAAGTCGAATACGCACAGGGCGACAACCCTGCAAAGAATGCTACCGAATACTGGTTTCTTGCCAATTACCGAATTGGTGGGCATTATCGTATCTATAGCGACAATAATTTGCGCATTGGTGCAGGTGGATTGTGGGATGTAAATGCAGGTGTCCTATACAGCGAGCGCAACGGTAATAATCCCGCATCGGCACGAGCCTATACCAATCTCAACCTGTCGGTTATTGCCTCCTATAAGTTCAAATGGTTTGCCTTGCGCTGGCAGTTAGACACTCCGTTTATAGGCATGCTGTTTTCGCCGCGTTTCGGGCAATCGTATTACGAAATCTCGCTGGGAAACTCAGTTGGCATAGTCAATTTTGCATCATTACACAATCAGCGCGCTTTGCGTAACTATTTCACGGTAGATATTCCCATAAATAAATATACGATAAGGGTAGGCTATCTGGGTTCGTGGTATCAGACCAAAGTACATGATATACAGACACACCATTACACCAACAGCTTTGTTATAGGTTTTCCGATAGAAGGGGTGAAACGCCCGAGGGGAAAAGCCAGAAACGATTATTGGTAAGCAAACTGTTCCGGATATGTCGTTTATCAAATTAGGGTATCATACGCTTAAACTTCTGTCTATTATTTTCTCTGTATTGATTATACAACTTCCTCTTGTCGGCATTGCCAAAGGGGATATGGAATATGAAGGACTGTTTCTCATATCTCCTGTCTTATTTGGAACAGGGGCTTGCTGCGGAGTGTTTTTATATGGTTATTGCCGTCGTAAGTATTTGCGGGAAGATAAGAAAGAATATTATACGCCTGTATATATTATGCTATTGGCTGGAATAGTTACATTTATGTTGATCTCTTATTGTCAACATTTTGCATAATAATCAGCCAAATAAAACAAGAAAAATGTTCAGACCAGTACGCCGCCAAAACAGAATATTGGAAGATGAAAACCGTATCGAAGAACTATTGAAAGATTCCGAATACGGTTTCCTTAGCCTTGGCACATCCGAAAGCGGATATGGCTATGGCTTACCTATAAGTTATGCCTACGATACCGAAAGTAATAAGCTCTATTTCCATTGCGCACCCGAAGGGCAAAAACTGGATATGATGAAACAAAACAATAAGATATCGTTTTGCGTAGTTGGTATCACTAAGCCCGTTGCCAGCCAGTTTACCACCCTCTACGAGAGCGTTATCGTATTCGGCAAAGCCTGCCTCGATCTGCCAGACGAAGAAAAGCGGAAAGGGCTCAGGTTGCTGGTTGCTAAATATTCGGAAGGATACGAAGAACTAGGCGAAAAATACATGGATAAATCATGGGAGAGGACATCGGTATTTAGCTTAGAAATCAAACATATAACAGCAAAAGCAAAATATTGATAAAATAATCGTCGGTCTGTATTTATTTTAAAGAAAAGTACCTAGCTTTGTATATCTTTTTTACACATGAACTCATTATACAGAAAAAATATTAACAAAAAGTGGTTGTGAATATAACAGAAAGCTCTTATTTTGGAAAAACCATACTTTTTCTACTCCTTGCTACCCTAGCTTTCCTTGCATTCAAGGAAATTCTTCCCGAACGCCTGTTCCCTGAAAAAACAGCAAATACAAACAATATAGTAATGGACAGCCTTGCCATACAGGCACAGGCAGATACTACAGTAAACATCATTGCCGAACCTACTGATACTGTGGGGGCAAAAATGGTGGAAGAAGTAGACGAAAGTCTCAATCCCATACTCAAAGCCGACGGATACAAGAATCTTTCGCGCTTCTATGCCAAATTGAACAAACTGGAAAAAGATAGCACCACTACTGTGCGTGTAGCCTATTTTGGCGACTCGATGAACGATGGCGACTTTATCGTGCAGGATGTGCGCGATGCCTTTCAGGAAGATTATGGCGGGCAGGGTGTAGGCTTTGTTTCCATATCCTCGCTTTCGGCCGGAGCAAGAGCTTCGGTATCGCACCAATATTCCAAAAACTGGTATTCGCAAACTTTCCTCAAGGTGAAGAAACCCGACAGGCCTTTCGGCATCGACGGGCAGGTGTTTTTTGCCAAAGACCCATCGCAATCGTACTGGGTAAGATATAAAGCCCAGTCGCGCCCACATTCGCCCCTTCTGAACAATCCTACTTTGTTTTACGGTAGTTCGAAGAATGGCAGGGGATCGGTGACAGTAACAGCCGATAAAGAAGCTGCATACTCTAAAACACTGACACCATCGAAACTGCTCAACTCGTTGCAACTGGCATCGTTCGATCCCAAGTCGCTGCAAGTGAATTTCAACAAAGCAGATTCTATTCCCATCTATGGCTTCAACTTCGATGACGGTAAAGGGGTGCATGTCGATAATTTCTCTACACGCGGAAATTCAGGCTTGCCACTGTCGATACTCAACCCTTCGCTGATGAACGCATTCGACGAAGAATTGAATTACGACCTGATTATACTGCATTATGGAGCAAATGTTCTGGGATATGGCTCACTCAACTACGGATGGTACGAAAAAAGCATGACCACTGTCATTAAGAACCTGAGGGAATGTTTTCCGAATGCCGACATACTGGTTATATCCACAGCCGACAAATCGTCGAAAATAGACGGTGTAATGCAAACAGACCCAGCCGTGCCTGCACTGGCAAGGGCCCAGCGCAACTATGCCCGCAAAACCTCGTCAGGCTTTATAAACCTGTATGAACTGATGGGTGGAAACGGCTCTATGCCGCAATGGGTGAGCAAGGGGCAAGCCGGAAAAGACTACACGCATTTTACGGGGTCGGGCTCGAAAAGAATTGCAAAAATGATATACAACGAAATAGGTTACGGCTATGCAAAATATAAAGTAGCACCAAAAACCACAATAGATGCAAAAGACGGAGAGGGACAATAATTAATGAATTTTATTCGCAAAACAATTGTTATAAGCATATTGCTGCACATACTTTGTGCTGCTGCCATATATTCTCACGAAAGACCTGGAGACTTAAAAGACGACGGTAATATTTTTAGCAACCAGGCCTTGCTTAACCCGCTTTTCGACAAATTGCTCAAGCTGGAAAAAAATAAGCAGGGCAAGGTGAATATCGTGCATATCGGCGACTCACACATCCAGGCTGATTTTTTTACCAATGCTATACGCCAGGCTTTGCAGCAGAAATTTGGCAATGGTGGGGTTGGCTTCTCTTTTCCCTACAGGTTGATTGGTACCAATGGGCCACGTTTTGTACGCTATACCAGCAATGCGGGATGGCACAGCCTGCTTAATGTGTCGCCTGTGGCAGATGTAGGTATGGGGCTGAGCGGCATAGCACTTTATACGTCTGCCGAAGATTTTATCTTGCAATTGTCACCGACAGACGGCTACGAGTTCAATACCGTAAAGATAATCTACCCTACCATAGAACCACAGTATAAGGTTTCGGTAACGGCCGACGCTCTGGTCAGCGAATCAGCAGCAGGTAGCGTTACGGCTTCGGGTTACAAATCGCATAAGGTAAGAAGCGGCGAAAGCCTTTCGTCTATCAGCCGCAAATACAAGGTCGGAGTAGCCCAGATAAAGAAAGCCAACGGATTGCGCTCGAATACAATTCATCCGGGACGAAGGCTTAAAATACCTGTAAGGACAAAAGTAGTGCCGGCCAAAGCTGCTAAATCGAACATAGAGAAAGACAGCCTGGAATATACAGACCTGGTTTCGAAACCATATTATTCATCTTTCACATCGGATACCCTTATAGAGAGGGTGACAATATTGCCTGCACAAAAACAGGCTATGTACAACCTCAATGGTTTTGTGGTAGAAAACAACCACCCGGGCGTTATTTATCACTCGATAGGCGTAAACGGAGCTAAGATAACGGATTATGCCAAATATCCATTGTTTTTCAAGCAGCTGCCAATCTTGCAGCCCGACCTTATCATCCTGTCTTTCGGGACAAACGAATCTTTCGGCAAAATATCCGATTCGGATTACATATTCCAGTTGAAACAATTTGTAGACGAAATAAAAAAACTGAACAAAGATGCAATAGTGCTGGTAATGACACCGCCACCGTCGATGTTTCGCCGTGGGCGCACCAACACCTATATATCCGATTATAGTATTGCCCTCATGGGCTTGACCTACCTGCCTGTATGGGACTTATATACCCGCATGGGAGGGGCATCGGGCATATCGGCAAAGGGAGAATATGCCCGCATGATAGCCCGCGACAAGGTGCATTATACAGCAGGGGGATATTCGGCTCAGGGACAGCTTTTTGCATCCGACTTTATCGACGCTTATACTAATTTTAAGAAAAACAGGGAAAATTGAAAACACTACTTGACGACCTTAGCAATTTTTATTTACCCGACTTCATCGGGAAACTTATCGACGACATAACACCCTATTTCGTGTTCAACCCCGATCATCGGCTGTTGTTCAACAGTGCCTTTTTCCTTGGGTTTTTCCTTGTAGTATATACTGTATATGTGCTGAGTAAAAATCACGATACTTTCCGCAAGATATACCTTATCGTATTTTCCCTCTACTTCTATTATCTGGCAGGGGGCGATACGATGGATATCAACTTGTTCGGATATTATTTTTCCCTCAATTACTTTGTGCTGCTCGTCATTTGCGCTGTAGCCACGCATCTGCTTGCTGTAAGGATGTACAATTCAGAAAGGCAATCGACACAAAAGGCATACCTCATACTGATTATAGTGGGCAACCTGCTGATGCTTGCCTACTTTAAGTACACCAATTTCCTTATCGACAATATAAATGCGATATTTCATGGCGACCTCTCGTTTCAGAATATCATTCTGCCGATAGGTATATCCTTCTTTGTTTTCGAGGCTATAAGCTATGCCGTAGACCTTTATCGCAGGGAGATGAAACCTGCCGACTCGTTGCTCGACTTCTGCTTCTATATAGCTTTTTTCCCTAAATTGGTGGCGGGGCCTATCATTAGGGCAAAAGATTTTTTGCCACAGATGAAAAACAAGCTCGGACTGACAAAGGAAGAGTTTGGAATGGCTATGTTTTTGATACTTATTGGGCTGATAAAGAAAGCAATTATATCCGATTATATATCCGTCAACTTTGTCGACCGTGTATTCGATTCGCCGATGAGTTATACCTCGTTCGAGAACCTGATGGCTGTTTACGGCTATACCTTGCAGATATACTGCGATTTCTCGGGTTATTCGGATATGGCGATAGGACTTTCGCTGCTGATGGGCTTTAAGATACCGCCCAACTTTCTCACTCCATACAAGTCGCAGTCGATAACCGAGTTTTGGCGTCGCTGGCATATATCATTGTCGTCGTGGCTTCGCGACTATTTGTATATCTCGATGGGGGGAAACCGTAAGGGCAAATTCAGAACGTATTTCAACTTGTTTATGACTATGCTCATCGGCGGGCTTTGGCATGGTGCTTCGTGGAAATTTGTGATATGGGGCGGATTGCATGGGCTGTTGCTTGTTGTCGAGCGTTTCTTCAAACAGTTTATCAAAGTACCGGACAACCGCCTGACGCGTATTATCTGTATCCTGCTAACATTCCATTTCGTAGCGTTTTGCTGGATATTCTTCCGGGCAGGCAGCTTCGAACTGGCAGGTAATGTGATCTCCAATATCGGGCAACTGACATTTGCACCAAACGAATGGTGGGCGATACTCGAAGGCTACCAGAATGTATTTATACTGGTGGTAATAGGGTATGTAATGCACTTCCTGCCTGAGAATTTTGTAAATAAGCTGAAAGCGGGCTTTATCAGTACGCCTTTGTTCGTAAAAGCACTTATTGCCGGACTGATATTCTGGATGATATTTGCTACGGCATCGAGCGGGCCTCAACCGTTTATATATTTTCAGTTTTAAAAGTAGCAAATTTTTGCAGCAATACTTAGTAACTGCCACCAGGGCAAACGCATGAAATTTATCCGAACGCAATTCTGAGCTTTGTAGGGGAGAATTATCATTCGCCCGAAATAGAAAAAATCTGCGGGCGAATGATAATTGCCTCCGTCGATTTTCAATTCGCCCTACAGTAGTCAAAACTGGAATATCATTTTTTCATGCGTTTGCCCTGAACTGTTAGGAAATATCCCCGGAAAATAGATATATTTGTCGTTTAGACAGTTCTTAGTCAGAAAATAACACAACTACCTCTATGACAATTCTGCAACAACAGTATAAGCAGGTCAGGCAATTGGTCGATTATGAGAATTATACACTCTTAACCAAACGCCTGATTGATTTCACCTTAGATACAGGTGATATCCGTTTTTATAAACGTATGGCGCAATTTCTCGATTGGCTCGATACCAATCAGAACAATGTAGGCGAGAAAAATGAAAAATATATCGCTTTATTAGACGAATTATATGCATTCCTTAAAGATAAGCCAGTAGATGCCTATTATAATACGCAACTTTTGTCTACTTACAATTTTATAAGGTCTTACCAAAATTCATCTTTCGCCTTAGGGCCTATCTCTATGGAGGTGAAATCCGGGGAAATAATCGGTCTGGTAGGCGAAAACGGTAATGGCAAGACTACCCTGTTGCGATCGTTGTGCGGCGAACTTGCTCCCAGCGGCGGCAAATTGGAATATCTGTTTCCCTACAGGGATAGCTACGACCTGCGTTCCAAACTGATTTATATTCCGCAGCGTACTGCCTCCTGGCAAGGTTCGTTGCTGTCCAACCTGCGTTTTACAGCGTCTATGTATGGTATCACGGGCGAAGAGAACCTGCTGATGGTAGATTTGGTGGTTGCACGTATGGGATTGCGTAAATACAGGCAGTATAAATGGAAAAATCTGTCGTCGGGATATAAGATGCGTTTCGAACTTGCCAGAGCCTTACTACGCACTCCGCACCTGCTATTGATAGACGAACCTCTTGCCAATCTGGATATATTGGCGCAGCAGGTTGTATTAGACGATTTTAAAGACATCGCTTCTTCCTTATTTCGTCCGGTAGGTATTGTGTTGAGTTCGCAGCAACTTTATGAAGTGGAGAAGACATCGGATAAAGTGATATTCTTGAAAGAGGGTGCGCCCCGCAACTTGCCGCAGGATACGGATGCCCTTTATACGGAGGTAGTTAAATTTATTGTCGAATTTGAATCGGATTGGCAGCAAGATAAGTTGCATGCTGCTTTTGCTGCTTTACATATCGAAAGATTGCAGATAAATGGTGGCACTTATGTAGCCTCATTCCCCCAGAATATAACACAAGAAGACTTTTTACGGTTAATCTTGGATAAACAAATCCCTGTAAATTATTTCAGGAATATATCCAGTTCTACCCGCCGTTTTTTCCTTTCTTAAAATTGCTGATATTATGATAAACAAAATACAAAAATACTTATTGCTGCATTACCCCATGCTTTGGAATATAAGACTGGCGCCGATGCTCCTTATTCTTTTGGCTACACATCTGGTCTTTTTCGTTATCGGCTATGTTACCACCGACAACGCTTTCGATCGCAGCTATTATTATTCCATAATGCACAACGAAGAGATGCTTTACTTTGTCTGCATCCTCGTTTCTGTTTTGATATTGGTTGGCTGGCTCGTTCTCTACAGCAGGAACAATGGTTTTAAAATTTTATACCCGCGTATGGCAAGACATCTTTATCTGGAATGGATACTGATCCTTATTATTACTATTGGTATTACATCGCTACCATATACTTTGACTCAGGGAACTATCTTTAAATGGAAATCGACGGCAACACTCGCAGAAGCCGAAGAAGCATTGGCTTTATTGGACAAAGCTGGTGTGTTGATTCCCGGAGAGGATAATGATATGTCTTTGTATACATATTCCCCGGGAATTGATGATATGATTCTCATTCCCGATAGTATGCAGCTAGACCCTGACACACTGAATCTCGGTTTGTATTCGCTGAATTATACCCGCAATCATCTGTCTATAGAAGGATACATAGGGCCTTCATTTTTATATTATAAACGATCGGAGTATTTATACGATTATTATAAAAACAACGATGAAGTAAGTTCTGATATATTATCCCCGGAGTCGACAATAAAAATACAGCGATACGAGCAGGTAAAGCAGTGGCTTCGCGAGGGGAACAAAGACAGTATTATGGCTGTTATGACCGGATTTTATGAGTTGCAGCAAAAGCATGGTATGGCCATCAATATTACGCCCGACAAGTGGTTTGCGCGGATATATAAACCACCATTCTTCCCTGTCAACGGTTTGGTCTTTATAAAAAACAACCAGCCTTACGATTACGAAAAGAATGCAACTTATTGCAGCTACGATAATATTGTAACAGAACCTATAGACGATACAGATGTTGATTATCATTCCGGGTATATCAAGCGAAATCCTTTCTTGCAACATGCAGAACTGACAAGCGGGTATTCGCATGTAAAAGAATGCTATGAATACGATCAGGATATGGAGGTGATGCTATTATTGTGTATTTGTTTCGCTTTGGCTATATCTATTCTTATTTTCGCAGTCCGTGTTACCGGTGGTAGGTTCTGGCTGGTAGCTTTTGTTGCCACAGGCATATTGTTTTTCATTGTTTGCCTGGTAGGTGTAATGCTTATAGAATATTTAGATTGGGGTACGAGAGATATAGTGTTGATGTCTGCTATACTATTCTGGGTAATGCTTTTTGTTGCTTTATTTGTCAGGATAATGAATAAGATAGGAGAGAGAAAGAATAAAGGGCGATCGAATATCTATGTGAATATATTGCTTTGGCTGGTGCCTTGCCTACTGCCACTCCTTTATTTTTCGTATGCGATATTTATTAATGTTTCCGATCGAGATATTCTTAATATGTTCTGGATAAATGTATTTGTCGTGGTAATTATTATGGCGGGTATTTCTGTATTCGTTCGCCGGTGGAAGAGCCTTCCGGAGGAATAGATTATCTGTTAAAAAAATACAGGGGGCGTGTCACTTTGTTTTGACACGCCCCCTCTTATATTATATCAAATTATTTATTCAATGTCGGCAGGCTGTTCACTTTTTTCTACAGGAGCAGCTTCTTCTTCCTCATTGCTTTCAGGTTCGGCACTTTTAGCATCGCTGCTGTCATGTACATGATCGTGCTCTTTGGTACTTATATACTTACCTTCATCGAGTCCACGTTCTTTTATAGCTCTGCTTTCGCAACGGCTGCAAAGGCTGTTGATATTTTTCAATTCATGCGCCCGGGCTACTGTTCCTTCGAAAATCTCGTCGGTCTTGTTGGTATTTATATAAGAACAATCGTTGAATAAGTGATATACCTTGCCCGATTTAGTCCAATATACAAAATCGTTCCCGTTGTTCAGCCATTCCACACGATTGGTTTCTTCTGTATATTGTTCTATCGACGGTGGATTGAAGTCGTAGCCTACTATACCTGCAATAACCAATGCCACGGCAGCTATACTTCCCAATATTGCTTTTTGCTTCCCGTCGATATTTTTATTTGTCAGTATTACAATTACCAAAGGCAGGAATGCTATTATGGCAGCAAACAATCCTAGTTGGTTTTGCATAAAAAACTTGAATTTTTGCTTTTCGGAAGCAGGGTCGAGCCTGTTCGACTTTTTCCAAAGCACAGATCCAATAATCACCAGAATGAGATCGACAACAATCAGTCCGATGATTAATATCATATTTACCGGTGGTTTCAATAAGAATATGATTGCTGTAACCTGCGCTGCTATTGCCAGAAACCAAAGTATTCCGGCGATTAACCGTAAGCGCGTTGCACGGCCTTTGCTTTCGGCAGTAGGCACAAATGTTTTAGTTGGGTTTCCCGACGAAGTTTCTCCACCTTCTACACGGGTAATTTTCTTCTTGTTTTCCATTTAAATCTATTTATTTAATTAGGTTCTTTTCTTTTGCAGATGGGGTTATCTGTTTCTCCATTAGTATAACCCATTAGTTTGTGTAATGTTTAAGATATTATATACAAAATTCAGTTTCGCGTTTTAACGTTTGTTTTAACGAAAAGTAAAGATACAATAAAAAATGAGATTAAGAAGTTTTGGCTCTGTTTTTTCAGTTTCAGAAGCAGACAGGGAAGAATAAATGATAATATTTCCTGTCTTTTATCTGGAATAAAGCAAAGAAAGATGTAACTTTGTATCTTATTTTTTGTAAATATTGTAATTAACATATATGATTAACAAGATTAACCAATTACTGTCTGAAATTGACAATCTTAAGGCAGCAAAGGCAGAAGAAATAGAGGCTTTGCGCATTAAATACCTGAGCAAGAAAGGTGAAGTGTCGGCTTTGATGAATGATTTTCGCAATGTGGCGGCAGACCAGAAACGCGAAGTTGGTATGAGGCTAAACGAGCTGAAAGAAAAGGCTCAGGATAAAATAAACCAACTGAGGGAGTCGCTCGAAAACAATCAGGCGTCTGACGATGCTATAGACCTTACGCGTACGGCTGCGCCTATTGCTTTAGGTACACGCCATCCGATTTCTATTGTGAAGAAGGAAATCTGCGACATCCTTCGCAAGCTTGGATTCTCCATTGCCGAAGGGCCTGAAATAGAAGATGATTGGCACGTATTTTCGGCGCTTAATTTTGCCGACGACCATCCGGCCCGCGATATGCAGGATACATTTTTTATTGCCCGCAATCCCGAAGTGCTTTTACGTACTCACACCTCGTCGGTGCAGACTAGGGTTATGGAAAAACAGCAACCACCTATCCGTATCATTTGTCCGGGACGTGTCTATCGTAACGAAGCCATATCGTACCGTGCACATTGTTTCTTCCATCAGGTAGAGGCACTATACATAGACAAGAATGTGTCTTTTGCCGACTTGAAGCAAGCCTTGCTGTTTTTGGCGAAAGAGTTGTTCGGCGCTGATACAAAGATACGTCTGCGTCCGTCATATTTTCCCTTTACCGAACCAAGTGCCGAGATGGATATTTCGTGTAATATCTGCGGAGGCAAGGGGTGTCCGTTTTGCAAGCATACAGGTTGGGTAGAGATACTAGGATGCGGTATGGTCGATCCGAATGTATTGGAAAGCTGCGGGATAGACAGTCGCGTTTATACCGGATATGCCCTTGGTATGGGTATAGAACGTATTACTAACTTGAAATACAGGGTGAGCGACCTGCGTCTGTTCTCGGAAAATGACAAACGTTTCCTCGAACAATTCGAAAGTGCTAATTGATTTGGGTAACTATATCGCTTTTACAATATTTTAAGTTGATTTTTCAACCTGAATGATAAAGCATTATGGAAAAAGGTATCAAATGGCGATTTGTTTTTCCGACAAAACTTCAAAAATATCTTTACTATAATTACCCAAGTTTGTTTTAGGGGGGCTGTCCTTCAGACAATAATAATAGTCTGTAGAAGCCGGGTAGATTGTTGTGTATTCGCAATGCGATTATCTCATTTTTGTCTAAGTAGCTGTTAGTAAATATCTCATATCCCGAAAAACTTCTGTTTTTTTGATGAAAACCGATTTGTGATATTTTCTAACAGTTGCTTACATTCAGGCTTTTTTGCAGGCAAAAATGAAAAAACTTAACATTGCTCTCTTTTGTTACAAAAAAAAACACTAATTTGGCGAGTGAAAAACATAGGGTTTACCCCTTATTAAAAAACTAACTATATGAATGAGATCCTAGAACCCGGATTGCCAGCCGATAAGCCAACAGGGGAGATTAAAAACGATGAGGTGAATGCTGTAGTAGAAAATGCTCCGCAACAAGAGCTTGCAGTAGATGAATCTGTGGAAACAGTACTTGTCGAAGAAACTCCATCTGTGGAAGAAAGCGTGCAGCCCGAGGAGCCAGCTACAGAGCCGTCGGAGATTAAACATGAATCTTTGACGAAAGAAGAAATTATAGAAAAACTGAAGAATCTGGCTTTGCAAGAAGAGGTTCCTCCACGTTCGGAAACCGAGGCTTTGAAACAGGCTTTTTACCGTTTGCGACTGGCTGATGTAGATGCACAGAAAGCGACATACCTGGAAGCCGGTAATGATCCTGGCAATTTTGTACCTGCGCCAGATCCATCAGAAGAAGTGCTGAAAACATTCCTTAACGATATCAAGCAGAAGCGTGCTGCCCATGTTGCCGAAGAGGAAAGGCTGAAAGAAGAGAATTATAAGAAGAAACTTCAGATAATAGACTCTATCAAAAACCTGACTGAGAGTTCAGACGATTTCAATAAGCTATATAAAGAGTTTAAAGACCTGCAACAACAATGGAATGATATTTCGCAAGTTCCTCAGGCAAAGGTGAAAGACTTGTGGAAATCGTACCAGATATATACAGAGAAGTTTTACGACCTGATAAAAATCAATAATGAGTTTCGCGATTATGACTTCAAGAAAAACCTTGAACTGAAAATGGCGATAATAGAATCGGTAGAAAAATTGGTAGAAGATGAAGACTCTGTTTCAGCATTCCACCAATTGCAAAACTTCCACCAGCAATGGAGGGATATAGGGCCGGTAGCCAGGGAATTGCGCGAAGAAATATGGGTGCGATTCAAAGACGCATCTACCCAGATCAACAAGAATTACCAGACACACTTCGAATCGCTGAAAGGAAAAGAAGAAGAAAACCTGGCGGCTAAGAACGAAATCTGTGAAGCCCTTAAAGCCATCGACTACGATACATTGAAGACATTTAAGGATTGGGACGAGAAAAGTAAAGAAGTGATAGAGCTACAAGCTAAATGGAAGACTATCGGATTCGTTCCAAGGCGGATAAATACCCAAATATTCGAAGAGTTTCGTTCTCTTTGTGATACGTTTTTCGAAAAGAAAAGCGAGTTTTTCAAAGGAGTAAGGGAAGATATGGATGCCAACCTTGAGAAGAAACGGGAGTTGGCAGAGCAAGCAAAGGCATTGAAAGACAGTACCGATTGGAAATCGACAACAGATAAGTTGATTGCGATACAAAAGGAATGGAAAACGATAGGCCCCGTGCCTCGTAAATATTCGGATGCCATCTGGAAAGAGTTTGTAACGGCTTGCGACTACTTCTTCGAGCAAAAGAAAAAGAACGATTCAACTCAAAAGACAGAGGAACTGGCTAATCTGGAAGCAAAGAAGGCAATTATTGAAAAAATAAAGAGCCTGGACGAGTCGAAGGAATCTTCCGAATTGGTTGCAGAGCTGAAAGAGCTTGCAGACGAATGGCACAACGTAGGTTTTGTTCCATTCAAGGAAAAAGACAAGATTTATAAGGAGTTCCATCAAGCTGTAGATGCTCATTACGACCGTCTGAAGATCAACAGGACAGAGCGCAGATTCGAGTCTTTCAAGTCGAACGTGAAAGATATGGCGAAACAGGATAATCCGAAAAGGGTTTTGTATAAGGAGCGCGACCATTTGATGCACCAGTACAATAAGTTGAAATCGGATTTGCAGACTTACGAAAACAATATGAACTTCCTGTCGGTATCGTCGAAGGGGGGTAGCGGTTTGCTCAAAGATGTCAACCTGAAGATAGACAGTCTGAAAAATGAATTGGAGCTACTCGTGAAGAAGATTGAGACTGTTGATGAAAACCTGAATGAATTGGAGAAATAAATCCGGCTTAATATACATTAGAAGGTGTCCTTCTGGGGACACCTTCTCCTTCTATGTCCTATTTTCTCAATGTAAGGATTTCTCTTACCACCTCCGATGTGATATTATGAGATTCGCCCAACATCCATCCTCTTTGCGATAGCCTGTTTACTACCTTGTCGATAGCTTCGCTGCCCAATCCGTAATCCGACAGGTGGGTTTTTACTCCCATTTCCTCAAAGAATCCTTCCACAGCCTCTATCGTCTTTTCTATGGCATTGCCACCCTCTATGCCGAAAACCTCTTTGCCGAGGCGGGTTATCTTTTTGGCTTTCTGTTCCTGCAGCACGGTCATTACACCCGGCAATACGACAGCAAGCGTCTGGGCATGGTCTAATCCGTAAAAAGCAGTTATTTCGTGCCCTATCATATGTGTAGCCCAATCTTCGGGCACGCCGCAGGCAATCCATCCGTTGAGCGCCCATGTAGAAGCCCACATCAGGTTGGCACGTACATCGTAATCGGTAGGATTGGCCAATGCCTTCGGCCCTTCGCTTACCAGCGTTTTTACTATTGCCTCCGCCATATAATCCTGTAGAAGCGAATCTCCTTGATTATAAGTGAGGTATTGCTCCATAACATGCACAAAGGCATCTACTACCCCGTTGCCTATCTGGCGGACAGGCATGGAGAAAGTGGCGGTAGGGTCGAGAACCGAAAACCGGGGAAAGGTAAGCGGGGAATTGAAAGCCAGTTTATCTTCGGTTTCGGCACGGGTAATTACTCCGCCTGAGTTCATTTCAGAGCCAGTAGCAGGCAATGTTATAATGTCGCCAAAAGGAAGAGCTTTCGCCACTTTTGCTCCTTTCGATAATATTTGCCAAGGGTCTCCGCCTTCGAAACAAGCTGCTGCTGCGATAAATTTAGTAGCATCCAGTACAGAGCCTCCACCTACTGCAAGCAGGAAGTTGATGCCTTTATCCTTAATCATGGCAACAGCCTTCATACATGTCTCATAATGCGGGTTGGGTTCTATTCCTGAAAATTCGTGCCACTCGTAGCCTTCAAGTGCTTTTACTGCTTGGTCGTAGACTCCATTTTTCTTAATACTCCCTCCGCCATAAATCATTAATACTTTGCTCCCTTGAGGGATTTCATTTGCTATTTGCCCGATAGTCTCTTTCCCGAAGATGATTTTTACGGGATTCACCATTGAAAAATTTTCCATACTATATCTATTTTATATACTGATTTTCAACTAAAGAAAACTATGTAATATTCTGTTTGCTATATAGTTAAATTATAAATCTTTTAGCAGACTGATAATTATCCCCTCCATTTTGTCTACAGCATTCTCCCATTTGAAGCGTTGCACATAGCTGTTGCCATTCTTGGCCAAAGCGATACGGTATTCATTGTCCCTTACTAGCGAAATTATTTTGTCGGCCATCATCCGGGCGTTGCCCGGCTCTACGAGCAATGCCGTTTTGCCATCGAATGCGTATTCCTTATGCCCTTCTATATCGGTGCCTACAAGGGCACATCCGCAAAACATAGATTCTACCGATACCAGTCCGAAGCCTTCGGTAAAGCTGTTGGATATGAAAATGGCATTGCGGTTGTACAAGTCGCTCAAAGCATCAGGATTCCTGTAATACTTTATCCATTCGGGCAGATTGTCGGGGGCGGGGGAGATGCCAAACAATTCGACCTGCAATTCGGGAATTTCTTCCTTTACCATGCCTAAAGCCTCCAGTCCATACTTCGAACCTTTTATCTCCTGAATGGAATACATCATAGCTACCGATAGCGGATTGCGGCTCTCTATTTCATCTTTCACATAATATATACCGGTGTCTATGCCGTTTTCTATCAGTTCCACACGGTTGTTGGTAAAGTGCTTTACCTTTTTTTCGAGGTAAGAGGCTACCACCACATTCACAGTGTCGAGCATGTTGTATGACTTATGTAGCAGATCTTCGTGTCCTTCCCAATTTTCGAAACCTTGTATCAGGTTTATCTTTCTTCCTTTCGAGGGGCTAAGGCTCCCCATTTCCAATGCTGTAGCCCACCATGTGGCTATCACAATGTCGGCATTCTGCACATACTTGTCTTTTACCGAGGGGGCATACGACATCGTAATGTCAGGCAGGAACTCGAACCATTTGTCGTGCGAAAAACCTTCTATCTTCGACAATATATATCTGGCAATATAAGGAAGGCGGTACTCCATATATGGTGTCTTGATGGGGAATGTAAGATGTACCTGATATCCTCTGGCCGATAAACGATTGGCATATTCATACATCACACGGAATCCCCCTGCCGGGCGGCGTGGCTTGAAAGGCAGTATGAAGTTTATCTTGGTTTTTTTTGCTGTCATCATAATAGAAACGACTTGTTACTTTTTCATTCGAGGCGGATTCTGTCCGTCTTGAAACTGTTATTGTTTTAACCTATTTTTACAATATATAGTTAAAAAGTAACACAAGTAACAGTTTTTCGTATATTTTTCGCTTGTTACATTTTTTCTTCAAATTTATAAATAGTTTATGGTATCTATAGATAAAATTATGAAGGAAATGTGATCTCTATTTTTAATTTTTGTCGCCAACTATTATTTTTTTTCTTGTCAATCCTTTTTTCAACAAAGAAAATCGTGTTACGAAATGGACAATAAGCAATATTACCATAATAAGACCTAACCGATAATGCCACAATCCGGTAGCAGAATTTCCGCCATCGGCAAACAGTACAAGAATGATACCCGTTATTACCAATGCCAGAAATAAGATGGATAGAGCTACTGTCACTTTACTTTTCTTCGCTAAACCTTTTTTCAACAGTCCTTTGTACCATCCCCAATGAGCTTTTATATGCAGCCATCCTGCAATAAGGGAAATAATGCTGACAATGATATGAAAGTGCGCCCAAGACGACCATATATCATGGTTGCCGACGTCGCCAGCTATATGAAGCTTCAATCCGCTGTATGTTACCAATATAAATATTGGTATAAGTATTAAATCTACAATAAAGACGGATTTTCCTTTTGTCAATGAGATTTTATTCGGCATAATTTATCTGCATTTAGAGTCTTTTTTAATTTTATTTTTTTTCCAACCGTTTTACCTCTTTCTTCTTTCTGTCGGTAGAGATATACAGATACATGGTAGGCACAACAAATATGGTAAGCAGGGTAGAGAACACCATTCCTCCGATCACTGCCACCCCCATAGCCATACGTCCGTTAGCCCCTTCGGCACTGGCAAAAACCAGTGGTAACAATCCCAATACGGTAGAGAAACTTGTCATCAATATCGGACGAAGGCGTTGTACAGCAGCACCCTGTATAGCTTCGAGTTTGCTCATACCTGTTTCTTGCCGTTGGTTGGCAAATTCTACAATCAATATACCATTCTTAGCCACAAGCCCTATAAGCATTATAATACCTATCTGGCTGAAAATATTCATCGTCACATCTTTGCTGTACATAAAGAGCAATGCTCCTACTATAGCCAAAGGTACAGTAAGCATTATAACCAGAGGGTCTTTGAAGCTTTCGAACTGTGCAGCCAATATCAGGAATATCAATACGATGGCTAAGACAAACGCAAAAACAAGGCTCGACGAACTTTCTCTAAAGTCTTTCGAATCTCCTGCCAATGCTGTACGGAATGTTTCATCGAGTGTTTCTTTGGCTATGCGATCCATTTCGTCGAGGCCTGCGCCAATGGTTACACCCGGCGATAATCCGGCTGTAACCGTGGCCGAGTTGAAGCGGTTGTACCTGTATAATTGAGGAGGGGCAACACTCTCTTCCAATCGTACAATATTATCCATCTGGATCATATTTCCCGAAAGGTTTTTCAGGTATATAGATTTCAGGTCGAGGGGAGTATTCCGCTGTTGGCGGTTTATCTCGCCCAAAATCTGATATTGCTTACCATTCATATAGAAATAACCCATCCGTTGCCCGCTGAGCGCGTATTGCAGAGTCTGTCCTATATCGCGTGTGCTGACGCCAAGTAGTGCAGCCTTATCCCTGTCGATAATAATACGGGTTTCCGGCTTTGTAAACTTCAGATTCACGTCAGCCATCTGAAACATCGGGCTTTCTTGCACCTTACGCATAAATTCAGGGATAAATTCCTCAAGTTTCTGTATGTTAGGTGCTTGTAATACGTATTGTATGGGCATACTCGAACGGCGTCCGCCGAAAGTAGACTGTTGTTGTACGAATGCACGCGCTTCGGTCTGTGGGCGTACTGCTTTTGTCAGTTCGTCAGCTATCTCCATCTGACTACGTTTTCGGTCTTTTATATCGGGCAAAGCCAGATTGACCATTCCTCCGCCTGTCCATACACGTAATGTATTTATCCGTCTTTCGGGAGCTATAGAGTCGGCTATGCGGGATATCTTTTGTGTATAATCCCTCATAAACTCATATGTTGCCCCCTGTGGCCCACTTGTCCTTACTGTTATTTGCGACCGGTCTTCCAATGGAGCCATTTCGGATGGGATGACAGATATAAGATATACTATGCCGATAAGAGTTGCTGCTATTACAGGCCATACAACGAATCTGGCTTTCAGAAATTTTTCAAGCCCTTTTTGATAACTGAAGGTCATCCCTTCGAAAAAAGGTTCAGTTTTTCGATATAGCCATCCCGGATTATCCCTTCTTTTCAATAGCTTGGTCGATAGCATTGGTGTGAATGTAAGAGCTACGAAAGAGGATATCACTACCGCTCCTGCAATTACAATACTAAATTCGCGGAAAAGCCTTCCGGTCATACCTTCGAGAAAGACTATAGGGAAGAATACGGCAACCAACGTAATGGTAGTAGATACTACTGCGAAGAATATCTCTTTCGACCCTTCAATACCTGCTTCGCGAGGACTCATGCCGTTTTCTATTTTCAAATAGATATTTTCGGTGACCACAATGGCATCGTCTACAACCAGCCCAACCGAAAGGACTACGGCAAGCATAGACAATACGTTGATGGAGAAACCTGCGACATACATCACAAAGAATGCCCCGACCAGCGAAACTGGAATTACTACGCATGGAATAAGGGTCACACGCCAGTCGCGCAGAAACAGAAATATGATTACAACAACCAGCAGGAAGGCTATATATATAGTTTCCTCTACTTCGGCAATCGAGGCACGGATAAATTTCGTATTATCGAAAGCCACATCGAGTATAACATCTTCGGGCAAATCTTTTTTCAATTGTTCGAGGCGCACCATTGTTTCGTCAGATATTTCGATCTGGTTGGCTCCCGGCTGTGGAATAATAACTGTACTCACAGCAGGAATGCCATTGCGGCGCATAATACTCCTGTGGTCTTCCGTACCCAGTTCGGCGATGCCGATATCGCGGAAACGCACAACATTATAATTATCTTCTTTGATAATCATATTGTTGAACTCTTCGGGTGTCTGCATCAATCCCAATGTACGGATACTAAGTTCGAGGGCATCGCCTTCGATACTACCAGAGGGCAATTCTACATTTTCCCTGTCGAGTGCATTTTTTACATCCATAGGAGTGATTCCATACGAAGCCATTTTCAATGGGTCGAGCCAGAGTCGCATAGAGTAACGGTTTTGCCCCCATATTTCCACGGCACTTACGTTCGGTATGGTTTGCAACCTCTCCTTTACCGTAAGTTCCGCTATTTCACTCAATTCGAGCAACGACCGCTTTTCGCTTTGTATACTTATTTGTATGATGGGCGAAGCGTCTGCATCGGCTTTCGATACAGTAGGCGGGTCTACATCACGCGGCAGGTAACGTTGGGCACGCGATACCTTATCACGTACATCGTTGGCGGCGGTTTCCATATCTACCGATAATTCGAACTCTATAATGATACGGCACGATCCCTGGCTGCTGGTACTCGACAGCGAGCGGATACCGGGTATCCCGTTTATGTTTTGCTCCAGCGGCTCGGTAATCTGGTTTTCTATTATTTCGGCATTTGCACCGGGATACGATACATTTACCGATATTATGGGGTTGTCTATATTGGGGTATTCGCGGACACCTAAATAGGTATAACCAATAAAACCTAAAAGAAAAATGATCAACACGATCACTGTAGCAAGTACAGGACGCCTGATACTAAGTTCGGATATTGTCATGTATATCTTGGCTTTTTATCTAATTTATATCTTGATTGCTATCTGTAATGTTGTCTATCACTACCGGCAGACCGTCGCGCAACTGCATTACCCCGGTAGTGAGCAGCGTGTCTCCGGCACTTAGCCCGTCGATGATTTGCAGCGATGTGGCAGTACGCATTCCTTTCCTTAGCACTACCTGATGCGCTTTGCCTCCCTTATATACATACGCGATGTCGCGGCCCAATTCGGCGATGACCGATAAACTGGGCACTACGAGTGCATTTTTTATTTCCTGTGTTTCTATTTCTACATTGATAGATTGCCCCGGTTTCAGTTGTCCGCCCGGATTTGGATATAAGGCACGGGCTTTCAATGTAAGAGTAGACCTGTCGAGATTCGATTCTACGGCATATACACTCGCTCTGTATTTATTCAGGTCGTTGTCGATAGTAAATAATATAGGTGTTCCTGCTTTCACATCATTTATATTCGACTCGTTTACCGAAAATTCTATTTTCAAAGGAGATATTTTTGTAAGCCTCGATACGATGATTGTGGGCGAAGCATATGTTCCTTCACTAACAAGGCGCAGCCCGATGACACCATCGAAAGGTGCCCGGAGTTCGGTTTGGGATATGCGCGATTTTACCAATTCTATATCGGCCTTCAGTTTTTCCAATTCGGTATTTACCGATTCATATGCTTCCTGGCTCACGGCATCCTTTGCCAACAAAGCTTTTTGGCGATATACGCGGTCTTGTGCCAGAGGTATTTGTGCTTCCAATTTTTTTAGTTCGGCTTGCAATGGCTTGTCGTTTACTTTTGCCAACAGTTGCCCCTTGCGTACAGCCGAACCTTCCTTGAAGTGTATTTCCGTAATTTTCCCTGATGTTTCGAACGATAAATCTACCTCTTCGTCGGGTATCAACAGCCCTTTTGCCCTTATATAATCTTTCAGGGTTTCGGGTTTCAATATTATTGCATTTACATTCAATGGCTTGCGCCCTGTACTTCCACCTCCTTTCTGTTGTGGCAGAGGAGTCTCGGTGTCTTTTATTTCTGCCGATATCAGGTTTTTGACAGGGGAATATAAAGCCATTGCAGCTATAATAAGTGCAATAATAACAATGAGGATAATTTTCGTTTTTTTAGTCATAAGATTATACTTCGTATTTTAATCTACTACACATTATAGTATCACCCAAATGCGACAAATCGGGGGCGAAAAGGTTTAAAATAAAACCTTAAATTTAAGGTTTATTAACATCTACAAACATTCGTTAATGAGAGTCTGAGCAAGAAAAACAAAAGTTTCCGTTTGAGTGATAAAATTACTTATTTAGATCAATATAATTATGTATTTATGACAAAAAGTTAATATAGATTTTTACCTTTGTACATCTAAGAACCTTTTTTTAATAAAAAAATACCATCGATGAAGAAGAATATCTTTCAATTAAAAAAGAAGCAATTGGTAGACATTGCCAAAGACCTACAAAAGAAGGTGGAAAGCGGATTGGAAAAAGATGATACCGAAATTGCTTGCCTTCCTACATTTATTAACCCTAAAGCCGAAATCAAAGAAGGGCAGTCTACTGTTCTCGATCTTGGGGGAACAAATTACCGGGTAGCCGTTGTCGATTTCAAAGACGGAAAAGCGACTATTCACCCTGAGAACGGATGGAAAAAGGATTTGTCGGTAATGAAGGAAGAAGACTTTACCGAAGAAGACCTGTTTAAAGAGCAGAACGACCCGATAAAAGAAATTAAGCGGACGAAAGAAATGCCTATCGGCTATTGTTTTTCATATCCTGCAAAATCGTTGCCTAATGGCGATGCAGAGTTGCTCTATTGGACAAAAGACGTAAATATAGAAGAAATGGTAGGCTCTAAAGTAGGAGAACGTCTTTTGGGGTATCTGAATAAGGAGAACAAACCCAAATTTACAGGTATAAAGGTAATCAACGATACTGTTGCCAGCCTTTTCGCCGGATTGACAGACAACAGCTACGATGCCTATATAGGCCTTATAGTAGGCACAGGAACTAATATGGCAACATTTGTACCAGCCGAAAAGATAAAAAAAATAAAAGGTGAAAAGGGAGAAGGTGAAAAAATTACGGGGCTTATCCCTATAAACCTGGAGTCAGGCAACTTCAATCCTCCACACCTTACATCTATCGACGAAAATGTAGATGCTCTTTCGGGTTCACGCGGATCGCAGCGTTTCGAAAAAGCAGTGTCGGGTATGTATCTGGGCGAAATACTGAAGGCTGTATTCCCTTGCGACGAATTTGAAGCAAGATTCGATGCCCAAAAGCTTACTAGCATAATGAACTACCCCGATCGCCACAAAAAGAAGTATGTAGACGTATCGCGCTGGATATACAAGCGTTCGGCGCAATTGGTAGCTGCATCGCTTGCCGGGCTGGTAGCCGTAATGGTGAAACACAATAAGAGTATAAAGAAAATACGCCTTGTTGCTGAAGGTAGCCTTTTCTGGAGCGAGTACCGCAAAGGAAAAGACTATAAAGACCTTGTAGTGGAAGAGTTGCAGGCTTTGCTAATAGAAATGAATATAAAGGACGTTTCTGTAGATGTAGCCCAAATGGATAACGCAAACCTTATAGGTTCGGCAATAGCAGCTTTATCTTAGTAACTGTTAGGAAATAAAGATTTTAGAGAAAGTATCAAAGAATAATTTCAGTCTGTCGTGTTGAAAGAGGCTTTTTACTCTATGCTCAGGATGACAAGATAGTAAGAATTATTTTTTGATACTTTCTTTTTTTATTCTGGTATAATTTCCAACACAAACCAAACATCTTACCTCAGTTTCTTCTTTAGAGGGTGGTGTAAATCACTTTTTATGAGTATTTTTGTGCCCAAAATCAGACAAGTTGCACATAGCTATTGAATAATATGATGAATCTTGACAATGCAATATCCAATCTTCAGGCAAAAGGCTATCTGGATATTGAAATTCCCAAAGGAACAGGCCTGATAGAAGAGATAAACCGCATGCGCAAGGAAAAAAATGCGATTATCCTTGCCCATTATTACCAGACGGGAGACATTCAGGATATAGCCGATTTCTTAGGCGATAGCCTTCAACTGGCTCGCGAAGCGGAGAAGACCGATGCCGACCTTATTGTATTTTGCGGAGTGCATTTCATGGCAGAAACAGCCAAGATACTAAACCCTGCGAAGAAAGTCGTATTACCCGATTTACTTGCAGGATGTTCGCTAGCCGATTCTTGTTCGGGAGAGGGATTGCGCGAGTTAAGGAAGCAGCATCCTAATGCAATAGTGGTAAGCTATATAAACTGCGACTCGTCGGTAAAGGCCGAAAGCGATATAATCGTTACATCGTCCAACGCCCGGCATATAATAGACTCATTGCCTGAGGATCAGGAAATAATTTTCGCTCCCGACCGCAACTTGGGGCGATATATCAATCAGGTTACAGGACGCAATATGATACTTTGGGACGGTGCTTGCATCGTACATGAAGCCTTTTCGCTGGAAAAGATTGCACAGCAAATGCTCGATAATCCGGAAGCACGGTTGATAGCACACCCCGAAGCGCAAAAGCCGGTATTGCAGGTCGCTCATTATGTGGGTTCTACAGCTAATATGCTCAATTATGTAGCCGACAGCGAATATCAGGAATTTATAGTGGCAACAGAAGAAGGAATATTGCACGAAATGCGTAAACGCGCACCTCATAAGAAGCTTATTCCGGCACTTACCATAGACGATACCTGCAATTGCAGCGAATGTCATTTTATGAAACTCAACACAATGCAGAAACTTTACCTGTGTATGAAATATGAGTTGCCGGAAATAACAATGGATGAAGAAATAAGGCTGAAAGCCCTGCGTCCGATAAATAGGATGCTCGAACTTTCGAAAGCGATAAAATAATTAATTAAGAATTAAAAATGAAGAGTTTAAAATTATTACACATATTTTACCACTTTGTTCATTTTTAATTCCTCATTCTTAATTAAACAAATGATATACACAGATGTATTGGTAATAGGCTCGGGGATATCGGGATTGTCGTATGCTCTTAAAATAGCTGCGCAACGTCCCGAAACGAAAATAACGGTTATTACCAAATCGGACGACGAAGAATCGAATACAAAATATGCACAAGGCGGCGTAGCTGTTGTTACCGACTTCACCAAAGACAGCTTCGACAAGCATATCGAAGACACCCTGCGTGCAGGTGATGGGTTGTGCAAACGCGAAGTGGTAGAAGTAGTTGTAAAAGAAGGCCCTGAGCGTATCCGCGAGATAGTGGAGTGGGGGGCAAACTTCGACAAGAACGATATGCTCGATTACGATCTGGGGCGCGAAGGCGGACACACCGAAAACCGTGTAGTGCATTACAAAGATGTGACAGGAGCAGAAATCGAGCGGGCATTGCTCAAAGCTATGAAAGGGCTCGAAAATGTAGAACTGCTCAATCACCACTATGTTATCGACCTTCTTACCGAACATCAGGTGCCCGATGCTGAGTTCGACAAATACAATCTGAATTGCTACGGGGCTTATGTTTTAGACTTAAAGACCAGGCAGATAAAAAAAATGTCGGCAAAAATCACCCTGATGGCAACAGGCGGTTGCGGGCATGTATATAAAAATACGACTAACCCCACTATTGCTACAGGCGATGGTATAGGGTTGGCACACAGGGCAAAAGCCAAGATAAGCAATATGCAGTTTATCCAGTTTCACCCCACAGCATTTTATAGCCCGATTACAGGACAATTACCACTGATATCGGAGGCTGTAAGGGGATTCGGAGCAAAACTCCGGACGGCTTCGGGCGAACCTTTTATGCACAAATATGACGATAGGGAAGAACTGGCTTCGCGCGATATAGTAGCCCGTGCTATCGACAGCGAGATGAAACTGCGGGGCAATGATTATGTATGCCTTGACTGCCGTCATCTGGATCATCAGAAATTCATGGAGCATTTTCCTAATATCTATAAACAGTGTAAGGATGCGGGTCTGGATATGTTTCGCGACCTGATACCTGTAGTACCTGCAAGCCACTATCTATGCGGTGGTATAGATGTCGACCTGTTCGGCCAGAGCACGATAAAAAATATGTTTGCCGTGGGCGAATGTTCAAATACGGGGCTGCACGGTGCAAACCGCCTTGCCTCAAATTCGCTGCTCGAAGCACTTGTATTTGCTCACCGGGCAGCCTTGAAGACGATAGAACGGCTCGAGGAAGACAACTTCAATTACGAACAGCTACACAAGATACCCGAATGGAATCAGGAGGGAATGAAGGTAAACGAAGAGATGGTACTGCTCAACTATCTCAGAAAAGAGTTGCAAACTTTGATGAGCGACCTTGTAGGCATTGTGCGCAGCAACAGGCGGCTAAAATTGGCGAAACAAAAGGAAGAAGAAATATACCGTTCGGTAAAGGAGATATACAATTTTTCAATCCTTTCGCCGCAATTATCCGAACTGCGTAATCAGGCTAGTATTGCGTACCTGATTATTACCCAGAGCATGGAGCAAAAAGAAAACAAAGGCACATTCTATAATAAAGACTTGGATGAAAAAAAATAGACCACCTTACGTTACCGACGAACGATTGTACAAATTCATAGACGCGGCAATAAAAGAAGATGTAGGCGATGGCGACCATTCTACATTGGCCAGCGTACCTGCCGACCTGCAACAAAGAGCACGACTGCTGATAAAACACGATTGCATACTTGCCGGAGTAGAACTGGCGCAGGAAATCTTCCACTACTATGATAAAGACCTGGAAATAGAGTTCTTCAAAAATGACGGAGATAGTGTAAAAGAGGGAGACGTTGCTTTTATAGTTTCGGGTTCGGCACAATCTATCTTAACAATGGAACGCCTGGTACTCAACTGTATGCAGCGAATGAGCGGCATAGCTACTTATACTCGCGAAATGGTTGGCTTGCTTGCCGATACAAATACACGCATATTGGACACCCGTAAGACATCTCCTATTTTCCGTATGTGCGAAAAATGGGCTGTATATATCGGCGGCGGACAAAATCACCGTTATGGTTTGTTCGATATGATAATGCTGAAAGACAATCACAACGACTATGCGGGAAGCATAACCAAATCGGTAGAAGCCACTGTGAAATATCTGAAAGAGAAGGGGAAAGACCTGAAAATAGAAGTGGAAACCCGTAACCTGGACGAAGTAAAAGAAGCGTTGGCAACCAATGCTGTCGATATAATAATGCTCGACAATATGTCGCTGTTCGAGATGTCTGCAGCCGTGCAACTAATCAATGGAGCAGCAAAAGTAGAAGCATCGGGCGGTATAACAAAAGAAACCGTACACGATATAGCACAGACTGGGGTAGACTACATATCCTCAGGTGCAATAATATATGCAGCGCCAAATATCGACCTTAGCCTGAAAGCTTTCTGACTAAAAATCCATTTCTACGAGGATGGGGCAGTGGTCGGAGAAGGTTATCTCGTTCAAGATATATGAATTTGTCAGGCGGGATTTTGCCTCTTCCGTTATTATATGGTAATCGATGCGCCAGCCAAGGTTTTTTGCTCTCGCCCCTGCGCGGTAGCTCCACCATGTATATTTTTCGGCACTCTGGTCGTAAACGCGGAAAGTGTCAACCATGCCCAAGCTGATAAATTCATCGAACCACTGGCGTTCTTCCGGAAGAAAACCTGAACTTTTGGTGTGGCGTTCGGGGTGGTTTATATCAATAGGTTTGTGGCAAATATTATAATCTCCGCATATTAATAATTGCGGGCGTTCTTTTCTCAGTTCGTTAATAAAAAGGGTAAAGTCGGCAAGAAATTTCATTTTTACATCCTGACGGACATCGCCCATCGTTCCCGAAGGTATATATACGCAAATAACAGTCATATCGCCGTAGTCGGCACGAAGCACGCGCCCTTCCTTGTCGTACACAGGCATACCCATACCCACTTTTACCAGATCCGGTTTCTTCTTGGTTATGATAGCTACGCCACTGTATCCTTTCTTTTCTGCCGGATGAAAATAATAATGATATCCAAGCGACTGTAGCGAAAGAACGTCGATTTGCTCCTCTGTCGCTTTTATCTCCTGCAAACAAAGGATATCCGGCGATTCTTTTTCGAGCCATTCGTACAAACCTTTGCTTGCGGCTGCACGTATTCCGTTTACATTATAAGATATTATTTTCATCTCAGTATTTTATGTTAATTTGATGCCTTCGTTTTCGGCTGCTTTTACTTTTTTGAAGAGGTCGGAAGCAAAGACAAAATCGTTAAAGGATTCATTGGTCGACGACATTACGTCTCCACTGCTTCCCTGCCATTCCAATACTCCTTCTTTGATGAAGTTGATACGTTCGCCGATACCCATTACCGAGTTCATATCATGCGTATTGATTACGGTGGTTATTTTATATTCCTTAGTGATGTCGTGGATCAGTTCGTCAATAACCAACGATGTTTGCGGGTCGAGCCCTGAGTTTGGTTCGTCGCAAAACAAATATTTCGGATTAAGGGCTATTGCGCGGGCTATAGCCGAACGTTTCATCATCCCCCCACTAATCTCGGAAGGGTATAAGTGCCCGGCATCGGAAAGGTTTACACGGTCGAGGCAAAATTGCGTACGTTTGTTTTGCTCAGCTTTCGACATGTTTGAAAACATCATCAACGGGAATCCTACATTTTCGAAAACGGTCATTGAGTCGAACAGTGCCGATCCTTGAAAGATCATACCCATTTCCTGGCGGAGGGCTTTCATTTCGTTGGTCTTCATCCTTGTCAGGTCGCGCCCGTCGTATAAAATACTTCCACTCGTAGGGCGCATCAGTCCGACGAGGTTTTTAAGCAAGACAGTTTTACCCGATCCGCTTCGCCCGATAATGAGGTTTGTTTTTCCGGCCTCGAATATGATATTGATATCTTTCAATACCTCCCTGCCTTCAAACGATTTATATAAATTCTTTACTTCTATCATGACATCATCAATTGTGTGAGCAATAAGTCGGCAACAAGTATAAGTATGCTGCTCATTACCACCGAATCTGTACTGGCTTTACCTACATCGAGCGACCCTCCTTTTGCCGTATATCCGTAGAATGAGGCTATAGAGGCTATGATGAAAGCAAATACAATTGTCTTCACGATTGCATACCAGACATAAAATTCTTTGAAGAAAAACTGCAATCCGTACTGGAAGGTGTCGGCAGGCATCACATCGCCGATTATACAAACGCCAAATCCACCGATCACACCAAAAAACATACTCATTATTACAAGTACAGGTATGAAAATCATCAAACCAATGATTTTGGGTAAAATGATGTAGTTTGCCGAATTTACCCCCATTATCTCCAAAGCATCTATTTGCTCGGTAACTTTCATAGTACCTATTTCCGATGCGATATTCGACCCCACCTTTCCGGCAAGGATAAGGCACATAATAGTAGATGAAAATTCGAGTATCAATATCTCGCGCGATACATATCCCACAGTATAACGGGGCATAAAGGGCGAATCAATATTGAGTTTTATTTGTACAACAATCACCGCACCGATAAAAAATGAGATAATCACCACTATCCATATCGAATTTATCCCCAGTTTGCTGACTTCGGTAAGCAACTGACGAACAAAGACACTCCATTTTTGAGGTTTGGTCAGGACTTTCTGCATCAGTAATACATAAAATCCTAACTTTTCGAATAATGCAGTCAACATATATTATATAGTTCTGTTATTGTAATAATTTCTTAAAGCCTGACAAAGATACGCTTTTTTTATAAAATTATTTTTTCTCCGGCAGTTTACGAAGCCTCCATAGTGATTTTTTATCAATATTTTAGCATATAAGATACACACCTACAATCAGTAAACGTATTTATAAAAGATTAGTTCTGTTTTTGTTTTATAAAGGTTGTTAACAACTTTTTATGTATAGACAGTTATTATTTTTTCATATACACATACCAATATGCACATCCTACCAATCCCATACCCCCAATAATATTGCCTATGGTGGCCGGAATAAGGTTGTTTACTATAAAGTTGCTCCATAAAATATCGGCGCCCGTATATATGGCAGCAGGAATGAAAAACATATTGGCAATGGAGTGTTCGAAGCCAAGGGTAACGAAAAGCATAACCGGAATCCATATACCTATACTTTTGCTCATAATGTCTTTTCCTGCATATCCCATCCATGTGCCCAGGCAAACAAGCCAGTTGGCTCCGATACCTTTTATCAGCACCTTGCAGAAATCCTGATTTGCTTTTGCTTCACTATAATTGTGCAGGTACGAGAGCCAGGGATCATATGATATTATCCCCGTTTGGTATGTCATGAAATAGGCAATAAATTGTGTACCTACAAAATTGAAGAAGTAAGACAATATCAAGATTTTGAGTACCGATTTCATTTTTATCTGTTTATCCAGATAGGGGAGAATCATGCCTGTGCAATCGCTGGTAAATAAATCGGCACCGGCTACCGAAACCATAATCAGCCCGACAGGAAACAAAGCTCCTGCTGCAAATTTTACCAATCCCGGATTTTCTGCGCCTATACCCGGCATACCTCCAGCGACCATAACGCTGAGCAACCCGCCAAAAGCAATAAACGTTCCGCCCAGAAAAGCTAGGATTGCAAACCTGGATAACGGGGTCTGGGTCTTATTTATACCTGTCAATGAGAATGTTTGTGCAATATCTTTGGGGCGGCTGTAAGTCATATCTTTAATTTTAGCGCACAAAGATATTAAAAATAAATAAAATATTTACCTATTGCTTGTAAATGCTGCTAGCCGATAGCATAAAGAAAAAGCCTTGATAGCATCCACTACCAAAGCTCTTCTGTAAAAGGTTGTATTAAATTCTTGTTTATGTAATAATTAATTCGATACCGGCATCCTCTATAGCCTTTGCCATCGACGGCGATATCCCGGCATCCGTTATTATTGTATCTATTTTATCCAGATTGCATATTTTGCCGAAGCCTTTTCTTCCGAATTTGGACGAATCGCACAGTACTATTGTTTTCAGGGCAATCCCCATCATAGCCTTATTCAGTTCAGCTTCTTCGAGATTCGATGTCGTTACACCGAAGTCGGGATCGACACCGTCCACTCCCAGAAATAATTTAGAGCAGGTAATGTCATTCAGGAATCCCAACGTGTAATTGCCTATCACCGACATCGAGCGGCGGCGGAAATTGCCTCCCAGTTGTAGTATATTAATATTTTCCTGGTCGCAGAGAATGAGCGTCGCTTTTAACGAAGCCGTTACCACCATCAGCTGGCCTTTAGCTTTTATTTGTTCGGCAAAAGTGCAGATAGTAGATCCGGAGTTCATTATTATCGAATCATTTTCTTCTATCAGTTGGGCGGCAACGATTCCGATTCGTTTCTTTTCCGATATATTGATTTTTTCTTTTTCGCTTACATTCCTGTCTCCGGTATGCGGATTTACAGGGCTGGCACTTCCATGTGTACGGTATAGCAACCCTTTTTGTTCCAATAGTTTCAGGTCTTTCCGTATCGTTACTGTAGTTACATTCAACAGCTCTGCTATATCTATAACTTTAATAAACCCTTCCTTATTCAGTACTTCCAGGATGTATTTATGCCTTTCTGCTATGCTCAACATATTAAAAGTATATATTGTTAATTATTACTATATACAAAGAAAAGAAATAAAACGGATAAAACAAAATGTAAAACGAAGCCGTTTATTATTGTTTTTTTAATACAAAAGAAAGATAATGAAAATAAAGTTTCGTTTTGTTGTGTATTTTTCGAAATAAAACTATATTTGTGTGCAGAATAAAAAAATAAAGGTTTGTTTTAGTTAATATTTAAATAGATAAACTTAGTATAATATTATGAAACAAAATGTTCTTATATCAATCTTAATATTTATATGCCTGGCGTTGGTTGCTTCTGATGCGCATTCTCAGCATTACCTGAGTTTCGAAAACACAACCAGCCTAAAGCGGTTTTTCTCCCATAAGCCCGATAATGCTATAATAATAAGCGGTCACCGGGGTGGGAGAGAAAAGGGGTTTCCCGAAAATAGTATCGAAGGCTTCGAAAATGTGTTAAGCAAATTGCCTGCAATTTTCGAAATAGACCCCCGGCTAACAAAAGATAGTGTTATTGTCTTGATGCACGACAGAACACTGGAGCGGACTACTACAGGCAAGGGTAAGGTTTCGGATTATACATGGAGCGAACTGAAAGCTGTCAGGCTCAAAGATTCGGAAGGGAATATTACCCCATTCAGGATCCCTCTATTGGAAGATGTTATCATATGGAGCAAAGGAAAGACGATTGTCAACCTTGACAAAAAAGATGTGCCCCTGCATATGATAACCGCTTTGATAAAAAAGCACGATGCCGAAAAACATGTAATGCTCACAGTGCATACGGGAGCACAAGCACGCTATTACTACGATCGCCTTCCGGATGTTATGTTTTCGGTGTTTGCACGCAACGAGAAGGAATATGAAGACATAGCAATAAGCGGTGTTCCGTGGCAAAATATGATAGCATATGTAGGAGCCACAATCGACGAAAAGAATGCCGCTGTTGTAGAAAAACTGCGTAAGAACGGTGTTCGCTGCATGGTTTCATTTGCTCCCACCCACGATAAACTGGAAACAAAAGAGATGCGAAAAGAAGCATACAAAAAAGAAATAATGAAAAGACCGGATATTATAGAAACGGATATCCCTATTGAACTCGGAGAATTGTTGAGAAAGTAAAATACGTCTCCTTTTATATATAATTATCACAAATACAAAATATTACAAATATGTCTAAGATAGAACAGGCATTGAAAGCTGCCGACGAAACAAAAGCACTCGAAATAGGTTTTGGTATATTGAAGCGGGTAGCAGAATTATTTTCCACGCAATTTCCCGGTAGTAAGGCTGTTGTGGTAGCCGACGAAAATACGTTCGGGGTTGCCGGAAAAGAAGTTGTAAAAATATTAGCTTCGGCAGGTATAGAGATGGAAGCACCTTTCATATTCTCCGATCCTGAATTATATGCAGAATATAAGTATGTGGAGATACTCGAAGATTCTTTGAAAACACACAACGCAATACCTATCGCTGTAGGTTCGGGAACTATAAACGATTTAACAAAGCTGGCTTCACATTTGGCGGGAAGAAGATATCTGTGCGTGGCTACAGCAGCTTCTATGGATGGGTATACCGCATTTGGAGCGTCGATAACCGCAAACGGGGCAAAACAAACCTTTAGCTGTCCGGCCCCCATTGCTTGCCTGGCAGATATTGATATCATACGGCAAGCACCACCAGAAATGACAGCTTCGGGTTATGCCGACCTGTTTGCAAAAGTAACAGCAGGAGCCGACTGGATTCTCGCCGACAGCTTAAGGGTAGAGCCGATAGATAAACAGGCCTGGGACATTGTACAAAATGGATTGCACGATGCTTTGTTTTCGCCCAAAGCCGTATCGGAAGGAGATAGGGAGGCTATATATAATCTTACCGAGGGGCTTATGCTCGGTGGTTTTGCCATGCAATGGTCTAAATCGAGCCGTCCGGCATCGGGTGCAGAACACCAGTTCAGCCACTTGTGGAATATGGAGCATCATACCAACGAAGGGGAGCAAATATCACATGGCTTTCAGGTAGCTATCGGCACGTTATCCATTACAGCTTTGTACGAAGTGATGCTGAATACTCCGATGGAAGACCTTGATATAAAAGCCTGTTGCGATGCATGGCCGACAGCAGAAGAATTGGACAAAGAAGCTACAGAAATATTCAGGAATACGGATTTCCCGAAAATAGGAGAGCAGGAGACGCTTGCAAAATATATTTCGAAAGAGGAGCTTGCCGGCCAGTTGCAATCGCTAAAAGATAACTGGACGGAAATAAAAGAAAAACTATCGAAACAATTAGTGCCATACAATCAGGTAAAGGAATACCTCGGCATGGTGGGAGCACCAACAGATCCCGAAGATATAGGTGTTTCTCGTGAGTATCTGAAACAAACATTTATCAGGGCACAATATATCCGCAGGCGTTTTACTATTCTCGATGTAGCTGTACGTACAAATATGCTTGATCGATGGCTGGATGTCCTGTTTGGAGAAAAAGGCCTTTGGGAAATAAAGAAAAAAACCGCAGCGGAAATTTAGAAAGAAAACGAAACAATATATTAACTCCAAAAGGAAAGTCGATTTTAATAAAATATATTATATTTGTTATTATTCGAAGCGATAAGTAACCTCTCCTAATACTAACGAAGACTATGAACACAGATTCTAAAGAATCCTATTTAAACATGAGTCCTGAAACTGCCAAACGTTTCAAATATTGGCAAGCGCGCACTATCATTGCCTCAATGATAGGGTATGCCATGTTTTACTTTGTCCGCAAAAACCTGAGTATGGCTATGCCGGGCATTCAGGCAGATTTAGGTATAACTAAAGCCGATCTGGGTATTTTCCTTACATTGCACGGCCTGATATATGGTTTGTCGCGTTTTGCTAATGGCATTTTGGGCGACCGGTTCAATGGACGCTATTTTATGGTAACAGGGCTGGTATTGTGCTCTTTATGCAATATTATGTTCGGTTTCAGCTCTGCCGTAGTGATGTTTGGTGTGGTATGGATGCTCAACGGATGGTTTCAGGGAATGGGCTTTCCTCCGTGTGCCCGCCTGCTGACGCACTGGATTCCTCCACATCAACTGGCTACAAAAATGTCTATCTGGAATACTTCCCATTCTATAGGGGCGGGGCTTGTCGTAGTCATCTGCGGATATATAGTATCGTTGGGGTGGCGTTGGTGCTTCTTTATTCCCTCTGCCATAGCCTTGTTGGGTGCGGTATTCCTGTGGTTTTCCCTGCGTGATACACCACGTTCGGTAGGACTTCCCGAAATAGTTGTGGGCAACGATGAAAAGGCGAATGATCAGGATCGCAAGTCTCCCGAATATAAAGCTTTTGTTCGCAAAATGGTATTTAAAAACCCATATATATGGATATTAGGGCTTGCAAACTTCTTTGTGTATGTAGTGCGTTTTGCCGTACTCGACTGGGGGCCTACTCTCCTTAGCGAATGGAAAGGGGTAGCATTACACCATGCCGGATGGATGGTTTTTGCCTTCGAGATAGCAGGTATTACAGGCATGTTGCTTGCAGGATGGGCTACAGACAGGTATTTCGGAGGAAGGGGGCCTCGTGTATGTCTCATCTGCATGGTGCTGGCTTCGTTGTTCGTTTCTATATTCTGGATGCTCAATCATCCACCTATGTGGCTGGCTACGGCCGTGCTGATGGGAGCAGGATTTTGCATCTACGGGCCGCAGGCATTGATAGGTATAGCAGCAGCCAATATGGCTACCAAACGGGCGGCGGCTACAGCAGCCGGATTTACGGGCTTGTTCGGATATGCAAGTACGGCAATTTCGGGTTTCGGTTTCGGATATCTGGTTCAAACATACGGATGGGATAACTCTTTTATACTTCTGATTGGTGCAGGGGTGATAGGTTCGCTGATATTTGCACTGGCATGGAAAGCAAAAGCTACAGGATACGAAGAATAATATTGTAAAACATTATGTATAAATATATTAACAAAATGGGGTTTAATACTCCGGAAGATTTGTACGCCCACCTCCGAAAAATAAAGCATATAGCTTTGGATATGGATGGGACCATCTACAATGGTAGTACATTATTCCCTTTCACAATTCCCTTTCTTCATAAACTTAAAGAAATGGGAATAGGATATTCCTTTTTAACCAATAATCCTTCGAAAAGCACAGACGATTATCTGGCGCACCTTTCGAGGATGGGAATATCTGCCCAAAAGGAAGAAATATACACTTCGGCACAAGCTACGATAGGTTATATAAAAGAAAATTATCCACAAGCCAAACGGCTTTTTATATTAGGTACGCCCAGCATGATAGCCGAATTTGAGGCTGCCGGATTTATATCTATTGCCGACGATGCTGCGGATATTCCCGATATGCTTGTTGTCGGTTTCGATATGTCTCTGACATATAGCGGGCTGTGTCGCGCAGCATGGTGGGCGAGCCGCGATATCCCTTATATAGCTACCAATCCCGACAAAGTTTGTCCTACTGATAAGGATATAATATTAGTCGATTGTGGATCTATTTATACAGCTATCGAACATGCCACGGGGCGCAAACCCGATGTGGTGATAGGCAAACCTGATCCGCGTATGCTCGATGGCATTTTATTGCGCTATAGCCTGCAACCTAGGGAGGTGGCGATGATTGGCGACCGCATTTATACAGACGTCAGGATGGCGCACAATGCTGGTGCTATAGGCGTATTGGTTATGTCGGGCGAAACAACAATGGATATTGTTGCACAATCAGATTTGAACCCCGATATTATTGCGCAAGACTTAGCCGAATTTCAGAAAATGCTGGAGAAAGCTTTTAGTAATAGTTCCTTAGATGATTGATGAAATAAGAAAACCGCGAAGCTACACCCACCTTGCTGTTCTTTTATGTTCTATTTACTATAACTTATTTTAATTACCTCCTTTGTTCCGACTGCTATTTTAAACCTGTCATCCGCGCGATGTCCCACTATCCAAAGTATATCGTCGCCCGAACAAAGTAGCCATGCATCCTCCTTATCAAAAAGGCTGAACTTGTTGTCTGAAAAATAGTCGCTCACTTTCTTCTTGCCTTTCATGCCAAAAGGAACAAACCAATCGCCTTGGCGCCAATGGCGAAGGGTGAGGGGATAGCTAACCTTTGCTTTATCCAGATAAATGACATCAGGGCTTTTCTCTATTGGGAATGGGCCTTCTTTTTTATGTTTTTCTATTTTCAGGTTTATAGGATGCGTAATAGTTGCGTCGTTTTCATATACCGTGAAACTTTCTATCATCAGGCTTTCTTTCTTTTTTAGCAAAAAGAATCCCCTGTCTTTGAGCAATTCATGTGTTTCGGAGTAGAATATTTTGCCCGGCTGGCCGACAATGGATTCGAATATCTGCCTTACTGTAGCACTGTTGAAACCATATGGAGAAAGAAACTCATACAATATTGCTTCAGGCTCGAGGTATTGAATAAGCTTTGTGATATCAATCTTATTATCCGCAAATACATCTTTCTTTACCTGTGCCATATACATCTGGTAAATATTGTTCACCTGCGACAGGTTTTCGGCAGTACGTATTATAGCCTCCTTCACCGATGGGTTTATAGATTCCAGTAAAGGCAGAATATTGAGCCTTATTTTATTTCGTGTGTATAAGTCTTCGTTGTTGGTGCTGTCTTCCACATATTTTAGCTTCCGTTCGGCAAGATATCCCAATATCTCATCGCGGCCGATGCAGAGCAAAGGACGGATAATGTAGCCATTCATCGGTGCAATACCTGTCAGCCCGCGTATCCCTGTTCCTCTGGTCAGATTCAGGAGGATAGTCTCTACCGAGTCGTCGCGATGATGGGCGACAGCAATCTTGTCGGCAAGGTGTATTACCCGTAGTTTTTCGAACCAGTTGTAGCGCAAATCCCGTGCAGCCATTTCTATGGATATGGAATTGATTTCGGCATAAGCTTCGGTATCGAAATCTATACGCTCGAATTTCAGGTTGTACCGCTGGCATAATTCTTCCACAAAAAAAGCATCGCGGTTCGACTCCTGCCCCCTGAGGTGGAAATTGCAATGAGCCACTACACATTCTATTTTGAAACTATGCAAGATATCGAGCAGCGCAACCGAATCGGCACCCCCGCTTACTCCGACTATAACTTTCTCGCCACCCGTAAGTAGGCCATTGCGGACAATATAATCTTCTATGGTTGATATATTCATAATTCAAAAGTAATATTTTTTCTTAACTTCTTATCGCAAAATTTAATTGCTAAACATTAGATATATCATTTTTTATTTCTATCTTTGCACCTCAGATATTCATAAGCGAATACGGATATTTGAATGATGAAAAAAAAAAAATATACAATATATTATACAAGAAGGAACAGATATGCTAAATATCCTGTTCCTTTTTTTTGCATTATAAACAACAGTATTCACAATTTTATATTTCAAACAAAAAATGTATTCAGACAAACCAGTTAAGCTAATTCTTGATGACGGGACAGTTTTCGAAGGCAAATCATTCGGTTCGGAAACAGCAAAAGCCGGCGAAGTGGTATTCAGTACCGCAATGGTGGGATATACAGAAAGCCTTACCGACCCTTCATACCTCGGACAGATACTTGTTATCACATTCCCGCTCGTAGGTAATTACGGAGTGCCGGAAGATTCTTTTACTAATGGGGTTTCTAATTTTTACGAATCGGAAAAAGTACAGGTCAGCGGACTTATAGTATCCGACTACTCACGCGAATATTCTCACTGGAATGCAAAGAAAAGCCTTGGCGACTGGTTGAAAGAACACGATGTGCCAGGCATTTACGGAATAGATACCCGCAAACTGACTAAGATACTTCGCGAAAAAGGTTCGATGAAAGGCAAAATAGTTTTCCAAAACGAAAATGAAGTGGAATTTTACGATCCCAACCTCGAAAACCAGGTTGCTAAAGCCAGTTGCAAGGAAGTGCTGACATATGGCAATGGCGACAAGAAAGTGCTTTTGGTCGACTGTGGAGTAAAACATAATATAATACGCAGCCTCTTGAAAAGAAACGTAACCATTATACGCGTGCCATGGAATTACGATTTCAACCAACTGGAATGGGACGGGCTCTTCATATCCAACGGGCCGGGTAGTCCCGACTTTTGTGAAGAGACTGTAAAAAACATCCGTAAAGCAATGGAAGGCGACAAGCCTATATGCGGTATTTGTATGGGCAACCAGTTGCTTTCTAAAGCAGGAGGTGCAACTGTATATAAATTGAAATACGGACACCGTAGCCACAATCAGCCGGTGAAGATGGTAAATACAGAAAAATGTTTCATCACTTCCCAAAATCATGGATACGCTGTAACAAGCGCATCTCTGGGTGAAGAATGGGAACCTTTGTTTGTCAACCTTAACGATGGAACTAACGAGGGCATCAAGCATAAGACAAAACCGTTCTTCTCGGCTCAGTTCCACCCCGAAGCCGCCAGTGGGCCTACCGATACAGGTTTCTTATTCGATTTGTTTGTAGAAAAATTGTAATCCACCATATAAAAAATAATATAAATGGATATAGATGTAAAAAAAGTATTAGTCCTCGGTTCGGGTGCTTTGAAAATCGGTGAAGCCGGAGAGTTCGACTACTCAGGTTCGCAAGCCTTGAAAGCCCTGAAAGAAGAAGGGATAGAAACAGTACTTATCAACCCCAATATTGCAACAGTACAAACCTCGGAAGGTAGTGCCGATAAAATATACTTCCTGCCGATTACACCATATTTTGTAGAAAAAGTCATCCAAAAAGAAAAGCCGGACGGAATACTGTTGGCTTTCGGGGGACAAACAGCACTAAACTGTGGTGTACAGCTATACGAAACCGGAATACTGGAAAAATACAACCTGCGTGTGTTGGGTACCCCGGTACAAGCCATAATGGACACCGAAGACCGCGAACTGTTTGTAAAGAAACTTGACGAAATAGACGTCAAAACAATCAAGAGCACGGCAGTAGGTACGATAGAAGATGCTGTAAGTGCTGCAAAAGAACTAGGTTATCCGATTATTATACGTGCTGCCTATGCGCTGGGCGGACTAGGTTCGGGATTTTGCGACAACGAACAGGAATTGCGCGTACTTGCCGAAAAAGCACTATCGTACTCATCGCAGCTTTTGGTCGAAAAATCGCTGAAAGGCTGGAAAGAAATAGAGTATGAAGTAGTACGCGACAAGTATGGCAACTGTATGACAGTGTGTAACATGGAAAACTTCGACCCGCTAGGAATACACACCGGCGAAAGTATCGTAGTTGCTCCATCGCAAACACTGACCAACGACGAGTTCCATAAGTTGCGCGAACTATCTATCCGTATCGTTAAGCATGTAGGTATAGTAGGGGAGTGTAACGTACAATTTGCCTTCGATACTGAATCGGAAGACTATCGCGTGATCGAAGTAAATGCCCGCCTGAGCCGCTCTTCGGCATTGGCATCCAAAGCAACTGGTTATCCTTTGGCTTTCGTAGCAGCTAAGCTGGGACTGGGTTACGGGTTGTTCGAACTGAAAAACTCGGTAACAAAATCTACCTGCGCATTCTTCGAACCTGCACTCGACTATGTAGTGGTGAAGATACCTCGCTGGGATTTAGGTAAATTCCACGGCGTATCTAAAGAAATCGGTTCGAGTATGAAGTCGGTAGGCGAAATTATGGCTATCGGCCGCACATTCGAAGAAACCATACAAAAAGGGCTTCGGATGATAAATATAGGTATGCACGGATTTGCAGCCAACAAACCGCTCGAAGTAAACGACCTTGACGAAGCATTGAGCAACCCTACCGACAAGCGTATATTCTTCATCGAAGAAGCATTCAAACGCGGATATACAGTCGACAGGATTTACGACCTGACTAAAATAGACCGCTGGTTCTTGCAAAAGCTGAAATATATATTCGACTGCTCGAAAGAACTGGAAAAATACGACGATGTGAAATCCCTTCCGCTCAGCTTGCTGAAAACAGCAAAGCAAATGGGATTCTCCGACTTTCAGGTAGCCAAAATAGTTTGTAAAGAACCAAGCCTGGTAGAGTCGATACAGCACGATGTGCGCCGCATCCGCAAAGATAACGGCATAGTACCTTGTGTGAAACAGATAGACACGCTTGCAGCCGAATATCCGGCACAAACCAACTACCTGTATATAACATACAACGGCGAAGAAAACGATGTAAACTATCTGGGCGACCGCAAATCGGTAATCGTACTCGGATCGGGTGCATACCGCATAGGTTCGTCAGTTGAGTTCGACTGGTGTTCGGTGAATGCTTTGCAGACCATCCGCAAAGAAGGTTACCGTTCGGTAATGATAAACTATAATCCTGAGACGGTTTCTACCGACTACGATATGTGCGACCGCCTGTACTTCGACGAACTGACTTACGAGCGTGTAATGGACATCATCGAACTCGAAAATCCTCATGGAGTAATCCTTTCTGTAGGTGGACAGATACCTAACAACCTCGCTCTTCGTTTAGACGAAGCTAAGGTAAACATTCTGGGAACTACGGCGCAAAGCATCGACAATGCCGAAGACCGTCACAAATTCTCAAGCATGCTCGACCGTATCGGGGTAGACCAACCACGATGGAAAGAACTTACCTCGCTGAGCGATATAAAAGGCTTTGTCGACGAAGTTGGTTATCCGGTACTCATTCGCCCGTCTTACGTACTGTCGGGAGCAGCGATGAATGTATGCTCCAACGATCAGGAACTCGAAAACTTCCTCGGATTGGCAGCCGAAGTGTCGAAAAAACATCCTGTAGTAGTAAGCGAGTTTGTAGAAAATGCGAAGGAAGTAGAAATAGATGCCGTAGCCAACAAAGGCGAAATAGTGATGTATGCAATATCCGAACACGTAGAGTTTGCCGGAGTACACTCAGGCGATGCTACTATACAGTTTCCGGCTCAACGCCTCTATATAGAGACTGTGAGGAGAATAAAAAAGATAGCGCATAAAATAGCGAAAGAACTGCAAATATCAGGACCATTTAATATGCAGTTCTTAGCCAAAGATAACGATGTAAAAGTTATCGAATGCAACCTTCGGGCATCTCGATCATTCCCATTCGTATCTAAGGTTTTGAAGATAAACTTCATAGATCTGGCAACTCAGGTAATGCTGGGTAAAGAGGTTCAGAAACCAAACAAAAACGACTTCGATATTGATTACGTGGGAATTAAAGCTTCTCAATTCTCCTTCTCCCGCCTGCAAAAAGCCGACCCTGTACTGGGCGTAGACATGGCTTCTACAGGGGAAGTAGGATGTATAGGCGACAACTTCCACGATGCACTGCTCAAGTCGATGCTTTCGGTAGGACACCGCATCCCTAAAAAGTCGGTATTGTTCTCTACCGGGCCTGCAAAATCGAAAGTAGCCTTGCTCGAAGCCGCACACCTGCTTCACCAGAAGGGATATGATATATACGCTACTAGCGGTTCGCAAAAATTCCTTCAGGAAAATGGTATTCCGGCAATCCAGGTATTCTGGCCGACCGACGACCAAAAGCCAAGTGCGCTGGAGATGATACACAACAAGCAAATAGACCTTATAGTAAATATCCCTA
This sequence comes from Dysgonomonas sp. 511, assembly GCF_010501105.1. Taxonomy (GTDB): domain Bacteria; phylum Bacteroidota; class Bacteroidia; order Bacteroidales; family Dysgonomonadaceae; genus Dysgonomonas. Next base: position 22,645 of record NZ_QVMQ01000008.1, on the reverse strand, counting down.
AGAATTTTACTACAAGCGAGCTCGACAACGGGTATAAGATTCGCCGTGCTGCTATCGACTTCAATGTGCCTTTACTTACAAATTCACGCCTAGCTTCGGCATTTATCCAGGCATTCTGCAAAATGAATGTGGATGAAATAGAGATCAAAGCTTGGAATGAATACGATTAGTAGACTTATATAACATTCTGTACAAAGAAGGTGTCCCAAAAGTAAGAAAGGACACCTTCTTTGAGTTTATGTAGTGAAGTGTTCAAAAAGAGACTAGATGCCAAACCGCTCATTTTTAGACCGAGGGGAGCATGCAAAAGTATGTGACCGATGGCTAATAAATGGAGCAATGAAGCAGATGATTATTTGGGGGACACTTTCTTTGTCGTAAAATATCAGCTTATAACATATACTAAGAGTATTTATAAAACGTTATTGAAATAAAACTTATGTATATATGAAAAATCTCAGATTCTTATTCTTTTCCTTTTTCTTCTTTATTTTTATCGCAACGCTATATGCTCAGGAAAAAAAGCTTCTGGTAGCTATCGACTCAAAAAATACAAAAGAACTTGTTTCTTTCAAATATGAAAAAAACAGGCTTGCCTCTTTTTCCGTAAAAGGAATATTGACATTCAGCGAATATTCGTTCAAATACGATAAAGCCACGGGGCAAATAGCCGAATACACAATGAATGAAGATAGGGGAGAGCTAACGACAAATTCAAAATTCGACTATACCAACAAAGGGTACATTCTCGAAACAGAGCAAAGCAAGGGCAAGAAACTGAAAGAAAAACTGACAGAAGAAAACAAGATCTACATAGACTCTCAAAACAGGCTTACAAAAACGATTTTCGACGACGGAAAACTATGGGAAGAATTTCGATACGATACGAATAACAACATCGTCAGGTACATTCAACATTCGGCTATTGGCAAGAGTGATATAATTACCACAAACGAGTTTTACAACGATAAATCTATTTTATCCGGTATAAACTTGCCAGCTTGGTTTTGGGCAGTACACATGAGCCACATGAAATGGTGCGGCGATTTTATAGGAGGAAATAACCTGAAAAAATCAACAGTAGAAAATCTGTTGCCCGATACATTGATTATAAACGTTACCTACGACTACGACGATGATGGTTATCCTCTGAAACAATACTACAACGGAGAACTTGCAAAGGAATTTACCTATATCAAAATCAAATAACCAAATTTTGTGACATTTACAGGTAATATTGTAAACAAACTTCTGTATTCACTAATAAAAATACAATCATTTCATTATTTAGGTAAAATTCTGTATATTTGAATCCTGTTTTGAATATCTGACATATACATGAATATTTTACTCGTACAAACGGATATCAGATGGCAAATGCCGGAAGATAACAGGATAGCTGCGCAAAAAATAATAAATACTTCGCCACAGGCTGATATCATCATCCTTCCCGAAATGTTTACCACCGGTTTTTGTATGGCACCCGAAGGTGTGGCAGAAGAAGCGGATACAGTTACCCTGCAATGGATGCAGGCAATAGCGAGGGAGAAAGACGCAGCCGTATGCGGAAGCGTTGCCACCGTTGACAACGGGAAGTTCTATAATCGCTTCTACTTTGTACAGCCGGATGGAGAATATTCGGTTTATAATAAAAAGCATTTATTTTCGTATGCCGGCGAACATGAAGAATATGAAGCCGGACAACAGCGTGTGATCGTAAAATATAAAAGAGTCAGGATCCTGCTCCAGATATGTTACGATTTGCGCTTTCCTATTTTCTCGCGCAACAGGGACGACTACGACATGGCAATATATGTAGCCAACTGGCCTACCTCGCGGCTCGAAGCATGGAACACACTGCTCAAAGCGCGCGCCATAGAAAACGTATGCTATGTGGCAGGGGTAAACCGCACGGGCAACGACCCCTCGAACGCGTATAGCGGCGGCACAGCCTTAATCAACTATTTGGGGCAACACATCGTTGCAGCACAACCCGATAAAGAAGAAGCCGTTTTGGGCGAGATAAATATGGAAGAGCTGGAAGGATTCAGAAAGAAATTCCCTGTTCTGAAAGATGCTGATAACTTTACACTGATATAAATAAATGAAAGAAAAACTTCTTTTGCTTGGCGACCAGGCGATTGCCCTGGGAGCTATACATGCCGGAATAACAGGCGTCTATGCCTATCCGGGAACCCCTTCGACCGAAATTACAGAATATATACAAGATTCGCCATTAGCCACTGAACGAAAAATTCGCAGCCAATGGTGTGCAAACGAAAAGACAGCAATGGAAGCTGCCCTTGGCGTTTCGTATGTAGGTAAACGTTCGTTGGTTTGCATGAAGCACGTAGGACTGAATGTAGCCGCCGATGCTTTCGTAAATTCCTCGATGACGGGAACGAATGGAGGATTGGTAGTACTTGTGGCCGACGACCCGTCGATGCACTCGTCGCAAAATGAGCAGGATTCGCGTTTTTACGGTAAATTTGCATTTATGCCGATTTTCGAACCATCGTCGCAACAGGAAGCGTATGACATGATACGTTATGCGTTCGATGTTTCCGAAAAATTTGAACTGCCTGTACTTATGCGCCTTACAACGAGGATGGCACATTCGCGTTCGGAGGTTGCGACATACGAGGCTAGAGAACAAAACCCTATAAAATTCCCGGAAGACAAATCGCGATGGGTACTACTTCCTGTAAATGCCAGAAGAAGGTATAACGAACTACTAGCCGTACAGCCCGAACTGGAAAAGATATCGGTAGAATCACCATATAATAACTATAAGCAAGGTAATAAAAAAGGTGTAATAGCTTGTGGTATAGGCTACAATTACCTCATGGAGAATTCGACCAACGAATGTGGTTATACGATTCTCAAAATATCGCAATATCCATTACCTAAACAGCTTATACAAAAGGTGGTAGACGAGTGCGATGAAGTATTGGTTCTGGAAGACGGGCAGCCATTTGTGGAAGAACAAGTACGTGGACTTCTCGACCAAAGCGGTAAGATAAAAGGACGACTGACAGGTGAGCTTCCACGGGTAGGCGAACTAACGCCCGACAATGTGCGCGTAGCGTTAGGTCTGGATGTGGAAAAACAATTCGATAGCAGTAAAAATATCGTACCCCGTCCGCCGGCACTATGTTCGGGTTGCGGGCATAGCGATGTATATAAAGCATTGAACGAAGTAATAAAAGAATATAGTAACGCTAAAGTTTTCAGCGATATAGGATGTTATACCCTCGGAGCGCTTCCTCCATTCAGGGCGATAGATACCTGTGTGGATATGGGTGCATCCATTACTATGGCTAAAGGCGCTGCCGATGCCGGACTGTTCCCTTCGGTAGCGGTAATCGGCGATTCCACCTTCACCCATTCGGGGATAACAGGATTGCTCGATGCCGTAAATTCGGGAGTAAATATTACTGTAGTAATTTCCGACAACCTGACTACTGCCATGACAGGCGGACAGGATTCGGCAGGAACCGAAAAACTGGAAAATATCTGCTATGGTGTAGGTGTGGAGAAAAGCCATGTAAGAGTGGTCGTTCCACTGCCTAAAAATATGGATGAAATAAAGAAAGTAATAAAAGACGAAATAGAATACAACGGTGTATCGGTAATTATTCCGCGCAGGGAATGTATCCAGACATTGAAAAGGAAAAAGTAATTGGCATATTAGTCAATTTGTACTAGGTTTATTTGTCAACTAACAATCAACTTGTAACTGCCCGTAGGGCGAAGTAACTCGTAACTAATAAATATGAAACTAGATATAATACTTTCGGGCGTTGGCGGACAGGGAATACTGTCTATAGCAGCCATTGTTGGCGAAGCAGCCCTCAAAGAAGGCCTACATATAAAGCAAGCCGAAGTGCATGGCATGAGCCAGCGGGGTGGGGATGTGCAGTCTAATCTGCGGATATCGTCAGACCAGATATATTCCGACCTGATAGCTAAAGGCAGCGCCGATGCCATCATCTCGCTCGAACCGATGGAAGCATTGCGCTACCTGCCTTATTTGTCGCAAAGCGGATGGGTTGTAACTAATACAACACCATTTGTCAACATACCCAATTACCCTGCAATAGAAGATATTATTGCCGAGTTGAAATCCCTGCCAAATGTTATTCTTCTCGATGTAGATGCACTGGCAAAAGAAGCTGGTTCGGCACGTGCTACCAATATGGTACTGCTAGGCGCGGCTTCTGTGATTCTAGGTATTGAAGACGCAAAACTGGAAGATGCTATAACACAGGTGTTTTTGCGCAAGGGTGAGAAAATTGTAGAAATGAATATAAATGCTTTCCGTGCAGGACGCAAAGTAGGGGAGCAGCAGGTGAAAAAATAAAAATACCCTGTCATTCCGGGCGGTAGTGATGAATCGTGGAAGTAACTTGTAACTCGTAACTAAAATATATGCAAAACAGAGTATTCAGTCAGGAATTAGTAAACCAAGTAGTTGATGAACTGAAAATCACCAACCTCGAAAACGCGACTATCGGCGAAGTGCTTTTGCTTGCTTCGCGTCTCGAACAAGCAACAGGCATTCCCTTTATCCGCATGGATCAGGGAGTACCGGGGCTAAAACCTTGCCGGATAGGCCTCGACGCAGAAAAAGAAGCCTTAGACAAAGGTGTGGCATCTATGTATCCCGCAGCAGAAGGCATTCCTGTATTGAAAAACGAATCGGCTCGTTTTGTAAAAGCATTTCTCGATATTGATGTCTCTCCTGCATCATGTATTCCGGTAACAGGTTCGGTAGCAGGCTCGTTTGGCGCTTTCATTGCGTGTAACCAACGTGATAGAGAAAAAGATACTGTGCTTTTTATCGATCCCGGATTTCCTATCCAAAAATCGCAACTCAAAGTATTAGGTATAAATTACCTCGAATTTGATATACACGATTTCAGAGGGGAGAAGCTAAGGGAGAAGCTCGAAAGTTATCTAAAAAAAGGCAATATTTCGTCCATCATTTATTCCAACCCAAACAATCCTGCATGGATTTGCCTGACCGAAAGTGAACTGAAAATAATAGGCGAACTCGCCACGCAATACGATACTATCGTTTTAGAAGATTTAGCCTATTTTGGCATGGATTTCCGTACCGATTTCGGGCATCCGTTCCGCCCTCCATATATCCCAACAGTAGCACGCTATACCGATAACTATATATTGATGCTCTCGTCGTCGAAGATATTCAGCTATGCAGGGCAACGGGCAGCAGTGGTCTGTGTGTCGGATAAGCTGTTTTCCAGAAAGTTTGAAGCACTGGCCGAGAGGTATTCGGGAGCAGGTATCTTCGGCCCTACGTTCGTTGCCTCCATCCTTTATATGATTACTTCGGGTACTACCCACACTACTCAATACGGGTATGCCGCCATGCTGAAAGCTGCATCCGATGGGCAATTCAATTTTGTGGAAGAGACAAGCGAGTATGCCCGCAGAGCCAAACGAATGAAAGATTCGTTCCGCAAATATGGTTTCCGTGTGGTTTACGATAAAGATATAGACCGCGATATATCCGACGGTTTCTTTTTTACGATAGGATACAAGGATATGTCGTGCGGCGAACTCATGCAGGAATTGTTGTATTATGGCATAAGTTCGATAGCCCTGTCTACTACAGGAAGCCGGCAGCAGGGCATAAGGGCTTGCTGCTCGCGTATGAGCGAAGAATTGTACGATGTCTTGGATGAAAGATTAAAGGCTTTTGCTGCCGATCATTAACTGATTTCTTTATCTATATAGGCATCCTCTGAGTTCCCATTGCGGGACTTATACGAAATGAGAAAAACGGGAAAAAGTAACAGAAAAAAAGTATGTAAAAAGTGTTACTTTTGTTACTTTTTCGAGACCCAATTAAAACTAATATAATGATCTGGAACCAACCGAAAGAATGTATGAGCCGCGAGGATATGCGGCAGCTTCAAAGCGAACGCTTGCGTAAACTCGTAGAAAGAGTATATCACAGTACACCATTTTACCGCCGCAAAATGCAGGAAATGGATGTTACCCCCGACGATATCCGGTCGGTAGACGATATTGTGAAACTGCCCTTTACCACGAAGCAGGATTTACGCGACAACTATCCTTATGGTTTGTTTGCCGTACCCATGTCGGAAATCATCAGGCTTCATGCATCTTCGGGAACTACCGGCTTGCCTACCGTAGTAGGATATACACGGCGCGACCTGTCTATCTGGTCGGAAATGATTGCCCGCAGCCTGAGTGCTTTCGGAGCCGACAGGCACGATATATTTTCGGTGGCATACGGTTACGGGCTTTTTACAGGCGGTTTGGGCTTGCATTATGGAGTGGAGCACCTGGGCGCGACAGTCATTCCCATGTCGAGCGGAAATACGGCCAAGCAAATACAACTGATGCACGATTTTGGCCCTACAGCTATCGCCTGTACCCCTTCGTATGCACTCTATCTGGCAGAGGCAATGGCAAAAACAGAGATTCCGCGCGAAGAGTTTAAATTGCGAATAGGCATCTTTGGCGCTGAGCCTTGGACCGAAAATATGCGTAAGGAAATAGAAGTAAAAATGGGAGTCGATGCCTACAATATATACGGGTTGAGCGAGGTGATGGGACCCGGAGTTTCGCACGAATGCGAATGTAAAGATGGTTCGCATATAATAGAAGACCATTTTTATCCGGAAATAATTTCTCCCGAAACAATGGAGCAGCTTCCGTACGGCGAGCAGGGCGAACTTGTATTCACTACGCTTACGAAAGAAGGCTTGCCACTATTGCGATACCGCACAAAAGACCTCTGTACATTAACAGACCAGCCATGCGCGTGTGGGCGTACCAATGTACGCATGAGCAGAATAGTAGGGCGTAGCGACGATATGTTAATCATACGCGGGGTAAATGTTTTCCCATCGCAGATAGAAAGTGTAATACTGGAAATGGAAGAATTTGAGCCGCATTACCTATTGGTGGTCGACAGGGTTAATAATCTCGACATACTCGAAGTACAGGTAGAAGTGCGCGATGGTTTCTATTCCGACGAGATCAGCAAAATGCTGGCTTTGAAGAAAAAAATAGCAGGACGCCTACAAAGCGTACTAGGTATAAGTGCCGACATAAAACTGGTAGAACCATATACTATCAAACGCAGCGAAGGAAAAGCACAAAGGGTAATCGACAAACGGGAATTTAATTAGTAAATTCCTACACCTTGGTTTTAATAAAACTTGTAAATGTAAAACTATGACAATAAAACAACTTTCAGTATTTATAGAAAACAAAACAGGAAGGATAAACGAAGTAACCAAAATATTGGGCAAGAACGGCATCAACATGACTGCTTTCAGCCTTGCCGAAAATGCTGATTTCGGTATCCTTCGCATGATCGTTTCCGATGTAAGCAAGGCAATGGAAGTACTTCGCAAAGCCCATTTCGGGGTAAGCGTAACAGATGTTGTCTGCCTGAATTGCCCGAATGAGCCGGGGGCTTTGTCTACGATCCTCGACTATCTGGCAAAAGAAAATATATTTATAGAGTATATGTACGCATTTTCGCAGGGCGATACGGCCAATGTTGTGATACGGCCTACCAATACAGAAAAATGTATAGAGATATTATCGTTGAACAAATGCGACCTGTTGAGCCGCAATAATTTAAACCAGAAATAATAAAGCTCGTTTTTTTAGAATGTTATTGTAATAGTATGGTGTTTTTATATATTTTTTGACCCGGTAGAGAAAAATAAACGGTAATTTTTACAGTTATATTGAAAAAGAATTAGTATATTTGCATTCCGAATTTCCTGAGGGATTAAGATATTCTTCTTTAAAATAACTAAGCGAGATTATAATAACCTTTTTCTGTAAAGCATAATTATTGTTTTATTGTAAGAATGGAATTAGGAAATAACCAAATCTTATAGCTTTTTTTGAAATAATACGTTAAAATTACAGTATATATTATTTCCAAAATATTTTGAATAACTACCAGCTTATATAGAACTTCTTTTTCACACAAAAAATACATATTTTAAATATCTAAAGATATACACATGCGTATATACAATATTCTTGAGCTTAACGAAAAGCTTACAATAGAACTAAGAACCATTGCGAAAGAACTGGGTATCAGGCGTCCTGATGCTTACAAAAAGGATGAATTGATATACAAAATCCTTGATGAACAAGCCATAATGGAAGCTAAAAACAAAAATTCGGAAAGCTACCAAAGCGAAGACCGGATAGAAAAAAAACAGAAGAAAACCCAGGCAGCATCCAAAAATAAAAAGGCTAAAACTTCGGAAGAATCAACAGACGTAAAGGAAGAGCCTAAAAAAAATGAAAAGAAACAAACTGCAAAGGGCAAAACCGAGCCGCAGGATAACAAAAAGAATCAACAGGACAAACCTAAAACTCAACAAGTTGAAGTGAAGGTTGAACCTAAAAAAAAAGCTGCACAGGCAATAGACGCAGAAGAAGAAAAGAAGCCTGCACCCGCTCAGGCTATTGCTGCTACTGAGAATGCCGAACCAAAAGGGCTTGTGAAGAAGAGTAATGTAGAGCAACCAAAAGAAAAGCAGGAAGATGCTAACAAACAACAACCGGCCGCTGCTACAACAGCCAAACCTACTCAATTGGTTTTCAGGTCGAAGAAGGTGAGAGAGCCCGAAGCGCAAGAACCGGTTCCCGGGTTGCCATTACTTTCTCCTCTCGAAATTGACCCGGAAGTAGCACCAATAGAAGTATCCGTACCGGAGACTGCTGCCCCGAAGAACAATAAGCCTCAAAATCAGCAAAATAATACGAATAACAACAACCATAATCATAGAGCGAACAACAATCAGCCGCAAGAAAAACCTTTCGACTTCGATGGTATCCTGACAGCTTCGGGAGTACTCGAAATAATGCAGGAAGGCTATGGCTTTTTGAGGTCGCCGGATTACAACTATATGTCGTCGCCCGACGATGTATATATTTCGCAATCCCAAATCCGCCTGTTCGGGCTGAAAACAGGAGATATAGTAGATGGGCCTATACGTCCGCCAAAAGAATCTGAGAAGTTTTTCCCGCTGGTAAAAGTGGACAAAATAAACGGCCGCACACCCGAGGAAGTGCGCGACCGCGTTCCGTTCGACCACCTGAAACCGCTTTTCCCTGACGAAAAATTCAGATTGACCAAAGGGCGCAACGATAACCTATCGTGCCGTGTAGTCGATTTGTTTTCACCAATAGGAAAGGGGCAACGCGGACTTATCGTTGCACAACCAAAAACAGGTAAGACTACCTTGTTGAAAGATATCGCAAATGCAATAGCGAACAATCATCCAGAGGTCTATATGATTGTACTTCTGATAGATGAACGTCCGGAAGAGGTGACAGATATGGAACGCAGCGTGAATGCCGAAGTTATAGCTTCTACGTTCGACGAACCTGCCGACCGCCATGTTAAGATTGCAGAGATAGTGCTGAACAAGGCGAAACGCATGGTAGAATGCGGGCACGATGTTGTTATCCTGCTCGACTCTATAACCCGCCTGGCGCGTGCATACAATACCGTACAGCCGGCATCGGGTAAGGTGCTGACCGGAGGTGTGGATGCCAATGCGCTGCACAAACCGAAACGCTTTTTCGGGGCTGCACGTAATATCGAAAACGGAGGGTCGCTGACTATTATCGCTACTGCTTTGACGGAGACAGGTTCGAAAATGGATGATGTTATCTTCGAAGAATTTAAAGGTACGGGTAATATGGAGCTTCAACTCGACCGTAAATTGTCGAACAAACGTATATTCCCTGCTGTGGATATCATTGCATCGAGTACGCGCCGCGACGACCTGTTGCTTGATAATGATACGCTTAGCCGTATGTGGGTGTTGCGTAACTTCCTGTCGGATATGAACTCGGTAGAAGCTATGCAATTCCTTGAAAACAGGCTGCGGAAGACTATAAACAATGAAGAATTCCTAATCTCGATGAACGATTGAAAGAGTATTAAGGAGTGAATATAACACGAAAATGCGGGGAAAAGCTTAACTTTATCCCCGCATTTCTGTTATATAAATAATTAACTACAATACAATTATGGGACACGATCATAAACATGAACACGGGCATTCGCACAACCATGCTCATAACGCAAATAAGAAAGCGTTGACCATAAGCTTTGTGCTTATTGCCGGATTTATGGTAGTAGAGTTTGTCGGAGGATATATCACCAATAGCCTAGCCCTTATTTCCGACGCGGGACATATGCTGAGCGATGCTGTAGCATTGGGATTAAGCCTTAGTGCTCTTATATTTGGCGCACGGGCAGCAACCCCCTCTAAAACATATGGATATAAGCGGTTCGAAATATTGGCGGCATTGCTCAATGGTATCGTATTGGTACTATTGGCTGTTTTTATCTTCAAAGAAGCTATAGAACGTCTGTCCTCTCCTCCTCAGGTAATTGGGCAAGGTATGATGATGATCTCTGTTACAGGGCTTATTATCAATGTTATCGTAGCATATATATTGCATTCGCAGGGATCGACTAAAGAGAACCTGAATGTACGCAGTGCCTTCCTTCATGTTATCGGCGATTTGCTCGGTTCGGTAGGCGCTATTGTTGCTGCACTTTTGATTATGCTGTTCGGATGGTATATTGCCGACCCTATAGCCAGTATGATAGTTTCGTTGCTCGTGCTTTACAGCGGATGGAATGTGCTGAAAGAGTCCGTAAACATATTGATGGAGGCCAAGCCATCGGACATTGATACAGACAGCGTTATAGAAACACTAAAGTCAGTAGATGGGGTAGAGGATATACACGATTTGCACATCTGGATGATAACATCGGAATTTACTATTATGACGGTGCATCTCAAAGTAAACAAAAGGGCAGACCGCGACAATGTTTTGGAAGAAGCTAAAAAAGAGATTTTCGAGAAGTTTGGTATCCAGCATCTTACAGTACAGATAGAGGGTAAAGATGTATGTAGCTACGAGAAAATATGTAACTAAGAGCCTGTTTAAATTTTAGCGAAAATATTTCTTATAGGTTCTTTAATTGAAAATAGCTATAAAAAAGACTTGCTATAAAATTTAAACAGACTCTAAAATAATATTGTAAAAACATAATATTTGTATTCCCGAAGATGTTATTATCCATCAGGCAATTTCTTCATCAAAATTTATATTAAAAAGCTCTGTTATAATAATAGTTTTTGTAACTTTGTTCGCCTAAAATAAGGATATTAACACATCATGTCGCAAGAAAAGAAAATTAAAACAGCACTTGTCTCGGTTTATCACAAAGATGGCTTGGATGAAATACTCACTCAGTTGAATACTCTAGGAGTAAAATTTGTTTCTACAGGAGGAACAAAAAGTTTTATCGAATCATTAGGTTTCCAGTGCGAAGCCGTTGAAGATGTTACAGGTTACCCTTCAATATTAGGAGGAAGAGTGAAGACTTTGCATCCTAAAATTTTTGGAGGTATCCTTTGCCGCCGCGAACTTGCTGAAGACATAGAGCAAATAAAACAATACGATATACAAGAAATAGACTTGGTTATTGTAGACTTGTACCCGTTTGAAGAAACTGTAGCATCGGGAGCAAGCGAACAAGATATAATAGAAAAAATAGATATAGGCGGAATCTCATTGATCCGTGCAGCAGCCAAGAATTTCAACGATGTAATTATCGTGGCATCGAAGCAACAATACCAGCCTTTGAAAGAATTGCTGGATAATAAAAAAGGACTATCAGATATCAGCGACCGTAAATTCTTTGCTAAAGAAGCATTTGCAGTTTCATCATCATACGATACAGCCATATTCAACCATATGGACAATAACGAGGGTACAGCATTCCGTTATGCCCAAGACAGTGCAATGTCGCTTCGCTATGGCGAAAACCCTCACCAAAAAGGTGTTTTCTATGGAGACTTCAATAAGCTGTTCGACCAGTTGCACGGAAAAGAAATATCATACAACAATCTGCTGGATATAGAATCGGCAATAACGCTGATCGGTGAGTTTGACGAAACTACCGTAGCCATCCTTAAACATAACAATGCTTGCGGCATAGCATCCCGACCATCTGTAGCAGAAGCATGGAAAGACGCTTTGGCAGGAGACCCGATATCTGCATTTGGAGGCATAATCATCAGCAATAAAAAGATAGATAAAGCGGCCGCAGAAGAGATACATAAAATCTTCTTCGAAATAATAATTGCACCCGAATACGATAAAGATGCATTGGAAGTATTGCAACAAAAGAAAAATCGTATTATCTTAGTGCAGAAAGAATCTTTATCCGGCACAAAACAGTTCCGCTCGTTGTTGAACGGCGTGTTGGTACAAGATAAAGATTTGAGCATACAAACAGCAGAAGACTTGCAATTAGTAACCAACCGTCCTTTACAGGGATCTGAACAAGAAGACTTACTTTTTGCTAACAAGCTTGTGAAACATACTAAATCGAATGCCATAATACTTGTGAAAAACAAGCAGTTGTGTGCAGGAGGAACAGGACAGACATCGCGCGTAGACGCATTGAAGCAGGCAATAGAAAAAGCCGGAGCATTCAACTTCGACCTACAGGGAGCAGTTATGGCTTCCGATGCATTTTTCCCATTCCCCGATTGTGTAGAGATTGCAGGTAATGCCGGAATTACCGCTGTTGTGCAACCAGGAGGATCTATTAACGACAAATTATCGGTAGAGTATTGTAACGACCACAATATATCAATGGTAATGACTGGTATCCGCCACTTTAAACATTAAATTTCATAACAAAATATAATAGACAGAAAACCATTATGGGATTATTCTCTTTTACGCAAGAAATAGCAATTGACCTGGGGACAGCCAATACTATCATAATCCACAACGGCAAAATTGTTGTAGACCAACCATCCGTCGTGGCACTCGAACGAAAGACCGGAAAGGTTATAGCAGTGGGGCAGGAAGCCCGTCAGATGCACGGTAAAACCCATGAAGATATCCGCACAATCCGCCCGTTGAAAGATGGTGTGATTGCCGACTTTACAGCTTCGGAGCAAATGATCAGAGGACTGATCAAGATGTTCAACAACAGGAGCCGTTTGTTTTCCCCGTCTTTACGTATCGTTATTTGTATTCCATCGGGAAGTACTGAGGTTGAGACCCGTGCGATCCGCGATTCTGCCGAGCATGCCGGAGGACGCGATGTATATATGATATATGAGCCTATGGCTGCCGCTCTGGGTATCGGGCTGGATGTGGAAGCACCGGAAGGAAACATGATAGTAGATATAGGTGGTGGTACAACAGAAATTGCTGTTATCTCTCTCGGAGGTATCGTATCAAACAAATCTATAAAGATTGCAGGAGACGACCTTACTGAAGATATACAGGAATATATGGGTCGCCAACACAACATAAAAGTAGGGGAGCGCACAGCCGAAAATATAAAAATAGCAGTAGGTTCAGCCCTTACCGACCTGCCGGAAGAAGAAGCCCCGGACGATTTTATCGTACACGGGCCTAACAGAATGACATCGTTGCCGATGGATATCCCTGTTTCGTATCAGGAAATGGCTCACTGTCTCGACAAATCTATTTCGAAAATGGATTCGGCTATCCTTAGCGCTTTGGAACAAACTCCGCCCGAGCTTTATGCCGATATTGTTAAAAATGGCATCTACCTTACAGGTGGAGGCGCATTGTTGAGAGGCTTGAGCAAACGTTTCTCCGACAGAATAGGAATCCAGTTCCATGTAGCCGAAGATCCGCTTCACGCTGTAGCCAAAGGAACAGGCATAGCCCTTAAGAATATAGATAAATTTAACTTCCTGATGAGATAATCTCTCACTTGGGATAGGTAAATAATTTCAAAACAGATAATTAATAACAAAATACTCACAAGCAATATAAAAGTAAATCATGAAGAACCTTATAAATTTCTTACTAAAGAATAGTTCTTGGTTTGTTTTTATATTGCTCGAAGTATTTTGTTTTTATCTTGTTTTCAGTGGAAACTCTTACCAAAGAAGTGTTTTCCTTAAATCGTCAACCGAATTCACCGGTTGGGTATATACGCTTTCCGGCGATGTATCTTCATACTTCGGACTAAAAGAAGAAAATCAGGAACTCATACAAAAAAATATTGAGTTACAAACCGAATTGTCGGCACTGAGAAACCATTTGTATTCACTTGAAAGCGATTCTGTAAAAATAGATTCGTTTTTAAGCGATTCTATCGTGCGAAAGGTTAGTCCTCTATTTATTTCTGCCAGGGTAGAAAAGAATAGTATCTCCATGATCGAAAACTACATAGTGATCAACAAAGGTAAGAGTCATGGAGTGAAAGAGGATATGGGAGTGGTTTCGCAACAAGGCATCGTGGGAGTAGTTAGGGGTGCCAGTGCCAATTACGCTATAATCCAGTCGGTTTTGAATCCTCACAGCAAATTTAGTTGCCGTATTATAAACTCCAGTGCCGATGGTACTTTGGTGTGGAGCGGGAAAGACCCTCGCTACGCCGAACTTACTGAATATCCCAAATACGAGAAATTTGAAAAGGGAGACACGGTTGTTACCAGCGGATTTTCAGACTTTTTTCCTTCGGGCTTGCTTGTAGGAACAGTCGAAGACTTCAAAAGCGAAACGGATGACAACTTTTATAGTGTCAGAGTAAAACTTTTTACAGATTTTGGAACATTGAAAAATGTACTTCTCATAAAAAATAGAGTAGAAGAAATAACGGAATTGGAAAATAAAGTCGGAAATGTTAAAAAGTAATGCTGTAAGATATACTTTCATGTTTGTATTGCTTGTATTATTACAAGTACTGGTATTCAACAGGATTACCTTTCTCTATTATGCAGTTCCCTTTGCATACATTTATTTTATCATAAAGCTACCAATTGGCACTAACAGGAATATAACCACCCTGCTGGGTTTCCTTCTTGGTTTTACGATCGACATATTTACCAATACACCGGGTATAAATGCCGCAACAACGACCCTGATCGGTTTTTTGTGCATTCCTATCCAGAAACTTATTTTTGCTACCGACGACTATAACGGGCAAGCGCCCGCTATGAGCATACATGTAGGAGCTTTTGTAAAATACACTATATTCCTGACATTGGTACACCATATAGTATTGATGTCGTTGGAATCTTTTTCCTGCTTCAACATAGAACTATTATTGATCAGGATTTTTGCTTCTTTTTTGATTACTACTGCTTTAATTCTTGCTTTTGAGGGACTATTCAGAAAGAAAAAGCAAAAAAGTTCGTGGCAGAAAACAGCCTGACCAGATATAATCATAGGTTAATTTATTAAGACACAACAAGCGAGGAGGTATATATCTATGATTTTAGATAAAATGACTTTAAGTAAAAGGAAATATATCATAGGTGGAGTAGCTTGTGGTATTGTCCTTATATATATAGCCCAGCTATTCTACTTGCAGATAATAAAAAGCGAATATAAAGAATTTGCCGATGGCAACGCGTTTTTCAACAGGACTTTGTACCCATCCCGTGGTGTGATGACCGACCGGGAAGGACGCTTGCTAGTATATAATCAACCGACTTACGACCTCGTATATATTCCACGCGAGGTACAGCCATTCGATACGCTCGAAATGTGCCGGATTATAGGATTTTCCAAAGAAGAGTTTGACAAAAAGTTGAGAGACATAAAAGACAAACGGCTAAATCCCGGCTATTCGCGCTATACACAACAAACTTTTACTACCCAACTCACATCGCAGGAGAGCGGGTTATTGCAAGAGAAACTCTATAAATTTCCCGGATTCTTCATCCAAAAAAGGACACTGCGACAATATGCTTATACCAATGCGGGCTTATTGTTAGGCTACGTAGCCGAAGTAAACAAAACCCAGATGGAAGAAGACAGCTACTATGCAAGAGGCGATTATGGAGGAAAATCGGGTATAGAACTTTCTTACGAAAAGCACCTGAGAGGAACAAAAGGAATAGAAATATTACTTAGAGATGCACATGGGCGCATACAGGGCAAATATGAAGATGGAAAGCACGATAAAGCACCGGTGTCGGGAAAAAATATAACACTATCCATCGACATCGAATTGCAGAAATATGGCGAATACCTTATGGACAAAAAGGTAGGCAGTATTGTTATGATAGAACCATCTACCGGCCAAGTGCTGTGTATGGTAACTTCGCCTACTTACGACCCTTCGATGCTGATAGGCCGTGATTTTAGCAAGCGGTTTGCCGATTTAGCCCAAGATCCCCTCAAGCCATTGCTTAACAGGGCTGTACAGGGAATGTATCCACCGGGTTCTACCTTCAAGACTACTCAAGGGCTTATATTTCTCGAAGAAGATATTATAACAGCCAATACAATGTACTCATGCGCCGGAGGCTATCCTCCTTTGGGCGGACGCCCCAAATGTCACCCTCACGGAGCACCATTGCCACTGATACCTGCTATAGCAACGTCTTGCAACTCGTATTTTTGCTACGGGCTGAATGCAATGCTGAGCAACCGTAAGAAATACGCAAATACGCCCGAAGCATTCGAGGTATGGAAAAACCATATGGTAGGTCAGGGATTTGGCTACGCCTTAGGAGTTGACCTTCCCTCGGAGAAAAGGGGATTTATTCCCAATAGCAAATTCTATTCGCGGGCATTCAAAAAAGATAACTGGACAGCATCCAACATTATATCTATAGCTATCGGACAGGGCGAAATTACAGCTACGCCACTGCAAGTAGCTAATCTGGCTGCTACGATAGCCAACCGGGGGTATTTTTACACACCTCACGTTGTACGCGAAATACAGGATACCCCTATGGACAATATATATACCGAAAAACGTTATACCGGAATCAAGCAGGAGCATTACCAATCGGTAGTGGAAGGAATGGCTAGGGCTGTAACCGGAGGTACTTGCCGGGGAGCCAATATACCAGACATAGAAGTTTGCGGAAAAACGGGTACTGCCGAGAACCCTCACGGAAAAGACCACTCCATTTTTATGGGATTTGCGCCTAAAGATAATCCGAAGGTTGCCATCTTTGTTATTGTGGAAAATGGTGGTTTTGGAGCGACTAACGCTGTACCGTTAGGACGCCTGATGTTACAGAAATACCTGAAGGGAGAAGTTCCAGCCAATGAAAAAGGGTTGGAAATGGTGATGGCAAAAAAGGAAATAAAGCCACAGATATATTATAACCATATGCGTAGTGCTAACCGCAATACTGTTGCAACACGCCCGTCAGTCAACAAAGAGAGAAAAATAGAGGCTTTTAAACCCGGAGGAAACGAATAGAAAATGTATCAAAGAGAAGAAGAGAGCATAAGAAAAAGTCTCGATTGGTTTACAATAAGCTTGTATATCATTCTTATTATAGGAGGCTGGTTTAGTATATATGGAGCCAGTTATCAATACGAAAATGCAACCAGTATGTTCGACCTTTCAGGACGTGCAGGAATGCAGTTGGTATGGATGGGTACATCTATTGTGCTGGGATTCATTATATTGAAACTGGATAGCAATATATACGACATTCTTGCTTATTATATTTATGCTGCTTTTATCCTTTTGCTTTTGCTCACTTTGGCTATAGCCACAGATACCAGGGGATCGCGTTCGTGGCTGAAAATAACAAGTACAATACAAATTCAGCCGGCAGAGTTTACTAAGTTTGCAGTAGCATTGGCTTTAGCCCGGTTGTTGAATACATATAATTTCAAGTTGCTCAGAACCAAAAATTTACTACTAGTTGCCGGTATAATATTATTGCCGATGTTGCTTATCATCTTACAGCAGGAAACAGGTTCGGCACTTGTATATCTGGCTTTTATACTGATGTTGTACAGAGAAGGGCTGCCCGGTATAATTCTATTCTTAGGTGTATCGGCTGTCGTATTTTTTATTGTCGGCTTGAAGTTTTCAGAGACTGAGATGGGAATGCTTTCCCTTGGAGAATTTGTCACATTGCTACTTATTATTATCACCAGTTCAATATTACTAATCAACTACAAGCAGGACTGGAAGAATGCAAAATATATTTTGCTTGGTAGTGTAGGATATTTCGGAATTTTATATCTAATATCACTAATTATCCCGATCAATTGGGGACTTTTCGGCCTAATAGCCTTAGGTATAATAATAGCCTACCTGCTATTTTTAGCTAGGAAAAACTGGTCGAAAGTTCATTTGCTTATCGTAACATTTGCCATTGGTGGCATGTTGTTTGTCAGTTCTATCGACTATTTGTTTACAGACGTTTTGCAACCACACCAGCAAATGCGTATAAAGGTAACATTGGGTATGGCCGAAGACCCTATGGGAGCAGAATACAATGTCAACCAATCGAAAATAGCAATTGGTTCGGGTGGATTCTTAGGAAAAGGATATCTGAATGGAACTCAAACCAAATTGAAATACGTACCCGAACAAGATACAGACTTCATATTTTGTACGGTGGGCGAAGAACAAGGTTTTGTGGGCTCTTCCTTAGTTTTATTATTATTCCTCACACTGATACTGCGCCTGATATATCTAGCCGAAAGGCAGAAAAATATATTCGGCAGGGTGTATGGCTATTGTGTGGCTTGCATATTCCTGTTTCACTTAGTCATCAATATCGGGATGGTAATTGGATTGACGCCTGTTATCGGTATTCCTTTGCCGTTTTTTAGTTATGGAGGATCTTCATTGTGGGGCTTTACAATATTGCTTTTTATTTTTCTTCGTATAGATATGGCAAGAAAACGGCGTTAAAGTATTACTTCAAGCTTTTTATATAGTCGGATAAATCTTGAAAAGATTCAAATTCCTTTGTCTCGTTCTCATCCATAGCATCCAACTCCATACACTTTTCATTTCTTATATCAAGAATGAGAGGTGAGTCGGATTTATTATCCGTCAGGGCAAACCCATTCCGCAATAGTAGGTTCTTTGTCCAGAAATACAATGTCTGATTTTCTGCTGATAAATATATCTTCCTGTCAAAATTCCTTATTGGCAGAAAAGAACCTGTTTCTTTATTAAATTCAATATTTCCTTTCTTGAAGAAATTATCTATGGCACCGGACAAAACAATATCTTCTGTTGTGCCACAGCGTAATCCGTTTTCTTTCGAAAGAAGCCACAGGCGATCTGCCAAAAGCAGTGCAACATCTATATCGTGAGTAGACAACAATATCGTTTTATCTTGAGAAACTGCCAGATGATGCAGCAGGTTCATAATTTCTATACGGCTTTCTATATCGAGAAAAGCAGTGGGTTCGTCTAATATAACGATAGGACACTCCTGAGCCAGCGCCTTGGCAATCATAACTTTCTGCCGTTCACCATCCGATAGTTCGGCAACATAAGATTCGGCTTTATGCCCGATGCCCACATCGTACATTGCTTTCGATACTATTTCATTGTCTGTTTTACCCAATCGACCGAAGAAACTGGTATATGGATATCGCCCAAGCTCTACAAGTTCTCTGACAAGCAAGCCTCCTGTAGATGTTTTTTCTGTAAGTACCAATCCTATATTTCGGGAAATATCTTTATTAGAATATGATACAATATTTTTTTCGTAAAGGGAAATTTGCCCGTTTAGTACAGGCTGCGATGTACTTATTGTCCTTAGCAAAGTCGATTTTCCTGCTCCGTTTGCTCCAAGCAAGCAAACAAGTTCGCCCTGATATAAATCGAAATTCAGGTTATTGTATAAAATATTCCTGTCTCCCTTTTTTGTTGTAGAGTAGCCAATGCTAATGCTTTCTGCCGATATGACAACTTTTTTGCTCATCAGTTAGTTAAAGTATTGTATCTTTTTCTGGTTGATAATCACATATATAATAACAGGCGCACCAAAAATAGGAGTTATAGCATTCAGAGGCAGTGAGCCTAATGCTCCGGGCAATATGCTTATCAGGTTACACAGCAAAGCGATAAATGAACCTGCCAGGATTGTTACCGGGAGTAGCGATTTATGATTGGAAGTTCCTAATAAAAGCCTGGCTATATGAGGAACCGCCAAGCCAATAAATGCTATCGGGCCGCAAAAGGCACAAGTAATTGCCGTTATCAATCCGGCACATAGAAGTAGAAGGAAGCGTGTGGACTTGACATTCACACCTAAATTTGCAGCATATCGTTCACCCAACAACATCGCATTCAACGGCTTTATCAGCAAAACAGATAAAAGCAGCCCAATGCAGACCACTATACAATAAAACAGTAATTGGTCGGACGACACACTCGAAAAATTGCCCATTCCCCACAACATGAAAGAATAAGCATTTTCGCTTGTACTCCAAAATTTCAAGATAGAGATAATAGAAGATGTAAGGTAGCCAACCATAATGCCTATAATCAAAAGCATGATACTATTGCGGATTACAGATGCAAATCCCATAATGATAACAAGGATGGCCGATGCGCCGATAAAAGCGCCCAGTACAATCGCCAAAGAATACGACAAATCGAATCCGGTGAGTGAGCCTACACTTCCTCCGAGCAGGAGAATGACCAATGCAACACCTAAATTAGCACCTGCACTTATGCCCAAGATACCCGCATCTGCCAATGGGTTTCGGAAAGCCGTCTGTAATAAAAGCCCTGAAACGGCAATTCCTCCTCCGGTGAACAGTGCTGTGACGGCTTGAGGTATTCTCGATTCCAGAATTATAAACTTCCAGGCTTCTTTTTCCACCTCATTCCCCATTAATATATCCAGTATCGCGCGGGATGGAATAGAAACGGAGCCCAGAAACAGGTTAGCAATAAACAATACTATACAGCCAACAATAAAAATAAGGATATAGATAATCCCTTTCTTCATTTCTTATTCATTTATAGAAGAAACCCCTCTGGTTGATGGAGGGGTTTTATATAATTTTTTAATATAATACTTTGTATTTATCACCTGTTTCTTTTACAACCTTCTTACGGAAATCTGCCGGATAACCCGGGCGCAAAGGAGAAGATGGCTGGCCATATTCGTTACGGATAAATTTTCCATCCTTTTCCTTACGCTCGATACCATCCATATATTTAATAATAAGGAACTCACCCAATTTTTTCCATTTGTCGAAAGCATACTGCGCTTGCGAAGAGCTGTATTTTGTCAGATACTCAACAGCTTTTGCCGGTTTTTCATTGTATAGAGCCAATGCTTCCTGTTCAGTCTTTTCCTGATCTGCCAAGAATTTATTTTCCAGTTCTTTTTGTAGCTTTTCCAGGTCGGTATGCATATCACTATATCTGTTGTAGACCATGTTCGATACCCAATTTTGTATCCAGAAAGCAGATGTCCACGAGAAGGTATATAGATCGCCATTGCCAGCACGATAGCACTCCGGAGTTTCGGTTATCGAGCAATATATCGGTGTATATACTGTCTGGTCGGCATCGTCTGTTCCAAACCAAAGCACTCCGCCAATAGGATTGGGCAACCACGAGCGCATTTCCGAAACAAATGTAAATGCTGTTTGTTGTGTAGCAATAGGACGTTCGTTACAATATTGAACAGAATCGGATTCCCATGTAAGGGGCGACCAACGGTAAGGCGACTTAAAAGGGCCTGCTCCCACATCGTTTGTCCAGTCTAGTTCTGTACCTTCATAGTGATCTCTCATCATTTCCTGCAAATCGGTTAAAGACAGTTTTCTGTCTGGTTTGATGTACAGCGGCATAGGCTCTTGTGTTTTTCCTTGTGCATAGGTTACATATTTAGCCATATCCTTGTTATAGCGATTGAAGAAGCTCCATACCCGTGCCTCGCAGAAGCGTTGTCCACCAAAATCGAGAGGGTTGTACGCATTGGCAAAGCTAAAATCTTCATCTTTACCTGAAAAATAACCTTTTTGACGGGCAAATGAGATAACATCTTTAGAATAAATGCAGTTTTCCGGGTCTTTTAACGGGAATTGATGGATACGTGCCTGATTGGCATGCGAAGTGATGCAGTCGTCGGGAATACGTATAGCCACCCAAACAGCACCTTTGTTGCCTGTACCTTTTCCTATCATCTCCAATACCCATATTTCGTTTGGATCGCCGATAGAGAATGATTCGCCTCCGCTATAATAGCCATATTCGGCAACCAGGTCAGTCATTATTTTGATGGCTTCGCGCGCAGTTTTAGCCCGTTGAAGGGTTATATAGATCAAACTACCGTAGTCTATTATGCCTTTCGAGTCTTCCAGTTCTTCGCGGCCTCCAAATGTTGTTTCGGCAATAGTGAGCTGGTGTTCGTTTATATTGCCTACTACGTTGTATGTCTGAAGAGCCTGAGCTATTTCACCTAAATATTTACCAGAATCCCAATCATATACTTTCAGCATAGTGCCTTTGGCGTAAGTATTAGCCGGCCAATGATACAATTCGCCAAATAAGGCATAGGAATCGGCTGAATATGTTATCATAGTAGACCCGTTGACAGACGCTTTTTTGCCTACTAATAAATTGGTACACGCAAATATCGGATTCTGCGCGACTAAAATTAATAATACGAGTAATCCCTTTTTCATTTGTTTATTTTTAAATTTTAGTGTAAAGATAACTCATTAATTTGTAATTATTGCTGTCCGGTAAAACTTTTTAGCCTACAAATACTTAGGGCTGCTTCCATTTGGTGGATTCAGCCCTAAGTAGTTATTTAGAAGTCTGCAAACA
>NZ_QVMQ01000083.1 GCF_010501105.1 Dysgonomonas sp. 511 | reverse complement strand
ACAAAACTAATTTCAAAAATGTCAAAGAACGAAGCGGTTCAAGTGAACCAAATTTATTTAATTTTTAATCGTCCATTTTTTTTTAGTGGACAGTAGTGATTTCAGGTTTAGGTTGATGTATTCGGCCAATTGTTCATCCGGGAGAGAGATTTTACTGGCAGGAACATAAAACTTGATCATTTCATCCAGTTGACGGGCATCTTCTGAGATATAGTCGTTGTCATCCCCTAAGAGCATATCATTAAGATTATCCGTACTGATCATTTTACCATTTAACGGGCCTTTTACATTAAGCACCCTGATATTGAATTCGTGTCCATTCAATTCTACGGTTTCATATAGTGGCTCATTAAGTAATTTTCCGCAATTGGGACAATATACATCCCCTTCTTTATCACTGAAAAAACCACTCCAATGACTGCATTGTCCACAATCGGGTGTTTGGGTAAATACCGGATCGAGTGACATTACTTTTTCCCATCCGTCGGCATCATTCAAACCTTTGAAATAAGCATCCATTTCTGCCTGTGTGCGAAACTCAACTGTATCGGCGTAACCGTCAATGTCACTAAGTACATGACAAAAATATCATAGGGTTCATATTTTCTTTAAAATCCAGTTTATCTAACCACTGAAAAATATAATCAAGTCCATATTTGAAATAACT
>NZ_QVMQ01000082.1 GCF_010501105.1 Dysgonomonas sp. 511 | reverse complement strand
ATCTCCGACGGAGGCATCCAGGAAGAAATATCACAAGGTGCAGGCCGTACAGCCGGCCACCTCGGGCTCGACAACCTGATTATGTTCTACGACTCCAACGGCATACAACTCTCTACCAAGACATCGGCTGTCAGCGAAGAAGACGTAGCCGCCAAATACCAGGCATGGGGATGGAGGGTAATCACCATCAATGGCAACGATGCAGTAGAAATCCGCGCCGCCCTCACCGAAGCCAAACAAGAAAAAGACCGTCCGACACTCATCATCGGAAAAACCATCATGGGCAAAGGCGCAGTAAAAGCCGACGGCACCTCCTTCGAAGACGAAACCGAAACCCACGGGCAACCACTCAGCGCAGCAGGAGCCTCTTTCCACAAGACAATCGAAAACCTTGGAGGAAACCCTGAAAACCCATTCCATATCTTCCCCGAAGTACAGGAACTCTACAACAAGCGCAAAGCAGAACTCAAACAAATAGTAGCCCAGAGATATGCTCAAAAAGAACAATGGGCAAAACAAAACCCCGGGCTGGCCGAAAAGATGACTAAATGGTTCGAAGGTTACATCCCAGCGATAGACTGGGCCGCCATCGAGCAAAAACCAAACCAGGCTACCCGTGCCGCTTCGGCAACCGTACTTGGCGTGCTGGCACAACAAGTAGAGAACATGGTAGTCTCTTCGGCCGACCTGTCGAACTCGGACAAGACCGACGGCTTCCTCAAGAAAACACACGCCATGCAAAAAGGCGACTTCTC
>NZ_QVMQ01000081.1 GCF_010501105.1 Dysgonomonas sp. 511 | reverse complement strand
GCTATAAATTGAAATCGTCGCGCGTGAGAAAACCCCGAAACTAACTAATTATCAAATAATTCAAAGAGCTTTTTGTGATTTTAATGGGACAGCAATGATATAATGTACTTAATATATTTACAAAGATAAGAAAAAGTAAACAAATATGTTTATATTAAAGTGAGATTATATAGTATTAACAATCCGGTATCGCATCCCTTATCCCTTTGGCAAAAATAATTCGTGTTTCTTACCCGCCGTCCATGCCCGAGCCTGACAGTTTTGAAGAAAATCTTAGTCTTTTCGCTTCACTGCATCTAAGATTTTCATCAAAAGGCAGGACAACAGGGAAACCCTCATTGGGTAATCCAAAGGGACTTAGCATGCGAAACCGAAACGATGACGCATATAGAATGAATAAAAGTAAGCGACAAACATCTTTGTAATAAAGGAAGGGCTTACTTTTTATAGCAATCATTTCATAAATTACTACAGGATTATTATCAACAAGCTTTAGGGACTAAAGCTGCTCTTCCTCTACGAATCCTCATAAAAATCTTCTTGTTTTACAACTATACTCTCGGCATCCTGCATATTTCCTATATCTTTTCTATTTTATTAAACCTTCAGCTATATTTCTCATATTCTCCATCCTAACCCTTTTTTCGAATATCGAATTATAAAGAATACATCATTAGTGTCCACTAAAAATTCGCAATCGTTCTTTGAAACATTTGAAATATAGTTAGTTATAGGGGTTTTTCGTGCGAACGGATTTCAATTTTCA
>NZ_QVMQ01000080.1 GCF_010501105.1 Dysgonomonas sp. 511 | reverse complement strand
AAAATACCAATAGAAAACCTTTTCAATGATCAGCAAACTCAAGTAAAATATCAAAATGATACTCAATTAAGTCTTAATTTTTTTTAGTGGACACGAGTGTTCCTGAAGCAGTTCGTTCAGGTCTTTGTCTCTTAAGGATAAGACTTCCTCAAAAGGCATGCCCGACTCTTTTAAACGGGACAGGTACTTCTTCACTGTCGTGCGGGACATGCTTAAGGCACTAGCAATGACCCTGGTCCCTTTTTCTTGGCTGTGTAGCCGGATTAATTGTCTCAATTTTTGCATACTGATTAATTTGTTCGGCATGAGGTATGTCCTTTTGTTAATTTTTGTTTAAAGAACATCATTATATCTCTAAATCAATCAATACTTTTTACCTTTTTGAGGGGACCACTTTCAGCTGGATTCAGGGGATCACTTTCCGTTGGAATAACGGACCGGTTTATTTTGGATTTAGGGGGACACTTTCAAAAGGATTTTCCAAAACGCCTGAATAACGGAAAATGGGAATAGCATATATTAGGCAAATATAAACAAGAGACTTAGAATTCAGCCTCTTGTTATTTTTGTCAGATTTCCGATTTAAGAGACTTTGGGTATTTGGATATATATAAACTGCATAACAAAATTATTGCAACTATTTTGTTTTATGAATAAGAATAGAATTTATTAATTCAGATCACTCGTGTCCACTAAAAAAAAATTAAGACTTAATTGAGTATCATTTTGATATTTTACTTGAGTTTGCTGATCATTGAAAAGGTTTTCTATTGGTATTTTTTCAAATAAGGACA
>NZ_QVMQ01000079.1 GCF_010501105.1 Dysgonomonas sp. 511 | reverse complement strand
TAGAGATTTGAAATATACACGTAAAATAAATCAATGTTATTGATTGCATATCAGATAATTACATCACTTGTTAATGACTTTTAGTGGACACTAGTGAATTCAGATATTGAAATATATTTTTGTTTCGTAATGCTCAGAAAATCCATAACTTTTCTATTTGCTTCATCTATTATCTTTTTTTGATCAAAATTTATATAGATATCCGTAACTGTATTTCCTCCATGCCCCAAAGCTGCTGCAATAGTTTCTTTTGGGATGTCTAGTGATGCTGCTATTGTTGCCCAAGTATGTCGTAGAAAATATGTAGTTAAATTTTCAATTCCTATTGAATTTCCAATTTTCCTAAGATTTTTATTCAATCTAATGCCGAAGCTTTTATAATTCATCGTTTCTCTGAAACACAGCATGTGATCTTTTTCTTTAAATTTATCAAGAAGCACCTTCACTTCTGGTTCAATTTTTATACTATAGGGCCTATTAGTTTTAGCGCGTCTGTAATCAATAAGCTGATTGTTTATGTAATTAATATTTATAAGTCAATTACATTAATACCAATTAAAAAAAATATAATCTTTGCAATGTCCCGAGCCCAATTCTCTCCATCAGTGCCATTATAATTAAATAGCAAGATTAATTTATTAATATTTATCGATCGCTTAATTGTATCTTCATTCTTAATTTTAAATCTTCTAAAAGGATAAGATTCTATACTTGTTTTATTTTTCAAGTTCGCTAGTTAAAACTATGTACTTTAGTACAAGGCTTTAGCTTCTATAAATGTTTAAAATTCTATCTTTGTAACGTTTATGGAAA
>NZ_QVMQ01000078.1 GCF_010501105.1 Dysgonomonas sp. 511 | reverse complement strand
GGTTCCAGGAAGTTGTCTCGTTTGTTTTTTATTTTGCATAAACTGATGGCTCGTTAATTTATCGTTAACTCTCTCCGCAAAGGTAAAAACTATATAAATCTTGTAAAAGATGAGGCAGACCGAAGGATTACAATGATGAAAAGAATAAAGTCTTTTTCAGTCGTGAAAATCCTGATAGTTTTGTCAAATACGGTCAATATGAGATGCGTATCCGGGATAAGATACTCATAGAAAATGGATATGTAACCAAAGCTAAAGTTAAATGGTGGGGAGGAGTAAGTTTTGCATATCCATACCTCTGGAAAGAAAACAAAACGGATTCTGAATATCAAGAATCATTCTATGATCCGAGGGTGCCGAAAGTAGAGAAAGAAGAACAAAAAAACAAAACTCCTACGATTCATAAGAAAAATAGAGGACGGAAAATGTAGTTTTTCTATAAGCAAGCCACCTAACTTATTTAGAATTACAGTTTTTCCTTCAGGATATTACTGTAATCGAATACCCTCGCTTTATTTGCTTTATGTTTTACAATTGTGGGTTAGCTTAAATATTCTTTTACCTAAAAACTTCCTTTTTGCGTAGCAAGCCTATCATAATTAAATAATATTCTGTAATTTACATCGAATATTATCCTACTTTTGTAATAATAAGGTAATCCTTCGGTCTGCCTCATCTTTTACAAGATTTATATAGTTTCTACCTTTGCATAGGAGAGAGTTAACGATAAATTAACGAGCCATCAGTTTATGCAAAAGAAAAAACAAACGAGACAACTTCCCGGAACCAGGCTATCTAAAGGTCAGGCCTATCCGATAATAGAGCAATATTTTAAAAGTGGATTAATGCCATGTGAT
>NZ_QVMQ01000077.1:1415-1737 GCF_010501105.1 Dysgonomonas sp. 511 | reverse complement strand
GATTAGTAAATACCAGGACCATCAACCTTACTATCGTCAGCTGGAGATGTTTAAACGAAGCGGAGTCCATTTAGCCGCATCGACAGTAAATGACTGGAGTGCTTCAGCCATTAATTTATTAGAGCCTCTTTACCAACAGTTGAAAAAAGATGTTCTGGGTAGTGATTATATACAAGTGGATGAGACTACGATTCCGGTATTGGATAAAGATAAACCCGGAGCCACCCGTAAGGGCTATCATTGGGTAGTACGCTCTCCTGAAAACGGGCAATTATTTTTTCATTACGACAAAGGTTCCCGGGCCGGGCATGTAGTTGTCGAT
>NZ_QVMQ01000077.1:1099-1342 GCF_010501105.1 Dysgonomonas sp. 511 | reverse complement strand
ACCCGTAAGGGCTATCATTGGGTAGTACGCTCTCCTGAAAACGGGCAATTATTTTTTCATTACGACAAAGGTTCCCGGGCCGGGCATGTAGTTGTCGATTTACTCAAAGACTTTAAAGGTACAGTACAGAGTGATGGTTATGGAGCCTATGATATATATGAAAAGAAACAGGATGTTCTCTTATTGGGGTGCTGGGCGCATGCCCGCAGAAAATTTGAACAGGCATTAGGCAATGATCCCCCA
>NZ_QVMQ01000077.1:0-1032 GCF_010501105.1 Dysgonomonas sp. 511 | reverse complement strand
AGGCTTATCCTATCTTGCGTGATTTTGAGAAATGGATCGATAAAAACTATCCTCAGGTATTACCATCTTCCAAGATCGGTAAAGCAATGTCGTACACTTATGGTATATATCAGCGATTAGCCCGTTATGTGCTTGACGGACGGTATCGTATTGACAATAATCTGGTTGAAAATGCGGTAAGGCCTTTGGCATTAGGACGCAAGAACTATTTATTTTGTTCAAATCACCAGTCTGCTGAAAGAACTGCTATGATCTACTCTTTACTGGGTACATGCAAAATATGTGGGATAAACCCGAGCCTTTGGCTAACAGATGTACTAAATAGAATACAAGACCACTCTATACAGGAACTCGATGAACTGCTTCCCGGAAAGTGGAGACCGCAATCTTTGATTGATCGACCTGAAAATTAAATCATTTAAGCATATCCTGATGGCGTTTATATAATCGCCATACTTGAGACGTTTATATAATCGCCATACTTGAGAGGTCGTGAAACGATATCCTCTGCTGGTCTTGAATCCTTGCCGATTGAGTGCATGAGTAATCTGCAAATATGTTCTACTCTGATTTCTCATTATTAAAATAAGGGCTAAGGCACGTTTGTTGTTCTCGTTAGTTAAGGCTTTTGCCTTATTAGTCTTGATACTATTAGCTATTGCCCGCGCATGATTATTCAGCAGGCTCTCCGGTTTACCTAACTTAATACCTTTATCCTTCTTCGCTCTTAATGATTGTTTGGTGCGTTCTGAAATTAGGTTGGCCTGATACTCAGCAATTGAACTAATGATATGCAGGATTAATCGATTAGCTTTGGGAAAATCGCAGAAAACAATCTCAACATCGCTTTCTAACAGCCGACTGGTAAATGCTACGTAATCCTTCGGTCTGCCTCATCTTTTACAAGATTTATATAGTTTTTACCTTTGCGGAGAGAGTTAACGATAAATTAATGAGCCATCGATCCTAAAACATCAAATGGAGCAAGATATACATCGAGCTCCCTGTCGCGTCCAACAGTATATGTTTCTA
>NZ_QVMQ01000007.1 GCF_010501105.1 Dysgonomonas sp. 511 | reverse complement strand
TCTTTCTAAGATACTAAAAATCAAGGTCTTTTCAAAATAATATCCCTCTTATTATCAGTCATTTTTTCCCATTTTCCCTATTTTTGTCATGTACTTAGCACATGTAACACTTTTTTTTATATTTCTCGGATGTTACTTTTTCTTGTCGAGGCTTTGCTCCGAAGTTCCCTGTGGGGGATTTAGGTGGCTTCCCTATAGATAAAATTATATCAGAATCTTGCACCCAAAGTAACTTTAAACGACCGCCCCGGCATAGGATAATATGCAATTATATCATAATACTTATTCCACAAATTCAATACATTCCCTTGCAGATATATTTGGCTTTGTTTCACCTTAAACTCCCTGTACAGGGAAATACTATGGTCGGTATATCTGTCTACCTTACTGTCAGCCTCGTTTATAAGGAGCGAATAGCGTTCGGAAGCTGCAACTACCGAATAAGAAAACTCTACCCACGGATTGACAAAAGTAAGCGTAGCGGCACCCGAATGCTTTGGAGTATATGGCAACTGGTGCTTGTATCTTTCGGTTTCTTTGTCGGTTACATCCTGTGCCTGCATAAAACTGTAAGACAATGACATATTCAACCCGAATTTCTTGTTTATGGTAGCATTTGCCGACAAACGGGCGTCTATTCCTTTTATATCGGCATTGCCGACATTCATTGTTGTAGCCAGAAACGTTTTAGGTATAATTACGATCTTATCATCCACCTTGTTGCGATACCCATCTACCGAAAAGTTCAGGTAATCGACCGGCGTATTGGTTATTGCCCCTACCCACGTTAGCCCGACATTCAATTGCTTTGCCGATTCGGGATCCAGAACTTTATGTACCGACGAATAATATAATTCGGTGAAAGTAGGCACGCGGTATATATGTTTATACGATGCCCTCAACCTCAGATTGGTGGCGGCAAAAGGCTTGTACGAAATACTTAGCAACGGCGATATTTTTTTATATTTATTATCTCCGTAGTTATTCTTCACCTCTTCCGAAATATAAGTAGCCAATGCCCCGGCTGTGATGGTAAGAAATGAATTATTGTATCTGGCTGTAAATGCCGACAGCGAAGCGTAACGTTTAGGGTATGGCAGGTTGTCGCCAAACTGCTGTATTTTGTTATCCAGCTTGTTGAAAAACAAATCTTCGGCCAACGAGAACGAAAAATGCCGGTTAGCATCAAACTGCAATGAGTTAGACAGATACGCCTCTTGTTCCTTGTATTTATTAGTTACATTGTCGTCTCTGTAGCGGGTATATACATAATCGTATTTAGCATTCGACTTTAGGTGAAAGCCGGAACCAAACTTCTTATCATACGATATCTGCGCGAAAGCATTTTTGTCCCACAAACGTTCTACCGAATAATCGTTGCCTAGAATAACTGCGCCGGGCAATCCCCGTTCGGAATCGAAGTAATATACTTTGGCTTTCAGCAATCCTGCATTGCCCATATCCGTGTAGAGATTAACCTCGCTACGGAAAATATCCACATCACTATTTTTGCGTTTGCGTTCGGGTATCAGTTTGTCAATATCTTCCGACAGCGAATAGTTGCCGTCTGCCCGTTGCCAACTGGCATTTGCTGAAAGCGAAGACGATTTGCCGATTTTCTGCGCATAATCTACCATCGGATTGAACAACCCGAACGAACCTGCTGTAATTTTAGAATGTATCCTGTAACTCTTATTTCGAAAACGGGGGGCTGATGTTTGCAAGTTTAAAACACCACCCGAAGCCAATGCCCTTGCCGTTTGCAGCATTTCGTCCGACTGCCCGATATTGAGGGATACGGCCGATATATTATCAAGGGAAAAACGTCCGACGTCTACCTGTCCCGACTGTACATTGCTAATCGTAACACCATCGTAACTCACAGCCGTATGCTCTGCACCCATGCCACGGATAGCAATCGTTTTCAGTCCGCCTACGCCGCCATAATCTTTCAGTACGATGCCATTGAAACGGCGTACGGCATCCGACACCGATTGAATGCCTTGTTTCAACAATTCTTCGCTGGTTATCACTTGCAGAGGAGTGGCCGATAAGGCTTCGGAAGGCTTGTTGGCTGCCGAAATTTCAACTTCGCCCAGCCGATGGGCTTTTATACTGTCGTTTGTCTGGGCATAACTACCCCGAACGAATAAAGAAATAAATGTGATTGCAATTAATATTCTCATCTTCAGCTATACTATCTGTACAATGGGGCTTCCGATGACAAATGAAAAGAAAAAGAATAGATATGTAATTATACAAATCCAAAAGTTCTCTAAGCCTTATTCCTCGAAAGCTTTACTTCACTCGTTCTGGCAGGTTTTCTGACTCGTTCCATTTTACACGCCTTCCCAGATTTTAATCCAGTGGCATAAGAATTGTGTAAAACATTTTAAGAACTCACAGCAGCGGGTCTGTTCAGGATTTGCACCTGATTCCCTTTTAATCACTTTTTACGGATGTAAAGAATGACACCACAACGGGGGACAAAGGTAGAATAAAATTCAAAACAATTCTACTTAATATGAATTATTTTAAAATTTTCTTGTGTAGAGTGTAAGAGCCTGTCAGAAAATATCAAACTTGCCAATTAAAGCACAGCGTATAACAAAAAAAGGCATCCTCGATTAGGACACCTTCATTATAATTCATAGATTTTTATGCCTTAAGCCTTATTTGTATCCACTACTTTCCATACGATGGCAGAAAGGGCAGCACCTATAAACGGAGCTACGATAAACAACCACAGTTGAGAAAGAGCCTTACCACCTTCTATTGCATCGAATAAAGCTGGGCCTACGCTACGGGCAGGATTCACCGATGTGCCTGTAATGGGAATACATACGATATGAACCAACACAAGGGAAAGTCCGATAGCCAGACCTGCAAAGTTTCCGGCACCACCCTCGGAAGTAGTTCCCAACACGACCAATACGAAGATAAACGTGAACACCACTTCGGCTATAAAGGCTGTAACCATAGCACCTTCAGCGAATCCGTTAGCTCCGGTCAGGGTAGTTGTCGAACCAGAATCTTTTGCCAGGATATACAATATAGCCGAACCGATAATAGCACCTATTACCTGAAAGACCATATACATCGCAGCATCTTTGCCCGACATCCTTTTCGACAGGTAAACACCCAGCGTGATAGCCGGATTGATATGGCAACCCGACACCTTGCCTATAGTATATGCCATAGCTACTACCGACAATCCGAATGCAAACGCTACACCTAATGTTCCCACCGATGCAAAAGGTTGGCCTGCTCCTGCAAATACGGCTGCACCGCATCCCATTAATACCAGAACCATCGTTCCGATCATTTCTGCTAAATACTTTTTCATTGTTTTTTGTTTTTTATAAAGTTTTCTTCATACAAATAAATCCGCTTATACAACAACAAACCATGCAATACGGTTCTGCTTATTTATATAAAACGTCTTGGTTTCCTTTATATTTTCCAGAGACTCGCTAAAATCAGTCAAGTTCCTTTCTTTGTTCGTCTAACGAGAATGTCAACTCTTCCCACCTCGACATGTCTGCATCCAATTCTTTAACCAATGCCCCATGCCTTTCGAAAAGGGCTGTATCGGCCGCACCTTCGGGCGTAGACAATTGTTCTTCTATCTGTTTTACCTCAGCTTCCTTGTCTTCTATAGCTTGTTCTATTTCGGCAACTTGCTTTTCCATACGCTTTATCTGGCGCGATAGTTCTTTACGCTCTTCGTACGATAGCTTGCTTGCAGGTTTCGACTCTTCTGCTGTTTCCGTGGCCTTGGCTTTAGGTACATCGTTCTTTTCCAACTCTTTCAGGCTATCCATCTTCTTCTTTTCAAGAAATTCATAGATACCACCAAGATGTTCTTTTACCTGCTGGTTGCCAAACTCGTAAACTTTATCTACCAACCCATTAAGGAAATCGCGGTCATGCGAAACAACGATTACCGTGCCGTCAAATTCTTTCAGCGCTTCTTTCAATACGTCTTTCGACCTCATATCGAGGTGATTGGTAGGTTCATCGAGAATAAGCAGGTTGACAGGTTCGAGCAGCAGGCGTATCATAGCCAGACGGCTACGCTCTCCTCCCGACAGCACTTTCACTTTCTTGTCCGAAGCTTCGCCCCCAAACATGAAAGCACCGAGAATATCCCTTATTTTTGTACGTATATCTCCTACAGCCACATAATCTATGGTTTCGAATACAGTATGGTTTTCATTCAGAAGTTGTGCCTGGTTCTGGGCAAAATAGCCGATTTTGACGTTATGCCCCAATTCCAGCTTTCCGCCAAAATCTATTTCTCCCATGATGCATTTTACCAGAGTAGACTTACCTTCTCCGTTCTTTCCCACAAATGCAACCTTATCGCCCCTGTGTATCGTAAGATTCACGTTGCTAAAGACCAGATGGTTTCCATAACGTTTGTCTACACCTTCGGCTATTACCGGATACGAACCCGAACGCGGCGCAGGAGGAAATTTAAGGCTGAGCATGGCATTATCTTCGTCGTCCACCTCCAAGCGTTCCAGCCTGTCGAGTTGCTTAATACGCGACTGCACCTGCACGGCTTTGGTCGCTTTATAACGGAAACGCTCGATAAACTCTTCTGTCTTTTGTATCTGTTTTTGCTGGTTCTCGAAGGCACGCATCTGTTGTTCGCGATGCTCTTTTCTCAGCTCCACATATTTAGAGTAAGGGACTTTGTAGTCATAAATACGCCCCAACGATATCTCGATAGTACGTTGCGTGACAGCATCGAGGAATGCCCTGTCGTGCGACACCAGCACTACGGCATTGGCGCGTGTGGAAAGGAACGATTCGAGCCATTGTATAGATTCGATGTCCAGATGGTTGGTAGGCTCATCGAGCAACAATACATCGGGACGTTGCAAAAGCAACTTCGCCAATTCTATACGCATCCGCCATCCACCGCTGAACTCGCTTGTAGGGCGGTCGAAGTCTGTACGCATAAAACCCAGCCCCATCAAAGTTTTCTCTACTTCCGCCTGAAAGTTATTCCCCCCCGACATCAGAAATTGTTCGTTAAGATAGGAAGACCGTTCGATCAGGTTGTGGTATTCTTCCGATTCGTAGTCGGTACGTTCTGCCAACTGTGTGTTTACTTTCTGAAGTTCGGCTTCTATCTTATGGATGTGGCCAAATGCCAACGAAGCTTCTTCGATAACCGTATTGCCTTCTTTCAGCGTCATGTGCTGGGGCAGATAGCCGATAGAGACGTCTTTGGGTAATGATACGTTTCCTTTTGTTGGCTGTTGCAATCCTGCAAAAATCTTAAGCATTGTCGATTTTCCCGCACCATTTTTGCCCACGAGGGCTATGCGTTCTTTCTTATTTACGACAAACGATATATCATCAAACAGGGTAAACCCTCCGAACTCAACTGTTAAACTTTCTACAGATACCACAATGTTTTCATTTTTTTATCTGCACAAAAGTAGTAAAAATGTATGGGAATACTTTCCCTGTACCTCAGTATAGATAAACTAAAAGAAAAAAATAGCCGCAATTTGCATTGCAGCTATCTGTTTTTAATATCTTTTTCCTATCCGACAAGTACCCGGACAAGATATTTATTCCTGATTGTTATGCAGGATGGATTGCTTCAGTTGGACAAGCATCAGCGCAAGTTCCGCAATCTGTACAAGTATCCGGATCGATTTTGTAGATATCGCCCTCAGATATTGCGTTTACAGGACATTCGTCGATACAAGTTCCGCAAGCAATGCAATCTTCATTAATTACGTAAGCCATGATTTTCTTTTTTTTATTTATTACTAACTTTGATATATTGACATAGCAAATATAGCTAGTTTTTTTGTTCGACCAAAATACACGGTAGTAGATATTTTAAATGCCATTATTGTTTATATCTATAGCCTCTCCCCACTGAAAAACAAATCGTTTGTATAACAATGCTTTATATCAATCACCACTCCTTCTAATTTAAACTTATTGTAAATAACAGCCGGCTAAACAAAAAATCGACACCCGGTTATGGAATATCCTAAAGAATTGATTCTATTATAAAAAGAAACAATTTTAACTAAACACAAAAGGATATGAAAACGAAAAAAATTTTACTGTTAGTCCTGCTCCCGTTATTCCTGATGGCATGTAATAGCAATAAGCAAAATGACAAAGATCAGAATACAGTCCGTGCCGAAATCCAGCAAACAGACAACTATTTAAAAAATAAAGAGATACCCCCCAGCCAAAAGCAGGAAGAAGAGCCATCTCCCCCACTCCTAAAACCTGTACCTCCTACAATAGTCAAAGATGCAGATTATAATTCTAACAGGTCTGCTGTCCAGATTTCGGTAGATGATGCAATAGAACATGTAGAAATTGTGGAACTGCGGGAACACAAAATGATAGTTCAGGAAGCACCACTCGAAGAACAGGCATTTATAATAGTAGAATCACATCGCGACAGAACTCATAACGAGGAATATGCATCATATACCGAAAACAAATTCCGCATGGCAAAAGAAGAACCCCTCTCTACGTTTTCGGTAGATGTAGACGCAGCTTCGTACAGTAATTTCCGTCGCTTTGTAAACCGTGGCGACCTGCCTCGCAAAGATGCCATACGCATAGAAGAGATGGTAAACTATTTCTCTTACAACTATTCCGAACCCGAAGGCAAAGACCCTGTAAAGATTTCGACAGAAGTGGGGACATGCCCTTGGAATGAGCAGCACCGCCTTGTAAAAATAGGACTTAAAGCACGTAATGTGCCGTCGGCCAACCTGCCCGCATCCAATTTTGTTTTCCTGATAGACGTTTCGGGCTCTATGTATGGCGCTACGCGTCTCGAACTGGTGAAGACATCCCTAAAAATGTTAGTAAATAACCTGCGGGAGGAAGACCGTGTAGCCATCGTTGTATATGCAGGCAACGCTGGGGAAGTGCTGCCTTCTACATCGGGAGCCGATAAGCAGAAGATAAAAGAATCTCTCGCCAATCTCACAGCCGGAGGTTCTACGGCCGGAGGAGCAGGCATCCAACTGGCCTACAAAATAGCACGCAAGAACTTCATAAAGGGAGGCAACAACCGTATTATACTTTGTACCGATGGCGACTTTAATGTAGGAGTATCCAGCAACAACGGTCTGAAAACCCTGATAGAAGAGGAACGGAAATCAGGCGTATTCCTTTCCATCCTCGGCTATGGCATGGGTAACTATAAAGATAGTAAGATGCAAACATTGGCGCAAGCAGGAAACGGTAACCATGCCTATATAGACAATCTGCAGGAAGCCAACAAGGTACTTGTAAACGAATTTGGCTCTACGATGTACACAGTAGCCAAAGATGTAAAGCTGCAAATAGAATTTAACCCAACCAAAGTACAGGCCTACAGGCTGGTAGGCTACGAAAGCCGCCTACTGAATAAAGAGGACTTCAACGACGACACCAAAGATGCCGGAGAAATGGGTGCAGGCCATACCGTTACAGCATTTTACGAAGTGGTTCCCGTAGGTGTAAAAAGCAACATGATAGGCAATGTAGACCCTTTGAAATATCAGAATGAAGACCAGCCGACAAGCAATCGGAAAATAGGAAAAAGCCTTTTGCCCGACCTGCTTACCGTAAAGGTTAGGTATAAGCAACCGGATAGGAATAAAAGCAAAAAAATGGAGGTGACCTTGGTAGATAATAATAGGAATGATGTATCCGACGATTTCCGTTTTGCCGCTTCGGTAGCTATGTTTAGCCAACTGATAAAGGAATCGGACTATAAGGGCAATGCAACATACGACAAAGCTATAGCTTTAGCCCGGTCGGGAACAGGAAATGACAAACAAGGATACCGCCGCGAATTTATTCGCCTGATGGAAAGTGTAAGAGGAATGGCTGATTGAGAATCGGACGCTTGGAAAAGAATCTCTGATACGGCAAATTAAACACATAAAAAGAGGGTGTGTCGAAAAGGACACACCCTCTTAAAAGTGCTCTGTGACAGCGTCATCATATTATTATCTCAACATTCTTATCTCAGAGGTTTATCAGTCAAAATAGCTTCCTGCCCTGTTATAGTACCCAGGTATCCTACTCCGTTTGACAGATTGACGGCCCCCAAATATCCGACCTTGTACTGAACCGATTCTATCTTACTTCCGCTGTATGCTTTTATTGTGTTCCAGCAGCCAGTATTCGCTTCTGCCAATCCGCCACTATTATTCCATGCTGCGCTTCGTTGCGACATATAGACATTTGTTACAAAAGCTCCATGCCTGTCGAACAACCGGATACACCTCGGATCTGTTATGTTGCCGCAATATTGGAGCGCATCAGGATGCCTCAGAGCTTCCTCTTCGCTATTGCACTCTATTGTGGATGCTACCGGCATAAATTCGCTCGCAGAAATATTGTAACTGCCGTTTCCGGTCACCACATACCATTTGTTATTTTGCTTGAATACAAACGCTTTGGCAATAGATCCATTAGGGCATATTGTAGGCGGATTGATAACGGATAGGTGGATAGAACATGAATTTCCTTGTATATCGATAGGGAACGGTACCTTGTCGAGTGTTTGTGTAGGAGTTCCCCTAAACTTGACTGTAATAGAACCCGACGGAGCTGATAATGTTTGTGCTTCTACATATGCTGTTACTCCGTATATCTTACCAATATCACCGGCAGGCAGAGCAAACGATCCGCTGCTCATTGTATAAGGGATGGTGACCGGCTGCGATGTATCACCGATATCTTGGTTTACAAAGCCGGTTATATATATATCGCTACAATTCAACAGGAAAGGTGCGCTTACATTCAAGTTGATAAAACAACTAGCATTTCCTATTGTTATAGGTATAGCTATTAGCCCGGCGCTGGTTGGCGTGCCTTCGAGTGTTACCATTATTATAGAGGCCTGCGATGTAAGGGTTTGTGCCGAAGCTATGCGCGGAGTAATGCCACTGACTGGTTGGCCTATATCGCCCACCGGCAAAGTATATGGAATCCTGTCGAGAACAGCAGGAACCATTACAGCCTTTTTCATATACACTCCCAGTTCGCCCGTAGGTGTCGACGTTGTATTACAGTACAAAGTGACCTGAGGGGCTGAAACAACAACTGACACTGCACAATTGGTTGACGATATCTCGAAGCCCAGATCGCTCGACAATTCCGACAACAGAAGTGAATATATACCCCGTGGCGCTGTTCCGTTGCTCGACACCGAAAAATAAAGGGTTCCGTTTGTAGTCTGGCTGATGGTTTGCGGACGAATGGTGATACTCAGCCCGTTGCCGTATGTATGCGTCATAGGCGTTGTAATCACTTTTTGTATAGACGAATTGTATTTTATCTCATTATCTTCCTCAAACACTGTACGCTCGTTGACTGTATATTGTCCTGTCTTGAGGCTTGAGCAAATAAACTCGAATGGAGCTTTCACATTTACCTCGATATTACAATTGCTACCACCTATTGTTATCGGCACCGATATTTTGCCCGTGGTGGTTGGCGTTCCGGTCAGTGTTACGGTTATATTACCTGTAAGCGTCGATAACGTTTGTTCGACAGCTATACTAGGGGTTATACCATTGATGACAGCCCCTATGTTTCCTGCCGGCACTGTATAGGGAGCCCTGCTCAGGCTATAAGGTACTTGCACTGTGGTGTTGAGAGCAACACCTGCTGTTGCTTCTGCCGATACGCCGGCACAAAAAAGATCGAGTGTTGGCGCACTGATGATAACTGTAGGCAAACAATTGGACGAAAACTTGATATCCAGTTCGCTTTGCAGATCAATCAGGGGGAGTACATATATGCCTGCCGGAGTATTACCGTCGCCCGATATAGTAAAGGTAAACGTTTGATTCACACCTTGTGTGATGGCTTGCGGCGCAACCTTTATGGTCAGTCCGTTGTCGTACGAATGCTCAATAGGGGTCGTCAGATTCTTGCTGAACCCGGAATTGTACTTGATTGTAAGTTCTTTTTCGAATGGGATGTTTACATTCTGATAATACTGGCTGACAGATATTGTAGAACAAAGAAACTCGAAGAAAGTACAGGGATATGAGAGCCTTTCCCATATTTTGCCACTCCACTCGTATGTGCCGGGACAAAGATCTTCTTCGGGATCGTTGGTCAGGTTATATACAATAAGCCCTGTGTGTATTTTTCTTTGCTCATCGGTGTAATCAGATGCTCCCGTTTCGAACATAGGATAAAGATGGGCTTTTTTTGTCAGTAGTACTTTAGGTAGTAAAAGCCCGTTTTGCGAATTTTCTTCACTATTTCCAGTTTGTTTCAGGTCGAGTAGAGCGCCTTTCGCTGGAGGTATATCGGCACCAATAGTTACCTGTCCGGACATAGTTAGGGCTAGGAAGCTTAAAAAGCTTAGAATGAATAATTGCTTCATGATTTACGTAGTTTTATTGTCTCTGTTGGCAAAAGTAGAGAAAATACAACAAAATAAACCAGAAATAAATATATAGCTTTTTCTTATAATTTGCTGATTTCGACAAAAAAGCCTGTTATTTTTATTTAATTTCGCTATTATTTATATTTTTTACACGAATTTATAATAAAAAGCATACTGAAATCTGCGATATTTAAGAAATACAAGACATCTTTACGCAAAATTTACGTACAGCTTTTTTGTTCTTTTAATCATTTATTATACCGGAAGTGGACTTGTTTTGACCGTGATTTTGGAATAACCGTCTGACGCCAATCTATATTCTTTAAACATTTCTTTAATTGTGTGTTAAGAGTAATAAAAGAATGTGGCCGGAAGATTTTTCCTCCGGCCACTCGTAAGCAAAGCTAGTTTGCTACTTCTTTAATAAAGTCAATATTTATTCGTTTATCAAGTCGAATAGTTCTTCTGCTGCCTCACGAGGTCCGTCTTTAGTCTTGCCCTCTATCGCCAGCGATGTGTGCATTTCGCCGATTTTCACACCAGCATCTTTCATATCGTTGAAATATTCGCGTACCAATATTTCGGTTTCTGCACGTTCTTGTACAGGGCCGAACGGGTTTGCAAAGTAAGATTTTACCAATCCCTTTTCGGTGGTGGTTCCTTTGGCTTTGCGTGCACCGTCTTCGAATACCGTTATCGCCTTGTCGAGGTCGTCGTAGATAAGGATTTTTTTGTCGGCTTCATTATAATTATTGGCATACAAGAAGTAGTCGATAGGATAGCCCTTCGATATGATTTCGTAAGTGGAAATAGGAATGGTAACACGGGCATTTACCTTGTCCATGTTGGTATATACCCCTTTGTCAAGCTGTTCGAAGGCATAAGCCGGGTCGAGGTCGTCGACACGCACAAATGCGCCAATCTCTGTACCATAAGCTTTGATTGTTCCGTCATCTTCTTTTTTCAGATAGCCCATATCGTCGAATATCACGCGCATATGGCGGATATAGTTTTCGTTGAGGGTACGGAATGCTTCGAGGCTTTCCGATTTTCCTGCACCGCTATCGCCCATAATGATGATGTTCGACTCTTTGCCGTTGCGCAACACGATGTTTACCATCGCACCGTGTATAGGCAGGCGTTTTTGCTCTATCTGCTTCACATTGTGCAGGGTAAGCAACATTTTCTTCATGTAGCCGAAGTAGTCTATATCGTCGCAGTAGTTGGCATAACCGATAAGTATGTCGTTTTTCTTGTCTTTGTAGTAGAAAGTACGTTTTTCCTCATAGCCGTCAGGATATCCGAATACATAAATCATATCCGGTTTCTTGCCGATGTATTCTGTTTCGGTAGCTATCTCAAACAGGTTGGCAACCCCTATGCCGTGTACCATAAAGTCTTTGTGGAAATATACGAATGTAAGCATATTGCCCACTTTGGCAGGGAATACAAACCAATCGTCTTCGTTGAGAACCACGTTTTCCAGCGGGTTTTGATGATGTTCCTGGAAGATACCGTCGCGTGTATTGCGTTTGGTGTACGATATGTATGGCGGTTGGAATACTACTGTACTGATAAACGGAATGGATGCCAGCCCCTTGTATTCTACCGGGCAGTTCCAGTTCACGTCGTTTAGCGTAAGCCCCGCATTTGCTCCGGCGGTCGATTGGCGGAAGATGCGTGTTTCCTGCCCGTTTACAGTGGCTTGTATGCGGCGTCCTGTAGACAGCAGGAGGTCGTTGAACATATTATTTGCCTGTATGAAGCGTACGTTCTGCAAACCGTCACCCACACGTGTATTTCTTACTATTGTATATCTTTCGAGGCGTTTCCAATAAGCAAACAGCAAGTCAGTCACTTCTATGAAAAGTGCTTTATCTTCGAAAAATTTAGAATATTTATTGTCTACAGCTACCACTTCATCAATCTCGAACACAGTAAGCAATTTGAGCACTTCGATAAACGATTCTACGGCATCGTCTTCGCTGCCAAAAGAGTCTATATAATAATTATAGATAATACGCTCGTCTTTTTTCAATACTTGTTTTATAAAAGATTCGACTACCCGTTTGAAACCATAACTATTAAGAAGCTTTTGCTTTGTATCGCAATATTTCAATGTGAAATTAATCATCGCTCTTCCTCTCGAAAGCGTAAATTCATGTAGCATAATGTATTGTATATTGTTAAATTAATACGAATAAGTTATTCCCTTTTGTCTATCTAAGCAAAGATAACAGAATTATTTGTTTTTTTAGTTATTTTGACAGGTTATAAATAAGGTTTTTTGTTAAATAATCTTTTCATTAAAAGAAATATGCCGGATTTTTAAAAACAGAAACAGGTGTTGTTTGTTTTAATTATAGAAGACCGGAATTGTTCTCTTAGTTTGTTGAAGTAATAAAACACCTGTCTTCTTTTGCACTTCAACATCAAGACAAAAATAATAACAAGCAGTCTGTTTACAATAAAGTTTTAATCGAAAAATAACA
The DNA here is from genome assembly GCF_010501105.1 of Dysgonomonas sp. 511. GTDB lineage: Bacteria > Bacteroidota > Bacteroidia > Bacteroidales > Dysgonomonadaceae > Dysgonomonas. Next base: position 94,005 of record NZ_QVMQ01000007.1, on the reverse strand, counting down.
ATATACACTAAAATTATAATTAAATATGTCACATTCTAATATTACAAAAATCCTGGGCGACCAAAGCGAGTATCTGCTGGGCCATGTAAGCAAAACAATAGACAAATCGTTGATTCATGCACCTTCGCCCAATATAGTAGACAGTGTGTGGATGGACACAGACAGGAACATACCAACTCTCAACAGCCTTCAACGCCTGCTGGGACATGGCCGGCTTGCCAATACCGGGTACTTATCCATTTTGCCCGTCGATCAGGATATCGAACACTCGGCAGGGGCTTCGTTTGCACCCAACCCAATATATTTCGACCCCGAAAACATTGTGAAACTAGCCATAGAAGCCGGATGTAATGCCGTAGCATCTACTTATGGCATACTGGGCTCCGTTGCACGTAAGTATGCGCATAAAATACCGTTCGTAGTAAAAATAAACCACAACGAACTGCTTTCCTACCCTACTTCGTACGACCAGATACTTTTCGGCACAGTGAAAGAAGCTTGGAACATGGGCGCCGCAGCGGTGGGTGCAACCATTTACTTTGGTTCCGAAGAGAGCCGCAGGCAAATAGTCGACATTGCCCGTGCTTTCGAATATGCACACGAACTGGGAATGGCTACAATCCTCTGGTGTTACCTGCGCAACAGTAACTTCAAGAAGGATGGTGTAGACTACCACTCTGCCGCCGACCTGACCAGTCAGGCAAACCGTATCGGTGTAACGATAAAAGCCGACATCGTGAAGCAAAAACTGCCGGTTAACAACGGTGGTTTCAAAGCGATCAATTTCAGCAAATGGGACGAACGTATGTACACCGAACTGTCGAGCGACCACCCTATCGACCTTTGCCGCTATCAGGTAGCCAATGGCTATATGGGGCGTGTGGGGCTGATTAATTCCGGAGGCGAATCGCACGGTGCTGCCGACCTCAAAGATGCGGTTTACACAGCCGTGGTAAACAAACGTGCCGGAGGTATGGGACTGATACTTGGCCGCAAAGCATTCCAGCGTCCAATGAAGGAAGGTGTAGAGCTTATAAATGCGGTACAGGATGTTTACCTCGACAAAGATATAAGTTTAGCGTAGGCTAAATAGTTTTATAGTGTTTTTTATTATAGTTGCCTGGAAAGCCTTACACGTGGTGTGTAGGGCTTTCTTTTTGTATGGGCCGAAGCTAGGCTATATTTTCGGTCGGTTTTCAATTTATTGATATTCTTCACATTAAGTTTGTCGGTTAAAATAAAATTGCCGGTATGAATAAAAAGCTTTAATTTCGTTGAACGATTATTCAATAAGCATTTCAATAATGGAAGCGAAAGATACCATATTGCAAAAAACATTCAACCTCTTGCTGATAAAAGGCTTCGATGCAGTATCTATATCAGACATACAGGAGGCTAGCGGACTTTCGCGCGGTTTGCTCTATCATTATTTCAGGAACAAGGAAGAGCTGTTTATACAGGTTACCGAAAAATATTTTCTCGAAATATTCGATTTCAATTTAGGGAAAACGAAGAATTATAACCTGTCAGGCTTTACCGATTTTATATGCAGGCGTTTCAGGAAGATAGAGAAAACCATTATGAATATTGCTTCACAATCGGCAAATAAAGCTGATGTTACAATACTTAATTATCATTTCCTATCGTATCAGGTAATCCATCGCGATGTGCAGTTCAGAGCCAGGTATCGTGCCACTTTAGAAAAAGAGAAAGCAGGATGGCAACAGGCTTTGCACAACAGCATATCGGCAGGAGAGATAAAACCTGGTATTGACGTTGAGGTTGCTGCCAATCAGCTTTACACCCTCACCAATGGGGTTTGGTTTCAGGTGGTTCTCGACGATGATGCCGGAAGCATGGTAGATAAATTGGAAGAGTCATTATTGCAATATATAGGATTGTTGAGATGATTTTTTTGCCATTTCGTTGAATGATTGTTCAATTGAGAAACAAAAAGCTAATAGCTAAAATAAAGATTTAATTATAACAGACAAATTACATTATGAACTGGGTTTACTTATTATTAGCAAGTGCATTCGAAGTAGGATTTACATTTTCGTTGTCGAAGGCCAAAGAAGCAGTTACGCCTCACACATATTACTGGTATGCAGCTTTTGCTGTCTGCATAGTAGCCAGCATGCTCCTACTGATGAAAGCCACTCAGACCATACCAATGGGAACAGCCTATGCTGTATGGACAGGAATAGGCGCAGCCGGAACAGCTATAATCGGCATTTTGGTATTTAAAGAACCGGCCGGTGCCATGCGGATATTTTTCATATCCACACTGATACTTTCGGTAGTAGGGCTGAAATATGTGGCTCACTGATCCAATATTTTATCGTAAAATTGCTTAGTAACTGTTAGGAAATATAACAAATTGGTTTTCATCTAAAAAAACAGAAGAGTAGCCCGCTACTATCGCTTCGCGAACGAAAAGATATCTCTAAAACAATTCTGAAAATGGAAACGAGATATTTCCTAGCAGTTACTTAAAACTGATACACCAGTAATTTGTCTATACGTGCGCCGTCCATGTCCATTATTTCGAACTGGAAGCCATGCCATTGTGTTTGTTCTCCCGTTTTGGGGATATGCCCCAGCAAGTCGAGTATAAGCCCGCTGATTGTATTATACTCATATTTATTGTACAACTCCCCTTTCTTGAAGTAGGTAAGAAAATCGTAGAAAGAACATTGTCCGTCTACGAGGCAACTTCCATCCGCACGTTGCACGATATCGGGCTCTTCGTGCGGGTCGAGTATCGTACCCACAAGGGCTTCGAGTATATCTTTGAGCGAAACGATGCCCCTGACCGTTCCAAATTCGTCGCAAACCAGGGCATATTGCAAATGGCTGGCTTTCATTTCTTCCAAAGCGCTGTACACTTCCATATTTTCGTAAAAATACTGCACGGGCTTCACCAGCTGGCGCAGGTTGAAATCAGGGTCGATCATTTTCCCAAACAGGTCTTTGAGATAGATAATGCCTTCTATATTGTCGAGGTTCTTGTCGGCAACAGGGTATTTGTCGAACGGATGGCTGTTTACAATGCTTATTATCTCCTCATGGCTCATGTTCACATCCAACCAGACTATATCGTTGCGGTTGGTCATTATCGACTCCAGATCGCGGTCGCCCAATGTAAACACCCGTTCTACAATATCTTGCTCTACAGCCTGTACAGTACCATCCTGCGCACCTTCCTTTACCATTGTCTTTATCTCTTCTTCGGTAACTTTCGCCTCCGAATCTTTCACACCCAATATATTGAATATAAAAGATGTACTTTTCGAAAGTGCCCATACAAACGGCGATGCTACGACCGAAAGATAGTGCATAGGCTTGGCTATAAACTTGGCTATCTTTTCGGAGGCGCTCAGTCCGATGCGTTTAGGAACCAGTTCGCCAAAAACAATGGTGAAATATGTCACTATCACTACTATTATTACTTTGGATGCAGCCAACTGGTAAGCTGTAGGCATACCGGTTTTTGCCAACAGGTGCGAAAAGTCGTCGGCAAGCACATCGCCCGAATAGAGCCCTGTGATGATGCCGATAAGGGTGATGCCTACCTGCACAGTGGATAAGAATTTATTCGGATTGCCGGCTAAATCGAGTGCCGACCGGGCAGCTTTGTTGCCATGTTTGGCTTCGTTGGTCAGGCTCGATTTGCGCGCCGAAACCACAGCGATTTCCGACATCGAGAATATGCCATTGAGTAAAACAAGGCCTATAATAATTAATACGTCCATTTTAGTTTAGATTTACAGTCTGCTAATTTAGCTATTTCACCTTATTATACAGGTATGATAAACGCAAAAAACTTTAACTAGTATCCTATATTGCATATTAATCATGCCGATCAGACATAGGGAAGAAGAAAATATTGCTAACTGATAACTGCTGGCTGTTAACAGAAAACGCGTCTCTTTTTATATTATAAAACAGAAAAAAATAATTGACATTTTGAAGCATTTATATCCCGTTTATTTATATATTTGTGTAGTTAGTCAACAATTTTAACTTATAGAATATGAAAATAGATAGCATTTTATCATCTCTGGAAGCAAAACACCCCGGCGAGTCCGAATTTTTGCAGGCAGTAAAAGAAGTATTGGTTTCGATAGAAGACGTTTACAACCAGCACCCTGAGTTTGAGAAGCACCGCATCATAGAACGGCTTGTAGAGCCCGACCGCATATTCACTTTCAAAGTGCCGTGGGTAGACGACCGTGGCGACATACAGGTAAACCTCGGATACCGTGTGCAGTTCAACAACGCTATCGGCCCATACAAAGGTGGATTGAGGTTTCACGCATCGGTAAACCTATCTTCGCTCAAATTCCTCGGTTTTGAGCAAACCTTCAAAAATGCGCTCACTACCCTGCCGATGGGTGGAGGCAAAGGTGGTTCCGATTTCAGCCCGAAAGGGAAATCCAATGGCGAAATCATGCGCTTCTGCCAGGCCTTTATGCTCGAACTGTGGCGCAATATAGGCCCCGACACCGACGTTCCGGCAGGAGATATAGGCGTAGGCGCACGCGAAATAGGATACCTGTATGGTATGTATAAAAAACTGGCGCGCGAAAATACCGGCACATTCACAGGCAAAGGGCTCGAATACGGCGGTTCGCTGGTTCGCCCCGAAGCTACAGGATTCGGAGCATTATATTTTGTCCACGAAATGCTTAAAGCCAAAAATATCGGCATCGAAGGCAAAACAGTTGCCATATCGGGCTTTGGCAATGTGGCATGGGGCGCAGCCTTGAAAGCCACAGAACTGGGAGCCAAAGTAGTCACCATATCGGGTCCCGACGGCTACATATACGATCCCGATGGCATAAGCGGCGAAAAGATAGGCTATATGCTCGAATTGCGCGATTCGGGAGAAGACATCGTTGCCCCATATGCCGTAAAATACCCGAACTCAACCTTCCACGCTGGAAAAAAACCGTGGGTGGAAAAAGTAGACATTGCATTGCCATGTGCCATACAGAATGAACTGAACGAGAAAGATGCTGAAGCACTGATCGCTAACGGGGTAACCTGTGTAGCCGAAGTGTCGAACATGGGATGCACAGCCGAGGCTGTCGACCTGTTTCTCGAAAAACAAGTATTATTCGCTCCCGGCAAAGCCGTCAACGCAGGGGGAGTGGCTACTTCGGGACTGGAAATGAGCCAGAACGCCATGCATATACAGTGGGGCGCAGAAGAAGTAGACCAACGCCTGCACGGCATAATGCGAAACATTCACGAACAATGCCTCAAATTTGGGAAAGACGGTAATTATACCAATTATGTAAAAGGAGCTAATGTTGCCGGATTTATGAAGGTAGCACGCGCTATGATAGCACAGGGAGTAGTATAAATAAACGGTTGCAATCTACTATCATCTATCTTTTTTGTCACAAAACCTGCTTCTTTACCAAGTAAAGCTATTCATAATAAAAACATTTTTGCATCCCGGCAGTAAAGGAGCAGGTCTATTATAAACGAAAAACACGCCACCGGCCTGTATATTTTTCTTTATATTTATTATCAATCGTATAAAATAAAAGATTATATTTGCACGCTCGAAAGTGTGTATATATCTGAATTAGGCTTGCGTCTTTGATGAAAAGCACTAGATATATGCCTGTTTTCGGCGTTTAGAATTAAATATAGAAATAACATATAAATAACAAAAAGTAAAATTCGAGATGCAAAACAAAGGCTTTGTAATGACATTTTCCATTCTCCTTGTGTTGGTGTGTCTGTTCTATTTGTCTTTTACGTTTGTAACCAGAAGTTACGACAAGAAAGCGGTAGAATTTGCCACAACCTATGCTGCAGAGAATGCGAAAGGCGATCAACAACTGTATGATGAGTTGTATAACAGACAATACAATTACTATCTGGATTCGATGTCGACTGAGCGCGTCTGGTTAAACTTTACGGATGAGATGGGTTATACCCTTAAACAATGCCGTGAGAAAGAAATCGGACTCGGACTCGACCTCAAAGGTGGTATGAGTGTTATAGTAGAAGTAGATGCAGCGGCAGTTCTCCGCACACTGGGCGACTCCGAGAACGAAGCGTTCCTTAACGCTCTGCAAGAAGCTTCTACAGAAAATCAAAAAGGTAGTAACCGTGACTATATCACCATCTTTGTTGATAAGTTCAGAGCAGCAAACGGCAATGATAAATTGGCCGGAGTTTTTGCAACAAAGCTAAAAGATCAGCAAATCACAGCTCAGGATAAAGATGATAAAGTAATCGCTGCTTTGCGTACCGAATTGCAAAGTATAGCCGACAACTCTTTCAACGTGCTGCGCACACGTATCGACCGTTTCGGTGTAGTTGCTCCAAATATCCAAAAACTGGACAACCGCGCAGAACGCATTATGATAGAGCTTCCGGGTATAAAAGAACCTGAGCGTGTAAGAAAACTGCTTCAAGGTAATGCAAACCTTGAATTCTGGAAAACGTACAACGGTTCCGAAATTAACGGTTACTGGGCATCTCTCGACGAGCGTACCCGCCAACTTCTGTCTGCTAACACTAACACTGTGGCAACAGACTCGGTTCAGGTAAATGCAGATTCTACAGCAGTAGTAGAAAATGTATCAGCAAACGTTGCAGACCTTGGATTTAAGAAACCGTTGAGCGAACTGCTACAAAGATATCCTGACGGTCCGATGGTAGGTATTGCACACAAGAACGACACATCTGCCGTCAACACAATATTGAACAAATATAAAGATTTGTATCCTGGCGACCTGAAATTCGCTTGGGGCTTCAAGGCAGAAGATGCAAAAGAAACATACTTCGCACTTTACTCGCTTCGCGGCGATGGTATAAAGAAAGGCCCTGCCCTCGACGGAGAAGTTGTTGTATCAGCTAAAGCCGACCAGGCACAAAACAGTGCAGCATGGGTAGTAGATATGCAAATGAATACTACTGGTTCGCAACGTTGGGCTACAATAACAGGAGCCGAAAAAGGAAAGGCTATCGCGATCGTACTCGACGGATATGTATATTCTGCACCTAATGTAAACGACCGCATAGAAGGCGGACGCTCTCAAATCTCAGGAAGATTTACCGTAGATGATGCAAAAGACCTTGAAAACGTGCTGAGATCGGGTAAGATGAAAGCCGGTGTAAGCATCGTGCAAGAAGACGTTGTAGGTCCATCTTTGGGACAAGAAGCTATCGACGCAGGTATGATATCGTTCCTGCTTGCCCTTATCCTTATCATGATCTATATGTGTTTGGCATATGGTATCATACCGGGACTTGTGGCTAATGCGGCTCTATTGCTCAACTTATTCTTTACAATGGGTATCCTCGCCTCGTTTGGGGCTGTACTTACCCTGCCGGGAATAACAGGGCTTGTGCTCTCGCTGGGTATGGCTGTGGATGCCAATGTATTGATATACGAACGCGCTAAAGAAGAGTTACGCGCAGGCAAGAATACGAAAGTGGCGATTATGGATGGTTACAAACATGCATTCTCGGCTATCTTCGATGCCAACTTAACATCTGTTATCACTGCTGCAATATTGATAATATTCGGAACAGGAGCTATACAAGGTTTTGCTACAACATTGATTATCGGTATCATAGCATCGTTCATCACTGCGGTATTCCTTACCCGTATGTTTTACGATTATATGTTGAACAAAGGTAAGTTCAGAAACCTTACATTTACTACTCCTATAACTAAGAACCTGTTTATCAACACTAAGATCAACTTCTTGGGATTGACAAAGAAGATTATCATCTTCTCGGCTATATTACTTATTGCCGGTGTAGCATCTATGCTTATCAACGGGCTGAACAGAGGTATCGACTTTACAGGTGGACGTAACTATCTTGTTCGCTTCGACAAAACAGTGAACACAGCCGATGTAGAAAAAGCTTTAGCCGCTGAATTTGAAGGTTCTACTGTTCGTGTTATTACGAGTGGTTCGGCAAGTCAATCGGCATCTTCTTCGCAAGTACGTATAACTACCAACTACAAGATAGAAAACACGAGCGATGAAGCAGAAACCGAGATAAGAGCTAAAATGAGCAAAGCTCTTCAAGCCGATCTTGATAGTAAGCCTATCGACGGATTTATACAAAGTTCGCAAACTGTAGGACCAAGCATTGCCGAAGACCTTCAGAAATCGGCTACAATAGCTGTGATAATCGCAATTTTGTGTATGGGATTATATATCCTGATACGTTTCCGCGATGTAGCATTCTCGGTAGGTACATTGGCAGCCGTAGCACACGATGCGCTAGTCGTTATCCTGCTATATTCTATTCTATACAAAATAATGCCATTCTCGATGGAAATAGACCAGTCGTTTATCGCCGCTATACTTACAGTTGTGGGTTACTCTATCAACGACAAGGTGGTTATCTTCGACCGTATCCGCGAAATCAGGACGTTATATCCTAAGCGCAATATTACCGAAACTGTAAACGAAGCATTGAACTCAACATTAGGACGTACAGTAAATACGGCTATGAGTACATTGCTGGGAGTATTTATCATCTTCTTGTTAGGTGGTGATACTATCCGTAGCTTTACATTCGCTATCTTCATCGGTATTATTGTAGGTACTTATTCTTCTCTGTTTATCGCATCTCCTATTGCTTGGGGTATGTTGAAGAAAAAACAAGACAAAGCTGAATAATCAGATTTAAGACTCTATTTATACAAAGTGGCCGGATATATCCCGGTCACTTTTTTTTATTATAGGTTGCCAAAATATATGGAGTAAAACTCCGTGCCCTTCGTGCTTTTCCTTTGTGCCCTTTGTGGTAAAAAAAATAAGATTTAACCACAAAGAACACAAAGTTTTACACAAAGCTCATAAGAAAAACCCATAACTAACTGATATCTAAACACTATTATATCGAACTCACGTTAAACTACTGATTGGCATAAGTAACAGTTAGGAAATTCTCCAGATTCTACTACCCCCTATTATACACACAATACCACAGACTCAGAAATCCATACAAAGAAAGGGTGAAGCCACAAGCTCCACCCTTTACTATATCAATCAACTATAACCGTCCTATTCAGCAGTCTTTTTAGGTAGGTCATCCATTGGTATTACAATAATATGGTTGGTAATATCATTAAAGGCTACAAAATACTCAGTAGTTTTCAACACTTTGATATTATCCCCATTAACCTTACCTACAGTAAACGGAAGGCCTTGCTCTTCACCGCTTTCAACACCCCAATTAACAGTCCAGGCTTCATTTGCCCTAAACTTAATTTCTTTACCAGCTGTAAGTTTTACATTTGTTGCTACCCATACATGCTCGGCATATTTAGTCATTGCAATATCTGTAATATTGTCATCTTCAGGCCATCCATTAGCTCCATCACCAACAATACCTATTTTCTCGTAAGATGTAACGGCATCGGTATATGGTTCCATAGTCAAAGCCATAGTCTTTAAGTTGACAGTCAATGTATATAGCCCGCTTGTAGCCGGAGTAGTATAATCCCCGCCACCATTGTTAGGTATAAGGCTACCATTGCTATATCCATAAGCTTTATCCCAGTCGCCTGCAAGAGTAGGGAATTTAAGTCCATTGCCTCCGGTAAAGTAGCCTGTATATGTATAGATAAGCGTACCGCTACCATTATCGTCAGAGAAGAACACCTGTAGGTTGTTGCCAATGGTTTCCTCAGTATTATCCCATCCTACAAGCCCATTACCTACTATATAAAGAGCCGCTTTCGGTTTGAAATAATAACAAGTGAAATCAATAGCTTTCTTTTCCGAAGCATATAATGCACCAGTGTTGCCCGACGAGCCCAGAATAGCCTTCACCGTAACATAGAGTGTCACCTCTTTCGATTCCTTGGTAAGAGTAGCTGCGGCATCGTTCAACAATTTGATTGTTACAGGCTCTTCTTTGTTGGAAGATGTATATCTTATCACTTCTACTTCGGTGGCAAATGACTCTAATGTATCGGCTACAACCACATACGTTATAGGAGAATTTAGGCCAAACGCAGCCTTGCTCCATTCCCATGTACCTATCTCCTGAGTTTGATCGGTAGAAGCTGTCACTTCAAAACCTTGTTCGCTCTCCATAGTGAACGACGGGTACACCAAATCTCCGCTATTTAGTTTGATCTTGTCGTCGTCGTTGTCGCAGGCAACGAAAATCAATGTAAATAGCCCGAGAAGAAAAAATATATTTAACTTTTTCATATATTGTTATTTTTTTCAGTTTTACAGTCAAATCTATTAGTTGTAACCTTCGTATTGATCCAAGTTAGGATTGGTACTAATATCATCCGATGGTATAGGGAATACATTAAACCTTTTATCAACCGATGTTCCGCCAAATATTCCACCCTTCCATTGCCAAATATAGGTATTGGTAGTCAGCCTGTCGAAACGAACGAGGTCGGTACGACGTTGTGCTTCGAAGAAGAATTCGCGTCCTTTTTCATCCAATAAAAAGTCTGTAGTTAAATCTGCCTGAGCAATTGCACCGGCACCTGCCCTGTCGCGCAACTCGTTTATCAACGAAACTGCTGTAGACATACTTCCGCCCGAACCTCCTCTAACAACAGCTTCGGCATAGTTCAGATATATCTCGCCAAGGCGGAATAAAGGAAAATCGGTATATACAATATTGCTTGGAGGCAATGAGCCATTCTTATTTACATTCGAATACTTCACTACAGGTATTCCATGAGTGTAGCTCGCCGGGTCGACTATATTTACATTTGCAGCCAGATTAGGATACAACATAGAATAGCGGGAATCGTTATTATAGTCCGACATCTTAGTAAATGTATTCTGCAAAGCTGTACGCGCACGGTTTCCTTGCCATGCACCTACTGCATTTATAGAGGCTTGCATGCTCGAAGGAACTGTACTACATAGCAAGAAAGTCATACCACCCCATGTTTGAGTATCTTCGCCTTCGTAGCGGACAGGGAAAATCATTTCTTTCGAATTGCCATTATCAGCTTTAAACAAATCGGCATATACAGGCTCTAGTTCATACCCTACCCCTAGTACTTTGTTGCTATAAGTAATACTTTCTGTATATTTAGCTGTACCTGTGTACACTTCTGCATTCAGGTACAAGCGTGAGAGTAAAGACCATGCAGCAGCCTTGGTAACACGGCCATAGTTTTTAGAATCGTAACCAACAAAAGGATCTAAAAGTCCACCTTCAATGCCCTGTAGTTCAGATTCTACATAATTGAACAAATCTTTAGCCATAATCTGTGGAGCAGATTCTTTTCCCACCACGCTCTCGTCTGTAACGAAAGGTACATTACGGAACATATCCAGCAGGTAGAAGTATGACAATGCTCTCATGAAGCGGGCATCGTTGCGGAATACCATTATCTGGCTTCTTACCGATTCGTCGACACCTCTCGACGACAGTTTATCGTCGGATGTCTCGCGCAAATATTCATTTGCAAGATTTATCTGGTAATACAAACGGTAGTAGAACCCTTTGATAAACACATTGGTAGAGTTCCATGCAAGTGTATTGAAGTCGTTGATACCTTCATCGCCCCAGCAACAGTGCGCTTCATCGGTAGGCAATTGTTGCAGGTTCCACAATCCGCGAAGGAATGACGCCTGGCTACCACCATCTACTCCGGCAACGTCTGATTCGTCGTCACCACCTTTATTTCCCGATATGGCAAGACCGGCATATATTTTGGCAAGACCGGCCTTATAGGCTCCAATTTCTTTTCCGTAAGCAATCTCTCCAACGACTTCGTTCGAGTCGATCGGAAGCGTATTGAGGTCGTCGGTACAGGAAGTAACAGACAGTATGAGCCCCAATATAGCTATTATTGAATATTTTATTGATTTCATATCTTCTTTTTTATTGACATTAGAAATTAAGACTTAATCCCAACATATATATACGCGGACGAGGATAAATATTATTATCTATACCATCGTTATTGAACTCAGGATCGAGGCCTTTGTATTTTGTGATAACAAACGGATTCTGAACAGTTCCGTACAAGCGCATAGATTCCAAGCCTTTGAATGGTTTATAGAATGTGTATCCCAGCGATATATTGTCCATCCTCAGGAACGATGCGTTTTGTATATAGTAGCTGGACAAATATTCTACTTCTTTAAAATCGGTATATACTGCACTATTCACCCTGTTTTTCAAGAAACCTGTCTGGTCGTACAAGAAAGAACCTCCATAGGCTTCGCGGTTCGATTGTATATTATTATAAGCATAGTTGCCCAGGCTGGCACGAAGCGCAAAGTTGAAGTCCCAGTTCTTGTAGGAGAATTGTGACGACAATCCCATAAATACATCAGGAGAGAAGTTTTTGTATGGAACAAGGTCTTTAGCATCTATCGTTCCATCCTCATTCTGGTCTACATACGCGCCTTCTATCGGTTTGCCATTTGTATCGTAAATTTGCTCCTGAACATAGAATGTACCATAAGGTTGTCCGGCCATATGCACAAGTATATTGTTACCGGTACCTCCGGTTATACCTCCCCATCTGAATACTGTGCTAGGGTCGGCAGCCAGTTTGGTTATCTTATTTTTGTTATACGAAACATTATAAGAAAGCACCCAGTTGATATCTTTTGTTTCTATAGGACGTGCAGTTACCGAAAATTCGATACCCCTGTTGGTCATACTACCTATATTAGTCAGCAATACATTGCTAAAGTTCGATCCCGCAGGAATTGGTATTTCACTGAGCATATCTTCAGTTTTTCTGTAATATACATCAATAGCTCCCGAAATACGGTTTCCGAGGAATCCATAATCCAACCCAACGTTGTAAGTTGTGGTTTCTTCCCATTTCAGGTCAGGGTCGTAAGCATTAGGACGAAGCAACTGAATTTTTTCATCACCCCAATAATAATTCGCTCCCGGCTTGCTATATTGGTATTTTGCAAGGTATGGATAGTCTCCGTTGTCGAGGTTCTGCTGCCCTGTGATACCGTATCCCAAACGCAATTTCAGGTCAGACAATAAACTTTGATTCTTCATAAATGGCTCTTCTGTAACTCTCCATGCTAGAGCGACCGAAGGGAATAAGCTCCATCGATTATCTTTTCCGAAACGCGACGAACCATCGTCACGCAGAGTAGCAGTCAATAAATAACGGTTGGCAAACGAATAGTTGAAACGTCCGAAGAACGATATCAGATAACTCTCTGTCTTGTAACTATCGCCGTCTTTGTAATATGTAGTACCTTTTCCTGCTTGCATTGCATCAGAATACGGATAGATATTCGATTCCGAACGGAAGAAATGCTGCCATGAATAACCACCCATCACATCGAACCGGTGGCGGTTGATTTCTTTCACATAGTTCAGGTAAAAATCCATCAGATGGTTGCGTTTCAACTGGGTATATTCCCGGTTGTCGCCCCATCCGTCTTTATAGTTACCCCATGTGTAAGACATTGGCGAATTGTCTTCTACTGTTACCCAGCCTATACTGCTCGAAACATCATACCCCAGATTAAGGTTTGCCCTCAACTCCGGAAGGAAATGCATTTTGTAATCGAATTGTATATTACCCAGGCTTCTTCTCACGCGCGAAGCATCTCTTTTCTGATCGAGAATAGCAACGGGATTTGCCAATGCTATATCAATTGGTTTTCCTCCGGCCGGAGGCATAGACATATAATAACCGTTTCCATAAATGTTATCGCTAACATAAACAGGTTGGGTAGGGTCGAATTCGGCTGCCGTACCTATAGCTGCCGTATCGGCAAAACGGTTGGTATTATATATACCTTTAAGGCTTAGCTGCACGCTCAGATGATTGTCGAAAAATTTAGGGCTCAGGTTCAACGAGCCTGTCCAGCGATCCATATAAGAAGTCTTCAGGATACCATTTTCGTTGGTATATCCGATCGACACACGATAAGGGAAGTTGCCTGCCGCACCACCTACACTGATGCTGTGGTCGGTACTATAGGCTGTACGGAAAATTTCATCTTGCCAGTTGGTATTTGCAGTGCCCAAAGCACCTACCTGCGGGCTGTCTGCCGCATATTTCGATTTCACAAAAGACCTGAAATTATCGGCACTCATCACATCTATATCATCAGTCTTGGTGCTTATCGAGAAAGTTCCGCTATAGCTTACCTTCGGTTTGCCCGAAGTTCCTTTCTTTGTCGTGATAATGATTACACCATTAGACGCACGCGAGCCGTAAATAGCTGTAGCCGAGGCATCTCTCAATATAGAAAAGCTTTCTATATCGTTCGGGTTTATAGACGACAGTGGGTTGGCCATACCGTCTATCGGTTTTGTATTATCCACAGGCACACCGTCTATCACTATCAATGGGTCGTTGCTTGCTTTCATCGACGATCCTCCACGGATACGTATCTTTGCCGCCGATCCGGGTGCACCACCATCTGTAGTTACACTTACACCGGGAGCTTTACCTACCAGCAAGTCCGAGGCAGACGTAGCCATACCCTTAGCCAACGAGTTGGCCGAAATAGCGGTTACCGAACCGGTAAGGTCTTCTTTCTTTACCGAACCATAACCGATTACCACTACTTCCTGAAGCATTTCTACATCCTCGCTCAACGTGACATTTATCGTTTTTTGTCCGTTGACAGGTATTTCCTGATTTTTGAATCCTACATACGAAAATACCAATACTCCATCGGCAGGAACACTTATTGTATAATTGCCGTCAAGGTCGGTCACAGTACCGGTAGTAGTACCTTTAAGCACCACGCTACCGCTAATGATAGGCTCGTTCAGGTTGTCCTTTACATTTCCACTTACTGTTATGGTCGGGCTTTGTCCGAACATATCAGACGAAAAAACAAAAATCCCAAGCATTAGCAGGAAAAATGTTTTTACACATCTACTCTTAATCTTTCTTTCCATTTTAATCATAAGATTAACGATTTATTAATATTGACTTTTCACTACTCTTTATAAAAAACTATATGATTGAACAATTGACATTTACAATATTGAAGGGGTAAGATTATTTTTCATGGCTGTGTTGTAATCACGGTACAAATATGCCAACATACAAGCAGATCTTTTATACATTTTTTTACAAAAATTACTTTTTGCTTATGCAAACGATTGCATAAAATTCGATTTCTCCACCTCCTCAAATACCTAAAAGCACTCTTTTTGGTAATATTTTTTGCACTTATGCAACAAATGCACAAGAATGTATTACAGTTTTAGAATTTCTGTTAATATTTTAAGACATCGATTTATTAATATTTTCTTCTGCCCTTTTTTCAGTCATTTTATTTATCCAGAACAGAAAGAACAAATTTTTACACTCAATTGTTAAATACTCAAATCAAGGTTGTATCACGAGCTTTGCGCCGCCCTTTATATTCCTTGAACAATTTTGGTTTCTAAATAGTTTAAGAAAAAATAACATCAATCTGTCAACCTATATGAATTACAATAAATTAGCTTATATAGCAGCATTTTTTTTAATAATATCAAGTGCATGCAAAAAAACTACAGAAGACCTCCCCATAGTAGAAGTAGAACCGGCCTCTACAGACAATATTGAAATATTTGGCGAATATGTAGGATTGATAGGAGCATCGCACAAAGTAGAAATCCATGCGCGGGTAGAAGGCTTCCTCGAAAGAATAACCTTTAGCGGAGGAAAGAAGATAACGGCAGGTGAACCCCTTTTTTATATCAACAACGCAACATACAAAGCCAAGGTAGAAAAAGCCAAGGCACAACTGAAAAAAGATGAAGCCCAGCTACTCAAATCGGAAAGCGACCTGGAAAGGATAGAACCCCTGTATAAACAAAATGCAGCCAGCCGCCTCGATCTCGACAATGCCGTAGCTGCACTGAATATGGCACGTGCCAATGTGGCAATGAGCAAAGCCGACCTGGAACAAGCTAATCTGGAATTAAGTTATACGATAGTGCGTTCGCCACTATCAGGATATATCAGCGGATCGTATGTCGACATAGGAAACCTTGTCGGCAAATCGGGGGCTTCGTTACTCGCTACTGTTGTTAGCAGGGATACCGTGCTGGTAGATTTCAAAATGACATCTCTCGATTACCTGCGCAGCCAGCGCCGCAATGTACATTTAGGCGAGCTAGACACCACCCGTTCGTGGCAACCTACCGTTACCGTTACCCTTGCCGACAATTCCATCTATAGCCAAAAGGGAATTGTAGACTTTGCATCGCCACAGGTAGACCCCAAAACGGGGACATTTGGAGTAAGCGCGCAATTACCCAATCCAAACCAAGTATTGTTGCCGGGACAATTTACCCGTGTCAGGCTACTGCTCGATGTACTCGAAAATGTAGTGGTAGTTCCCCGAAAAGCAATTATAATAGAAAAAGGGGGCGCATTTATTTTCATCGTCCGCCCCGATAATGTTGTGGAAAAACGCTTTGTAGAAACAGGGCCAGAACAGAACAATAAAATTGTGATCGTCCGCGGACTCAACGTTGGCGAAAACATTGTTGTAGAAGGATATCAAAAACTGGCACACGGACAGAAGGCAATATCTCGCACCCGCGAAGAAGAACAGAAAATAGAAGCCGCTAAAAATGAACAATTAACAGGGAAGGATGGTGAAAAATGACCCCCGGATTCTTTATCGAACGGCCCGTATTATCTACCGTATTATCAATCCTGATCGTTATTATCGGCATCATCGGGTTGGTGTTGCTTCCTATCGAGCAATACCCCTCCATCACGCCGCCCGTAGTAAAGATCAGCGCTTCGTATTCGGGAGCTAATGCGACTACCGTTTCGCAAGCTGTGGCTACCCCCATCGAGCAGGAACTGAACGGTACGCCGGGAATGATATACATGGAATCGAGCAGTTCCAACTCGGGAGGCTTGTCCATCACCGTAACATTCGATGTGAATACAAACGCCGACCTTGCTGCCGTGGAAATTCAGAACCGTGTAAAACTAGCCGAATCGAGGCTGCCTGCCGAAGTACTGCAAAACGGTATTTCGGTAGAGAAGCAAGCACCAGGACAGCTTATGACGCTGGCTTTGGTTTCCGACGATCCCAAATACGATGAAATATACCTCAGCAACTATGCTACGATAAATATTCTGGATGTCATCCGCCGCATTCCCGGCGTAGGACGTGTGTCGAATGTCGGTAGCCGTTATTATGGTATGCAGATATGGGTATATCCCGACAGGCTTGCCAGCTTTGGCTTGACCATCAAAGACCTGCAAAATGCACTGAAAGACCAGAACAGGGAATCGGCCGCCGGAGAACTGGGCAAGCAGCCCATTGTAGATGTAGATGTTGCCATGCCCATTACAGCGCAAGGCCGCCTGTCTACAGTCAGCGAGTTCGAAGAGATAGTTGTAAGGGCTGATAACGATGGATCTTTTATCCGCATACGCGACGTCGCTCGAGTATCGCTCGAAGCATCGTCATACAATACCGAAAGCGGGCTCAACGGCAAATATGCCACCATGCTCAGCATCTACCTCTTGCCCGGAGCCAATGCAATGGAAGTTGCCGAAGAAGTAAAGGCTGCAATGGTACAGATCAAGCAGGATTTTCCCGAAGGGCTCGACTATCTTATCCCTTTCGATATGACGGAATATATCGGAGAGTCGATACACGAAGTATATAAAACCCTGTTCGAAGCTCTGGTGCTGGTAATCGTTGTGGTCTTCCTTTCTCTGCAAAATTGGAGAGCCGCCCTTATACCTATCATAGCAGTCCCTATCTCGCTGATAGGCACATTCGGCTTTATGCTGGCTATGGGCTTTTCGCTGAATATGCTTACGCTCCTCGGACTCGTATTGGCTATTGGTATCGTGGTAGACGATGCTATCGTAGTAGTAGAGAATGTCGAGCGGATTATGGAAGAAAAAGGTGTTGGCGCAAGAGAGGCTACCCATATAGCCATGAAAGAACTTGCAGGAGCATTGATAGCGACCTCCCTGGTATTGGCCGCGGTATTTGTTCCCGTCAGCTTTCTGGATGGTATAACGGGAGCACTTTACCGCCAATTTTCGGTCACGATAGTAGTATCTGTTCTTATATCGGCAGTCGTGGCACTTACGCTCAGCCCGGCAATGTGTGCCCTGATACTACGCCCGGCTCAAAAAGAAGAGAATAAACACATTATATTCCGCAAGATAAACGGCTGGCTGGCTAAAGGAAACACTAAATACGGAAACATCCTGATGAAGGTAATCAACAACCCGCGCCGTATGATGGCAGGCTTCGGAATGGTACTCATATTTATTTTCGTACTGAACAAGGTTGTCCCTACCAGCTTCCTGCCTCAGGAAGACCAGGGATACTTTACCGTAGAACTGGAAATGCCCGAAGGCACTACCCTCGAACGTATGCGTGCCGTATCCGACAGGGCTGTGGAATATATCGACCATCATCCGGCCGTAGAATATGTGCAGAATGTTACCGGTTCGAGCCCGCGCGTAGGAACCAATCAGGGCAGAACCACACTCACCGTTATCCTCAAGCCGTGGACGAAACGCGATGTAGGTGTAGACGAAGTGATGCGCGATGTGCAGAAAGAATTGAAAGACTATCCCGAAATACGCACATTCGTAAGCCGGCCGCCGGCAATACCGGGACTGGGTTCGGCAGGAGGAGTGGAGATGAAACTGCAAGCCCGCTCCGATGCCAAATGGGAAGATCTGGTGGCAGCTACAGATACATTTATCGAATATGCTTCCAAGTCGAAAGCCATAGCTAACGTATCTTCATCGTTGCAGCCCGAAATACCGCAACTGTACTTCGATGTAGACAGGGATCAGGCTATGCTGCTGGGAGTGCCTATGTCGGATATATTTTCTACAATGAAAGCTTATCTGGGTGCTGTATATGTCAACGACTTCAATATGCTGAACCGTATATATAAAGTCTACATTCAAGCCGACCAGTCGTATAGGGCGACTGCCGACGACATCAACCTGTTCTTTGTAAAAACATCGAGTGGCGAGATGGTTCCGCTTACAGCGTTGGGTAAAACAAGCTATACCACCGGCCCGGGCAATATTACGCGGTTCAATATGTACACATCGGCACCGATGCAGGTAACGCCGGCTTCGGGCTATAGTTCGGGCGAAGCCATGTCGGAAATACAAAGTATAGCCAATGAACATCTGCCTGAGAATATCGGTGTGACATGGAGCGGATTATCGTTTCAGGAACAAAAGGCAAGCGGACAGACCGGTATTGTTTTAGGTCTGGTATTCCTGTTTGTATTCTTGTTCCTCGCCGCACTGTACGAAAGCTGGACAGTACCTATTTCGGTAATACTATCGTTGCCAATCGCTGCATTAGGTGCATTTGTCGGCATCTGGATGCTGGGGTTGGATAATGACATATACTTCCAGATAGGGTTGGTAACACTCATTGGCCTTGCCGCCAAAAACGCCATACTGATAGTAGAATTTGCAAAAGTACAGGTAGACGAAGGTATGCAACCTGTCTTTGCTGCTATGCAGGCAGCAAAGTTGCGCTTCCGTCCGATATTGATGACCTCGCTGGCTTTCGTACTGGGTATGTTGCCGATGGTATTGGCATCGGGACCGGGATCTGCCAGCAGACACTCTATAGGTACGGGGGTATTTTTCGGTATGATTGTGGCAATTACTCTGGGGATTATTTTAGTTCCGTTCTTCTTTGTGATGGTTTATAAATTCAAGGAAAAATTCAAGATACCGGAAATCAAATTCCCCAAACTGACTTCGATAAACAAACTAAGAAAAAAGATTAAACGATGAGTAAATTATATTATACCGTCATATTATTCAGCATATTGCTTTCTTCGTGCAAAATAGGGCAAAAATACCAGAAACCCGAAATGGATATGCCCCGGCACTTCGAAACCGAAGGAATGCCCGATGGAGATGCCAGCATAATCGGCTGGACTAAGCTATATGCGGATACAGTACTGCAAAATCTTATAGAAGAAGCTCTTGTGCATAATAAGGATATGCTCATCGCATCAGCCCGCATTAAAGAAATGGCTGCGAACAAACGCATTAGCTTTGCCAATATATTCCCCGAAATAGGAGGCGAGGTTGCAGCACAGCGCGAATATCTTAATTATAGAGGAGATAACGATAAATATACTCCCGAACTCAGGGCAAACCTGAATATGACATGGGAAATAGACCTCTGGGGCAAATTGCGCTGGGCGAATGAAGCCGGAGTTGCCGCATATATGCAAACAATAGAGGCACAAAAAGCGATGCACCTGACCATTGTTGCGCAGGTAGCCCAGACATATTTCGAACTAAAAGCCCTGGACAGGGAACTCGACATTGTGAAACAAACCCTGGAGGCCAGGCGCGAGGGAGTACGGTTTGCCAAACTGCGCTATGAAGGAGGGCTGACTTCGGAAATACCTTACAGGCAAAGCCTTGTGGAACTGGCTCGCACCGAAACCCTTATACCCCAACTAGAGAATGAGATAAAACTAAAAGAGAATGATTTGTTTGTCCTTGTAGGAAGATTTCCTTCGGGAGAGATAGTACGGGGAGAAAATATCAGCCAGCAACAAATACCGCAAAGCCTACCTGTAGACTTGCCGTCTTCCATTTTGCAACGCCGTCCGGATATTATGCAGGCAGAACAGCAGTTGAAAGAAGCTAATGCAGAAGTAGGTGTAGCACTTACAAGCATGTTTCCGTCATTGAAACTAACCGGCAGGCTGGGTGGCGAAAACAGTGAACTGACTGACTTTCTGAAAAGTCCCACATGGTTTATTTCCAGTGCATTGACAGGCCCTATTTTCAATATGGGCAAGAATAAGGCCCGGCACAATGCTGCAAAAGCTGTCTACGAACAGGAAGTGTATAATTATCAGAAATCTGTATTGGAAGCATTTAAGGAAGTAAATAATGCCATCAATACTTTCAACAAAATGAAAGAGGTATATCATTCGCAGGAAGCCCTTTATAATTCTACAAAATCGTATTACCAGCTAGCACGGTTGCAATATGTTAACGGCATAAGCAACTATATTGATGTATTGGATGCCCAGCGTCAGCAATTCGATGCAGAAATAGCTCTTAACAATGCTATTCTCAACGAATTAGTATCTGTAGTTGTTCTTTATAAAGCGTTGGGAGGAGGACTGGTTAAATAAATATAGATAGAAATATGACAAATAACGTGTGAGCCGATAACATTTTTTTCGAAAAGAGATATAATTTATTGAAAAAACACACGATAGGTTACTTTGATATCTGATTTTTATTTTTACATTTGCTATCGCATTAGAGTGCTCATGTATTTTTTTGTATAAATCTTTCTTTTCAAGTTATTTTCCCTTCTTGGTAACCTTTCTTGTCTAGTCATTTTTTAACATCATCATCTATGTTCCTCTCATGCAAAGTATTTATTTTTTTAATTTTTATTTTTTTTTGAATGAACATTTTTATTGCAGGGTTGAGCTATAGCATCAACGACAATGATTTGAGGGATCTATTTAACGAGTACGGAGAAATTTCCTCAGCAAAAGTTATCATGGACAGAGCTACAGGCCGTTCAAAAGGTTACGGATTTGTAGAACTGGAAGACAACGCCGCCGGACAAAAAGCTATTGAGGAACTGAACGGTGCTGAATATGATGGAAGAACTATTTCTGTGTCGGAAGCTCGTCCACGCAAGCCACAAGAAAACAGCAGAGGAGGAAACGGTGGATTTAGAAGAAGAGACTATTAATTAGCTCAATCTTGAAACACTAAAATATTCGGAGGAGATGCCCAAAAGCATCTCCTCTATTTTTATGCTATTGCTTAAATAAAAAAAAGCCTTATCTTTGCAAGACTATTTACAGCTTATGAAATCTAAAGTTAAGGAAATATTGGTGGGGTAAATAACTTATAATCATCCTTTTTTATAAGTTATCCTTTCGTTTTTTACCAGGCATAAATCAATGCTTGCGTATTTGTTATATTCACTTTTTCAATAAACAACTCTATCCTTGTATGAAATGATACAAGAGGAGCCATCAATATTTTTTTTAACATCATGAGTAAAGATTTAACCACAATAGTAGACTTCAACTATAGTTTAATAGCAGATTTCTTCAAACACCTCAACAGGCAAGGCCCCGGCAGCCTACAAGTAACCAAGCAAGCCCTGTCTTATATCGACAACCTATCGCAAGTGAAGAATATGGCTGACATAGGCTGCGGTACAGGCACACAAACCCTTACCCTGGCAACAAATACCAATGCACATATTACGGCCATCGACCTCATACCCGAAATGATAGAAGTTATGGACACACGTATTGTAGATGCCGGAATGTCGGACAGGATAACTACAATAGTAGGATCTATGGACAACCTTCCGTTCGAAGAAAGCCTGCTAGACCTTATGTGGGCAGAAGGCTCGATATATGGCATCGGATACGAACGTGGTATGAACGAATGGCACAAGTACCTGAAAACAGGAGGCTATATAGCTGTATCCGAAGCCACTTGGTTTACCAACGAGCGTCCGGCTGAAATAGAAGAGTTTTGGAATGAAAACTATCCGGAAATAGACACCGCACCTGTAAAAATCAGACAGATGCAAGACGCAGGCTATACCCCCGTGGCATACTTCAAGCTACCTGAATATACATGGATAGATTGCTTCTTCAAAGAAATGCCGCCTGTTGCTAAAGATTTCCTGACAAGGAACGGCAACAATGAAACGGCTAAAATCTTCATAGAGATGGTGGAGCACGAAGAATCTTTGTATATGAAATACAAAGAGTATTATGGATATGGTTTCTATATCGGTAAAAAAATCTGAGACAGGCTGATCGTCTCATAAGAACCTAAATAATAGGGTTTTCCGTTTGGAAAACCCTATTTTCTATATATCATAGCTTCAATCCTGCTTCCTTATCTCAGCCCGTTTTATCTTTCCGCTGATCGTCTTAGGCAGTTCGTCTACAAATTCGATGATACGCGGGTATTTGTACGGAGCCGTCACATTCTTCACATGGTCTTGTATCTCCTGTTTGAGCGCATCTCCGGCTTTATCCTTATAGTCGGCAGCCAAAACAATAGTAGCTTTTACCACCTGCCCCCGTATTTCGTCGGGAACACCCGTGATAGCACACTCTACCACAGCCGGATGCATCATCAACGCACTTTCTACCTCGAATGGCCCGATACGATAGCCCGAACTCTTGATAACGTCGTCGCTACGTCCTACAAACCAGAAATAACCGTCTTCGTCGCGCCACGCCATATCGCCGGTATGGTAGATATTGTCGTGATAAACCTGCTTGGTCAACGCTTCGTCGCGATAATAACCCATAAACAAGCCCAAAGGCATCCAACGGTCGGTTTTGATAACGATCTCGCCTACTTCCCCGTCTTCTACCGAACGGCCGTCACCTGCTACCAGATCCATATCGTAAGCAGGGTTAGGCACACCCATCGAACCGGGTTTTGGCTCTATCCACGGGAATGTAATAATAGTAGGCGTAGTCTCTGTCTGCCCGAAAGCTTCCATCATCTTGATGCCTGTAGCATCATAGAAAGCCTTATATACAGACGGATTCAAAGCCTCGCCCGCTGTAGTCGCATATTTAAGCGCAGAAAGATCATACTTCGACAAGTCTTCACGAATAAGGAAACGGAATACTGTAGGAGGTGCGCAAAAAGATGTTACTTTATAGTCCTGTATCACCTTGAGCATATCTGCCGGAGTAAATTTCTCGTGATCGTAAACCATTACGGCAGCCCCAGCGAGCCATTGCCCGTACAGTTTTCCCCATACGGCTTTTGCCCAGCCCGTGTCGGCTACTGTAAGGTGAAGGCTATCCTCATCCAGATTGTGCCAGTATTTCGCCGTAACGATATGTCCCAGAGGGTATGTATAGTTGTGGATCACCATTTTCGGTTCTCCTGTTGTTCCCGAAGTGAAATACAGCAACAAGACATCGCCATTGGTATTTACATTAGCCGGACGCGAAAACGGCGCGGCATCTTCCATACCCTTATTAAAGTCGCCCCAACCTTCGGGTGGAGTTCCTTGGCAGACTATACGGTGTTTTACCGTTGGCGAGTCTGCCATAGCATCGTTCACATGCTCTATCACGACATTGTCGTTCACTGTGATTATGGCTTTTATATCGGCGGCATTGTTGCGATATACAATATCTTTTTTTGTCAGCAAATGGGTAGCCGGAATTGCTATCGCACCTATCTTATGTAGCCCGATAACAGCAAACCAGAACTCATAGCGGCGCTTGAGTATCAGCATCACCTTATCGCCCCGGCCTATACCCAACGACTGAAAATAAGATGCTGCACGGTCGCTGTGTTCCTTTATATCGGCAAATGTAAAATCAATGTGCTTGCCCTGATCGTTTACCCAGCAGATGGCTCTTTTATTGGGGTTTATTCTAGCCCATTGACCTACTACATCGTAGGCGAAATTGAAATTATCGGGTATATTCACCTTATAGTTACGGGCGAAATCTTCTGTGGATGCGAAGCTTACTTGTTTCAGATATTTTTCTAACATTTTTAATTCCAAGTTGAAAAATCAGGTAGAAAACTGCCTAATCTGTTTACATCTTTTGCGAACCGGAAAAAGTAACAAAAGTAACACATTTTTCATCATTTTTCAGACGTTACTTTTCTCCGTTTCATATATCGTTACTAATACTTATAGATAAATTTTTTACCAACTGATTGTTCTTATAAAACCACAACCAGCAGTTTTACCTTTTTGCCATCGAGGGCTTTCATTCCATGCGGCAGGGAAGAATCGAAATAGATACTGTCACCTTGTTCCATCACAAGTTCTTTTCCGTTTATATCCAACAACATCCGCCCTTCGAGCACCGTATTAAATTCCTGTCCGGCATGCGAACTGAAATGCATGGCTACATCATCGCTTTTAGGCTCTACGGTTACTTCAAATATTTCCGCCTTACGATTATTAAATCCTCCGGCAAGTGTCTGGTAACTATATGCTTCTACACGATTTACAGCCAACCCTTTACCTTTGCGGGTAAGGAAATAACTGCTCATACGGGGTTCGTCGGCAAACATCAATACCGATACATCGACATTGTATTTCGTCGCTATCCCTTTCAGTGTACTGATTGTCAGGTCTTTTTCTCCGGCTTCGTATTGCAGATATTCTTCGATAGGAATATTGCATGAAGCAGCAAACTGCTCAGGAGACAACTCTAATGCTTCGCGCAAGCCTTTAAGCCTGAGGCCTATTTCTTTTACTTCCCCTTCCATATATGCTTATATTTCAATATATTATTCTTCTTTCGATGTTTTACCGGCAGTTTCTTTGGGTGGTGTCGATAGTAATTGCGACATAGTCTTAGGCAAAGACGACTTAAATTCGAGCACTTCGCCGGTTACCGGGTGTTTCAGTTCCATTTCGGAAGCATGAAGCGCAATACGTTTGATAGGATTTGTTTTCGAGCCATACTTCTTATCTCCCACCACAGGATGCCCTATCATCTGCATTTGTACCCTGATCTGGTTTTTTCTTCTGGTCTCCAGGTCGAAGTTAACAAGGGAATAACGTCCGGCCGATTTGATGACTTTATAATGCGTCACCGATTCTACCCCGCCATTATCCACGGGAGACGAAAACATGACAAAATTCTTGTTCTCGGTAAGCCACGACCGCACCGTTCCTTTCTTCCTTTCCGGCACACCTTCTACAACAGCCGTATATGTATATGATTTTACCAGATTGTTCCAGTTTTTCTGAAAAATGCCCTGTATATCTGCATTTCGGGCAAATACGAGCAAGCCCGAAACTTCGCGGTCGAGACGGTGGAGGACAAACACACGTTCGTTCTTCCCTTTTTTCTTCACATATTCGTTCAGGCTGGTATATACCGTATATTGTTTTTCCTTGTCGGTAGATACGGACAAGAACCCGGCTTCTTTCTCTATTACGATCAGATGTTTGTCTTCGAAAACTATTTTCAAGCCTTTCAGCCGTTTTTCTTTTCGCGACTGGTCGAATTTCATCACCTCCACTTTATCGCCCGCCTGCAATTCATGATTGAACTGGGTTATAAGCTTTCCGTTGACCTTTACTTGCTTGTGAGCCAGAAGTGACTTTACTGCATTACGGCTTTTTCTCACCTGCTGCTCTATCAGAAATTCGAGCAATTCGCCAGGCTTTCCGGCCTTCAATTCTTGTAAAACAGTATCCCTATTCGATGTATTTCCCATTGATTTATTATTCACGCGTAAAAATTGAGACAAAGGTAGTTTTTTTATTTCACCGAGATAAGGTACTGTTTATATAAAAAAAGGGATAACAGTAAAAAATGTAAAAATTAATAGTCGCTCTACCCTGTCATATTTCACTCCGTTCAACATGACAGGGCGGAAATATTTTTTACTTCTTCAAAGCGTTCTTTATACCTTGCAAATTATCGTTAAACTCAACCAGTTGAGCCAAAACCTGCCCCGCTTGATTGTTCTGGTCGATGCCTGCAAACTTATTATTCTTGTTAAAGATATCTTTAATCTGTATCCATCTTTCCTTTTCTTCTGCAGACAACAATCCGGCAAGCTCTTTCAGTTTCAAGATATTGGCTTCGCTGTCGGAGGTCAGGGTTTGTGCTTCATTTTCGTAGTGGGTAAGGATCAACTCGTCAATTTCCTTATGGTTCATCAACGGAACGATCTGGCTAACCAACTTATTCATATCCCTGTACGACCCCTGTAGTTTAAACACCGGCTCGGTACGGTAAGCATCCTGCATAGCTGCACTGGCTATATAAGTCTGGTTCACCTTAAGCACCACATCGCGCACGGCTAAACCATTCTTTACCACAGCCACAAAGTCGTCAATATCCTGTTGTGTATGGTTACCTTCGAGATCGGGCATCAGCTCGCTTTTGTTTTCTACATATTCCATCAGGTTGTAGAAATCGGCAAAACTCTTGCTCGATATTTTCTGCAAATAAGGGTTTTCCACTATCGCATTCTCTATCAGGCTCAGTTTAAACAAGCTATCGGAACCACCTATCACATCGCCCAGGTTGTACACATCGGCACGGTTGGCAAGCATATCGGGTATCTGGAATTTCTCGCCGCTCTCGGTATATGGGTTTCCTGCCATGATAACGCAGAAACGCTTGCCGCGCAAATCGTATGTCTTGCTCTCTCCTTCGAATATACCGTCCATCTTGCGTTGCCCATCGGCAAGAGAGATGAACTTTTGCAGAAACTCGGAACTACAGTGCTGTATATCATCCAGATAAAGCATTACGTTGTCTGCCATTTCGAATGCAAGGTTTATCTTTTTCAGTTCTTCCCTCGCACCCGACGTTTTGGCTTCGGCAGGGTCGATAGAGGTAATAGAATGCCCGATAGTAGGCCCGTTTACCTTCACAAAGTTCAGTCCCATCACATTCGCCAGATACTCCATCAACGTAGTTTTTCCGTATCCCGGAGGCGACAATAGCAACAGCATACCCATACGCGCCGTGCGTTTGTTGTCGCCTGCCACCCCCAACTGTTTGGCGAGGTTGGCTCCGATAAGTGGCAGGTAAACATTGTTGATAAGCTTATTGCGCACAAACGAAGTCAATACCCTCGGCTTCAATTCATTTATCTTGAGTGACTTCTTGAACCCTTGTATTTGCATTTCTTTCAAGCGGGTAAACTCGTTGAAGGTAGGGACAGCCATCTCCGAAAAGTCTACCATCTTGAGTATAAACTCGTGATAGTCTACCGAATATACGTTATTTACTATAACAGGGTGGCTACCCCTCAGGTCGGTGATTTCGATAATATCCGAACTATGGCGCACTTCGAACTGGTGTTCGTTCAATAGTAGTTGACACGAAGTTTCGCCTACATATTTCTTATATTTAGCATATTTGCCATCAAGGTCGATAAACGAAGTCAGCCAGTTTCGGGTTAAGTAAAAACGCTCTACAACACTGAACGATTCTTCGGCAAGGTCGCTGTTGAAGCTTTCGGTAAGCTTCTGCTTTTTCAGGTAAGCATAGAAATCCTTCTGCAACTCCTGCGATTGCTCGCTGACCGTAAATGCCGGCGAATTGGCAAACTCACTAAAGAGATACATGGCTATTCGGCGCGCCTTCATCTTCGAGAAATTGAAGACATTGTTCCATTTCACAAACAGATCTTCGATATGCTTGATTACATAGTGGTAGTTGTTGGAGGCCGGGAATGCTTTCAATACATTGTTGGCCGATATTATCAGTCCTCTCAATAGCTTTTTCTCGTCTGCATCGAGGCTATACCAGAACAGTTGCGAAGCTACACGTATTTGCGGACGAAACGACAGTACTCCCAACTGCTCGTACATGGCAGTCAGATGATTGTATATGGTAAGGGCATCGAAATCGTGCACCCCTTTCATATACGATTCGGAGTAATTTTGCTCTACCCTTTTGGTTATATATTCCTTTGCATCGAAGTTGTCTTGTTTTTTGCTTTCTTCGAATGCCATGTATGCCAGATATTCGGCACGGTAAACATCCTTATTCTCGGAAACCACCTCCTGCTCCCAGATATCGCGATAGTTGTTTATCTCATCGTTCCTGAGGTCGTGGTAGAAATTCGTACCGGTGAGGTGGTACAACAGCCTGTCGTCGCGCCTTACCACCGTAAGGTCGAGAGCCTGTTTGTTGACCGCAAATTTATAATTGCCCAACGAGATAATATTCTCACCATCGGCAAACAGTTCTGTCTTATCTTTCAAGATGCGTAGTGCGTCTTCGAGAGAAGTTTTGAGGCTGTTTTCCAGATTTTCGGCTTTGGATACATCTCCCAGATTGCGCAGGTCGTCAGCCAGTTTTCGCACTTTGTCTACCATGAGGTCGGTGGAATAAAATGCCTGTATTTCTTCCTTCGACTTAAACGACTGGGCCTTGTTCTCTACATTCTTGAGCACCCGCAAGCCTATCTGCTCAAGCGAAGAAGTGCGCCTGTTGATTTGCTCTATAAGCTGAGCCTTGCGGCTATCGAATACTTTGACTACTTCGTTTCGCTTATCGGCTATGACGAGGATAAAATCGTCGAAATCGGCAAACTTACTTTCCAATTCCTCTATCTGCACACTTACCTTTGTGAAATATTCATCACACTTTTCGGGAGAGGTGGCCAGTTCGAGGAAGTTGACAATACTCTGTTCGAGCAATGTGAGCTGCGCCCTAAATTCGGCAGAAGCCTCCTTGCTTTTCAGCGAGTCTATTTTCTTTTTCAGATACGCCCTCACTTCATTCAGTGAGGCAAATATGAGCGATATTTTTTCTATTATCCTGGTAGTCTGGGTAGTATCATCTATTTTCAGGCTATTGAGTATGTCGATAAGCAATTCGAGTTCGGAAGAAATCAGCTTGCAGTTTTCTTCTATCTTATTGGCGTCTATAACCTTGGTTACACCTTCTACTGCATTTTTCTGCTCCACCACTTTTTGCTCGTAAGGCATAAGCGCCTCGTCGCGCAACAGAAATTCTACGGTCTTGTCCGACAGCTTCGTATTGGTAGATAATAAAGTTGCCTTAAGTTCCTCTATCTTGTCTGTATCAATATATTTCAGGTTGTTCAGCTCGATAACCTCTCCTTGCATCTGGCGGGTTTCGGCAAGAAGCTTCACCAGCTTATCGAGGGTATCGAACTTGGCATTCTTGATGGAGAAAAGCAATGCATCTACCTTGTTTACTGTAGCTTCGAGCACATCGGCAGCATGCTTTTTCTGCGCTTTTACTTTCTCAAACTCGTCGATTGCCGTATTGGCTATATCTTTTATCTGGTTGAGAGGCTCTGCCAGGTTATGGGTAGCCTCGTCGGCAATCCAGAAATAGGCATCGACAACATCGTTCGATTTCTTTACAATATCTTCATATAACCCTTCGTAAGTATCCTCCTTGTTAATAAGTTGAATAACTTCCTGGCTTTCGGCCATCGCCTTTACAATGTCTTTATTGCCTATTTTGTAAAGGATATTCTCTCTTTTCTCATAGTTTTCCTTTAGCTGCACGGCATAAGGCGTCTGCCATATCTGCACCTGATGGTGGCGGGTAGCTTCCTGCTCGCTGCGGAAGAAGATCAATGTACCATCGTAAAACAATGTATGCCCATTGCAGATAATAGGAGTCTCTACCTGTTGCTTGATGATATTGTACGACATCATCACGTAGGTATTGCGATGGTTGTTATAAAATATATAAAAGAAGTCTTCTCCGTTTGGAGATGCCACTTTTCGGAAAAACTCCAGATTC
The DNA here is from genome assembly GCF_010501105.1 of Dysgonomonas sp. 511. GTDB lineage: Bacteria > Bacteroidota > Bacteroidia > Bacteroidales > Dysgonomonadaceae > Dysgonomonas. Next base: position 63,774 of record NZ_QVMQ01000007.1, on the reverse strand, counting down.
TCAAGATTGTTTTCGAAAATCTTATATTCCCCGTTTTGCAGGTAGTAGCCGTTGGGGAAAATGATGCCGTGATTGTCGGGCAGAAGTATGCCGGCATCGTTGAGCATCTTTATATTATGTACCTCTTTGGTACGGGTATTGAAAACGAATGCGCGGAAATCTTCCTGATAGGGTTTTATCCTTACCAGAATGAGGTTGCCCAGATCGGCATAGTAGTATTCTGCATCGTCGAGCTGTTGGTCTTTGTTTTCTACTTTTTCGGAATAGATACCTTTACCAGTATCGGTATTGTCTTCTATCTTGAATGTGATATCGCCTCCAATGGCTTCGATAAATACCTTGTCGAGAATAGAGATATGCGGATGCACACCCAGACGGCGGTCTTCCAATGTGGTTTTTATCCATTGGAATTCGTGCTGCGGGGCTTTCTTCACTTCATGTATGCTGCGGTCGTCCTGATAGATGAGCTTGTTGCCTTTTATCAGCCACTTGAAAGCCTTGAGGTCGTCTTCGTTTTTACTGGTCTGGAAAATCATGTACAGATAATTCTCTGTACGGCGGAAACGGGAAAATATGGAGTCCCTGTAGTATTTGTACAGGTTTTTGTAGTCAGTTATAAAAGCCGGGTCGCTAATCAGGTCTAAAGATTGCGGAACAAACTGGTTGTTTTCGAACGAATAGATACTGAACACATCGCTCAACTGTATGTCGGAGCGTAACCCGAAATGTACATTGTAGCCGAAAATGCAAAGGTTGCCAAGCGCCATGATGCCGCGCGACACACAATTGTTTTCGGTATTGATACGCTGGTTGGCTATCAGCGAAAAGTCTGTTGACGAAAACACATCTTTACGCGCCTCGTTCAACGTATTTAGGCGAGCCGAAAGTATGTCTTTCTGTGTCTGAAGGCGTTTTCTTATTATTTCGTAAGTACCAGCCTCAAGTGTTTCAACAGTTTTATTTTGTTCCATATTCTAGTTGTTACAAGTAACCCCTCCTGCCCTCCCCAAAGGGGAGGAATTTGCAAGAGAGAGTTATAATTTTCTTATAGCTCTATTTTTCAAAAACTAGTATTGAAAGCCCCCTTGGGGGATTGGGGGCTTTATTTATTAGTTCAACTTCTTATTCGATATACCCATAGCCTTAGCCATGCCCATGAGGTTGCTCAGGAAGCTTTTATCTTCCTTGTCGGAGGTCTGACTTTGCATTTTGAGGATAAGCCCTGCAATGCTCAAGTTCTTGATGTCATCGGTAGAAATACCCGACTTTTCGGCAAAGTAGCGGATGCGGTCAAGCAGGTCACCTTCATTTTCGCCATCGCCCAGCAATGCTTTTTTGATCTGCGTAGCGTTTGTGCTTTCGTTAACCAAGCGATCGAAGCCTTTGGCGTTGGATATTTGCTTAACGATGTTTTCGAAGAACATAGTTTCGCCACCCACGATGTCGATATCGGCACTCTTAAGTGCTTCGGCCAATACATGAGCCTGTGCTTCGGCAATATTTTTCTGTACATCAATCTGAGCCAATTCGATGTCTTTTTCTTTCTGTAAGGCCAGCTTGAATTCTTCGTGCTCGCGTCCTACGCCATCGAGTTTCTTCATTGCTTCGGCTTTTTCTTCTATACCTGCCGCTTCGGCTAATGCTTTTTCTTTAGCGACTTCGGCTTCTACAAAACCTTCTTTGCGTTTAGCTTCAGCTCTGACCTCAATGCCGACAGCTTCAGCTTTTGAGGTTTTTTCTATTATACTGGATTCTCCTTCTGCTGTTGCCAATGCTTTTTCTTTGGTAATTTCCGCTTCTACCAGCCCCTCTTTACGTTTAGCTTCAGCTTTAGCTTCTATACCTATAGCTTCAGCTTTCGAGGTCTTTTCTATTATAGTTGATTCTCCTTCTGCTGTAGCTAATGCTTTTTCTCGAGAAACTTCAGCTTCAGCCAATCCTTCTTTTTTCTTAGCGTCTGCTTTCTTCTCTATCACAATAGCTTCGGCTATTCCTTGTTGCTCAAGGGCTTCGGCTTTTGCTTTGATTACTTCGGCCTCTGCCAGTCCGTAAGTTGCATCTTCGCGAGCTTTGGCATCGGCAAGAATCTTGCGGGCTTCAGCTTGTTTGGCTGATGCTTCTTTCTGTGCTTCGGCATCGATAAGCAATTCTTTTGCCTTTTCTTCTGCTGCCAGCTTTCTGGCTTCAGCCTCTTTTACAGTCTGTATAAGTCGCTCTTCTGCCAATTGGCTCGCTTCGGTGATACCGACTTGTTTCTGGCGGTCGATGGTGCGGAAAGCTTCGATGTCTTGCATGTTTTGCTTTTCTTCTACCACGCCTTTTTCAAGTTGTACGCGTTCGCGGATTACATCCTGAATGTTTTTGTTCTCTATTTCTACTACGCGTGTCTTTTCTATTTGCGCAAGGGTAACAATCCTTTCGCGTTCTGTTTGCTCCAAGGCTCGGTCTTTTTCTACACGTTCTGCTTCTACAGCTTCGGTGCGTTGCTTGTTTTTCTCTGCAATAATAATCTGGCGAAGCTTGTTTTCTTCCTGAACGGCAAGGCTCTCTTCGGTGCTGATACGCACAGTTTCGGATTTGAGGCGTTCTTCTTCGCGCACTTTTTGTATTTCGGCCTCTTCTCTAGCTTTCACATTGTCTATTTCGCGTCTTTGTTTTTCTTCTTTTTCGGCTAGTTGCCTGTCGAGTTCGAGGATGGCTTCGCGAGCTTCTACGTTTTGTTTCCTGATCACCTTTTCTTCTTCCCTGCGGATAAGGTTGGCCTTGATGTTTTGGGCAGCGGTAAGGTCGGTAATTTTCTTGATACCTTCGGAGTCGAGGATATTTTCGGAACTGAGGAATTTTAGTTCTGTCTGTTCCAGGTAGTCGATGGCGCAGTCGTCGAGTACATACCCGTTGAGGTCGGTGCCAATAACGTCTATGATTTCGTCGCGGAATTCGCGGCGGGCTTCGTAGAGTTCGATGAAGTCGAATTTCTTACCTACCGTCTTCAATGCTTCCGAAAATTTGGCTTCGAAAATATCTTTGAGTGTAGATATATCGCTGGCACGCGATGTCCCGATAGACTGGGCTACGTTGATAACATCGTTTACCGATTTGTTTACACGCACAAAGAAGGCAACCTTGATGTCGGCGCGGATATTGTCTTTACAAATCAGCCCGTCGTTTTCCATCCGTTCTATCTGCACTTTTTTGAGGGAGATATCCATAATCTCCATTTTGTGTATTACTGGTACTACATACATACCTTTGTTGAATGCAACCTTTGTACCTCCGAATCCGGTGCGGACAATGGACTTACCTTGAGGAATCTTTTTGTAAAAAGAGGCTACAATGAACAGGAAGATTAAGAATAATCCGACTACTCCGCCTACAATTAACAGAACATAGTTTTCCATAAATCTAATTTTATATAAGTGTTATTCAATAATTAATTTCTTTTGTTTTTAGGCAGCCTCATATAGGGATATAACAAACGCTACAATGCATGCCATTATTATACATATCATCTTTGTGTGTGTTCAAAAATTATCTATGCTGAGTTCTTTGCTCACATAGTATATCCTCTTATCGTCCGATTCGTCTGCAATTATCACGCTGTCGCCGTATTTTATCTCCTGCCCGTCGATACTCACCACATTTATTTTCATTGGGTTGGCATCTACAAGCACTTCGGCTACACCGACTTTCTTGTCCCTGATAGTTGACAGCATCCTGCCCGAACGCCCTAAGAAGTCTATTTCTTCTTCTCCTTTATATCCCATTGCTTTAAATATTTTGACAAATGGTTGTGTAGCCACCTTGGTAATAAATATGCTTATGATGGCTATGGGTATCAAAATAAGCAACGACCATGCCCCCCACGATGCCATATTGAAAAGCGATGTGGTGATTAGCGAACCTATCCACATGAAGAATATCAACATGGTGACAACGAACATGAAAGGTACTTTGCCGACATTTACGAAACTAAGCAATTCGAAGAAGGGTCCGGCTCCTCCCGATGCCACATCCCCGTCGATATCCATATCGGCATCAACGTCTACATCGGCTTCGACATCGAAATCGAGCGCGTCAAATCCAAGTCCGCCTATCATTGCAATCAACCAATAGATTGTAATTACCCCCATTACAGCTGTCATCACAGCATTTGATACAGGGTGAGTCAGGCTATGTAAGAGTTCGGTCATAGTGTATAAAGGTTCAAAAGTAAATATTAATTAGCAATTAGCAAATTTGAAAATTAACAGATTAGCAAATTAATTGTAAAATTCACGAATTTTCAAATTTGCCAATTAGTTTACAGTATTCCCAGCTTTCTCTTCAGCTCGTCGAGATCCTGGTTTACCTTACCCGAATCGCCGCCGATGGCTTTATCTATTTCTTCGTCGATAGATGCCGTTTTGTCAACTAGGTCGCCGTATGCCTGCGCGAGAGCTTCTTCCTCTTCCACCTTCTCTTTCATCCGTTCGAGCATACTCACGGTGCTGTTGCTATCTATCTGCGCCATCTGCTTGTTTACCTCTTTGGTAGCACGGCTGACTTTTATCCTCGACTTGAGGGTCTTCAGCTCGTTTTCCCACTTGGTAATGTTAAACTTGAGCACTTCGATATTCTTCTGTATTTCGGCTGCGGCATTTTCGTGTGTATTTTGCTGCCCTGCTAATGCTTCTGCTTCGCTCAATAGGTTTTCTTTCAAAGCAAGAGCCTCTTTTGCAAGCTTTTCGGCCTGCTCCATATCCAATTCGCCTTTCTGAGCTTTTGTGAGCAACAGTATAGCTTTAGTTTCATAATCCTGAGCAGCAGTCTCTTTCTTTGTTTTATCATTTTTGGCGCGGATAGCCATCGCTTTTATTTGCGCCAGCGATTCTACAGCTTTATTCAAGTCCTCTCTCATTTCGCGTATTCCTTGTTCAGTCATACGGATAGGGTCTTCCATCTTATCTACGGCAGCGTGCATCTCAGCCTGCCCAATTCTGAATAGTCTCTTAAAAATGTTCATAATACTATTTTTTTGAAAATTCTATAATCTGTTCGTAATATTCGCTTAACAATAATCCCAGGGAGTTTAATGCCCCTTCAAATTCGTTCATATCCAGGTTTTCTATCTGCATTGTGTATCTGAAAATAACCCTTTTCCCCTCTTCGTCGAGCACAAATGCTCCATGTATTATATCGCGGTTCTTTTTCAGCAATGCTTTATAGATTTCTTTATCATCGCTTTTGAGTTCGAAGATAAATTGCTCCACAATCAGAACAGGAGGCGCAACCCCGATTATCAGGTTTTTTATTCCGTCAGCTTCGCTCTCGATAAGGAAAATTCCTTGTTTTTCGTTCTGATATGAAACGGAATAACCTAGCTTTGATATATAAGACTCTATTTTTTTGAAATACATAATATTTAAATTAAGAGTGAAAAATAAAGAATTAAGATTCTAAAAGTGAAAAATATTTTTGGTTATAAAAATAAAACAATTACCTGTTTTTCATTTTTAACTTTTTGCTTTTCATTTAAACCATTATATTTGCAAATATTTTTAGCTAAGATACTAAAGAAATTTTAATTTGCAAATATTTTTAGCAAAAAAAAAAAAATGACACAAGTAGGAAAAAATATAAAAAAGATACGAAATGTGAGAAGCTTGAGCCAACAGGCTTTTGCCGATCTATTCGAGCTTACACGGGGCAATATATCTTCGTATGAGGAATTTAGGGCCGAACCGAAAATAGAGGTTATCGTCAGGATTGCTAAATATTTTGGCATACCACTTGCCGACTTCATCGAAAAAGACCTTTCGGTAAACGAACTTCTGCACTACAATGCCGAACTGGTGTTGGAAACAGAGAAGCTAAAAATAGCACAACAGCTACAAAAGATACCATATATTCCTGCATTATATATTAACGATTATGTGGAACACTACAAGGATGACAGTTTTTTTTCACAACTGCCTTATATAGTTGTACCCAGTAGTTCGAAGCTTAAATTGTTAGCTTTGGAAGTAGAAAACCAGGAAAGTATGCCCGAAGGTTTTAATTTTCATAATGGCGATATCCTTGTTATGGAAATTGTAGAAAAAGAGAATATACACCGGATTGTAGAAAAGCTAGGTATAATGATTGATGCCGGTGGGATGAAGACGGGCATATATAAAGAAAAAGAAGGAAAACTATCTTTGTCGCTCAACGAATGGGTAGAATATCCTTTTGTAATGGATACAGACGCCCAGTATTGGGTTTTGAGGGCTTTGTATTCGAAAAACTTATAAAGCACCCGTAAGCTTTACCGCTTCTATATTCAGCAAACTTATCAAATCGGCCGGGTTGAGCTGTATTTGCAATCCTCTCTTGCCTGCACTGATATATATAAAGGGATAGTTTGACGCCGAACTGTCGATATATGTAGGAAACTGCTTTTTCATGCCTATAGGCGAACAGGCTCCGCGTATATAGCCGGTTGTCGCCAACAGGTCTTTCATAGGTATCATGTCACATTTTTTATTCCCTGATATTTTGGCCGCCAACTTCAAATCCAATTCTTCCGCGCCGGGTATGATACAGACAAAATAGCTTGTTTTGTCTCCTTTGAGCACCAATGTTTTGAATACTTGTTCTACCGGCTCGTTCAACTGCCGGGCTACGTGGATGGCACTAAGGTCTGATTCGTCTACCTGGTAAGGGATAAGCTGATAGCCTATCTTATGCTTGTCGAGTATGCGCACAGCATTTGTCTTTTCTATTTTCATTTTAGAATAATATTATCAATCGCAAATCGGCATTATTTACATAAAACAACACTCCGATTTGCCGGCAGCCAGGGAGTTCTTTCTCAAAGCAAGGACTTGTACACCGACATTAATGCCGAAGTACACCGCTCGTCGGAAAAGCGTTTGACATAGTTTAATCCTTCCCTAATCATCGTTTTCCTTGCTTCGGCATCAGTCAAAAGGCGATTGACATGATAAGCAAGCTCGTTTTCGTCGTGCGGATTGACATATACGGAATGCGGGCCTCCCGATTCTTCGAGGCACGAACCGGTTGCTCCGATAACCGGCAATCCGGAATTGAGAGCTTCGATTATAGGTATGCCAAACCCCTCGTATAGTGATGGATAGACAAACAACGTAGCGGCCTGGAAAATGGCCGGCAAATCGGTCAGCGGCACATTACTTATGAGATGTACCCTATCGGCCAATCCACTCTCTCTGGCGTATGCCATCACCCTTTCGGCATATTCCCTTCGTTTGCCGATAGCGACAAAATGTATATCCGGAATTTGCCTCATTGCCTTGACAACCAACATGATATTCTTACGTTCTTCGATACTGCCCACCGAAAGCAGAAACTCTGAGGGAAGACCATACTTATCCCTTACCTCCTGTTTCTTCATTTCATCGGCATGCTCTTTATATATGGGAAAGCAGCCCTGATATACGACATCTATTTTCGAAGGATCGATATCATAATACCTTACAATATCCCTCTTGGTACATTCGCTCACGGCAACTATCCTGTCGGCATACTTGCAGGCGTATTTAGCCTTTATATTATATATTGTCCTGTCTACCAGAGAATAAAACTTCGGATGCACCAAGAATATGAGATCGTGTATTGTAACAATGCTTTTAGCACCTGTACGCCTTATATTATAAGGCAACTCGTTGCTAAGCCCGTGATACAAATCCATGTTCTCATTCCTTATGTCTTTTACAATGCCAATGGTACGCCAGAATGGACGGCGTGTATTCTTTATGGAGTACACCTTTTCATTATTCCTCACCTCATCTTTAGCACCGATGTCATGGTTGGGAATACGGGGAATAAACAATTTGTAGATATTCTCCGGATAGTACTTCATCAGGTTGGATATTACAAAACGACTGTAGTTGCCTAGCCCTGTGAAGTTAGATATAGCGCGTTTCGCATCAAAACCTATTCTCATAACTTATTAGATTTTAGCCTATATATGGCGTGGCACCAGGATATTGCTTTCTGAAACTATCCCAAAAACGTTTGCGATACTCGAATGTTTTCTCAAGGCACGCTTTCTCGTTGAAGTTGCGTGCTTTTGCATATTCCTTAACTATATAAGCGATCATTTCATCGCTTCCCCACAGACGCCTAAAGTTGAAACATGCCGTTTCAAGACTTATCGGTTTTCCAAACTTCATTCTATTCAGGTCAACAAGGTAGAAGATATATTCATCCCCTTTCATCTTATATAAGATATTGCCGGATGAGTAATCCAGATGCAATATATTCTTTTCGTGCAATCGAGCTGTATATATGGCAAACTGCCGTATCAACTCCTTATGCTGGTCGAAAGTGCCATTCACCAACTGGCGCATTATGCCATCAAATTCTCCATGTATGGAAATATACAGACTATACTTAAGCAAACCATACTGTTTGAGTTCCACATACGCCACCGGGTCGGGTGTCTCAAAGCCTTCCTCTTTCAGCATATGAGCATAAAGGTACGACCGTTCGGCTTTCGACTTACGTATTGTCGCATAAGCTATCTGATTGATAAGCAAAGGCTTCTTGAATGACTTTACATTCAATTTGAAGTCGCCCACATCAAATGTTTTTATGATATTACGTCCCGAATAGACAACCTCCCCCGATTGTAGGAAAGACATGGGTAAATCTTCAATAAACCCATCAATATCCTGATACTTCTCGTCAATAACCAGCTTTATTTTTGTCATCTTATATTGTTAAAATTCCGATGTGAAATGGAATTTGATGTCGCTAAAATCCTGTTGAGCCATCATCAATACATAATTCGAATCGGCAAGGAAAACATCGCGCCCATCCTTATCGAACGCCATATACTGGGCTTTACGTTTCTTAAACTCAGCCAATTGATCTTTATTATCACTCTCTATCCAACAGGCTTTGAAAAGGCTTATTGGTTCCCAACGGCACTGTGCACCATATTCGTGCAACAGGCGGTATTGGATAACTTCGAATTGCAACTGACCGACTGTACCGATAATTTTGCGTCCTGTATATTGATTTGTAAACAACTGGGCTACACCTTCGTCCATCAGTTGGTCTACACCTTTTTGCAATTGTTTTGCCTTCATCGGGTCGGCATTTTCTATATATTTGAACATCTCTGGCGAGAAACTCGGCAAGCCTTTGAAATGCAGGTTCTCTCCGGATGTTAACGTATCGCCGATCTTAAAGTTACCGGTATCGGGCAAGCCGACAATATCGCCGGCAAAAGCCTCGTCTACAGTTTCTTTCTTCTGTGCCATGAAAGCAGTAGGTGACGAAAATTTAAGCATCCGGTTTTGCCGCACATGCTTATAGTTCACATTACGCTCAAACTTGCCCGAACAGATCTTAACAAAGGCAATACACGACCTATGGTTAGGATCCATATTTGCATGTATCTTAAATATAAATCCGGTAAACGCTTCTTCATCCGGTTTTACAATGCGTTCTACGGCTTCTACCGGACGAGGCGATGGTGCTATTTGCACAAAGCAATCAAGCAATTCTTTCACCCCGAAGTTATTCAGCGCCGAGCCAAAGAATACAGGGGCAATCTGACCTTTGAGGTAATCCTCGATATTCAAAGGCGGATATACACCTTCGATAAGGTCGATGTCTTCGCGCAACTTGGCAGCTAAATTGTCGCCGATATACCCTTCCAGTTCGGGACTGCTTATATCTTTAAATTCTACTGATTCTGTTATCGTCTGTTTACTAGGCGTATAGAGATCAAGTTTTTCCTGGAATATATTATATACTCCCCTGAATTTCTGCCCACTGTCTATAGGCCAGCTCAGGGGGCAAACGCTTATCTTAAGTTCTTCTTCCAACTCGTCGAGAAGATCGAACGGGTCTTTTCCATCCCTGTCCATCTTATTGACGAAAATCATCACCGGAGTATGGCGCATACGGCAAACCTCCATCAGTTTGCGGGTCTGCATTTCCACACCTTTTGCCGAGTCTACTACTATTATTACACTGTCTACAGCGGTCAGAGTACGGAAAGTGTCTTCGGCAAAATCCTGGTGACCGGGAGTGTCCAATATATTTATTTTGTAGCCGTCGTAGTCGAAGCCCATTACCGATGTAGCAACGGATATACCACGCTGTTTTTCTATTTCCATCCAGTCGGATGTGGCTGTTTTCTTTATCTTATTCGATTTTACGGCTCCTGCCACATGTATGGCTCCACCAAATAGCAAAAGCTTTTCGGTCAAGGTAGTTTTCCCCGCATCGGGATGGCTGATTATCGCAAATGTACGCCTTTTTTCAATTTCGTTTTCCAGTTCACTCATCGGATTTGTCTAGTCTAATAAGGCACAAAAGTAGTAAAAAAACAAAGATTTCTATTTACATCGTAATACTAACTATATATTTCCTGTTCTTTTCGCAGTTTATTAACTAATTATACCTGCCAATGTAAAAACCTTCCGTTTTTTATAAATAATCTTAATTGATAAGGAATCTGAGATGATTACTTCGGTAATCTGCCATTGAAAATGCTTTTTTTTGATATTTTTGTAAGCACTAAAAAATCAGGAAACCATAAAAAAGTTTAAGAAAATATTTCTTTCAATTCTCGGCACAGCCACTTTTCTGGTTTTGCTGTTATTTGGATTATTAAATGTACCTGCCGTTCAGGAATATGCAAAAGAGCAGATAGAAAAGGAATTAAAGTCGAAACTGAATACCGAATTGGGAATAGGCAAGCTTCAGTTTCAGCCATTCAGCACGATTGCCCTGGATAGCGTATATTTATATGACCAGTCGGACGAGAGAATATTATTGGCTGATAGGATATCAGCCGATGTCGATTTATTTTCTCTGCTGAAAGGCAAGATCGTAATCACCTCGGCATGGTTGTCCGATTTTGAGATACGCTTATCGAAGCAAACTTCCGATTCTCCGCTCAACATTCAGTATATTATAGATGCTTTCAAACCGAAAGATGATAAACCATCGAAGAAGATAGAGTTTGCCATCAATTCGGTGAATGTAATAGACGGCAATTTCTATTATGACGTAAAAGACAAAGAGGCGAAAGAAAATGCGTTCGACCCCAACCACATACAAGTTTCCGACCTACATGCTAAATTGACATTACGGTCGCTACACGAAGACTCGCTGAATATACAGGTAAAGAAAATCAGCCTGAAAGAAAAAAGCGGGTTGGAAATATCAAACTTGGTTTTCCGTCTTATGTCTCAAGAGAAAAAATACTCTATACGTGGATTTAAGCTGGATCTGCCGGCTTCGCATCTCGAACTGGAAAGGTGTGAATTAGACCTCACCCCGACAAGCGACACGGCAAAAATAATGGATTACGCCACCGTTGACCTGAAAATTGCAGAGTCGAAAATAGGCCCAAAAGACATTGCCGCACTTTCTCCTGCTCTACAGTATTTCAAAGATGCTGTAACCCTAAAAGCCGAAGTGTCGGGAAACATCGACGACCTGGATATAAAAGATCTCTCGCTGTTCTATGGAAAAAACCTGAAACTGATATCGAATGCCGAAATAAAAGACATACGCTTTCCTGATAAGACCTATATACTGGGTAGTGTAGACAAGCTAATGGTAACAAGCGATGAACTGGAAGGCATACTCAACAATTTTTCTGACAAGAAAAAACAACTGCCCCAAACATTGAAAAGGTTGGGTACAATTTCTTTCGAGGGCGATATATCGGGATACCTGAAACAGCTCACTACATTTGGCAGCTTCGAAACAGACCTCGGTATAGTAAAAGCAGATGTACTGGTTGGGCTAAACCCTAAAGCCAATGTAAAAACACATATACAAGGGAAAATATATACTACCGACTTTGAAGTAGGCAAGCTGACCGGAAATAACAACCTGGGCTCCGCCTCCTTAAATCTGTCTGTAGACATGGAGCAACCCAAATACGGCAAGCTAAGAGGGTCGGCACAAGGAAATGTATACGATTTACAGTACAAGAACTATACTTACAAAGATATCAATCTGGATATTGACTACGACGGGATGAAGGCAGACGGGAATATCAACCTCGACGACCCGAATGGGCTGTTGGCTATAAATGGCTTATTCGACCTGACAGACAAGGACAATCCGAATATGGTATTTAAAGCCCGCCTGAAAAACGTACACCTCAACAATCTCAACCTATTGGGCAACGAGCACAACACCTATTTGTCGCTCAATATAGATGCCGACTTCAAAGGGAAAGATATTGACAATGCCGAAGGGTATATCAGGCTAGATTCTTTAGATTACATAAGAGATGATAAGTATTTCCAGATGAAGAAGTTTCTTATGGAAATTACCGGAGACCAAAACAACCGGAATATGAATATCACATCCGATGTACTCAAAGGAAAGATTGAAGGCATATATAGCTTTACAACACTGGTCAACAGCGTAAAACAAACCCTAAGCCCCTACTTGCCAGCCCTGATAAAGCCAAACGAGAAGAAGAAGCCCGATGACAAAACAAACATATTCACTTTCAATTTGCAAATCGGTAATACCGAAAAACTGAGCGAAGCCTTCAAATTACCCGTTACAGTATTGAGCGAAGCTAAGATAATCGGCTTCTACGACAATATCCGCGATAAGTTCAAGCTCGAAATATTTACCCCTTCGATAAAAGCAGCAGGGATGAATATACGTTCGGGCTATGTAGCACTTCGGAATCCCGATGAAACATTGGAGAGCCGAATCAATGCGCTGATATTAGGCAAGAAAGAATCGGTAAACGACATAGCTATTAATTCCAGTATAAAAGACAACCAGATAAATACCAATATCTCGCTGATCAATGATGGAGAGAAAAAAGCAAAGGGCGATTTTTCCATTTCCACCTCCTTTGCCAAAGAAGATAAAGGCCCTCTGATAGTAGACATAGATACCTATCCCAGCGAGTTGCTGCTCAATAACGCTAACTGGAAGATGGAAAAATCGAACATAAAGATAAACAACGGGACTTTCACCATCAACAATTTTTATGTGTATAACGAAAATGGCGATCAGGAGATAAAAATCAACGGCAGATATTCTCCCCAAACGAGAGATGTACTGAAAACCGATCTGAAAAACATCAACCTCGAATACATATTCCAAACATTAGCTATCGATGCCTTGCAGTTTGGTGGATATGCAACCGGAAGCCTGCGTGCATCATCTATTGAGGGAAATCCGTATGCAAATATAAGCTTGGACGTAGATGATTTTAAGTTCAACGGCACCGAATTAGGGAACCTCAACCTGTTTAGCGAACTCAATGAGACTACTAAGGTGCTGGATCTCGATGGGCTGATTGTAAGTAAAGAAAGTAAGCTGACCAAAGTAAACGGGCAACTCGACCCCATAAAGCAAGGTTTGTCGATAAACTTTGACGCCGACAGCCTCGACATCAGCTTCCTGAACAAATATGCAGAAGCCGTATTTGACAATATCACCGGACGGGGAAGCGGACAGGTGCACCTGTTTGGCAACTTTTCGGATGTGACCGTAGAAGGTAAAGCCTTCATCAGAGATGGCGGATTGGGAATCAGCTTCCTCAATACAAGATACAACTTTACAGATACCGTATATCTGAAAAAAGACCTGATATATTTCAACGACATCATACTTTCGGACCAGTACGGTAATAAGGCGCAAGCCAGCGGTAAAGTATCACACGACTTCTTCCACGACTTTATGTACCAGGTAGACCTGAAAGCCGAGAACTTCCTGCTCTACAATACCACTCCCGCCCAAAACCCATATTTCTACGGCAAAGTATTCGGCAGTGGAAACGGCTCTATAGGAGGCAATGAGAGTGCCGTGGATGTAGCTATCAGGATGCGGACAGAAGACAAGACTGTAGTGCGGATGAACTTCATGGAAGAAATCATCAACGAGTATTCATTCATTACATACACATCGGACACAAGGAAGGACTCTGTTCAAACCCCTGCTGCCCCGCAACCCAAATTGGCATTAAAGACCGATTCAGACATGGATATCAATATGGACTTCTATATAGATGCAACCCCCGATGCCATTGTAGAATTGGTGATGGACCCCGTAGGTGGCGATGTATTAAGAGGATCGGGTAGCGGAGGGATGCAATTCAACTGGAATACCAAGAACTCTCCGCGACTGTATGGTACTTACAACATTGCGCGTGGAAGCTACAACTTTACCTTCCAACGGCTGATGGAGCGGCGTTTCTCGATACAGGAAGGCAGTAATGTACAATTCAGAGGCGACCCGTTCGAAGCCATTCTTGATGTTACAGCTATCTACAAACTAAATGCCAGCCTGCACGACTTAGACAGCCAGTTGGCCGAGGAAGTGGGACAAACTACCGTCCCGGTCAATTGCGTTCTCAACCTTACAGGAGCCTTGAGGCATCCCAACGTTGGGCTCGATATCACATTCCCTTCTGCCGACCCGGAAGTAGAACGGCAGTTGAAAAGCATTATAAATACCGAAGACGAGATAAACAAGCAAGTGGCTTACCTGCTGATACTCTCCAAGTTTAAAGCACCAAGCTATGCCGTACCGGGTACCCAGACATCAGACTTTGCCGCAGTAGCTTCGGCTACGCTGTCTAACCAACTCACCAAGATAGTAAGCCAGATAGACGACAGGTGGCAGCTAGGTACGAATATCAGATATAGTGATAGCGACCTCACATATACAGAGGCCGAGCTTATACTATCGAGCCAGCTACTAAACGACCGGCTACTTATAAACGGAAACTTCGGCTATCGTAGCGACATCAACAAAGAAGCTATGATAACGGATGTAGACATCGAATACCTGCTCAACAATGCCGGAACCTGGCGCGTAAAAGCATATAACCATTACAATGAGAAGTATTATTATACCCGGAGCGATAAATCGCCCAACACACAGGGTATAGGTATTATATATAAGAAAGACTTTGACGACCTCAACGACTTATTCCATCGCCGCAGAATGAGGATACTGCCGCAGACCGACACGGTAACGACCATTGTTCCCGACTCTACCAAAAAAGGCAGTGAATTGAGCAACTTCATAAAACTAAAGACGAAATAATGCTCTCCCCTACCCTGACAGACTTCGTAGAAGAACATGAAAATGACGACATCAGTTCTTTAGCCTTGCAGGCTGCAAAATTCAAAGATATAGATATAGAAACAGCCATCCGCCAGATTGCAGGACGGAAGATAGCCAGACATAAGATACCGGCATGGTATGCCAACCGGCACATTATTTACCCGAAACACCTCTCTCTGGAACAAAGTTCATCTGAACAAACGGCACTTTACAAAGCCTCGCTGTGTAAAGGAGAATCTATGGCCGACCTCACCGGAGGAATGGGCATTGATTTCTATTTTATGGCACACAATTTCGATACAGCCATATATGTAGAGCAGCAGGAAGAGTTGGCAACTACAGCTACCCACAACTTTAAAGTATTAGGATTGCAAAATGCAGTAACCATAAACGAAGATGGCGTAGATTATCTGCAAAAGATGCAACCTGCCAGCCTGATCTATATCGACCCTGCACGCCGCAATAATAGCGGTAAGAAAACGGTATTGATAGAAGACTGCACGCCCAATATACTGGAAATAGAGAAACTGTTGGAACAAAAAGGACAAACGGTAATGATAAAACTATCGCCAATGTTGGACATATCGCTTGCTTTAAGTTCGCTGTCCAATGTTTCCGATGTGCATATTGTCAGTGTAAACAACGAAGTAAAAGAGTTGCTGTTCGTTAAACAAGCTGTAGCCAATAAGACTCAATTTCACTGCGTGAATATAAAGAAAGACAAGACGGACAGGTTCTCGTTTTACAAAGAGGAAGAGCAATCGGCACAGCCCGTATATACCGAAACAACTGGCAAGTACCTCTACGAACCGAATGCCTCTATACTGAAAGCGGGAGCTTATAAAATAATAGGCGAAAAACTATCCTTATCCAAATTACATCCGAGCAGCCATCTGTACACTTCCGATTCCCTTATCGGGGATTTTCAGGGAAGAGTATTTGCTGTAGAAAACATATGCAGCTTAAGCAAGAAGGACATCAAAGAACACCTTTCCAATCTGGGACAGGCAAACATAACCACTCGCAATTTCCCTCTATCGGTAGCCGATATACGCAAGAAAACGAAACTGAAAGAAGGAGGCGACACCTATATTTTTGCCACAACAATAGCTAATGGCGATAAAGTACTGATTATTTGCAGGAAAGCCATGCCATCAGTTTTCACCGAAACTTAAACAGCCCCTATATATATAATACTTTATCTATATTGTGTATATACTCATACTGCTTGTTGACAAAGGCGTACATAATATCTTCGTTCGTACCCGACAGCATGGTTGAATACCGTTTCAGTGAATCTATCCACCTGCGATGATTCTGGCATAGAGCCGAATTGGTAATGTGTATAGGATCGGGAGAGAAACTCCAGACATCCGACTTTTCTATGCCGTCGTATCTCCTGTATGCACTACTGGAACTCAGTACCAGGGTAGAGAGATAAAAATTGCAAGGGAATGACCATTCGGAATTTTTTTCGAGCATTATCTCTTTTCCCTTTGTTATGGCCGATATCAAATCGCTTTTCAACCGTTCGAGTTCGTCAGGGGTGATAAGTTTGCGTTGATAATAATACTGTATATCTTTTACTACATTCAATATCAAATTGGAATCGAAAATAAACGATGAGTTCTTGCCAGCCATAAAGGGAAGCTGGTCGCGGTACAAAGAGGTAATCCTCTGCGGAATCACCAGATTGTAAAGAGCATAATCGTTTGGTATCTCGCGCATTATATGCATCCACCTGTAATACAGGAAACGGAACAGATCTGCGAATTCATATGTAAAAATCAGATGCATCCTGTTTGCGGTAAATGCCATTTCCACATCTTGGGCATTCATGTATTTTCTGTTCAGATTGATAAAATGATTAAACAAATAATACACAGCATCTTCGACAGTTGTTGCCGAATATCTGGCATATTCAGCTCCAAATTCCTTGCCCATAATAAACGCGATGTCATCGAGGGAGAAATCAAGTTTTATCGACAGTTTTACTATCTCCTGAATAGTAAAACTCTTTTTACAATTGATTCGCCGGTAAACAGAGTCGCGGCTCAAATCCAGCTCATCCATCAAAAAATCAACCGGATTTACATTCGCAGGTATGAAATCCAAAATCTTTTTCACAAGAATCAAATCCACACTGTTCTTCATAAGAGTGATACAGATTAATTTTAAAGTTGTTGATAACTAAAGGATGTATCAATTTAGCGATCGTAAAACAACTAGAATTTAATACTTCCCTATATACAGTATGCTTTATTAACATATGAACAACCCGGATTGCAGAATAGTTCGCCGGTAAACAGATAAAAACCTCCGAAACGCGCACTTATAGAAGATTCTACCTGCCTGCTGTACGTTTCAGCCATTCTCCATTTCGCTGATACATACCGCCAGGCTTTCCTGCCATTGCGGGATAGAAATGCCGAAAACAGTTTTCACCTTCTCTTTGCTCAACACACTGTACATGGGCCTTTTAGCCTTAGTAGGGTATTGATCGGTAGCGATGGGGTTTACCTTACAGTCGATACCTGCCAGGCGATGTATTTCCAGCGTAAAATCGTACCATGTAGTTACCCCTTCATCCGAATAGTGATAAATACCGGATTCGAATGCTTTCGTATATGAATGTTCCAATATGCGAAGTATCGCCTGAGCCAGATCGGCAGCATTGGTCGGTGTTCCCGTCTGGTCGGCTACAACATTCAGTTCATCGCGTTCGCGCCCATATTTCATCATCGTTTTCACAAAGTTGTTTCCATAGATGGAATATAACCATGCTGTACGTATTACAATACTTTCGGGGCATGCCTTCAGCAACTCGATCTCGCCTTCGCACTTCGATTTGCCATATACCGATTGCGGATTGGTTTCTATATCTTCGGTGTACGGGGCATTTGCTGTACCATCGAATACATAGTCGGTAGAGATATGGATAATCCTTGCTCCGTTGTTTGTCGCCGCAACAGCAAGGCTGGCTATCGCATCGCGATTGATTTTATAACATAGTTCGACATCGTCTTCGGCCTTATCTACGGCTGTATATGCAGCACAATTGACAATATACGCAATACTGTGCTCTTTTATATAAGCATCTACAGCTTGCCTATCGGTAATGTCGAGATCGGCTACATCGGTAAAGAAGAATCTGAAATGGGTAGTAAACTCTGAAGAGAACCGTCTCAGTTCGCTACCCAGTTGCCCGTTGGAACCGGTAACTAATACATTTTTCTTATTCAGCTCTGTCATAAATATATTTTTTGCTGCTTCATCCTGGATATCAGTCTGTTTACTTCCTGTAAGAAATGCCATATCGTAAATACTTAGTTATTAATACCTCTTAGTAAATTGAAAATAAATGTAAGCACTCTTGTTACTTTTTCCGGCCGAGCTTGTCTCAAAACCCGCATTAAATTAACCTATCTTTACACTATATTGTTAAAAAGTAACACAAGTAACGCTTTTTCGCTATTTTTACGATGTTACTTTTCCCCTCTCTTGTCGTGGCTTGCCTATTCTCCACTTCGGGGAACAAAGGGGGCTTATATAGATAAACTTTTTTATTACTGATTCACAATTCGCACCATTAAAAAACTGACAGGATACAAATTTACTAAGTAATTGTACCCTGTCAACTATTTTATCTTATATTTTTTATTGCTTTCCGCTGGTAACTACATCCGATGCGATTTTCTTCACCAATCCCTGAAGTACATTACCCGGGCCTAGCTCTACAAATTCTGTTGCTCCATCGGCAACCATATGTTGCACCGATTGCGTCCATTTTACAGGTGCAGTCAGTTGGGCTATCAGGTTTTCTTTGATTACAGCAGGGTCTGTTTCGCCTTTTGTCGATACATTCTGATAGACAGGGCATATCGGCGAACTGATCTCTGTAGTATTGATTGCTTCCGAAAGTTCTACTTTGGCCGGCTCCATCAATGGTGAATGGAACGCCCCTCCTACTTTAAGTTTCAACGCACGCTTTGCTCCGGCAGCCAACAGCAATTCGCAAGCCTTGTCGATACCGGCTATAGAGCCTGATATCACGATTTGTCCGGGGCAGTTGTAATTGGCAGGAACTACTACTTCGTCGGTAATAGATGCGCATACTTCTTCCACCTTTTCGTCGGGAAGTGCCAATACGGCAGCCATAGTGGAAGGTGCCATTTCGCAAGCTTTTTGCATAGCCAATGCACGTTTGTAAACAAGCTTCAAACCATCTTCGAACGACAATGCTCCGGCTGCTACCAATGCCGAAAATTCGCCCAATGAGTGTCCTGCAACCATATCGGGTTTAAAATCTTCGCCCATTGTTTTTGCCAAGATTACCGAATGAAGGAAGATAGCAGGTTGTGTTACTTTGGTTTGACGAAGGTCTTCGTCTGTTCCTGCAAACATCAGGTCGGTAATGCGAAACCCAAGAATCTCGTTTGCTTTCTCAAACATTTCTTTAGCAAGTGCAGAGGTCTCGTAGAGTTCTTTTCCCATACCTACAAACTGTGCTCCTTGCCCTGGAAATACAAATGCTTTCATTTTCAATATTTAATAGTTAAAAAAGCGGTTTAATTTCAGCGTGCAAAATTAGTAAAAATAATCAGATATAGAGGCAAGGTTGCCGCTAATCTTCTATAATTATATTGAAGTGGTTGAGTAATCCCGTCAATCCGTCTTTCGAGAAGCGCGCTTTTTTTATTTTATTTTGGGTGAGGTCTATTGTATAATTGCAGGCCGAGGTGAAATCGGCTTCTTGTATATTGGTATTATAGAAAATAGTTTCGTTGAGATCGCAACCTGTAAATTTCGATTGCCTGAGATCTGCTTCTCCAAAGTCGGCACCTTTTAGCGAACAGTTGTTGAAGATGGTTTTGCTCATCTTCCTCTTTTCGAAAGAACTGTAATCGAGTATGCAGTTGTCGAAATTCACTTCGAAAATAAAGTCGTTGCAATGGTTAAACTTCACTCCCATTATTTTGCAGTTGCGAAACGAAGCGTTGTTTAATGTAGACTGTGTGAGATCGGCTATGGAAAGGTTGCAATTATCGAAACTGCAATCGTTGAACTGGCACGAAATTACTTTAGCTTCCGAAAAGTTGCAATTAGAAAATGTGCAATAATCGAAGATCTCATCAAAGAGTCCTTCGTTATATACTTCTCCATCGAATATTTTGTCTTCGTAAACAGACATCACTCTCTTATTATTTTTACTCCTCCGTTTTTGTCCAGTTTGATAATACTCGAAGCTTTGGCTTCCGTTTTATCTTCCTGCCGGTATTTTACGATATAGTCCACACCTTTTTTTATTTCTTCGTTTATCTCCGAGAAATTGGCCGGCGCAGGTTGCCCGCTTATATTGGCCGATGTAGAAACTAAGGCTTTGCGGAAACGCTTACACAATTCGTTCGAGAATTTCTCCTTTGTGATACGTATAGCCAGGCTGCCATCGGGGGCTATCAGGTTTTGAGCCACATTGCGGGCATTGTCATATATTATGGTAAGGGGCGTTTCCGATACTTCGATCAAGTCCCATGCTATAGCCGGCACTTCTTCTATGTAGTAATCGAGTTTCACGGGGTTGTCGAGCAAGGTTATCAGGGCTTTTTGGTCTACTCTTTTTTTCAACTCATATACCCGCTTTACCGCTTCTTGGTTTGTAGCATCGCAACCAATACCCCAAATGGTATCGGTAGGGTAAAGGATAAGCCCTCCTGATATAAGGGTTTCGAATGCCGCTTTTACATCTTCTCTTATGTCCTCTGCCATCTTGTTATTTGCTGTTCACCAACTGGAATAAACAAACATTTTCGAAAACCTCTCCTCGTTGTACCCAGTCTTTAAGTTGTCCGACTTGCTGGTATCCCGCTTTCTCAAACAAGCTGATACTTTTTGTATTGCTTTCGGAGATATAAGCATATATCTGATGCAGGTACAGGAAGTTGAAAGCGTAGTCGCTCATCAACTCCAGGGTTTGTTGGGCAAACCCCCTCTGCCTGTATTTTTCGTCTATAAGGATACCGAGCCCGGCTCTCCTGTTGTGGGCGTCTATCTCGTATAAATCGAGTGTGCCGATAGTTGCCTTTTCTTCCGGTAGGTCTACCATCAGGCGCAGCTGCTTGCTTTGGTAGATATCCATTTCCAGCGCATCGTTGATGTATTGGCGAAGTACCAGTTTGGAATAGGGGGCCAATGTATTGCCATGTATCCATAGCGAAGTTTCATTTTCCCACCTGTACAATATATCCAGATCTTCCGGCTCTACTGCCCTAAGCTCTATTTGTGTATTTTTCAGTAACATAGTTTTTAAATGAAAAATTAAAAATGAAGAATGAAAAATGAAGAATGAAAAATTAAAAATGAGGAATGAAGGATTAAAAGTGAGAAATAAAGGATTAAAAGTGAAGAATAAGAAAACCCTAACTTAATTTTTAATTCTTCATTTTTCATTTTCATCAATATTTATTCTTCTCTATCATCTCTCCCAAACGGATAAAGAAATTCTTTTTGCGGCGCACCCTGTTGTTTTCGCCCGAAGCCATCATTATATTACTAAAATCGGTCACTCCGTTTTCCACGCCTTTTATCATATGGTATATCACCCCCCAATCGGGCAATCCGCCTACATTTCTGTCGTCAATATACATTTCCGCATTCAGTTTCCGGGCAGCAGAAGCAGGGTCTTCTTCCGGATGGTTTTTGTTCGCAGCATAAAATCTCAACCCTTTGCTTTCACAATAGTCTACAGCTTCCTGAAGCAGTTCGTCGGTACGTACTGTCCACATCAAAAGGGTATGTCCGTCTTTTTGTAATTGTAGCAATGTCTCTATAGCAAAAGGTATAGGACGTCCGATTTTCGGATATGCATGTTCTACTATAGTTCCATCGAAATCAACTGCAATAATCATAATGAATTGGTAGTTTTTGTTTTATTGTATTTAGTAACTGATGCAAATATACAATTATTCTGAAAAGGAGATAATAAATTACATCCGGTACGACTCGTTAAATAATGTACGATTCAAGATAGACCTGCCCAACGTAACCTCGTCGGCATACTCTATTTCGTCGCCAATAGAGATTCCTCTGGCTATCATCGACACTTTCACATCGAATGGCGACAGCTTCTTATATATATAGAAATTGGTAGTGTCGCCTTCCATCGTCGTGCTCAGTGCCAATATCACTTCGTTCACACTTCCCGACTCCACTCGCTCTACAAGGCTGTTTATTTCCAGGTCGGCAGGGCCAATGCCATCTATCGGCGAAATAATCCCCCCCAGCACGTGGTACAATCCTTTGTATTGCATCGTATTTTCTATAGCCATCACCTCTTTGATGTTTTCTACTACACAAATGGTAGAAGCATCGCGCGACCTGTCTTTACATATCGGGCAGACTTCCTCATCGCAAATATTATGGCATACTTTACAATATTGCACTTCGTGCTTTAGCTGCACAAGAGCCTGCGAAAAACCGTCAACAATAGCATTGTCCTGCCTCAACAAGTGCAATATAAGCCTCAAAGCCGTCTTACGCCCGATGCCGGGAAGCTTGGCAAACTCATTCACGGCATTTTCGAGTAAAACAGATGGATATTTTTGATTCATATACTTCTCCGAAAGAATAAACGGCAAAGATAGGAACTTTTTGAAAGTTTTCGAATAACTGAATCCCATATAAGATTAATAAAATACAATTTTCATTTCTCATCTTAAATTATCCTTACCTGTAAAGGAAAAATTTACGGTTAAAACTTTACTAACCAAACAAAATACCTTACTTTTGCAGTGCAAAAAACCAAAGGACACATAATCGAAAAAAACCTAATATATTAAACAATAAAATTTAATCATGGCTAATCAAAAAGAAAAGCTTTTCTCAGACTTTCCATCGGTTTCTACCGAAGAATGGATGGCTAAGATTACGGCTGACCTGAAAGGCGCCGATTTTGAGAAAAAACTTGTTTGGAGAACGAATGAAGGGTTCAATGTAAACCCATTCTACAGAAGTGAGAACATCGTAGGTATGCCAACCGCCGATTCTCTTCCGAGTGAGTTTCCTTATGTTCGTGGTACAAAAAAAGACAACGACTGGTATGTTCGCCAAGACATTTGCGTATCGGACATGAAGGCAGCCAATGCCAAAGCCCTCGATGTATTGAACAAAGGTGTTACTTCGTTGGGATTCAGCATCGACGGTGATGATGTAAATGCCGAAAACATCAAGACCCTGCTCAAAGACATTTGCCCCGAATGTGTCGAACTTAACTTCAGCACTTGCTACCGCAAATCGCTTGAGCTGACTAAGATACTGGTAGAATACTACAAAGGGCTGGGAGTAGATGTAATGAAATGCTTCGGTTCGGTAAACTATGACCCATTCAAGCCGCTTTTGAAAAAAGGACGCGATGTAGAAGGTTGGGTAGAAAAAGCTGCCGAAATAGTGAAAGCTGCCGCTCCGCTTCCGCGTTTCCGCGTATTAGCCGTTAACGCTCATGCTATCAACGATGGCGGTTCGTATATATATCAGGAACTTGGCTATGCACTGGCTAATGGTAACCAAATACTATCTGCACTGGTAGAAGCCGGACTGGATGCTACACTGGTAGCCAAGAAAATCAAATTTAACTTCGGTATCGGAGGAAACTATTTCATGGAAATAGCTAAATTCCGTGCTGCACGCTGGTTGTGGGCCGAGATTGTAAATGCATACAGCCCTATCTGCCCTAACGAATGCCCAAGCAAAACATCTGAAGGCATTTGCCGCTGTGCTGCTAAAATATATGCACACGCTCAGACATCTACTTTCAACAAGACTATTTACGATGCACACGTCAACCTGCTTCGCACACAGACAGAAGCTATGTCGGCAACTATAGCAGGTATTAACTCGCTTACTGTGCGTCCGTTCGACGAAACGTATAAAACTTCTGACGACTTCTCTGAGCGTATTGCACGCAACCAACAATTGTTGTTGAAAGAAGAATGTCACTTCGACAAAATTACTGACCCGTCTTCGGGTTCATATTATATAGAAAACCTTACTAAGTCTATCGCAGAGCAAGCTTGGAAATTGTTCCTCGAAACAGACGAGAAAGGTTTCTACGAAGCATTGAAAGCCGGAACAGTACAAACTGCTATTAAAGCGTCGGCTGACGCCCGCTTCAAAGGATTGGCTACCCGCCGCGAAGTATTGTTGGGAACTAACCAATATCCTAACTTCACTGAAAAAGCCGGAAGCAAAATCGTTGAAAAAGAAGCTTGCGGATGTGGTTGTGGTAAAGATGCTCCTTATATGGCTCTTCCTACCGACCGCCTAGCTACTGCATTCGAAGAAATGCGCCTGGCTACCGAAAAACATGGTGCGCCTACAGTATTCATGCTTACTATCGGTAACCTTGGTATGCGTCTTGCACGTGCTCAGTTCTCTAGCAACTTCTTCGCTTGCGCAGGTTACAAGGTTATCGACAACCTTGGATTCCAGACTGTGGAAGAAGGCGTAAAAGCTGCACGCGAAAAGAAAGCTGATATTATCGTTCTTTGTTCGAGCGACGACGAATATGCAACTTTTGCCCCTGAAGCTCACAAGCTGATTGCAGGCAAAGAACACTTCGTGGTAGCAGGAGCTCCTGCATCTATGGACGAACTGAAAGCTCAGGGTATCGAGCACTTCATAAATGTGAAGAGCAACGTACTCGAAACATTAAGGATGTTCAACGCTAAGTTAGGAATCTAGCCCTCCCTACCTCCCCAGAGGGGAGGAGAACAGAGAGGATGAATACATATAAACGATTACCCTCTTAAGCAAGCCCCTCCGCAGGAGGGGTTGGGGAGGCCAAAATAAAAAAGTATGAAACCAAATTTTAAAAATATAGACATTAACAAAGCAGGCTTCGCAGCGACAGACGCTGCCAAATGGTCTGCCGATAATGGTATAGAAGCTAACTGGATGACTCCTGAATTGATTCCTGTTAAGTCTGTTTATACAAAAGAAGACCTCGAAGGCATGGAACATCTCAACTATGCTTCGGGTATCCCTCCATTCCTTCGCGGGCCATACTCTGGTATGTACGCCATGCGTCCGTGGACAATCCGCCAGTATGCAGGATTCTCTACTGCTGCCGAATCGAACGCGTTTTACCGCCGCAACCTTGCATCGGGACAAAAAGGACTTTCTGTAGCGTTCGACCTTGCCACACACCGCGGATACGATGCCGACCATCCCCGTGTAGTGGGCGATGTGGGTAAAGCCGGGGTATCTATCTGCTCGGTAGAAGACATGAAAGTATTGTTTGAAGGTATTCCGTTGAACCAGATGTCGGTTTCGATGACAATGAACGGAGCTGTACTTCCTGTACTTGCATTCTATATCAATGCAGGGCTTGAACAAGGTGCTAAACTGGAAGAAATGGCGGGAACAATACAAAACGATATCCTTAAAGAATTTATGGTGCGTAATACATATATCTACCCACCTGAATTTTCGATGAAGATTATCGCCGATATCTTCGAATATACATCTCAGAAGATGCCTAAGTTCAACTCTATCTCTATTTCGGGTTACCACATGCAGGAAGCCGGAGCAACAGCAGATATCGAGTTGGCTTATACCCTTGCCGATGGTATGGAATACCTGAAAGCGGGTATCGACGCAGGTATCGACGTAGACGCGTTTGCGCCTCGCCTGTCGTTCTTCTGGGCTATCGGAATGAATCACTTTATGGAAATAGCTAAAATGCGTGCCGGCCGCCTGTTGTGGGCTAAGATCGTGAAAAGCTTCGGAGCTAAGAATCCGAAATCGCTTGCGCTCCGTACCCACTCGCAAACTTCGGGCTGGTCGCTGACTGAGCAAGATCCGTTCAACAATGTGGGACGTACTTGTATCGAGGCTATGGCTTCTGCTCTTGGCCACACCCAGTCTTTGCATACCAATGCACTGGATGAGGCTATTGCATTGCCTACTGACTTCTCTGCCCGTATCGCACGTAATACCCAGATATACATTCAGGAAGAAACTTATATCACTAAGGAAATCGACCCTTGGGCTGGTTCTTACTATGTGGAAACGCTTACTAACGAGCTTGTGCACAAAGCATGGGAGCACATACAAGAGATCCAAAAACTGGGTGGTATGGCTAAAGCTATCGAAACAGGCCTTCCTAAAATGCGTATCGAAGAAGCTGCTGCACGTACTCAGGCTAAGATCGACTCGGGTACTCAAACCATTATCGGTGTAAACAAATACCGTCTGGAAAAAGAAGACCCTATCGACATTCTTGATGTAGACAACACGGAAGTTCGCCGTCAGCAAATCGAGCGTTTGAACGAGCTGAAAGCAAACCGCGACAACGAGGCTGTGAAGAAAGCACTGGCTGCTATCACCGAATGTGTGAAAACCAAAAAAGGCAATCTTTTGGAACTTGCAGTTGAAGCAGCCCACCTTCGCGCCACACTGGGAGAAATCTCAGATGCTTGCGAAGAAGTAGTAGGACGTTATAAAGCAATAATCAGAACAATTTCAGGCGTGTATTCATCAGAAACTAAGAAAGACCCTACATTCCAACATGCACAACAGCTTGTGGAAGAATTTGCGAAGAAAGAAGGCCGTCAGCCACGTATCATGATCGCTAAAATGGGTCAGGACGGACACGACCGTGGTGCAAAAGTTGTGGCAACAGGTTATGCCGACTGCGGATTCGACGTAGATATGGGACCATTGTTCCAGACACCGGAAGAAGCTGCCCGTCAGGCTGTAGAAAATGATGTAAACGTACTTGGCGTTTCGTCACTTGCCGCCGGACACAAGACTCTTGTACCTCAGGTGATAGCCGAATTGAAGAAGCTGGGACGCGAAGACATCGTAGTAATTGCCGGTGGTGTGATCCCTGCCCAAGACTACGACTTCTTGTATAAAGCCGGTGTTGCTGCTATCTTTGGCCCGGGTACTTCGGTTACTAAGGCTGCCGTACAGATAATGGAGATATTGCTGGCTGAGTAACGCCCCTGTAGGCCGACCCAAGGGAAGGTGTTTATAGAGGACATAGATATTTGGAAAGACCGCTCTCGATGGGCGGTCTTTTGGTTTGAATAAGAATACAATCCGATAATTCTTGTATATTTGCAGACAATTCTAAACAGAACTAATGAAAACAAAACTACTTTTAATCACAGCAGCCTTTTTACTCCTTTCGGGCTGCAAAACCAAGCAGTCTTTTTCTCATACAGAAAATACCGCTCTCGATAGATTCAAATACGTGGTGGGTATAAAAAAAGGTGATACAATAGAGAGAGTATTCGAGATATACGGAGAGCCTACGGACCACAGAATACATGAGAACGAATACGACTTCAATACGGTCCATTACTATGTTGCCGGTGAACGGGCTCTTTCTTTTTCTTATAATAAACGGACACATAAAGTAGGAACAATCTACGTAAATCTTGCTGCTGCAGATCTTCTGAAACAGAAGAATATCGAAGACACATTATATATTGGAGTACATGGCGATAAAATAATAAAATTGTTCGGGCCTAAAGAATATGGACATGTGCAACAACTGGAATACAACAGAAGCGAATACCAAGTAGTATTTTATTGCTACAACTTCAACAAATACGAATGCCACGATTATACTATCTATTGGTGGCACTAAGCATTCACTTACAATATCTACACTTTATCTTTCACCCCAAACTGCACAAGATCCTGCCCCTTCAATGCCGCAGCAACAAGGTCTGGCAACCTATCGGGTGTACATGCAAAGCAAGCTATACCCAGTTTACTGATCTCGCGCCCCAAATTGACATCATAATCGGGCTTGCCGCTATCAGACAACGCCAAGAGGGTTATTACCTTAACCCCCTCCTCGTGCATCTCGGACAGGCGGCGCAACAGCCCTTTCCGCACACCGCCTTCGTAAAGGTCGGAAATAAGTATAAACATCGTTTTGCGAGGATTCTCTATCAGGCTTTGGCAATAGGCAACAGACTTGTTGATATCCGTACCACCTCCCAACTGAACGCCAAAGAGCATATCCACAGGGTCTTGGCGGCACAACTCGGTCAGGTCTGTTATCTCGGTATCGAATGCCACTACATGAGTGTCTAATGCCGGCATACTGGCAAAGATAGAACCCATGACAGACGAATAGATGATAGAATCAGCCATTGAGCCACTTTGGTCAATGTCGAGTATTACAGTCCAATTCTTTTGCTTTTGGCTGCGTTCGAAGAAATAGAATTTTTCAGGAATCAGCCGTTTTGTCTTTGTATCGTAGTTTTTGAGATTGCGGTTTATCGTCCTCTTCCAGTCGGTAGATGCAAAATTGGCTATTGGCGAATGGGCTTTTTTATTCAATGCACCTGTAACAGCACGGCGCAGATCTTGCTCCATACGTTTCATTATTTCGTCTACCACCTCCCTGACCAGTTGGCGGGCAGTTTCTTTCGATTTTTCGGGTATTTGCCCTTTCAATGCCATTAGGGTGCCTACCATCGATATGTCGGGTTTTACATTTTTCAGCGTTTCGGGTTCGAACAGCAATTTGGTCAATCCCTTCCGTTCGATAGCATCTGCCTGTATCACACTTACCACATCCTGAGGGAAGAAGGTACGCACATCGGTAAGCCACTTGGCCAGATTCGGCATCGAACGTCCTTTGCCGCCTTGTTTGCCCGAACTTCCGCTTCCTGCAACAACTTCGTTGTCATATATGGCAGCAAGGGCTGCATCCATGATAGATTCCTGCTCGTTGAGCCCTACCCCTCCCAGTTGGCGGGTGTCTTCGCCCAAGATAAGCCGCCAGCGGGTCATATTTTTATTTTTGCCTACTTGTTCCATTCAATACATATTTAAAATAAAGATGTAACCTATCAAGGCAAACGCATGAAACTTATCCGAACTCAATTCAGAACTTTGTAGGGGCGAATTATCATTCGCCCGAAATAGAAAAAAAACCGCGGGCGAATGATAATTCGCCCCTACAGTAGTAAAAACTGTAATATCATTTTTTCACGCTTTTGCCCTGAGTAACCTATTGAAGCAGGTTAATACCATATCATACCTGTTTCTGCTACGAAACCCAATGTCAAAGATAGCAAAACAGCACGGCTAAAAAGGCAAAAGCACAGTAATTTTTCTTTCTATTATTTGATTATTGTTTCATACATATCCTCCCTTATCGGGCTAAATATTTCGAGCAGAACGCCTTCTTCGACACAAACACAGCCATGCAAAACGTCCGGATGGGCATAATAAGCGTCTCCGGCCTGCATCCTTACTGTTTGCCCGTCCACTGTAGCATCGAATACTCCCGAAATGACATATGTCGATTGGGTATGCGGATGAGCGTGTAAGGCTCCTATCGCCCCCTTCTCGAAAAAGACCCTTACAGTCATTATATTATTATCATACGCAAAGAATTGGCGGGTAATACCCTCGCCTGCCTTGTATATAGTTTCTTTCTTCCCTTCGAAAAAGGTCTTGCTTTGTATTTTATTCATATCTTACTTTGTCAAAACTGTGTAAGTGTTTAAATTTCACACAAATTATTTAATGAATCAAATTTAAACGCTTACTGAAAATTCACTTTCTTTTACTTTTTTTTCTTTTATATCGCTTTCGATGTAATAGTCAACATTGTACTTGTTGAGGATATCCATCGAGAAGAGATTATCTTTAATAGCAGGCTTCTTTTTGAATACGAGAAAATCTATCAATGCCTGCATACCTTGCTGCACATGCAATGCTGTCCGCTCTGCAATCAATACAGATATGTACCCATTCCTCACCCCGTCCATATTCTTTTCGAGCATATCGAAACCCAACAGTTTTTTATCTTTTATTCCACGCATCTCCAACCATTCGGATATAATATAAGCACGCGAATTTAAGGTTATGATATGTTGTATATCCGGATGCTCGCTAAAGAATGAATCGAAGAGCTTAATGTTGTACATAAAGTCATACGGCATCATCGAAAAATCATATACTTTGCAATTCAGGTTATGTTCGTCGAGATAAGCCATAAACCCTTTGTGGCGGTTTATCATCGAATCGTTTGGCGCTGCACCTCCCCTGTCGACATTGAAATTTACAATCTCAGGTATTTCCTGCCCATCGAAAACCAAATGTGCGGCAAGATAGCCACTTGCATATAAGGGCATGCCGTAATATGCCAGATAACTACTGTTATCAAGCTTAGTATCAATATATACGACAGGCACAGACAATTCCGACAACTTAGAGACTAAAGTGCTGGCCTCTTTTTTATAGATAGGCGCAATAAGTACTGCATTCGGCTCCAGGGCGAGCGTGTGCGAACACGCCTTACTAAAAGAACCTACATCGAACTGATTGTAGTAAATGATATCGATATCGATGTGGATATTCTTATTCTGCTCGATAGAGGTCATTATACCATCATAAACCATCTCCCAGTAATCGCCTTTCTGGAAATATGGCAATATGGCAATAATCCTGTACGACCTTTTTTGCGATAGTATAGAGGCATATACATTGGGCATATAGCCTATTTCCTTTATTACCTCCAATACTTTCTTTTTTGTTTTTTCCGATACGCCACTTCTATCGTGTAAGACCCTGTCCACCGTTCCTTTCGAAACTCCCGACAAACGGGCTACATCATCCATAGTTGCAAACTTCGAATTGTTCTCCATAATCCAGATATTTTATACTTAAAGCATATCAATGTTTTCTCAATCCTCAAAATTAACAAAAAAAAGCGCCATAACCTAAAACAACGTGCCCGTTTACGAAAATCCCGTCAGTTGCCCACAAGGTTTGCTGCTAATGAGTGTAAATAAACCTCGACATTAGTATATTTCCCGTTTAGATCTAATGTTTTGGCTATCGCGTCATTTGCATCCGAGGGGTTCAATCCATTTGCCGATTCCCAGCTATCGGGCATACCGTCTCCATCGCTATCTACCGGCACATCCCTCGTCAGATATACAGGCCAACCTCCGACAGCCGACTGGGTATCTATCAGCCCATTCTTGCTGGGCACAGGCCATGTATCATTGGGCGTTCCTCCCGTCATATACGTAGCTGTTCCTGTACGGGCATCGCCCGTAGCCCTGCTATCTACTATATCGCGAGGCCATGCCCCGGCTTGCCGCAATACGACATCAAAAGCCTGCTGCGCGCTATGCGTTGTTGTGTGTGCATTGCCTGATACGCCGTTGATAGTCAGCTCTGCATACAAAGGAACTACCGGCGTAGCCCCGTCGTTATAGGCTTCTACGCCCGACCAGTTGTTATCATTTATCCCATTCGGGTTTCCTTCATATATATTGCCCGAGACATAGAGGTGGGGATGTCCTGCATTTGTAAACGTTCCGTCGTAATTGTCTATCATACCGTGAGTACGGATAAACTTCTTCCGCTTTGCCGAAGCCGGGCCCTCTTTGTAATAGTTGTTCACCATATTGAAGTTGCCTCCTTCGCCGCCATAGCTGTTATTCCCACCCCAGTTGTATATTACATTGTTACGGAAATCTACGTTGCCCCTATATTGAGCCTCAGGATATTCGCTTGTATATACATTGCTGTGGTCGAAACGGGGATTGCGGCTATCGTGGCACGACAACAGGTTGTGATGGAACGAGGCATTCTTACCGCCCCATATGCCACCATAGCCATGCGCACTCTTTTTGTCGTGAATAGATTGCCGCAGGCTTTCGGTCATAATGCACCATTGCATCGTAAAATTCTCATTTGCATAGAAGGATGCACATTCGTCGGTACTCCAGCTCATCGAACAATGGTCGATAATTATATTCCGGCAATAGCGTCCCCATATTGCATCATTCACTTCTCCCGATTCGTCGCCAAAACGAAATTTCATAAAACGGATAATCACATTGTCGGACCTCACCCATAAGGTATTATCTTTTAGGCAAATCCCATCTCCGGGAGCCGATTCTCCCGCAATAGTCACATCACCCTTCATCAAGTTCAATCTCCCTTTCAGGGCTATCACCCCCGAAACTTTGAACATTACGATGCGAGGGCCATCCTGATTCAATGCCCAACGCAACGAGCCTTGTGGCGGAGAATAATAGTCATCTTCGAGATTGGTTACATAGATCACACGGCCTCCCCTGCCTCCGGTAGTGTATCTGCCACCGCCTTCCGCGCCGGGAAAGGCGACTACTTTTCCATCGGGGTTTGCAGATGCTTGTTTTACATCAAAGGTTAATGTTACAGGTTTTGCCTGCGTGCCTTTCGAGTCTTTCACGTATATACCATATTGCTTCAGCCCCGGCTCGTCGGGCAGCCGTCTCCTGAGATTCTCGTCAAAGCCATCTTTCAGTGCTGTGGTATATAAATAGGGAGGATGGCCTCCATCTACCTTGATATAGTCAATCAAATTGACCCACTCCCCTACTTCTGCTTCGATAGTAGAATTTGAAATCTTTTCTACTGTCAATTCCCCGGCTCCACTGCCATCCTTATTATCCGATTTGCATCCGGACAAGGAAATGACAATCAATATTATTGCTAATAACCTTTTGATAATATAATCCATAATATCCTTTTTTAAGGGAAAAATCCCCCATTTAAGGGGGCTTGCTTAAATAATTCCATAAATAAGATTACCACCTAGGGTCGCCTACATTTTTAGCAGCTATATCCGCATCTTTTATCTTAAACGATGCTCCTGTAGCCATAGGATTTACATTCGGACTGGCAAAAAGGTCTTGCGGAGTTCCGTTATATTCTATCATATTCATATTTCCCGGCGCTGTGGCATTATTGAATAGTGGTGTCTGCCCTTTGAAGAAATAGCTATTTTCGATGTTAACCGTTGCGCTGGCAGCAACATAATCGATGAACTTATAGCCTGTATTACCAAAATGCAACACTGTATTTTTTACACCAATTTTTGCTTTTGTGCTCTTGGCCGCATATATTACAGTATTCTTTCCTGCATTGATATTGTAAAGCGTACAATTCTCCACATTGATGTTTACAGGCTCACTCACTTGCCCTATGCTGATGATACCGCGTGCAGTGTTGGTCGATGTACAATTTTTGACTGTAATAGCATCAAATACCATATTTACTTCCGATGCAGACACCTGTACATAGGTAAACTGGGTATTTCCACTATGGCTATATGTAATTACATTATCAAATGTACATTTGCCTATCTTAGCACTAAATCCGGTAGTCCGGGCCTGTATGGTCATTATCGTAGAGTTGGCAGACGAACCCGATGCAAGATTGACAATACAGTTCACCATACTGAGTTCGCCGATATTGAATTGCCCGTTGGCTGAATTTACGGTTCCCTGCATTAGATAAGCATCGCAATTGAAAGTAATATTCTTAAATGCTATCCGGTCGTATGTACCTTGCAATACCAGGTTTTTCTCCATTTTCAGAATAGTAGTGGCCGGACTCTCACCCATCAATACAAGATTTTTTGAAACGATGCCCGTAGTAGCCGTACTTGTGAAATTGTAGCTTCCCGGAACAAGGAACAACGTATCAGGACGGCTTGGATCGACAACAATCTCGCGCAAATCGCCATCCTCAGGTTTTACTATTCTCATATTCGCAGATGGAGCTTTAGGGGTAGTTATTTCCGATTGAGACACCAGTTCGTCCCCGTTCATCAGTTTCACGATATAAGTAGTTCCGGCATCGAGCCCTGTCACCTCTTTAGCCTTAGCTGTTAAGTCGGCAGGAAGGATCGGCTGTGTCAACGATGGTGTATCTTCTCCCGATTTGGTGAAGGTAACTGTTGTTATAGCCGGCACCATATACAATTCCCATGTGAGCGATACATCTGCTGTTACAGGGTTGGTGGTGTAATTCAATTTAGATTCTCCTTCGACAGTCGGTATCGGCCCATCTTTGGTGGTAACCTGGCAAGAGCCGCGCTCTTTAGTACCACGATACAAACGGATCATATATTCGGTACTCACCTCCAATCCTGTGTTTATCACCTTTTGCTGTGCTGCGGCTTCTTCTGCCGAAACCGGATAGGTAATAGGAGAATTGTCTTCGTGGGTAAATGTTATCGAAGTTATTGATTCGGGTTCAACACCCTCTTTGCCCCATGTCACGGTAACAATAGTGGTCACGGTAACAGGGTCGAGCGTATATTTCATTTCCGAGACAGCCTTTATATTCTCAATAGCAGGCTCTGCCAGAGTGCTTTTGTTTACTATATCGGAATAAAGAGAAGGAGCCGGACGCCCTGTTTCCGAAACTCCGCGTACTCTGAAATAATACTTGGTGTCTTCCAAGAGATTATCTATAATACACTTGTTGGTTGTAATTCCGTCGACGACTGTTACATCTTGAGCGAAATCTTCGGCCTGGCAATATTCCACCTCAAAGGATGGGGCGGCTGCCTGCCACGATAATTCGACAGAGTTGAGTGTGGCTACTCCAAATGTGACTTTCAATGGCTTCAACAGCCTAGGCAATTCTATCGAATCCTTTTCGTCTTGCAAATCATCGGTGCACGATTGTAAACAAAAATTTGCTGCCACAATAACAATCATGCTTATAAATATGTTTTTTATAATTCTTTTCATGCTGAATCAGTTTAAGATTAATAACCCAAATCGCTGTTAGACAGACTCCCCTGGCTATTTGTAATGATTGTGCGCGGAAGCGGGCAAACCAATTGCCTGTCAGGATTGTTCAGGTAAAGACATGTAACGTATTCATCTCTCAATTCGCCTGTATCGGTACGCGAATCAATCCAAGGAGTGACGGTCAGCGTAGCGCTGGCATTACCTTTTGTGTTCCAATGCTTCCAGCCATTGGTAGACATCCATAAATTCAATGCAGCTTCGTCTGTTATTAAATCGCCCGATGTACCCGGAGCTACTTCTCCCCGGTTGAATCCATAATATATTATTTCGCGCTCACCGGCTTTATCTGTTTTGTATTTCCAGAATACATAGCCCGGCACATCGGCATATTTCCCTGTGAACGAACGCAAAGCACGGGTGTCGTCTATTACCTTATCCATATTTGTTTTCAATAGATTCCAACGGATAAGGTCGTATTTGCGAATAGTTTCGCCAACAAATTCCAGGCGGCGTTCGTCCTGTATAGCTTTCAGGAAATCGGCCTTACTGCCACTCTTA
This sequence comes from Dysgonomonas sp. 511, assembly GCF_010501105.1. Classification (GTDB taxonomy): domain Bacteria; phylum Bacteroidota; class Bacteroidia; order Bacteroidales; family Dysgonomonadaceae; genus Dysgonomonas. Next base: position 28,561 of record NZ_QVMQ01000007.1, on the reverse strand, counting down.
GAGTCTACATAAGCCTTTTGCGACAAACCTCCATATCCCCGTGTACGCACCCTGTTAAGCGCATTCTTTGCTCGGTCTGTTGCCCCGTTAAGTTGATTTTCGGCTTCGGCAAACATCAACAGCACATCGGCATAGCGAATAATGATAGGCGTAATGCCATCGTTGGAATTGGTAGACAACATGCCTTTGCTCAAATCGATCCACTCGGCACGTAATTTGCCGGGAGTCATCCTGCGAACTGTAGCTAATTCTTGCTTTCCATTTGCCCAGCGGAACGGAACCACTGATACATCGCGACGTTTATCTGCTTTTTCGAAGTCGTAGAATAATGTAGGAACAGTGCCGTGGGTTCCTCCCTGATAAACAGAAGTATATGGATCGCTTCCCGATGCAGGGTTGCCACTTCCGGCTGCTCCGGCATGTATCACTCCTGCTGCAACCATCCAGTTGCCCCGCTTGTTGTAATTGAACGGCAAATTGAATAGCGGTTCGCTTCCTGCCTCTACTTTGACCTGGCAATTGTCTTTAAATATCTTTTCAAATTCACTTTCCAGAATAAATCCTTTTCCTTCATTTTCCATTATATCCCAACACTCGTCGCGGGCAATAGTATATGTTTTTTCTACTGTAAGATCGGGATCGTCACTCAACTGGGCTACGTTCATTTCTCCATAAGTATGATAACCATATCCGCCTGCAAACAGAGCGATCCGTGCCCTAAATGCTTTTGCGGCAGCTTTATTAGGTCTTAATATCGTTTTTGTTTCGGGAGATGTTCCCGCCCAAGGCATTAGTTCGGCAGCACGTTCCAAATCGACGAGCAATTGTTTAAAGATTACATCCCTGTCGGAGCGGCCTACATATAAGTTCTCCGAATTGAGAGGAACAAAACGCGCAGGAATATTGCCATACCAGTTTACAAGCTCGAAGTATACCCATGCCCTAAGAAACAGAGCCTCTCCCAGCAAATAACCTAATTTGTTGCCAGGTGCCGGATTGCCATACAATTCCAATCCTTCGATACATAAATTAGCTCTCTCGATAGCTGAAAATGCAATAGAAGTAGCCGGTCCCATAAAATCGTCGCCATCCTTGTTGTTGTAAACAGCGATAGAACGGTGTGTATTCGATTCTGTCAGGCCACCAAAAGATGCAAGGTGCATTTCGGTATCATTATTCAAGCCTTTGTATGGCCACAAACGGCCATTAAACGAATTTGCCTGAAACTGTTCGTAAATACCCATCACTGCCGACTCAGCCAAAGTAGGGTCTGCAAATATGACTTCCGATGTTAGCGACGATTCGGCTTCTGTATCCAGAAAATCGTCTATACATGATGGCAAAGAGAGTAGTGGAATACCTATAATAAGTAAATATAAAAATATCTTTTTCATAATATTTCCCGTTTTAGAAATTTAAATTAACTCCGACAATAAAGCCTCTGGTCTTTGGATAGGAAGAATAATCGACACCCGGGGTTAACGGCGTTGAACGGCGTGTATCAACTTCCGGGTCGAAGCCTGTATAATCGGTCAGGCAGAAGAGGTTTGTACCTGTTACATAAAAGCGCAAAGTATTGATGCTGTATTTCTTGGTAAGCTTGGCCGGCAAGGTATAGCCGAGAGTCAATGTGCTCAACCTCAGGAAAGATCCATCTTCTACCATCCACGACGAAACAAAACGATAGCCGGTGGCAGGTGTCCACATAGTGGTATTAGCATTCATTTCGTCGAGCAAATCGGTATCAGTGACCCTGTTGCCCTGAGCGTCGATACTCATCCACCGGTTGCTGGAGTCCATGTTGGTCAGCATATTCAGATACCTGTACTTTCCGGTACCGGAATACAAGCCTTTATTTACATTCAATATTTTATTACCATACGAGTAATTAAAATTAGCATTCAGGTCAAAACCTTTGTAGCGTCCGTTGATAGAGAAACCACCTGTAGCCTTAGGCAATGCGCTACCCAACACTTTACGGTCTTTCGAAGCCTCGATAGTTCCGCTTTCGTCCAGGTCTTTAAGCTTAACTGCTCCGGGTCCCCAGCCTACTCCTGCCAGATATGAGTTATCTACTACTCCTTCGTTGGGTTTCCATGCGCCGTCTGTCCATGCAAAGTCTGACGCTGCATAACGTCCATCGGAAACATATCCGTAGATTTGTCCCAACGGTTCGCCCTTACGTACAATAAAGTCATAATCAATCTCGGTAGATGCCCACGACGAGTAAACCCTAATTTCTTCCAAACCGCCCAATTCTGTAACTTTATTCCTGTTCATACTTACGTTGAACGAGAAATCGAGCCCAAAGTCTTTGTTGTCTACTAATATGGTATTTAAGGTAAATTCCAGTCCTTTGTTCCGTGTACTACCTAAGTTTCTGTATTGGTCTGTATATCCAGCCCCACCTATCGGGAACTTAATAAGCAAATCGTCGGTAGTATTGTAATATACATCGACAGTACCACTAATCCGCCCGCGTAAGAAGCCAAAATCGAGTCCGACATTACGGGTTGTGGTAATCTCCCATTTCAGGTTTTTATTCGACATCACATTTCCCTTCGTCCAATATGGTGTATTGGCAGACGAACCGGACATTACTCCTTCCGGCAAAAATGTTGTACTTTTCGACGAATATGGAGGATCGGCTACATCGGGGGGGATATTATTATTTCCTGCCAAACCGTAACTTGCACGAAGTTTCAGGTTATGAAGCCATTTCGTATCTTTCAGAAAACTCTCCTCATTGATACGCCACGCTCCTGCAACCGAAGGGAAATATCCCCACCTATTGCCCTCTTCGAATCTGCTTGACCCATCGGCACGGAATGTTGCCGATAACAGGTAACGGCTATCGAATGTATAATTAGCACGGCTAAAGAACGAAAACAAGCGGTCGGGTTTCTCATAAAAGTTGTCGGTAGATACAGCAGTACCTTGTGTTGTCAGCTTAAAAGCCTGGCGAGCACCGAAACTTTCGGGAAAACCATCTATATTGGTAGCCAACGCTCTACGTTCGCTCGACACCAATTCCTGACCCAGCAAAAGGTTCAGTGTTTGGTTTTTAGGTATGATATTTTTAAAATCATAATCCAACGTATTCGAATTGATTATTTGTTTTCTGTTAGTATTGGTTATTCCTATTGCCGGCTTTCCGGAGATGGAAGATGTACGGCGCGAATAGTATGTGGTAACGCCAAAAAAGCGTTGGTCTTCATACCATTGCAAGTCGAGCCCCAGGTTCGATTTAAATTTCAGGTTAGATATAACATTCCAACTAAGCCCGCCCTGAAAACTCAATGTACGACGATACTGTATGCGTTCGTTATCAGCCACATATTGAGTAGGGGTGAATAATCCGCTATTATTGTAGAAATCTTCATCGTCGATTTCGTCTCCCAATCCAAGATTTTTCAACGGGATAGGGCTATATTGCATCACATACTTCATACGTGGGTCGCTACTACGCCCACCCGACTGTTCGTTGGTGCCTGCTCCTTCTACCTTCATATCCGAATAGCGGGTATTGAAATCGAGGGATACTTTCGACGAAACTTTATGATTCATCTTGAACGAAAGGTTGGTACGCCTGAAGTATGAGCCTATCATGATACCCTTATTCGTTTCATTGGCAACATTGGCCGAATAGCGCATCTTATCGGTGCTGCCCGATACTGTCGCATTGTTGTTAATCACTCTGGCTGTGCGCCCCAGCACAATTTTTTTCCAGTCGTTGCCTGCCGCCCCTCTATAAACTTCGATATCGTCGAACGATCCGAAATAAGGCTCATACATAGAGTCTGTCGCTTTACGGTAAACCGATTGCTCATATTGCCACAAGGCATATTCGTAGGGGTCGAGCACATCCGGTTCGTTTACCATCTTACGGTAGCCAAGGTAACTGTTTACCGCCACATTGAACCTACCCGACTGGGCGCTCTTTGTCGTAATCATCACAACCCCATTAGCACCTCTGGAACCATATATTGCTGTAGACGAAGCATCTTTCAACACATCGATAGAAGCAATATTGGATGGAGCCAGATCGGCTATGGAAGATACAGGAAATCCATCGACAACATAAAGCGGAGTATTATCTTGAGTTATCGACCCACCTCCACGTATATTGATTTTTATTTCGGCATCGGGCGCACCATCGGTTGTCACCACCTGCACCCCGGCCAAGCGTCCGGTAAGTGCTTCTCCGATTGTAGATACGGGGATTTTTTCCAATGCGTCGGAGTTGATAGACGCAACCGGCCCTGTGAGATCGCGGCGTTTGACAGAACCGTAACCGATAACGACCATAGGATCCATCATAATATGATTGTCTTTCATAACCAAATTCAGGCGGTTTTTGCCGTCAAGAGAGAGGTTTTCGGTCTTCATACCTATAAACGAAAATACGAGGATATCTTTTTTTATATCAGGTACTTTTATAGTATATGTCCCATTATCGTCGGTTACTGTACCGATTTGTGTTCCCTGAACTACAACTGTCACCCCCGGAAGAGGGCTTCCTTCTGAATCAGTAACTGCTCCGGTAACCTCCTGTGCCGATAACGCTGATACTGAAAACAGGAAGACCACAAACAGAATTATTCGTTCAATTTTGATCATAGTTTTATTAATTTAAGTGTTACTTCATTTACTTAGATTGTGTAATATGCTTGTTTCCCGGCTAGTTTCCCTTTAGAAAACTAATAAGATCGAACATGTTCTTAATATATGCTTTACAGGATATTCCTACAACAGGCTCTTCGGGCTGATAGATTGCTGTATTGTATTTCCCATACAAAGTTTCCCGATACGAGGTCGGTGCTGGATCGTCATTTTTCCCCTCCCCTATATATGGGTTGGAAATGTAGGTCAGAGGTGCAGGCCAGTATCCGGCGCTATTGAGCGACGCCAAAAGTTCCTCTGCCCTTTGTTTATCAACCTTCGACAAATCTCCTGAATAATATGCGGGCAACTTATTATCCCGGGGATTCATGAAAGAAGATTTCTTTTTTATTTCTTCAACCGGAGTTGACTTTATTGTTTCATATTCTTTTCGCAATTTGCCTATATTGACCACTACCACTGATGCGTAATGTCCTATTACATTCTCCAGATTTTGATCGAAATAATAGGAACCATTATTGACATGAGTACCCTTGCGGTGTATATACAATGGTGTATGTGTGCCAGGTACCAGAAAGCGAGGACACAATACTTGCCCCTCTCCTACTTTCTTGCCGGCTTTGGCTATATCGGCTTGCCCCAAGGCAATCGACTGCAGGAAATCTAAGGCATCGGGTATTCCCGCCAGGAATTTCGAATCACCTGTCATCTGATAATATTGCAGCAGGTTGCGGATACAATTCACTGTTCCGGATGTAGTGATGGCAGCAGGTTCGAATTCGCGCGCCGAAGCAGGCTTCATATCCAATGTGTATTGGTCTGCCCAGCCGGCAGTCGGATACCCTTGCTGAAGAATCCGCACACAATTCATAGCCCTTATCAAAGCATCGTATGCACGGGCATCTCCCAATACATGATAGCAACGCAGCAGAAATTCGATATTATCATCTATCACATCGTCATTCAATGTTATGCAACTTGTATAATCAGGTTCTCCGTTTTTGCCCGGATAGTCGTACATCAGCGGATAGCGTTGCGGCCATCCACCTATGGAAAACTGGCTTTCGAGAATGAAGCCAACGGCTTTATCTAACGATGGTTTGTAGCGCGGGTCAAGCTTTTCCATATACATGCGCATAATGAAATTAGCGGCATCTGAGGTTACACTGTCGTCGAATGTCGCATTTCCATAATAGTGGTTAAACTCACCACATCCCCATGCGTTCTTACCTATTGTCGCATACCATTTTTTCAGGGAACTTTCTCCTGCCAAATCGAAGAGATAGTTCCAACCTCCACAGTCCAACTGACCGAATACGAGTATATTGGCAACTTTCTCTGCCATCTGGTAGTAATACTCATCGCCTGTTGCATGATAGGCATCGAGCAGTATATTGCCGATAGCAGGTGTGCCGGGAGACTGCACCCATACAGATGTGGGATAAGCCTCCAGTTCGCCCCATGTACGGGAGAAATCGGGTAAATAATTCCACAAAAAACCTCCCTGGCGGCTAACATTATCCATCATAAAAGTGGTAGCACGTTTCATCGCATCTCTAACGTTTTGCTCAGTTCTGTTCTTCTGGGCAAAGGATAAGAGTGTGAATGCAACAGATAATATAAGTAATAAATGTCTTTTCATTAATATTTAGATTTTCAACAAATTAAGCAAACAACAATATACAGCCCGCCCGAACCGGCCGGAAATAATATCCGTCAGATCTATTGATTATGTTTGCATTACAACTGTTATTCAGGTATATTAGCTTATTTTCTTTCTTATTTCAGTTTGCTCTGTTCCTTGGTAATATGTTCTACTATACTATTCAGGTATATCTCCACATTTGTATATCCGATACTTCCTTTTGGGATTAGGTTAGCATCTTCAGCATTGTGTTTGTCCAGTCCGTGAGTATCTTCCCATTCGTCGGGCATGCCATCCCCATCAGTGTCGGCAGGGGCCGGCAACGATTTGTATTCCTGCCAACCGCCCACTGCGCTTTGGGTATCAATAAAGCCGTTTTTGCTCCCATTACCTCCATCTTGTATTGTTGCCATGCCTTTTGCGGCGTCATCCACAGCCCGAAGGTCGACATCGTCGCGAAACAGAGAAGCTCCGGCATAACTCAATACTTTCTCGAATGCCTTTTCGGCAGTATGTGTTGTTGTATGTCCTTTTTCTTTTCCGTTTATCAACAATGGTTTAGTCTGTTCTTTTGCTTCTTTACCTCCTTTTGCCGGATATATACCTTTACGGTTATCATTGTTTATGCCATTGGGATTGCCTGCGAAATGGTTGCCTGCAATGTACAATACAGGATGCCCGAAATCGTGTATTTGCCCATCACCTTTCAAATCTTTGCACAAACCATATGTATTTATAAAATAGCTAGTCTTGGGGTTGCTGGCCGGCCCCGGCTTATAGTAATTATTCACCATATTGAACTGCCCGCCTTCGCCTCCGTAGCAATTATTAGCACCCCAATTGTATATCACATTATTCCTGAAATCTACAACTCCACGGTATTCGCTTTCGGGATACTGGCTGTTGTACAAAAATGGATGATCGAAACGGGGATTCCGGTTGTCGTGGCACGAAAGCATATTGTGATGGAATGAAGCGTTCTTTCCGCCCCAAATACCGCCATAGCCATGCGAACCTTTCTCGTGCACCGAATGGCGCAAGCTTTCAGTCATCAGGCACCATTGCATCGTGAAGTCTGTGTTTGCATAAAAAGATGCACATTCGTCGGTGCTCCAGCTCATCGAGCAATGATCGATAATGATGTTGTGCTGCCTGATACCGCCCAGAGCATCATCATTTATTTTAGTCTCGTCCCCCATCCGAAAACGGATATAACGGATAATTACATTGCCGGCCCTTACCATCAACGAGTGGTTTCGAATACATATCCCTTCGCCCGGAGCAGTTTGCCCGGCTATCGTCACATTGCCCGATGTGAGGTTGATGCGGGATTTCAGTTCTATTACTCCCGATACTTTGAACATTACGATACGCGGGTATTTCTGCCTCAATGCCCAACGCAGTGTACCTTCCGAACCATCGTCGTCCAGTTTGGTCACATACAGCACTTTGCCCCCTCTGCCGCCTGTAGTATACATACCTCCGCCTTCGGCACCGGGAAAAGCTGGGATAGGCTTATCAACTAGAGCCTGCGCTCGCACTTCCGTATTGGCGAAAAGGGCTGAGACTAAAAGCATAAGAGAAAAAAACGTTTTGTATGCAGACATAACTATTGTGTTTATATTATTCTATGGTATCTATATTGTTGTGCAGATATTTGGACAAAGGGTGCTTCATCTCTCTGAGTTCTTTTACAAACAGGCGCGAAAATTCTGTCGCCCCATGTACATTGAGATGCGAATCGTCTTTATTTCCATCAGGAAAACGCTCTGCAACACCCGGCTCTACCCACAAAAACAATTTTTTAGATTCTTCTGCTCCATATTCTTCAACCAGCTTGCGTGTAGAAACCTGCATATCAACAACCGGCACATTCATTTCCTTTGCAATCTCCCTTACCGTTTCCACATAGCGGCCGTAGGTATCTACCAATTCGCCTTCTTTATTCCAACGCCGTCTTACGACAGATGTTGCCAAAACAGGAATACCACCTTTTTCGCGTGTTTCGGTTATGAATTTACGGAAATTGTCTTTGAATGCCGTTTCCGGATCGGTATAACGCTTGGGATCTTGCTTTTTCTGGTCGTTGGCTCCAAATTGTATCAATACATAATCGCCCGGCTTGATCTGTTCTTTTACCTTATCCCAACGGCCTTCGTCGATGAAGCTTTTGGAACTACGTCCTGATACGGCATAGTTTTTTACTATAAGTTGTTCCGAATCGAAAAATTTTCCTAACACCTGTGCCCACCCACGTCCGGGGTCGCCCGGATCGTCGAGTATCACACGATTGTCCGACATGGTAGAATCGCCAATGGTAAACAATGTCACTTTCGACTTATCTGCTGATATGCAGCCAAATACAGCAAAAGCAAAAAGTATGTATAGAATATTCTTTTTCATATTAAATCCTTAGGTTTATCAATTATCTAGCTTCATATATAATCCGGCCGCCTACAATGGTTGCCTGTACATTTATATTTTCATCAAATATGATAATGTCAGCATCTTTACCTTTAGCGATAGAACCTTTTGCATCATCTATCTTCATCAGTTTAGCCGGCGACAGGGTCAACATCTGCACAGCATCCAGCAGGTTTGCCCCGCCTTTTGTCATATATGTCCTGACCAACCTGTCTGTAGTTGCCACACTACCTGCAAACGAACTTCTGTCCGGCAATTTAGCTACACCATCTTCGATAATTACGGGTACTCCATCTTCCAGGCTACCTAATATCGACTTTCCATCGGGCATACCTGCACCACGCATAGCATCGGTAACCAATACTACCCTGTCGGCACCTTTTACTTTATAAATAAGCTTTAAGAGCGGAGACGGCAGATGTACGCCATCGGCAATAGCCTCTACATATAGATTGTCGAGATTGTAACCAGCCTCTATCACCCCGGCATAGCGCAAAGCGTCTTTTCGTGTAACAGTAGACGTCAGCGAATAGAAATGTGTAATGCTCGAAAAACCTGCGTCGAAAGCATCGACAGCTTCATCATACAATGCTGCTGTATGAGCCATTGAGGTCTGGATATTCCGTTTTCTCAATTCGCGAGCCAAGTCGAGAGCTCCGGGCAGTTCGGGTGCCATACTCCAACGAGCAATTATGTCGCCACCCTTTTCCAGAATTTTATTATAATGCTCAGGTTGGGGGTCGATTACATAACGGGGATCTTGCCCTCCACTCATCTTTTTATTCAGATAGCCTCCTTCGATATGGATGCCGCCAAAAGCTGCACCTGTCGTATTCATCTTATCTGCTTTCCTGTAGTTGTCAAACATTTCGAAAAGCGTTTTATCCGAACACGATGCCGAAGTAGGGTAAATAAGGGTGGTTCCGTGCTTGGCATGCAACTCGGCCGCCTTAATCATGGCTTGGGGTGTACCATCCATGAAATCGTGCCCGCCGCCGCCATGACAGTGTGTATCTATAAATCCGGGAGAGATATACTTCCCTTTGGCATCGATTTCCTTGGCGCCACTGAAGTCGACATTGCCTGCACGTACATCTATTATTTTGCCATTTTCGACCAATACGCAAGCATTATCGATAATGGAATAAGGTGTTATAACCTTGCCATTGAATATCTTCAGCTTTTCGTTGCTGGTTTGGGCGTTAGACACACTCAACGATAATATACCGATCAGTGCCGTAATAAAAATCTTTTTCATGAACGTTTATTTTTTATCATTACCGGCAATAGGCTCAATTTTTCCACCCAGCACAAAAACAGCTACCAGAGCCAGAGGAAACAGTAACCCTGCAAATATAAAGAATGGCATCCATCCCACTTTTGTGATCAATGGAATTATAATCATGGCCGTTATCGTACCCAACACGGCCGATGCACCTCCTATTCCCGCCAGCGAACCTACTGTTTTTCCGTTGTGGAAGTCGGATGCTAATGTCATCAGGTTGGTTGCCGTAAACTGGTAACCTGCCAATATAACTGCCATCATCGTTACGGCCAGATAAGGAGTAGAAGCCATTGTTGCCCCTATAATCCCCGGTATTGCGATGCACGCACCGACTACCAGCCCTGTTTTGCGAGCGAAATTGAGAGTCTTTCCTTTTTTCATCAGCAAACCAGAGAACCATCCGCCCGAAAACGCACCTATGGCAGCACCAACGTATGGTACCCATGCCGAGAGTGCAACCTCTTTTATATCCAGGTTGAACACCTCGATGAGATACATCGGTATGAATGTTACGAAAATCCACCATATAGGATCGAGGAAGAAGCGCCCGACTATCAATGCATAATTCTTGCGTTTGCTCAACAGCTCTTTCCATGTTTTGGGTTTTGCATTTGTATCCTGATTGCTTTCCGGTTGGCCGGAAAGGATATATTCTTTTTCTTTATCTGTAATCCAAGGATGCTCTTTCGGCGATTTTTTGTTTATTATCAACCACGGAATTATCCATACTATTGCCAAACATCCGACAACAACAAACGTCAAACGCCAGCCGAATGCCAAAAAGAGAAATGAGATAACAATAGGAGCCAGAATAGAACCTACCGATGTGGCAGCATTAAAAATCCCCTGAGCCAGAGCCCGCTCTTTGGTCGGAAACCACTCTGCATTCGATTTGGTATTGCCCGGCCACGGCCCGGCTTCGCCCAATCCGAGAGCAAAACGAAAGCCCATCAACGATTTCAGCCCGCCAGCCAGTGAAGTAAAAGCATCTGCCGCCCCCCACAATAAAGCTGAGAAGACAAAGCCTTTGCGAGTACCTATTTTGTCGTACAATTTACCCGAAACCAATTGGCTTATCCCATAAGCTATCATAAAAAAGATAGTGATATTAGCCAGTATTCTCTTGGCTTCGGCTTTGAAATCGGCATCTGTCATACTTGCATCTACGATACCCAGATCGCGGGCTATACCACCGATATTGGTATAGGTAAAAGTGCCATCGGCATTTTTAGTTACCTTATCGGCAGCAACGGTAATAGTAGCGCCGTCTTCTGCTATCAGGGTATATGTATTTTCTTCAGAGCTGTATGAAACTTTGTCGGCCTTATACTCAATTTTCTGATTTGCAACCCACATATAATTGAGAGTTCCCCTGTCGAGATAATTGATTATTGCTACAATAGCAATAAGGCTCAATACAACCCATCTTAAACCTTTTATTTTCATGTTTTTCTGATTTTTCGATTATTTCTTAATCCATCGCGGATCGCCAATACCCATATCCGATAGATTTGTATCTTTCGGGGCAAAAGAGCAATCTGTTGCTGTTGGATTATCGTTTGGTGATTCGAATAGCGCGGCTGCTGTAACTCCGGCATTCTTCAATCCGCGCGAATTGGTTAAAGTTGCTATTTCCGACGTCCTGTAGCTATCTGTAACCACAGCTTTGCTTTCTTTACTGATTACAATAAACTTTGTGGCATCGCCGGCAAAATGGAATATAGATTTTGATATATTAATATCTACTTCTCCCAGGCTGCAACGGAAAACACCGCTATTGTTGTTTGATGTATTAATGTTATAGAATGTACAATTAGAGACATCTACAGCCAGTTTGCCTACCAATTTCTTGCAAAACATTAAGCCCCGGCTAAAATTGGAGAATGTACTGTTTGTTAAAGACATACGATCTATTTGCGGTTCGTTTTCCGTCGAAAAATTCAATATTCCGTGTGAAGGGACGGTTATGTTATACACTATCGAGTTTTGGATAATATAATTGCCTATCCTGTTTTTCGCTCCCGTTGCATTGTTTGTCAATAGGGTTGCACCTACCGCATTCAGGTCAACTACGCAATTTCGAATTGTAATATTTTCGATATCAATATCTTTTTCGCCCGTAATTTGAAGAAAATACTTTCTATCAAGAACAATCTTAAGGTTGTCGAACACAATATTCTTCGTCTTCGGACCAACGGTTACGACACCCAAATTGATAACAGGCTTCGACCCGGGCACACCTATAATTACCAGGTCGTTAGCCAGTGTAATTGTCTTATCAACTGTATATTCACCGCCTTCAATCATTATCGTGTCTGTTGCTACAGATTTTCGCAATACAGAATATAGATTATCGCCGGACTTAACCGTTTTGATAGTCGCACCGACATTACCCGCAACTGTTATAACAGTGAATAGCAATAGTAGTTTATAATACTTCATGGTATATAGAGTTTTGGTTATCCTTTTTACATATCTACCAAAGAGGCGCTATCCACATCTACATAAAGGGTTACATCCTTATGTGTGCGTAGGATAGAAGCCGGGCACAATGGAGATATCGATCCGTCGCAAGTTCCTTTTATGGCATTAGCTTTTGCCTTTGTAGGGACGATAGCATACAATTTATCGATGTGCAACAACTCGGGTATCGTGATAGTAATGGCATGAGTCGGCACCTGGTCTAATGTTTCGAAGCACCCGTCATTTATCTGTTGCGCACGGCATTCGGGCGAAAGGTCTACAATTTTCACGGCTAACGGATCGTCGAAAAATGCCACATGCGGATCATTAAATGCCAAGTGACCGTTTTCGCCAATACCAAGGAATACCATATCAACAGGCATCTGCTTCAACAAAGCAGCATATCTTTCACATTCTGCCTGCGGGTCGGCAGCCATAGAGTCCATGTAATGTACCGACTTGCATTTCACTTTCGAGAAAACCCTGTCTTTCAAAAATTTACCAAACGCCTGAGGGGCTTCGGAATCTATACCGATGTATTCGTCCATATGAAACGCATTTACTTTCCCCCAATCAATATCGTATTTCAACAGATTAGCTAAAAATTCATTTTGTGAAGGGGCAGAAGCAAATATAATATTTATTTCGTCTTTTCGGCCTTGTAATTCCATGATATATCCTGCTATTTCTTTAGCAGCCAATTCTCCCAGTTCTGCACGGCTATCAGATATTTTAACCTTTAAGCGTCCTTTCATTATTTCTGTTGCCATAGTAATGTTTTTTTAAGTTTATAATTATATTTCTTTTTCGTTATCGTACACGTTGTTTAAAAAACGACTATTAGATTTCAAATACGACACATAAACAACTCTATTTTTGATATTTACAGATACAATCGCACTGCATACACATAAAAAAGCATCCGTTATCGTTTACAAATATATTTTTTAATTTTGAAAAACAACAGAAATTTTACTTAAAAATATCATTTCACCTATTGTTTTTTCCATCACTAACAACACCAGCTTGAGACACCGACATCCAGAAACGATGCAAACAACTAGATACAAGCAATTTACAAAAATAGTGCACGATAACGAAAAGAGAAATAATAATTATAAAAAAACGATTAGCCACCGATGTATTTCCACGTACATATTTGATCTATTTTCTCAAATCCAAGATTTGTTTCGCCATTCTGTAATCTACATTCTGGCACTCACCCAGTTTCCATCCGCGTTCTTTCAGGCGCTCACAAACTTTCTCGATGGCCTCATCGCCAAGATTGTAATCAGACAAATGAGTTTTAACTCCCATTTCTTCGAAAAAATCTTCCACTGCTCGTATAGTCATATCTATCAATGCACTATCTGAAGTTCCGCTTAATCCGAAGACCTCCTTGCCTAACAATTGTATCCTCCTGGCTTTTTGCTCTTTCAGCACGGTCAACACGCCCGGTAGGATTACAGCAAGAGTCTGGGCATGGTCTAACCCGAAAAATGCAGTAATCTCGTGCCCTATCCTGTGAGTAGCCCAGTCTTGTACAATACCGCAACCCAGCCAGCCATTGAGCGCCCATGTAGATGCCCACATCAAGTTGGCTCTCACATCGTAGTCGGTAGGGGTAGCCAATGCTTTCGGGCCATCTACAATAAGGGTTTTCAATACTGCTTCTGCAAAATTATCCTGCAATAGCGTGTCGTCTTCCCTGTATGCCAGATATTGTTCGGCTATATGCACAAAGGTATCCACCACCCCATTGCCTATCTGGCGGGCAGGAAGAGTGAAGGTGGCAGTGGGATCGAGCACCGAAAATTTAGCATATGTATGAGGTGAGGAAAATGCCCGCTTATCTTCTGTTTCAGCGCGGGTTATTACAGCCGCATTATTCATCTCCGAACCTGTGGCCGGTAGGGTCAACACGGCTCCGAAAGGCATCGCGCGCTCTATTTTCATACCCTTTGATATTATTTGCCAAGGGTCGCCATCGTCGAAACATGCTGCTGCCACGATAAACTTAGCAGCATCGATAACCGAACCGCCTCCCACAGCCAACACAAAATCTATCTTCTTTTCCTTGATCAATGCCACGGCCTTCATGCAAGTTTCGTAATGGGGGTTAGGTTCTATTCCCGAAAACTGAAACCATTCGAATGCTTCCAAAGCATTTACAACCTGCTGGTAAACTCCGTTTTTCTTTATACTGCCACCACCATATAATACCAGCACCTTTGCACCTGCCGGTATTTCGTTGGCAATATCCTTGATGGTATCTTTACCAAAGATGATTTTTACGGGATTGGCTAAATTAAAATTTTTCATACTATTCTATATTAATTGATGTTGAGTAACTGTTCAAACAGGCTCTTAGTACTGGACAAAGATACAATTGAAAAAGAGATATTTCCTCATTTATCTACACTTTATATATAATGAAGCATTGATATTAAGCAATTTAGAAATTACTTAATTGATACATACTCCTGTTTTTTTACAATTCGAACAAATAACGACCGTCATATAATTGCACCTTGCCCCGATTTCGATAATGAGAAAAAGCTGATCGTATATTTATTTATTATCGTGCCAAAGTAGTATATTTGCATAAACGATATAAATTAAATAATAATATTTAGTCAATGGGAAAAGTTTTAATCATTGGAGCCGGAGGCGTGGGTACAGTCGTAGCTCACAAAGTGGCACAAAACATGGATGTTTTTACCGAAATAATGCTAGCCAGCCGCACTAAATCGAAATGCGATGCCATAGCCAAGGCCGTTGGCGGAAATAAGATACAGACTGCGCAGGTAGATGCCGATAGCGTAGAAGAGCTAAAGGCTCTTTTCAATTCGTTTAAGCCCGATTTGGTAATCAATGTCGCTCTGCCATATCAGGATCTTACAATTATGGACGCCTGTCTGGCCTGCGGTGTAAATTATCTGGATACGGCGAACTACGAGCCGAAAGATGAAGCCAAATTTGAATATAAATGGCAATGGGCTTATCAAGAGAGGTTTAGAGAAGCAGGACTTACAGCCATTCTGGGCTGTGGTTTCGACCCGGGTGTCACCAGTGTATTCACAGCTTATGCCGCCAAGCACCACTTCGACGAAATTCATTACCTCGACATTGTAGACTGTAATGCCGGCGATCACGGAAAAGCGTTTGCTACAAACTTCAATCCCGAAATTAATATCCGCGAAGTTACCCAGAAAGGAAAATACTGGGAAAACGGCGAATGGGTGGAAACCGAGCCCCATGCAATACATAAACCATTGATATATCCAAATATAGGACCAAAAGAGTCGTATGTCATCTATCACGAAGAACTGGAGTCGCTAGTTAAGAATTTCCCAACATTGAAGCGTGCCCGTTTTTGGATGACGTTCGGACAGGAATATCTGACCCACCTGCGTGTGATACAAAATATAGGCATGTCTCGCATCGATCCTGTTATCTACAACGGTGTGGAAATAGTGCCTATCCAATTCTTGAAAGCTGTATTGCCTGATCCGGGCGAACTGGGAGAGAACTACACCGGAGAAACGTCTATCGGTTGCCGTATCAAGGGTATAAAAGATGGTAAAGAACATACCTATTACGTATATAATAACTGTTCGCACGAAGCAGCATACAAGGAAACGGGGGCGCAAGGCGTAAGTTATACAACTGGCGTGCCTGCTACAATCGGGGGCATCATGTTTATGAAAGGCTTGTGGCGCAAACCGGGTGTATTCAATGTGGAAGAGTTTGATCCCGATCCATTTATGGAACAGCTAAACAAGCAAGGATTACCTTGGCACGAATTGTTTGACATAGATTTGGAGTTTTAACAGTTAAGAAATGTTGGCTATTATAATTGCCTGGATAGTAATATCGTTGGTATTACTATCCTTTGGCGATATTTTCATTACCCTTTACAACAAACTGAGCAAAAAAGAAGAGCGGTACAACCTACCCGAAACTTTCATGTTGGGTATGGCATTCGTTTCATTACTCTTGTCAGCTATATCCTTCGCCCTTCCCCTCAATTATTATATATTACTAGCCCTTATAGCCATATGTATCTTATATTGGTGCCGTAGGATAGAACGTATAGGCAATATGATAAAGGCTATTAGGCAAGGAATCGAAGTATATTCCAAAAGCCAACTTATAGCTATAGCATTGTTGTTTTTGTTTTTCCTTGTTTTCATAATCTGGTGTATGCCAAGTTATGATGCCAGCTTCTACCACCATCAGAACATAAGATGGAATGAGGATTATGCCATAGTGCCCGGACTGGGGAATTTAGAAAGCCGATTGGGCTTTAATTCTAATTATTTTTTATTATCTGCCGTTTTTTCATTCAGGTTTCTTTTTGGAGAGGCTATATATGGGGGTTTACAATCAGTTTTGTTGTTATTTGTCCTGTTCTGGTGCTTGCGAGAGTGTGTAATGTCAAATTATGATATTAAAAGTATCTTACTGTTAGTATTCTTTTTCCTCTTTTTTCTATCCTGCCGCGATATGCTATCGGAGTCTTCGACCGATATAGTCCCTCATATTTGTATATTTTACTTTATTTGTAAATTTGCACTATGTCCCGAAACCTTCAAAGCCAAAAGTTTATTTGTATGCATATTGCCTGTAGTATTGTTGACATTCAAATTATCGACAGCACCTTGTCTTTTGTTCAGCCTAATTGCATTATATTATTTAATAAAGGAAAAAAAAAGCAGATCTATTATTTCTCTGATAGTTTTTGGTATAAGTATTATTGGTTTATGGCTGGCTCGGAATGTTATAGTAAGCGGTTATCTGATATACCCTTTACACGAAATAGATATTTTCTCTTTTGATTGGAAAATGCCATTGGATGTTGCCATAGCAGATCGTGACTATATTCACAGCTATGCAAAGAATTCTTTTTATAATGTATTTTCTCTATCCGACAGCTATCTTAGTACATTATTACAATACAATAAGCGGGCTTTTCTATTGCATTATCTCACAATAGCACTTACCGTATTTCTGTTTGCTATACCTTTTATAATTATCTATTACATCATAAGGAAAAAAAAGATAAGCCATATACACTATTTGCTTTTAGGTGTTACTGCTATATATATTTTGTATTGGCTGATATCGGCTCCCGATATCAGATTTGTGCTAGGCGTTTTCTATGGCGTTATTTTTCTTGCAACAATAATTATAACCAATCAATATCCCCAAAAACA
Source organism: Dysgonomonas sp. 511 (assembly GCF_010501105.1). Taxonomy (GTDB): domain Bacteria; phylum Bacteroidota; class Bacteroidia; order Bacteroidales; family Dysgonomonadaceae; genus Dysgonomonas. The sequence continues at coordinate 10,902 of NZ_QVMQ01000007.1, read as the reverse complement.
ATTATACTCCTGCTGCCGGAAATTCATATTCCCTGTTTTTGTATTAGGAATTATCTGTTCGACGGCTAGTATACCATATTACGCCATTCGGAAAATCATATCTTTTCCGCCGGATACAAGCCGGCATCTCCTTCAAAATGTATTATATATGCCATATAGTGCTAAAATGGAGGCTCAGGAGAAAAACTCAGGACTTGATTTTGAAGCTTATGATATGGGTAATGGGATAACTATTTATATAACAACCGATTCCTTAGGACGAAGTTTCGATATTATACCGGCTACCGCTCCTTACAATATAAAAGGGATTTTAAAGTATCAAGACATTAGGACAGTAGAACCAAGAGGAACATCCTTGCAGGACGGCTTCCGTACCCGAAAAGAATGCCTCGACAAGATAAATGAAGAAGCTGAGGAAAAACTGGAATTGAAATATAAGTTATACTAAAAAGAATCAGGGCTGCCGGAATGGCCGCCCTGATTCTTTTTATATAATTCCTGCTAATTACTCAGCGTCTTTTGTAAACTGCAAAACAACGTTTCCATCCCTTGTGAAAGTCAGCACATTGCCTTCTACCTTTACCTGTGCCGGCGAATTGAGGTGGCTCGAAAATTTACCTTCGCCTTCGAGGCTCGGACAAGCCATCATAGTCATTGCAGCCGGTTTGAATGTCATCGTATTGCCTTCGAGTGTATAAACTGTGCGGTAAGTGTTGCATCCTGCAAATCCAAATACGCCGTTACCTTCGCGAAACTCCATAGTCGGTTTTCTTTCCTTGAAAAGAGTAGCTACATCACCATCAGCTATTTTGGTCAGCGTCCATTTGCCAGTAAGGCTTTCTGGATTTAGGCTTGCAGCATCGCTTTCTGTGTTGCTGCTTTTTACAAACTGAAGCACCACTTCCTTATCTTTAGCAAACGACAATGTTCCATCGTTGTCGATACTTATTTCCAACTCAGGGGTTGAAAGTGTTGAGAGATATAGCGGTTCTTTGTTGCCAAACAGGCATGCCTTTCTGGTTGCAGCAAAACTCGGTGCCGAGAACTCGTTTTTCTCGTTCAAGGTAAATGCTCCAGTATAATTGTTGCAACCACTATTGCCCGACACTATATTATTGTCGAAATTGAATTGTATATGCGGCACACTTCTTTCGAAAGCCTCTTGAGCTGCTTCACCTTTCAGGGTTTTCAGTTCCCACTGCCCGGCAAGGTCTTTTTTATCTATCGGCTTCACAGAACTGCAACTTTGCGTTCCCAAAATCAATACTGCAATAACAGCCAATATAGCTGCCGGTTTTAAAATAGTTTTCATAAAAATAATCATTTAAATTGCTTTCTGTTGTTATTTTATTTCAAAGCTATCAGCATCTTCCCATACCGGAAATTTTGCTCTGAATGCTTCGATATCAATTTTAGATATATAGACGCTTTGTGTCTCGTTTTGGTTTAACAAAGGTGGCAAAATATCGTCTCCTTTAGCATTTATTAACCTTGAGAGTCCATCGTAGTTCAGTCCGTTTCCATCCCTTCCGGTACGGTTTACCCCACACACATAGCTCATATTTTCTATGGCTCTGGCTGTGAGCAAGGCATTCCATACCTTGTTTCTCGATGCCGGCCAATTGGCTACATAGATAAGGAGATCGTAGGCATTGCCCACATTGCGTGCCCAAACAGGGAAACGCAGGTCGTAGCAGATGAGCAGGCAAATACTAAATCCTTTATACTGTACAATCAGACGATTGTTTCCGGCAGAAAAGAAGCTCGGTTCGCTACCCATGCGAAACAGGTGGCGCTTGTCGTAATAATGTTCTGATTGGGGGGTAATGAAAAATCCCCGGTTGAAATATTCGCCCTTGTCTTCGGCTATATAGCTTCCACAAACCGCAAGGTTAAATTTTTCAGCCCATGCTTTCAGGTTGTTTATGGAATTGCCGTTTACAGGTTCCGCCAGCAAGCGGCTGTTCATGCTGAAACCGGTGGTACACATTTCTGGCAGCAACACAAGGTCGGTTTTACCAGCCAGAGAAGACATTACGGAATAAATATAACTGAGGTTTTTCTCCTTATCTTCCCATGCTATATCATATTGCACAAGACTCACGCCCAACTTGCAGTCTTCCTGAGTTGCCATACTTTATTTATAGGGAAAAATATTCCGGATGGCGGGCTGTCATTCCCACATAATAAGATTTGATTTCCTCTATGTCTTTATCTACATCGCCCGTAGGATAGAATATTTTCCTAAAATTGGCTTCTTTGCGCCCATAGTCCAATGCTGCTACCACAATAGGCACTTTGGCCGCCAAGGCTATAAAGTAGAACCCTTTTTTCCACTCGGTATTCAGTTTGCGAGTGGCTTCGGGAGTTATTGCCAATTGGAATTGTTTCTTATTTGCATATATTTCAGCCATTTGATCGGTGAGCGACGATTTGCGCGAGCGATCGACAGGTATGCCGCCAAGTATTTTGAATATGATGTTCATAGGGAAGAAAAACCATTCTTTCTTTATCAGGAAAGAAGCTTTCCGCCCCAGCGACTTATATACTACCAAGCCCAAAGGCAAGTCCCAGTTGCTTGTATGAGGAGCAACACAAATCACACTCTTGTCGGGCAGGTTGGTATCGCCAGTCACCTTCCATCCGGCAAGACTGAGTATCAGTTTCCAGAATTTTCTCATTATATTATCCTAGCGAGGAGATGTCTTTAGCCAGAGTATTTGCCTGTTCTCTAAAATCGGCATTCAATTTTTTGAAATAAGCTTTCACCCGCCCTTTAGCCTCACGGCCTTCTGTTGCACTCACACGTTTGATCAGGCTTTCGTGTGCTTCGCCTATTTTTGCTATCACTTTGTTGGCTGCTTCAATGTCGGCATCTACCACAAAAGCTTTGTAGAAAATGCAGTCTATATAAAGCATTTCCATTACATTATTTATATTTTTTTTCAGATTTCTACGACTACTCATATTTTTCAATATTTTTCTTATGTTTATATCTTTATTATCCTTGCAACCTTAAAATCATGGCAAAGGTACTAAAAAAGATACTGATAAATCATATCTTTCCTCATACTTATCCGTACCAGGCATATTAAATTAAAACTACCCGCGAAAAAGGTGCGGCGTCTACCGGGCAAAATTCTTTATCCTGATATTTAAAATATCCCGTCATGGCTACCATTGCAGCATTGTCGGTAGTATAGCCAAACGGTGGTATATATATTTTCCACCCAAAGCGCTTGGCATGGTCTTCGAAAGCTGTACGCAATCCTGAGTTTGCCGAAACACCTCCTGCTACAGCAACTTCTTTTATGCCTAAATCTTTTGCGGCTTTCCGCAGTTTGTCCATCAATATCTCGATGATTGTCTTTTGAAGCGAAGCACAGAGGTCGGCTTTGTTTTTTTCCACAAAGTCGGGGTCTTTCTTCAGTTCGTCGCGCAACAGGTATAGGAAAGATGTTTTCAGTCCGCTGAAACTATAGTCGTAGCCTTGTATATGCGGCTTGTTTAGTTTGAAGCTATCCGGATTTCCCTCTTTTGCCAACCGGTCGACAATAGGCCCGCCGGGATAGCCCAACCCCATTACTTTGGCGCATTTGTCGAAAGCTTCGCCGGCAGCATCGTCTATCGTCTGCCCTATTATTTCCATATCTTTGTACGACCGCACCAGCACTATTTGCGAGTTGCCGCCCGACACCAACAGGCATAAGAAAGGAAAACCGGGCTGGCTGCCATCTTCCTTACTTTCTTTGATGAAGTGAGCCAGTACGTGCGCGTGCAAGTGGTTCACGTCTACCATTGGTATGCCTAGCGCAGTAGAAAAACCTTTGGCAAACGATGTACCAACCAGCAGGGAACCCATCAGTCCCGGGCCGCGTGTAAAGGCCACAGCCGAGATGTCCTCTTTTTTTACTCCTGCTTTTTTCAAAGCCTGGTCTACTACGGGTATTATGTTTTGCTGATGCGCCCGCGATGCCAGTTCGGGCACTACACCACCGTAGCTTTCGTGCACCTTTTGGCTCGATACTATATTCGACAAGAGAACCCCATCTTGTATCACTGCCGCAGCGGTATCATCGCAAGATGATTCTATTCCTAAAATTATTGTCATTTTTTGCTTAAACTGATGTAATGCGGATTTATTATAATAAACTATATGCTTTTGGAGTTTAATTGTATATGATAGAATAGTTTGTACTCTAAAAACATCACAAAATTAAGAAATATAAATTACCTTCGCAAAAGAGGAATCTTAAAAGCAAATAAAGCGGTTATGAAAAAGATAATTTATCCATTGTTGTTCGTTATTATTTCGTTCGTAGGTTGTTCGGGAACCATAAAACGAGAAAACGCTCCCATTGGGGAAAAGCAGATGAAAATAGAACGGTTTGATAAAGATATATATGCCTATTTGCAGCATCCCGACTCTATTGCTGCGGTGGCTCTGAAAGAAAAATACCCCTTGTTGCTGCCTGCCTTCGGGCATGTGGCGATGGGCAACAGCGACCCTACTGTATTTTTCGCATCGCTGGAAGAGTATTTTTCGCATCCCATGCTGATGCAGATATATAACGATGCCCTAGCCCGGTTTGGCGACCTGAGCATATACGAAAAGGAACTGGCTGATGCGGGAAAACTTGCCGGGCAGCATTTTTCAGGCAAATCGCTGCCACAGTTGGCTATGCATGTGTCGGGATTCAGGGAAAATGTTATCGTACTGAGCAATCTCATTTCGCTGTCGTCCGACAAGTACCTGGGAAGTGGTTATGATGGTTACCGCGAGTTTTTTCAGCCTTACGAGCGTCAGCAAATGCAGGCAAAATATATCACCCGCGACTACTTGAGGGCGTGGCTGCTGAGCGATATTATGCGTACCGATGAGAAACACCACAATATGCTGGAGGCAATGGTGGCCGAAGGAAAAGTGTTGTATGTGTTGTCTGAGCTATTGCCTTCGCTCAGCGAAGACGACATTATTGGATATACCGGCGAACAAATGGATTGGTGCAGACAAAACGAAAATATGATCTGGCAGAAGATGGTGAAGAAGTATTACGTATATTCCATAGATAATATGGTCATGACCCGTTTTATAAACGATGCCCCTTCCACTTCGCTTATTTCGGCTGAGGCTCCGGGAAGGCTCGGCGCATGGATAGGGTGGCAGATGATAAAGAAATATAAGAAAGAAAAGAAAAACTTTTCGGTAATGCAGATTGTAAATGCAGATGCTTTGGATATACTGAAAACGTCTAAATACAATCCGTAGAAAATCAGGGCAAACGCATAAAATTTACCCAAACTCAATTCTGAGCTTTGTAGGGGCGAATTATCATTCGCCCGAAATAGAAAAAAAATCTGCGGGCGAATAATAATTCGCCCCTACACGACAATAGTCAAAACCAGAATATCGTTTTTTCAAACGTTTGCCCTGCGTAGAGAATAGAAAGAAGTGCTATATTGTTATAAGTGACCGGGATTTCTTCCGATCACTTTTTTTTACCATAAAAACCCATGACGCACAATAATCATAGCAAACTGCGACACAAGCCCTATCACACAAAACCCGTACTAATTGAGCATTTCCATTGTTTCCGTCAGATGTGCAGGCAGGTAAAACTGTTCGTTCTTGTCTATATAGACTGCTACCGAACCAAGATTGAAAGGCTTGCCGTTGAGATACCCCACTGATGTAAACGCAGGTATTTTCATGGTAGTCTTCCCTTTTTTTACGGTCAGTACGATATTATCGTTTTCTTTTGCGATCTTATAATCGTAACCGTTGAAAACGTCGGTATGTCTGGCATACAGCTCGCTGCTTAGTTCAGCCAATGATTTTTCGAGCCCCACGAGGTCGCACAGGTATTTGTTGATCTCTACATTCGATCTCAACCCTAGAGGAATATCCCCTTGCGGATGGTAAGCCGCCAGGAATACATCTTCGCCGGTATGCCTTCCGCTAATGAAATCGAAATACGTGCGCGACACCATAATCTTGGCGATAGTGGATACCATATTGACCGAACTGGCAATCTGAGTATAATCCGAAGCCTTGTAATTCTTTGAAGAAAGGAGTTGGTTCACCTCATCTTCGGAGAGGTCTATACCAGTATATTTATTGAATGTAGGTTTTATAGCCTCCGGCTTTGTTTTCAACAATACTTTCTCAAGCCCTTCGGCTGTCAGTTTATACTTCGACACGTTGAAGAATACAGAGTCGAGCCCCTTTGCCGAACTGCCCTTAAATTTCTCGCTGCCGAAGTTCATGTCTGCCGTACCGTGGTCGGCAAGCACTACGACGGCTGTTTCCCCGTTTTTCTTCGCATAGTCGAGTGCAACGCCTACAGCCTTATCGAAAGCCAGAAACTCTGTTATCGCGCCAATCGGGTCGTTTGAATGCGCTGCCATATCTACACGGCTACCTTCCACCATCAGGAAGAAACCCTCCTGCGCCTTATCGAGCCGCGCAATGGCTTTGCCTGTCATTTCGGCCAACGACGGATACATAGCTTCCCTGTCGATATCGTAAGGCATACGGCTCGGCGAGAAAAGCGCCCACACTTTTTCGTCTCCCGAAAAGCTGCGGAAGGCATCTATATCTCCTTTTATATATTTTACTCCGGTCTTGGCGAAATAGTCTTTCATGCCGGCAGTTACTTCGTCATATCCTCCGCCAAAAACTACATCGAGGTTGTTATATGCCATCTGAGGGGCGATATATTCATATTTACCCCTGTCGTAATAATGTGAAGCACAAGCAGCCGGGGTAGCATGTGGAAATTCGCAGGTAACAGCGACTCCCGTGGCTTTGCCTTTCTCTATTTTGGCTGCTTCCATTACGGTAGCGGCAGGCCTTAGAGCCATAGCCGGATCGGTAGGGTATATATCCTGTAGGGCATCGACCTGTGGATAGACGGAAATATTGCCTTTTTGGGCGGGAATGCCTGTCATATATGCCGACATGGCGGGAGCCGAATCGGGCACAGGGGCATTGGAGCAATATGTATTCACCAGCCCGCAGAGATAAGGGTCGATATTAAGCTTGTCGCTTCCGCTATTCGTTCCCCCATTGTAATATTGAAACCAACGGGCAATGGAAAGCAGGCTGGTAGATGTGCCGTCCGACACCATAAATATTACATTCTTAACAGGACGTACAGATTTGCGGCAATTTTGCTGGGCAAATATGCTAACCAGAAATAGTTGCAGCAGAATACATAGATACACTCTTTTCATCATTACAATTCGATAATTATTTATTTTGTTTGCTATGCGCAATCAAAGATTGCTTATGTAACTAATTAAATTCCATATTTCTTCAAAATATCAGCTACAAACGGTTGGATAACCTGCAACATCCTGTCGAAACCCAGATCGTTGGGATGTATGCCATCGGTCGTCCCTTCGTGATCGCTGCCAATCAGGTTTCCTTCTATGTAATAAAGATCCTTTACACCTGCTGCGACCAGTTTGTCGTATTCAGCCTTAAAGTTACGGTTCTGACCAGCAACTACCTCCCTTGCCTTCACATCGAAGTTGCCAGTTTCGCGCACGATACTCTGTATCATAACGATAGGTACCTGAGGATGGTTCTTCCTTATAGTCTCTACCAGATATGTTGTACGCTCGGTGATTTGCTCCGGGCTAGGATTAGGGGCACAATCGAGAATATAAGCATCGGCTTCGATACCTGCTATCATATCAACCACCTCCGGCTCCATTTTCCCATTACCGCTAAGCCCGAGATTGATAAAATCGACACCCAGCTTACGCGCCATACGCGCAGGATATGCCATACCCGGACGGCTGGCAGAAGCTCCCTGCAAGATGCTGGAGCCGTATATTACTACCTTTTTGCGGAAGGGGCTTTCCATTGCTGCGATATAGCTACCTTCGTCTACTCCTATTTCGAGGCTTTTCACTTCATCGTACAACGAAAGGTATAGCAGGCATTCCTTTTCGCCGTCTTCCATATTGGAGACGATGGCGGCCGTTGTCGGATTGTCGGCGGGACGCCCCACCCCGGCAAATACCCACTCGTTGTTTCGTTTTATATAAAGGTCGAGCCCTTTGTAGACGATACCTGTCATATTATTGGATTTTCTCTGGTTGAGAGTCGACCAGCGGGCTGATATGGAATTGCTGTTTGTCTTGAAGACGATAGCCAATCCTGCCGAATTGGTAAAGAGACGCTTCACACCCAGCGGCATTGTATTATATTTTGCCGTATCTACGCGATGATAAAATTGTGGTATCGGCTTGGCTTTACCCACCATTGTCAATTCACGGGCATCGGTATATACCTTTTCCTGAGCTATGGATAAGGAAGCCGAAAGGAAAGAAAAAATACTGATCAATAAAAATGTCTTTATGCAACTTGTTTTCATAATATTCAACGATTAGTTAAGATTCTGTTTTTTAAGGCATCCAAAGATAATAAATAAACAGGGGGTTTAGGGCTATATCTCCTAATTTTTAGTTTTATCATTCGAATTTTTTTACCATAAAATGAACGAAGTATCTCAGAATGACAGGCGAAGAAAAGCTACATCGAAAAACCTTATTTCCCTTACCTTTTTTGTACTGCCGGCCGATGGGTTACAACTATTAGCTTTATAAAATGTTAAGCAGAATTGAATAGATGAAATAAACTTGTAACTGGAAACTAATTATAGTACCTTTGACGCCCGTATCATAATGATTGTATCATGGATTGGTTTGTAAAGGCAGCAATCGACTCGCCTTCTATTCTTTCTATCATTGTCATTTCTGCGATTTCAGCTATCGGGCTGCAACTGGGAAAGATCAAAGTATTCAACGTTTCGCTTGGAGTTACATTCGTTTTTTTTGTAGGTATCGTCGCCGGACATTTCAATCTGGGATTGAACAGCGATATGCTGGCATTTGCCCAGAATTTCGGACTTATACTGTTTGTCTATGCACTTGGGCTTCAGGTTGGTCCCGGCTTCTTCTCCTCGCTGAAAAAAGGAGGATTGAAACTCAATATGCTTGCTCTGGGAGTGATCCTGCTGGGTATGCTGTTTACCGTTATATTCAGCTATGCCAGCGATATATCGTTGCCCAACATGGTCGGGATATTATGCGGAGCCACAACAAACACCCCGGCTCTGGGTGCTGCGCAACAAGCCTTGAAACAGATAACCGGAGGCGACTCTAAAATGATAGCCGACATGGCGCTGGCTACAGCCGTAGCCTACCCTCTGGGTGTGGTGGGTGTTATACTGGCAATAGTATTGCTGCGTAAACTTTTCGTGCCGAAAGAAACATACAGCAAGCCTCACGAAAAGAAGGACAATGCAACCTATGTAGGCGAATTTCATATTACCAATCCTGCTATCGAAGGAAAGAGCATACGCGAGATAATGAAACTGTCGCCAAAAAAGTTTGTCATTTCGCGCATATGGCGAGACGGTAAAGTTACCATCCCCACCTCCGAATGCCTGTTGCAACACGACGACCACCTGCTCATCATATCCATAAAGTCGGATGTGGAACATATCAAGGTCTTGTTTGGCGAACAGGAAAATGTGGATTGGAACAAGGAAGACATAGACTGGAACCATATAGACAACAGCCAGCTGGTTTCGCGCCGTATCATAGTCACACACAGCAAAGTGAACGGGATGAAACTGGGTGCGCTAAAATTGCGCAATATATATGGCATCAACATCACACGCATCAACCGTGCCGGTATAGAACTATTGCCATTACCCAACCTTGCATTGCAAATAGGCGACAGGATAACCGTAGTAGGCGAGAAGGCTTCGATAGACAATGTAGCCAAGATACTGGGTGACGAGATAAAGCGGCTGAAAAGCCCGCACCTTATTGCCATATTTGTAGGCATTGCCTTGGGGTTGATTTTGGGTGCGCTGCCTATCCCTTTCCCCGGAATGGATTTCCCAATAAAGCTGGGTATAGCCGGAGGGCCTATCATCGTAGGCATACTTATGGGAGCATTCGGGCCCCGCTTCCGAATGACGACTTATACTACACAGAGTGCAAACCTCCTGATGCGCCAGTTTGGGCTCACTGTCTACCTTGCCTGCCTGGGCATAGGAGCAGGAGAGCATTTTTTCGATACGGTATTCCAGACCGAAGGATTGGTATGGATAGGTTTCGGCTTCCTGCTGACGGTGATACCCGTCATCATCATAGCCATCGTAGCCATGAAGATATACAACATCAATTATGCAAAGAGTGTAGGTATGCTTTGCGGCAGTATGGCAAACCCTATGGCGCTGAATTATGTAAACTCTGTAATAGACGACGACGATCCGTCGGTAGCCTATGCTACAGTATATCCGGTGTCTATGTTTGCCCGCATCATACTGGCGCAGTTGCTATTAATGTTGCTCTATTAACACATACCAAGCTTTTACTGCGAAGCACGAAGGTGTTCTTAAGAGATAAAGATGATATCCCATTAAACCATTTTTCGAAAACATTGTCTTAATTTCAATGTTATTTATTATACTGCATAAAAGCCATCTTGGGTTAAATATTTTATCTTTAGCTCATACTGCCGCGCCCTCCTGGGCTTGTCCTCCCTTTTGGCATTGCCCAAAAGGAAGCAAAAGGCTAGTGCTTCGTTCCTCGGCGACCTGTCATCGGTTTGCCGGCAGAAAGGGATAAACGGGCTACGCCCCATCCCTTTCTATGCCGCCTTCACCGGACAGATTCCCGCCTGCGGAACTGATGCACGGAAAGCTGACGCACGACTAGAATTGGCGTAAACTCTTGTCCGGCGTCAGCCCGCGCCATTAGCTCTGCGTACGGGGTACCCACGCGATGCAGGCGGCGTAGAATGAAGTGGGGGTGCTGTTATGCAACTTTGCTAAGCCAACAAAAGGCTTGCTGTTAGTTCACTTCATTCAGCCG
>NZ_QVMQ01000076.1 GCF_010501105.1 Dysgonomonas sp. 511 | reverse complement strand
AAAAAAAATTAAGACTTAATTGAGTATCATTTTGATATTTTACTTGAGTTTGCTGATCATTGAAAAGGTTTTCTATTGGTATTTTTTCAAATAAGGACAAACTAAGTACTCGTAATATTTCATAAGTGGATCCTTTTATTTTTAATTCATGTTTCATGATTACAACCAGACAATAAGTTATAATAGCAGAAAATATCTGGATTTTGACGGCATTTTCAGAAGTGCCATAAAACTCCTTTATTCTCAAATGTTGTTTTATCCATTTGAAAAAGATTTCTATATTCCATCGATATTTGTATAGAGTGGCAACTTGTTCAGCTGTTATATCCAAATTGTTTGTCAAAAAAGAAAAGGTCGTTTTCTGTTCCTTACTATAGTATACAACAGATCGCAGTTTTCCCGGATATCCTTTTTGAGCAATTCTGGATGTAAACTTAATAATCTGATCAGCCATGATCCCGGTTTGGATATTATTATAGTTTTTGTCAATTAATACGTTGTATTTCATATTTTGTTTTTTTCTTACTACAAAAAAGGCTCCAATAAGATTGATTGCATATAGTTGAGGCGTGCTAATATATGCCTTATCAAAGAGATAGAACGCGTTCGGTTCATATGGGATAATATCCATCAGGGTACAATCGCTGGTTAATTGGTCGGTGATTACATTGAAGGTTGGTATTTGGTTCTTTATATCATATAAGGTGTGCAATTTAATACCTCCTGTTCCTTTTCGTTGTTTAGCCCACCAAAATGTATTAATACATAAAGTGATTATTGAAGAATCAAAAGCATATACCTTATCATCTGTTTCCAGATCAACGAACTGTGTATTGTTCGATTTTATGTAGTCAACGAGCCTTAAAGAGAATCTCTCAAAAACATCTATACTACGTACTTCATTGGCTTTAGATAAATTACTACGTGTCACGCTTTTTCCAAATCCAAGATGATAAAACTTATTCTTATGCGCATCAAGTATTCCAATCAAATCCCGAAGGCTTTCCCGATTAGATAGCTGACCAAAAATCAGAACTAAAAGATGATTCCAGCAAGTAAATGATTTTACATATTTATTGCCTTCGTATTTATCGACCAAACAATCAAAAACCCGCTTAGGCAGAAAACTGCATAATTGAGTGAAAACATAATGTCCATTGTGCATTCTTACTATCATTTTGTTACTTCTAACAAAATTAGAGATTTGAAATATACACGTAAAATAAATCAATGTTATTGATTGCATATCAGATAATTACATCACTTGTTAATGACTTTTAGTGGACACTAGTGAAT
>NZ_QVMQ01000075.1 GCF_010501105.1 Dysgonomonas sp. 511 | reverse complement strand
CATTGCTGTCCCATTAAAATCACAAAAAGCTCTTTGAATTATTTGATAATTAGTTAGTTTCGGGGTTTTCTCACGCGCGACGATTTCAATTTATAGCTTTGCAGTCAATAACAGAAGCTGCAATGAATAAAGAGAAGTATGTATTTGCTCAATTGGTTTCATTCTTGAATGAAGATAAGTTCCGGCGTATAGTCAACAAGTATCAAGGAAATCGTTACGTAAAACATTTCACTTGTTGGAATCAACTACTAGCCTTGATGTTCGGCCAACTATCCAACCGAGAAAGTCTGAGAGATTTGATTGTTGCTCTGGGTGCTCATCGTTCCAAGTGTTACCATTTAGGGATGGGCAAGAACATATCAAAGTCATCTTTGGCTCGGGCGAATCAAGATAGAGACTACCGAATCTTTGAAGAGTTTGCTTACTTTCTTGTCAATGAAGCACCGCAGAAACGTAAGACAGATATCTTCAAGTTGGGAGGGAATGTATATGCTTTTGATTCCACAACCATTGACTTATGCCTGAATGTTTTCTGGTGGGCAAAGTTTCGGAAGAAAAAAGGCGGTATTAAGGTCCACACATTGTATGATGTGGAAACTCAGATTCCGACATTCTTCCATATTACAACAGCTTCCGTTCACGATTCTAAAGCCATGGATAAGATTCCTTATGAACCAGGCTCTTATTATATCTTTGACCGTGCCTACAACAACTTCAAGATGTTATATCGGATTCATCAGATAGAAGCCTGTTTCGTTGTCAGAGCAAAGAAGAATCTTCAGCACAAAGCTCTAAAATGGAAACGAAGGATGCCTAAGAATGTACTCTCGGATATGACAATCGAACTGACTGGGTTTTATCCCAAACAATATTATCCCGATAAACTTCGGTTAATTAGATATTGGGATGAAGAACAAAAACGAGAGTTTGTATTCTTAACCAATGCTATGGATATATCCGCTCTGCAAGTTGCTGAGTTATACAAGAACCGCTGGCAAGTGGAACTGTTCTTCAAATGGCTCAAACAGCACCTCAAAATTAAAAAGTTCTGGGGTACTACAGAGAATGCCGTAAGAATACAAATCTATACAGCCATTTGTGCTTATTGCTTAGTTGCAATTATCCAACATAACATGAAACTTGACAGAAGTACATACGAAGTTTTACAAATACTAAGTATCTCTCTAACGGATAAAACGCATTTGAAAGACCTCTTTAACAAAACTAATTTTCAATATGACAAAGAACCAGGCGACTCTAATGAGCCAAGTTTATTTGATTTTTAATAACGAATTTTAATGGGACACTAGTGA
>NZ_QVMQ01000074.1 GCF_010501105.1 Dysgonomonas sp. 511 | reverse complement strand
CAAAACTAATTTCAAAAATGTCAAAGAACGAAGCGGTTCAAGTGAACCAAATTTATTTAATTTTTAATCGTCCATTTTTTTTTAGTGGACAGTAGTGAATCCTGTTTTTTCTTCAATTCCTGCAATGCCAATGCAAAACTACCTACAAACCTGCGTTTTTGCCCCTGAAACGGTAGCGGGGCTGTTTTAAACACTTTACTCATTTTAAATGTCCTTTAAACTCTCTTTAAATTAATAATTATTACTTTTGCAACTCTCAGGCATAAAAAAAGAGGTGTATGCGCACCGAAACAAGGACTTATAGTCCCTGTCGTGGTGCGCATACACCTTTATCATTAACGGACTGCCTGAGAAACATCCGTTATGAAGGCGGGGATTTTTCTTATCCCATCAAAATAAATACTATACAAATAGGCACGCCCCCCGCCACCGTTGCCAGCAAATCGAAAATATCGAAGCGATTGCCGCGATATTTATCGTAACACTCCTTTGCCAACCCCACGATAACAGGCAGGAACAAACACCACACGCAAATAAAAGTAGGCATAGCCAGCAACATGCCGATGGTGAAATGCAATAGCTTGTCCTTTGGTATCGCATTTTCTATTTTTAGCTGTATATCACTTATTTTCATAATAGTAGCCCCCAACCCCCGAGGGGGCTTTACAGAGAGGGTATCTGTTTTTGTTCTACAATCTATTTTTATAAGAAAGCTTATAATATTATGGTCTGGTATAATCTAAAGAATCAACCACCAGCCCCTCACTCACAATAAATCCTTCCATTTCTTCCAAGCTACCCGCCTCGAATACCATCACGCCATCGCCCGGATATACCCTTGATGCATTCGGTATGTCGTAACCATCGTTCAGTATCTTGCCATCCTTATATAGCAACTTATAAGTTTTTGTGCTGCCTATCTTTGCCATTTTCGCCCTCGCAGGCTCATTGACAGTGAGGGTGACACCTTTGTCTATTAATGTTTGTATAGCCGCAAGGACCTCTGGTGAGCCTGTATGAGCGGCGCAACCTGAGAGATTTAATCCTCTCTCAGAGCCAAATGGCATTTGAGAAATATCAACCAAAAACCTATCTGTCATTGCAGGTGTCCAAGCTTGTGAGGTTTTTAAAATTTGTATGCTGCGCATCGTCCTCGCAGGAATTATATCCATACCGCTGTAAATCAAACCACCACTGGTGTAGATCGCAACTACTACACTAGCTGTATCAGTCAGTAATTTAGCTAAATCACCAGAGTATTTATTATTGTCATATCTCGCGGAAAGATTCAAATGCCCTAAGTACATGACAAAAATATCATAGGGTTCATATTTTCTTTAAAATCAAGTTTATCTAACCACTGAAAAATATAATCAAGTCCATATTTGAAATAACT
>NZ_QVMQ01000073.1 GCF_010501105.1 Dysgonomonas sp. 511 | reverse complement strand
TATTGCTGTCCGGTAAAACTTTTTAGCCTACAAATACTTAGGGCTGCTTCCATTTGGTGGATTCAGCCCTAAGTAGTTATTTAGAAGTCTGCAAACAATCTCAATAACTATGGGTAAAAGTAGCCATTTTAGCGGACAGCCGCTCTATTGTCAGGTAATAAATTTGCTCGACAAGTCGAAAATTCATGAAATAAGCCGTAAAAACGGTGGTGAACGCTATATAAAGCACTTCAGTGGGTACTCACATCTTACAGTGATGCTCTATGCGGTAATCATGCGATTTGACTCATTGCGTGAGATTACCGCCTCTCTACTTGGCGAATCTCGTAAATTGCGCCATCTGGGCATAAATACAATGCCTCGCAAAAGCACGCTGGCCGATGCCAACAAGCGGCGTTCGGAAACAATCTTTGAAGCCATATATCGCGACTTGTACGCTACCCACCGAGGGCGCCTTTGCTCGGACAGCCGAAGTGGTAAGACTCCCAAATGGATGAAGCGACTGCAAATTATTGATTCAACGACTATAACACTGTTTTCCAACTTACTTTTCAAGGGTGTAGGACGGCATCCGAAGAATGGTAAGAAGAAAGGCGGCATTAAGGTACACACCGTCATACACGCTAACGAGGGAGTTCCTTCTGACATTAAATTCACTTCTGCGGCAACTAATGATTCATTCATGCTCCGCCCAGGAAAACTACACAAAGGCGATATTGTGGCTATAGACCGTGCCTACATTGACTATGCCAAGTTTGAAGAACTCACGCACAGAGAAGTTATTTATGTTACCAAGATGAAGAAGAGCCTTCGCTATGAGACGTTGGAAGACATCATGTATCAAACGCCCGAGGGATTGATGGAAGTCAGAATGCAACATGTCGTTTTCCGTAAGACGCTCAAGGACGGGAATTCTATAATTCATAAGGCACGCATTATTACGCATGTAGACACAAAGAAACGTAAGCTCATCAGTCTACTGACTAACGACATGGACTCCGACCCGACAGAGATTATCGCCGTATATCGTCAAAGGTGGGAAATAGAGCTGCTGTTCAAACAAATGAAACAGAACTTTCCTCTAAAATACTTCTATGGAGAGAGTGCCAACGCCATTAAGATACAAATATGGGTGACACTTGTGGCAAACTTGTTGCTGATGATCATGCAACGGGGATTGACTCGCTCGTGGAGTTTCTCAGGACTTGCTACAATGGTACGAATTAATCTGATGTATTATGTTGACTTTTACAGCTTATTCAACAATCCCGGAAAAGACTGGGAAATGGCTCTTGAAGCTGCCTCAAAAGCGCCACCGGAACCATCACTTTTTGACTGAGGGGGCTTGGAATAAGAAAAACAAAACTCGACTGCTGAAAATCAGTAGCCGAGCAATATTTTTTTATCTTTAGAGAGTTTTACCGGACAGCAATA
>NZ_QVMQ01000072.1 GCF_010501105.1 Dysgonomonas sp. 511 | reverse complement strand
TAGGGTTCACTGAATAAATACAACTCATTGATATTTAACAAGATACTCTTTTTTTTCATTGTTATTTAGTGTAAAATAGTTATCTTTGAGTGTTAAAAGTTAGTTTTATGCGTTTCAGTTCACAAGGAAAACAGTTAAGTCTTGATATTTTTCGTTCTTCTCTTTCTTCTTTGGATAAGTCCAATCGTTGGGTTCAATTGGGCGATAGTCTTCCCTGGGATGAGATTGAACGATTGTACAATAGTCGTTTGAATAATGGTAAGCGTGGTGCCGGCAATAAGCCTGCTCGCATGATCATTGGTTCGTTGATCATAAAACACAAGATGAATTTGTCTGACGAAGAGACAATCTTAATGATTCAGGAAAACCCTTACATGCAGTATTTCTTAGGTCTTTCAGAATTCACAGATAAGCCTATTTTTGATCCCAGTTTATTTGTTTCCATCCGTAAACGTTTGGGTGTCTCTGATTTCAATGACATGAGTGTATCTTTATTGCAAATGCAGGTGGAGAAAGCCAAAACAGAAAAGGGAAAAGACACAGACAATGATGATTCCGACGCCATCTACACCTCCAGCAATGAGCAAGAACACCAGGGTTCACTAAAGGTTGATGCTACTTGTTGTGATGCTGAGGTTCGCTACCCAACAGATATTGATTTACTTCATGATGGTTGTAAAGTTATCCACCGCTACACGTATAAACTGTGTACTAATTTTAACTTGCCACTTCCTCCCGGCAATTATTCATCTGCTCGCAAGGCTTACTTGGAGGTGATTAAGCGTAAAAAGAAGAGTAAATCTCTTCTCAGAAAAGGTAAATCTCAATTACTCACATATCTAATACGCAATGTAAGAGGATTCATCAACTTGATTGCAGTGAATGGAACTCACCTTTTGAATAGTTTGAAACACAATGAGCGTAAAACTATTGGTGCGATATTAAAGATGTATCATCAGCAAGAAGAAATGTTTAAATCGGGTTGTCGTAGTTGCCCTGATCGGATTGTAAGCATCTTCCAACCTCATATACGACCTATCGTTCGGGGCAAATCAAAATCCTCGACAGAGTTTGGTGCAAAGATTGGTGCAAGCATTGTGAATGGTTACACCTTCCTGGATCATCACAGTTGGGATTCCTACAATGAATCTGCTGATTTGACCTTGCAAATAGAGCTTTATCGAAAGCGTTTTGGTTTTCTTCCTCGCCGGATTTATGCAGATAAGATTTACATGAACAAAGAAAATCGCAGGTTGATGAAAGAGCTGGGGATACAGATGATGGGCAAACCTTTAGGGCGACCACCAAAGATCTCACAGTCAAAGGAAGCTAAAGAAGAATCAGCCAAGACAGTTGGACAGCGAAATGAGATAGAAGCAACCTTTGGAACAGGAAAACGAATTTACAGAGCAAATAACATAAGAGCTAAGTTGCCACAAACGGCAGAATGCTGGACGGCAATGTGCTTTTTCGTAAAGAATGTAATGAAATTCCTAAGGGAGTTTCTTTATGACCTTTTTTCAGAGATCATTTTATGCCTAAATTTGAAACGAGATACAAGAATAATTTCTCCACCAAGAAAATTCATTCTTTGTGGAGAAAACTATGAGGGAATTATTCAGTGAACCCTA
>NZ_QVMQ01000071.1 GCF_010501105.1 Dysgonomonas sp. 511 | reverse complement strand
CTATAAATTGAAATCGTCGCGCGTGAGAAAACCCCGAAACTAACTAATTATCAAATAATTCAAAGAGCTTTTTGTGATTTTAATGGGACAGCAATGATTGTTGCTATAATAATAATAGCAATTATTTCTCCCATAAGTATTTTCATTGGAAAGATAATGAAGAGTGATATACCTGCAAAAAAGAATGCAATAACAGGTTGTATTGCATTTTTAGTAACAGCAATCGTTGCATTTCTTGGGAATATGGCCTATTACAAATATTTTGTTACAAAAAGAGAACTATATCAATATAGTGATACCTTAATGGGTAGGATCTTGATTACTACAGTTCTATTGGCTATAATAGGCTGGATAGCTGCCATCTACATGACCAATAAAAAGAAAAACTAAAAATATTTAATTAAAGATATGAAAAAGAAGCTAAATTTTGGAATTATTACGTTATTAATACTATGTTTATTTGCTGCTTGTAGCGATAGTGACAGTGAGGAGGATGAAAAAAAAACAATTGAGGTTCCTTCAGATCAACAACTCAATCAAGCTGTATTTGCAGATGAAACTGCAGGTAATTCAGAAATAAAATTTACAACTACAGGAGTATGGACTTCAACTATAGAGGAAAATTCAACTAAAAGTACAAAAGAAAGTTCGTCCGAGACTACGGATTGGATCAGTATTACCCCTAATGGTGGCGATAAAGCTGGAGATTATACCATTGCCATAAATTTAATTCCCAATTACACAGGGTTTGAGCGTTCCGCAGTTATCAATATTATTTGTGGAAAAGAAAAAATAAGTATTTCCATTAGTCAGTCGGGTGTAACAGAAGAAGGTGAGATACCGGAAGAGTCGGGAAATCAAAAAGAAAAATTTGATATTCTGAGTGCCATTGTTGACGATACATTCAGAGAATATTGTAAACGATTTGATCTTGACAAGGACGGATTATTCACTCTTTTTGAAATTATGGACGTGCAAACCATCATTGTAGATGATATGAACATATCCTCTTTGGTAGGTATAGAGCATTTTACACATCTTGACCGACTTGAGTGCGACAACATCAAACTAGATTCATTGGATATATCTAAAAACACGAAACTAAGAATCTTACAATGCAATAATTCTTTCTTGAAAAAACTGGATGTATTGAACAATCCCGAACTAATTATATTGAGTTGTGAGAAAAATGAAATAGACAACTTAGATGTATCTAAAAATACTAATTTGGAAAATCTCTATGTATCGGGAAATAAAATAAAGTCAATGGATGTATCCCAAAATCCACTCCTGACAGATTTTCGATGTGATGATAATATGCTTACAGTATTGGATGTGACCAATAATGCCGACTTGAATATTCTTTATTGCGACAACAACAAATTAGCTTCGTTAGACATATCCAAATGTACAAAACTCACAGATTTTGGATGTGAAACGACAGGTATTGATACTCTCGATCTATCAAATAACAAAGAACTGAACACTTTGTCATGTGGAAGTAATAATATAAGATCTCTGGATCTTTCCAATAATACAAAGTTAACGAAGATATTCAGCGAAAGAAACGAACTGCTTACTTCTATAAACCTGAGCAAATGTACTGAGCTTACTTCTATAACTTTTAACTATTGCGGTTTATTTTTCAAGTTCGCTAGTTAAAACTATGTACTTTAGTACAAGGCTTTAGCTTCTATAAATGTTTAAAATTCTATCTTTGTAACGTTTATGGAAA
>NZ_QVMQ01000070.1 GCF_010501105.1 Dysgonomonas sp. 511 | reverse complement strand
GAGGGTGTGTCAAAAGCCCCAAAATATGAAAGACCGAAGTTTTTAATAGCTTCGGTCTTTTTCGTTCACTCTAAAATATGTATCTTAGAGTTGCAATGAACAAATCAAAGATAGTATTTAAAGATTATAATCAAGGCTTATTAAATCTTTTTCCTTGTCGTCTGGATGAAAATATACCAGAGCATTCCCCAGTTCGGATGATCAATCAGGTAGTAGACGAGTTGGATCTTAGTGGGTTGCTTTCCACTTATCAGGGCGGGGGCACCAGTAGTTACCATCCACGTATGCTGTTAAAGGTCTTATTCTATGCCTATCTGAACAATATCTATTCCTGCCGCAAGATAGAAAAAGTCATGCAGGAAAATATCCATTACATGTGGTTAAGCGGCAGTCAATATCCCAGTTTTAGTACCATTAACCGTTTCCGCTCGGAACATGTGAAAGATTGCATTAATAGTTTGTTCGTTCAGGTTGTTGAGATGTTGGTTGAATTAGGTTATCTCAGCTTAGAAGTACAGTATATCGATGGTACGAAAATAGAATCGGTGGCCAATAAATATAGCTTTGTATGGAAAAAGAGCATTGATCATTACAAAGGTAACCTTCAGAAAAAGATAGCGTGTATCCTTTCCCAGATCGAAGAGGGTATAGCAGGAGATAATAGTCCATTAGAAGATGCCCCCTTCGAGATTGACTCAAAGCAGCTTGGGGAACGCATATCCCGTATCAACAAAGAAAACCGCAGTAAGGCTGAACTCAAACAGCTCAAGGAACTGGAGGAAAAGCACCTGCCCAAACTCGAAGAATATGAAGGACATCTTCGAATCATGGGCAAGCGCAACAGCTATTCCAAGACCGACCACGATGCTACTTTCATGCGTATGAAAGAGGATGCGATGAATAATGGACAGACCAAACCCGGATATAACCTGCAAATAGCTACTGCGGGTCAATATATCCTCAATTACGGATTTTATCCTATATCGACAGACACCACCACTTTAGAAGCATTCTTAAACCTTGGTTACGCCCGCTTTGGCGTAATGCCTGAAACAATTTGTGCCGATGCCGGATATGGAAGTGAGGAAAACTACCATGTACTTGAAACCAATCATATTGAATCCTATGTCAAATATAATTATTTCCATCAGGAACAAAAGAAGAAGTTTAAGAATAATCCTTTCCGCCAGGAAAACCTGATATACAATAAAGAAACTGATACTTACACCTGTCCACAAGGTAAAAGTATGCACTTCTTACAGGAAAAGATAAGTATCTCAGATAATGGCTATAAAAGCAAAATCAGACAATATCAGTGTGAAAACTGCCAGGGATGCACTTTGAAAGAGCAATGCCATAAAGCCAAAGGCAACAGAATTATAAACATCAACGAGAAATTAAGAGAATATAAAGCCAATGCACGAGATTTACTTACCTCTGAACAGGGATTAAAACATCGAAGTAAAAGACCCATAGAACCTGAAGCTGTTTTTGGACAGATGAAGTTCAATAAGGGATACAAAAGATTTAGGCACAAAGGTTTTGAAAAGATAAATATGGACTTCGGTGTGTTTGCTATTGCATTTAATCTGCTTAAAATGTGGAGAAAAAGACTCAAACATGAAAATTGGACCAACATTGCCTGTTTTTACTTGAAAATATATATTATGAATCCTATTGCTGATAAAAACCAAGAGAAATATAAACTGGCTGCATGAAACAAAAAGGGTAGGTCAATTTACTTTTGACACACCCTC
>NZ_QVMQ01000069.1 GCF_010501105.1 Dysgonomonas sp. 511 | reverse complement strand
AGATGAAAATTGAAATCCGTTCGCACGAAAAACCCCTATAACTAACTATATTTCAAATGTTTCAAAGAACGATTGCGAATTTTTAGTGGACACTAATGACCTGAAATAATTATGAGTGGACAACCAAAAATAAATTATCTGCACCAGCAACTCTGTTGGGTTACACAAAATATAATTGACGCCATTTGTTGTATAAAAGAAATACCTGAAGATTTACTGCCTCATATTGTTTTTGTTGAAGAAGTAAATGGAAAGGGTGAGCCATGTTATACTAAATATCAAATGGTTGATATTGATCCGGTCGAAAAGAACTGTATTATATATGATAAAGAAACTGATTTCCGGGAAGAAATATCTTTAGAAGCAATCAATACAGATTGGCTGATTACCATCTGGAATCGCTATCTGGAACTATCTGAAGAGAATGAACCTGAACCAAAATCGCTCTATGTATTTCTTTATCCGGCAGAACGTTTTGGGCGCAATGCGACTGACGAAGAGATTGTTTATGATTATGATGTAGATGAAGGTCAGGATCCATGTGTGGAGAAATATACGTTTGATGAATTTGCTGCTATGATGAATGATGGAGAGCGTTTCCCTGATATGTATATTCGTTTTATTAATTATAGTTGATCTGTCGAAAGAATGATTTGGTCATTATTAATTATTATCTTTGAACTGTAAAACTTATGAATATAAGGATTTAGCTTAATAATATGAATGTATATCACGGTGGATATTGTCAAATAAAGACTCCTGAAATAATAAAAGGCAGATACGCAAAAGATTTTGGGACTGGATTTTATTGTACCGAATTGAAGGAACAAGCAGTACGTTGGGCCAGACGGTATGATACTCCCGTAGTGAGTGTCTATAACTTTGAATCTAATGAGAAACTGAACATTCTTCAATTTACTGAAATGACTGAAGAATGGCTCGATTTTATTGTATCATGCCGTAATGGAAAAAGTCACGATTATGATATCGTCATTGGAGCAATGGCTAACGATCAGGTATATAACTATGTTTCCGATTTTATAAGCGGAGTTATTACCAGGGAGCAATTCTGGGCTTTAGCCAAATTTAAGCATCCGACTCATCAAATAAACTTTTGTACGGATGATGCTCTTAAGTGCCTGACTTTCATTAATAGCAAGGAGATTAAAGTATGACAGGTAGAGAAAAAAAAGAATATAACGATTTATTTTTTGTTTGTAGCCTTATCGAATATATCGGACGAAAAACAAAAAATCACAGAAATGTTGTCGTGAACGCAATTGGAAAAGACAAGCTTGAGCATATTTATGAATTGGCCGATGTGTATCATAGTGATAACATTGAGAGAATTTCCGATGAACTTACAACCAATTATCATATCAATATGGGGGTATTCGATAACGTGGCTGACGGTAAGTATTCCATTCCGACATATTGGGATATAGGAAAGGTATATAAACGCCTTATCGTTGATATTTGTGATAAACAGGATAAAAAGCCGATAGAAACACTTATTGAAGTATATAATTCCTGGCTTTCCCGCAAAATTGAAGATTTCAACAGCAGCCTGTATTACGAAAGTCCGGAATACCTGTATGAATCATATATAAAAGGCGAAGTACTTTAGTTTTAAGAATCGAAATAATAACAATCAAATACTTGAGGGTGTGTCAAAAGCCCCAAAATATGAAAGACCGAAGTTTTTAATAGCTTCGGTCTTTTTCGTTCACTCTAAAATATGTATCTTAGAGTTGCAATG
>NZ_QVMQ01000006.1:112202-149186 GCF_010501105.1 Dysgonomonas sp. 511 | reverse complement strand
CGTTGTAGACTACAACGTTGATAGGCTGCAGGTGTAAAGGCAGTAATGTCATAGCCGAGCAGTACTAATTGCCCGCACGCTTTCTTCGAGTGAGTTGAAAGATAACTTCTATAGTTATCTTTCAACTCACACAACCCAAACAAGAAAAGAAAATAACCGGTCTTTACTTCCTCTTTTACATCATCTCAATATAGTTGACCGTTGATAATTGGAAGTTGAAAATAAATCACATTTATATCACTATCCATTATCCATTATCGACTAAAAAGATATTCAGGTGGTTATAACACCGGGGTTCCACCTCTTCCCATTCCGAACAGAGAAGTTAAGCCCGGTCGTGCCGATGGTACTGCGTAAAAGTGGGAGAGTAGGTTACCGCCGTTTTTATTAATATTAAAAGACTCATTAGATAATAATTCTAATGGGTCTTTTTTTGTGAATAGGCGCTTCAGACTGGGAAGGAACGGAATATAAATTCAAAAATATAAATAGAGAATGGTTTTTTATTGATTTTTGGTATTGTAAATAAGTGATTTAACTCTTACTCTTGATATGATCTAAATCAACTATTTCTATTCTTCATTTAGTTGGGCGCTACTGCACCCAATATGAATTAGTAGTAGGGTAGGGGCGGACAGAGAATATTGGGCGTGTTTTTCTCTCAACGCAAAAATATTGCAAGTAATTATTCTCACTATTATTCATCAGACAGGCTTTGCGTACTTCATTAATATAAGCGTCCAACTAGCAAGTGGATCGTTTTTGAATACCACTATTTTACCATAAGATAGACTGCTAAACTCACTATCGAACATACCCCAATCAACATTGTTGGCTAAAAACAACACGGATAATGTTCTCTTAACTCTCTTTCAATGAGAAGAACATTATCCGCAGTGAATCCTTAAGGGAGACTAAGTCGAATCTTAGTTCTCGAAATAGTCGTCGTGATAATATGAATTTTTCTTCAGATAATACGTTTTGTCTCCGTAATACCTCGATGTACCATAATATCCTTCACGTCCTTTCACATCGTTGAATACCAATGCAATATTATCTACTCCATCGTATTTCAACTGACTTATGACACTCTTGAAGAACGAGCGGTTGGTTTTTGCCCGCCTCACAACAAACAGAGTGGTGTCTACCTGTTCCGACAAGATGTAAGCATCGGATACCAGTCCTACCGGGCTACAGTCGATAATTACGTAGTCGTAAACTGTCCGTAAATAGTCTAATACCTGCCTGGTCTTTTCTGTCTTAATCAACTCACTCGGATTTGGAGGAAGTGTTCCGGCCGGAATGATATCGAATCCATAATCGGGATGGGATATTATAATATCTTCCAACGATACCTGCCCGATCAGGTAATTGGATATACCTTTGGTCGAATCTACTTCTAATGTCTTAGATACCGACGGACGGCGTAAATCGAGGTCGACTATGATGACCTTTTTGCCCATCAACTGATAAACTGATGCAATGTTGGTCGCGATAAATGTTTTACCGTCAGCAGGCTCGGTTGATGTAACAAGTACCATTATCTTGTCTTCGCGTTGAGCCATATATTCTATCCTGACCCTCATGTTCCGGAACGATTCGGCAAAACTCGATTTGGGATAGTTCTTGACCAGCACTACTCCGTTTGACAGTTTTTTCGAAATGTTTTCTATTGTACCAATAACCGGAAGCCCGGATATTTTTTCACATTCTTCTTTGGTCATTACCGAGAAGTTGAGCAATTCTTCTTTTACAATTACGAAGCAAAGAGGTATTATCACTCCCACAACGAAGAAAAACATATAATTTTTGCTAAGAGCATCTCCGTTTATTGGTCCTCCTATTATACGGGGTTCTTCCCATATCGAGTTGTCGGGAACATTTGATGCCCGTTGTATTTCAGCTTCCCTTTTCCGTTGGGTAAGGTATTGATGGTACACTTCATTGAGGCGTGTTTCCCGTTCAAATTTCACAAGATCTCTTTCTTGAGGAGGCAGGTTGTCCATTTTTGCGTCTAATACCTTATACTTTCTCACTAAGGCGTCTTTTCTTTCCTGTAGTTTTACTTGCAGTATTTGCACCTCTGTAAGTATTTTCTTCCTGCAATCGTTCAGCTCGTCAACCGTTTTGTTGTACAACGGGTTCTTACTTCCCAGATTTTTATATTTCTTTAGTATCAGGTTGTACTCTTGTATGTATTCACTAAGCCTTTGATTGGAGATATTCAGATGAGTCGGTTCAATCATTTCATCCCCATTCATCACCATATTCTTTACAGCCTCGGTCAGAGCCAATATGGAGCGCTCTCTCAGGGCTAAAACATCTTTTTCGCTGTTTGCACTGTCAAGGTCCATTTTCAGTGTTCTCGAAGTCAGCTCATACACCCCGGTTTCCCTTTGAAATCTTTCAAGCTTTATGCGGGAAGCATCTAGCGAGTCGTTGACGGCGCGAAGCTGGTTGTCGAGGAAGTTGATCGTTAAATCTGCCTGTTCGTTTTTCAAGGTTAGGTTGTATTCCTGAAATTCGTTGAGTAGTTCCCGTAGATAATCAATATTCAAGTGTGGGTTTGTTCCATACATGATAATATTAAGTATCGACGAATTGGAGTTCTCCATCTGCGAAGTTATTTGCCCAGAAAACATTCCGATAAGTTGACTTTCCGACAGGAAATTGAAGCAAAAAGTATTGATCCCGGGTTTGAATGCCTGGCCATCTGTGCTTAAATGAGGTGTTTTTACAAGCTTTATTTTAAATAGCTCATGCTCGATCTCTTCGTCAAACGGAACGATGATCGAAGTTTTTTCCTCTGTTTCGGCATTCTTTATATAGCTCAATTCACATTTTGTCTGGTCTATATAATCCAGATTATATACATAGTAATAGGCTTCGGGCTGAAGTTCTATTACTTCTACCTTTACAGGAGAATCTGTATATAAGTTGATACTTTTGAACCGTGTTTGTATAAAGTAATTAACCCGCATATGATCGGGGAGTTTTTTTACTGTGCGTTCTGTTAGCCCATACGATTGTAGTACAATCTGTTGGTTCTCGGTGTTGCGTAGCAAACTTGCCATTGGCACCGACCCTACGGCTATGCTGGATGCATTACGGTCTTCCAAGATCATTACAGCTCGTATGCTATAGACCGGAACCCACGATTTGTTGTCGATATAGGCATATGCCAGGCACAATCCTACCGAGATGACAAACAAGTACCAGTATTTAAGCAGCCTGTAAAACCAGAGAACAAAGTCGAAGGAGACATTTGTCTTAGTCTTTATCTCCTCGAAATAAGGATCGATTTCGTTGACTTTTATGTTGTTTATATTATTCTCCATAAGAAATTATCCTGTTTTTTTTAAATCCCCCAGATAATAGAATACAGGAGGAAGGTTAAGGGGCCGGATAGCATTGAAATGAATGACGAAAAAGAACTTATGTTGAAAAACGAGTTCTTGTTGGTCGGGAAGTAAATAACATCGTTCGGGTATATATAGTAATATTCCGATTGTATTACGTCCTGCGACCTAAGGTCGAATGTTTTTACAATAGTATTTCCTTCTTCATTTTTTCTGACAATACTTACGCGGGTCAAGTCCATCGTTTCAGTTGTCTGTTGCGATATGGATAAGGCTTCGTATATGGTAAGCCGGTCTTTGTAAACCCTATAGGTACCTCTTTTTTCGTTTGCATAAATATAGAAAAAATTGTTGGCTACGGCAACTTTCACCTGCACGTCTTTCACCGACTCCTGCATCATTTCCTGAATGGCTACTTCGGCTTCCTGTACTGTCAACCCTGCAATTTTTATTGTGCCGAAGAAAGGGAATACAACCGTACTGTCTTCATATATCGTGTACGATCTCAGCACATTCTGGTTGTTTGATATTATAGAATAAAATGTCCTTACCAGTTCTTCATCGCTCGATGATAACGCACAGGTAATCATGTCGCTGGGAGCAAGTCTGTAATCTCTGTAATTCTCAAGGGTATATTGCTTGTCTATTGCTTGCAGGTAATTTATTTCCTCGCTCGAAATACAAGAAGAGAGGCCAAAAGAAATAATGACGATAGAAAGAAGGAGATGTAATAAATATTTCATATCAAAAAATCCTGATTATAACGATAACTACTCCGATCAAAGATGTTGCCAAACCGAATATTCCGGCAAAAGAAGTCGTCGACCCCAGGAATTTATTCGAAGTCTGAGGTATATATATTACATCATTAGGTTGTATGTAATAGAATTCTGTGTCTATAATATCTTTACTTCTCAAGTCGAATGTCTTTGTGGTAGTACCTGTGGCATTTTGCCTGATTATTGTAACTTTCGAACGGTCTCCATAAGGGCCAATATTCCCTGCCAATGTAAGGGCTTGAAATATATTCATCGAGGTGTTGGGCATCGTTATCCGGTTTGCCCCTGCTTCACCCAGTATGCTAAAATATCTGTTCGAAAGGGTAACATCGGCTGTGGTCCCTTCGGCAAAGTCTCCAAGTTTCTGGCTTATCAGTTTTTTTGCTTGCAGTAGTGTCAGGCCTTGCACATATACTTTCCCGATATATGGAAAGGTAATTGTTCCGTCCGAATACACTGTTATAGGGGTTACATAGTCTGTATTTTCCAGATGCCTGATTTGGTCGCTTGTGCTTACGCCGGTAGCTTCGTTCCTTCCCTGATATGTAAGCTGAGGTGTATATCCTGCAAATATGCGGGATGTTGCTTCGTCCCATGCATATACTGTTACGCTGAGCTGGTCGCCGGGGATTATACGGTATTCTTCGGGCTTGAATGTCACTTGCGGGTATTTTAGTTTTATATCCTGAAGCAGGTCTGTCTGCTTATTTGTGACGCAAGCACTAAAACTGCATATTACACAAGCTAATGTCAAGAGTATTTTCAATTCTTTTCTCATGGGTTGTTTCCGATATTTCCGGTTTATTTTAACGTCCGACAGCTTTTACTCTATATCTGCAATTTACTTTGCCTTTTATCATGTTGGTTAGCTTTGTTTTAATCAGCTGTTTGCGGATTCCTGAAATTTTGTCTATAAATAGCTTCCCATCTATATGGTCGTATTCGTGTTGTATGCACCGGGCAAAGAATTGGTCGTATTCTTCGTCGTGGGCTACAAAATTTTCGTCCATATATTGTATCCTGATTTTTTCGTGCCGCTCTACGGCTTCGTTTATGCCGGGAACACTGAGGCACCCTTCTTCCATTTTTACTATTTCGCCAGAGGTCTCTACGATTTTAGCATTTATAAAAACTTTCTTAAAGTCTGCATACTCAGGGTTATCTTCTGCCAATGGTTCGAGGTCGATAACAAACAGGCGGATATCAAGCCCTATTTGCGGGGCTGCAAGTCCTACGCCGTCTGCGTTATACATGGTTTCGAACATGTTGTTTATCAGTTCTTTCAGATTGGGGTAATCGCTCGTAATATCTTTGGCTTCTTTTCTTAATACGGGCTGTCCGTATAGGTATATCGGTAATATCATGTTGCTGTTTTATCTGTTTTGTAACCGTAGGCTTTCCATGTAACTTTGCAGTATGATGGTCGCACTGACTTCGTCCACTAAACTTTTGTTTTGTCTGTCTTTTTTCTTCAATCCGGCATCAATAATAGCCTTTTGTGCTAAGGACGATGTAAATCGCTCGTCATACATCTTTACGGGTATATCCGGGTATAATATTTTCAGTTTCTTGACGAACGGGCGGATATGCCTCATGCTTTCCGAATCCTGATTGTTCATTTGCTTAGGCAACCCTACTATGATACATTCTACATCTTCTTTCTCCAGATAAGCTTTCAGGTAATCGAATAAAGTATGTGTAGGAACGGTGGTCAAGCCGTTTGCTATTATTTTCAGTATATCTGATACAGCCAGCCCTGTCCGTTTAGTACCATAATCTATTGCTAAAAGTCGTCCCATATATTAAACGGCAAAGTTAGATAAAAATTCTTTATCTATCTCTATCTTAAATGCTGAAATCGTATAATTTAAGATTGATTTGTAAAATGCAAAAAAGATGAAGTTCGATTATTGCAAACTTCATCTTTTTTATGTTTTATTTTATTGTCGTGTATTACATTAACTCTTTAAGTGTTCGAAATTCCGGCGTTTCAATTCGAAATCCCGTCCCAGATATTTCTCCCGAACTATTTCGTTAGATGCTAGCTCTTCGGCTGTTCCCTGAAACAATACTTTTCCCTCGAACAACAAGTATGCCCTATCGGTTATACTCAAGGTTTCGTCCACATTGTGGTCGGTGATAAGTATTCCGATATTTTTATATTTCAACTTCGCTACAATTTCCTGGATGTCTTGTACTGCAATAGGGTCTACTCCTGCAAACGGTTCGTCGAGCATTATAAACTTAGGGTCGATGGCGAGGCAGCGGGCTATCTCCGAGCGTCTCCGTTCTCCTCCCGAGAGCCTGTCACCGAGGTTTTTCCTCACTTTGTGTAGTCCAAACTCATCAATCAGGCTTTCCAGCTTTTCTTTTTGATATGCCGCCGAGGTATTTGTCATTTCCAATACCGATTTGATATTGTCTTCTACGGTCATTTTTCTGAAAATAGATGCTTCCTGTGCCAGATAACCGATACCGTTTTGCGCCCTTTTGTAGACAGGGAATTTCGTAATCTCCTGCTCGTTGAGGAAAATCTTTCCCTCATTGGGCATCACCAGGCCTACTGTCATATAAAAAGTGGTAGTCTTGCCGGCACCATTTGGTCCCAGCAAACCTACTATTTCGCCTTGTTTTACGTCTATGGAAACATGATTCACTACAGTCCGCGACTTGTAACGTTTCACGAGATTCTCGGTGCGCAGCACCATCTTTTCTTCACTCTGCACTATATCCTCCATATTGCGGGTAGGGGTGTTTTATTCTAATATGGTAACCCAGTTGTGAGTGTCGGGTTCGTCACCCAGCTGGATACCTCTCAGTTTATTGTACAATTTTGTGCTTATAGGGCCTGCATTCCCGTCTTTGGATATAATATAAGACTTGTTTTCGTCAATGTCGTCTACCCTGAGTATCGGGCTTATTACAGCAGCGGTACCTACCTGTCCGGCTTCTTCGAATGTGGCGAGTTCGTCTTCAGCCACCTGTCTGCGTTCTACCTTTATACCCATATCTTCAGCCAGTTGCATCAGGCTATTATTGGTTATAGATGGCAATATGGATGAAGAAAGTGGTGTTATATAGGTATTATTCTTGATGCCAAAGAAATTGGCAGGGCCGCATTCGTCCAGATATTTCTTTTCTTTTGCATCCAGATACAATACTGCCGAATATCCTTTTTCGTGGGCAATGTGTCCGGCTGTAAGGCTGGCAGCATAATTCCCCCCGATCTTGATCGTTCCTGTTCCCAGCGGGGCGGCACGGTCGAAGCCGCGGAGTATAGCTACGGGTGTCGGCTTGAATCCTTCTTTGAAGTAAGGGCCTACTGGTGTCACGAATACCAGAAACAGGTATTCGTTTGCCGGCTTCACCCCTACCTGCGCACTTGTGCCTATTAGCAGAGGGCGGATGTAGAGCGAAGCTCCGCTTTCATAAGGTGGTACAAACCGTTCGTTGAGCTTAACTGCTTTGGTTACGGTTTCTTCGAATACTTCGACCGGCAGTTCGGCCATCATAATACCCCTGCACGAAGCCTGCATACGCAGAGCGTTATCCCTCATTCTGAAAATACGGATCTTTCCGTCTTTTCCTTTGAATGCTTTTAGTCCTTCAAAAGCTTCCTGGCCGTAGTGGAGGCAGGTTGCAGCCATATGAATGTCGATGTTTTCGGATGTAGTTTCGGTTGGTGTACTCCATTTACCATCTTTGTAGTAACTTCTTACATTGTAATCTGTCTTCATATAGCCGAAAGACAAGTTTGGCCAATCTATTCCGTTCATATTCGTAAAAGTTTTCTCAGTCAATATATATTGATAGGTGATTCTGTTAGCAAAAGTACAATTTTTGGCGATATATAAGTGATGTTTTTTTAGATATATTACTACTATTATAGCATTTTTCTAATTATCGTTTTCGCCGCATAGCTTATCCGTATAGAGTATTCCTTGCAAATGATCGTATTCGTGCTGGAATACAACGCCCGTAAAATCACCTTCGCGCGAGTAACCCTTGAGTATGTCTCTTTTCTTCTCGCCTTTTTCATTGTAATATTCTACCTCTATCCACGGGTAACGAAATGTGTCGCCCGACATATCGGGTACGGAAAGGCAACCGTCGTTTTCGAAGCATATCGTATTCTTGGGATGTGATATTATCCGAGGGTTGATCGCCACCTCTACCGGGTTTTCCGGTTTGTCGAGTCTCATAAACAGGAACAGGTTGCGGGCGATGCCAACTTGTACGGCGGCTATACCCACTCCCGACTCTATGTCCATCGTAAGTTTCAATCGTTTGATGAACAGCTGCCAGTCGGGATTCACAATTTCGCGGATATCTATATCCGTACTTTTCTTCCTCAAGAATGATGAGTCTTCTTCGCCGGTGACCACTAGTACCCTGAAAGGTGTGTTCTCGTCGTTGTCGTTTATTAATATTTTCTCTTGTTGAGTCATATATAGTGCCTTATTGCATGCTGTGAAGCATACGGATAATATTATTATCACAAATAGGAGTGTAGTTTTCTTCACTTTTTTGTCCGGTTGATAATTTTACAAATATACAAAAACCCTTTAATGTTCGGTAGTTAATGATATTCATATAAACAAATAACAAACTATTTTCAAGAAAAAATAAAAAATATTTACTTCGTGTGTGACAAACCGGGGTACGTCGACGACTTATAAATAAAAACATTAAGAAAATAAATGACACAGCAGTTGGGAAGTGATAAGCAGTTTTTAGATATGATCCGCCAGAATGAAGGTATCATCTATAAGGTCACTTCTTTTTATGCAGACAAAGAGCATCCGATAAGCGACTTGTATCAGGAGGTTGTGATCAATTTGTGGAAAGGTTTCCCTTCTTTCAGGGGGGAGAGTAAATATTCCACATGGATATACCGGATAGCACTTAATACTTGTGTGTCGTTCTACAGGAGAAGTAAGAGGGATATCAATTATGTAGATATTACGATGGATATCCCCGATACGGTAGACAATAATGATAAGATACAGGAACTTTACAGGCTAATAGATAAACTGGGGAAAATAGAACGCGCTTTAGTCTTGCTGTATTTGGATGATAAACCATATAAGGAGATCAGCGAGATTACCGGACTGACTGTTACCAATGTGGCGACTAAACTCAACCGGATAAAAGAAAAACTAAAGCAAATGTCGAACGGGGATAATTAATAAGCTATGGATTTAGACAATATAAAGAAAGATTGGCAGGGTACTAATTTCAAGCCAACTATCGACGAAGAAAAAATAATAAAGATGGTGGACAATAAAGGGCAAAGCGCCCTTGCCCGCATCTTGAGATATGAGAAAATGGGTGCTGTCGTTCTCCTTTTTTGCATACCTTTAGGATATGGAGTGTTTTCGAAATACTGGGAGGTATTGGCCTTCTATATACTATCGGCTATATTGGGGCTTACTTGGCAAGTTTGTAAAATCGGCAAACTAAAGAAAATAGATATGCTTCATCAGGGCATAACCGAAATTTCAGGTGATTTTTATTGGTACCGTAAAGCCATGATAAAAGAGTTTACGATAGGGCTTATCTGGTTTGTTGCTTTTGCTGTAATATGGGGCGGTTTCGAACTTGTAAATAATTCCGAGCACTTCCTTTCGCATTGGGTGGTATTTGTGGTTACTATGTCTATCGGATTCTTATTGGTTATTTGGATATACAAAAAACTATATTGGAACAATATGAAAAAGATAGAGGACTCAATTAAGGAGGTCGAAGAATTTGAAAAAGATAATATCGAATAAACATTGAAATAATAAAAATATCTATGAGAACATTAAATTTTATCTGGGTTGCCATATTGATTTTTTTAGCATCAGTATTTTCGGCAGTAGCACAAGATACAGAACAATATACAGGCACTTTGCTCTGGAAAGTGTCGGGCAACGGACTCGAAAAGCCGTCATATATATTGGGTACACACCACTTGGTCCATGTTAGTTTTGCTGATAAAATAGCAGGGCTGAAAGATGCAATGGAGACTACAGAGCAAACCGTTGGCGAGCTATTAATGTCAGACCAGACGTCTATGCAAGCAAAGATGCAGCAAGCTGCTGTAATGCCGGCAGGCGAATCTTACGACAAGCTGTTGTCGGCCGAAGATTATGCCACACTCGATCGCGGATTAAGAGAAATGCTTACAGTTGGGCTGGATCAATTGGGGCGGCTGAAACCCGGAATGCTTTCGATGGTCTACACCATAACCTTATACACGAAGATATATCCGGAGTTTAACCCGATGAGCCACGAAGCCATCGATGCTTATGTGCAGCGCATAGCAAAAGAAAAGGGTAAGCCGGTTTTGGGACTCGAAACAGTAGAAGACCAGATATACGCATTGTTCGATGCTGCGCCATTGAAAGAATATGCAGAAATACTTGCTTGCGGAGTCAAAACCAGCGATAAAGTAAAAGAGCAAATGGATAAGATGAGCAACTATTATACCAATGGCCAGCTGCGCGAAATGTATGACCTGACTTTTGATGCTGATGATGAATGCCAAATGTCGCAAAAACATCAGGATGCCTTATACAAAGACCGTAATGACAAATGGGTGGAAAAGCTTCCTGCAATAATGAAAGACAAATCGAGCCTTATTGCTGTCGGCGCACTTCACCTTGTAGGCAAAGACGGGCTTCTCGTCCAACTGGCTCAACAAGGATATACAATAGAACCGGTTAAATAAGGTTTCTGCCTATCCAGAATAGTATTACAATCGCTGATACTACTATAACAGCATTCTTTTTATACAACACTTGTTTTATTCGGGGGTATCGTTCTTTGCCTCCGAATATTTCTATATATACGCCTAGTACTATATAAGGTATGGCGCAGACAAACAGTGGATTGTTGGCGAAAGCCTCTTTCAGCCTGAAATGCAACAAGTGATGTATGGCTCTTTGCATACCACAAAGAGGGCAATCGAGACCTGTAAGCCAATGGAATATACATGGCGGGAAGAATAGGTGTTTCTCCGGATTGAAGATGTAAAATATTATTCCTCCGGCCAACAATATACCCGTGAGCCCTAGCAGGCGTTGGGTATATTTTGACTTAAGAATAGCTTTCAATCGAAAAACTTCGTTTAATTAAAGATATTGTCAATGCCTACAGGCGAAGGGTCGTCAACTACTTCGTCGTCCCTCGATTTATCGCACACTCCATATCCCTTTACAGTAGGGAAGCGTTCGGTCTGGCTATAGCCAAGCTTGCTGTCGGCAAATACTTTTTTGTAGAATAAACCGACTATAGGAAGTGCAGCACTGGCGCCTTGTCCTTCTGCCATAGAGTTGAAGTGAATGGTCGGCTCCTCGCCTCCAACCCAGCACCCGGCCGAAATACGTGGCGTGAAGCCCATAAACCAAGCGTCGGAATTGCTGTTTGTAGTTCCGGTTTTCCCTCCCATTGGGGCTGTTACAGCATAGTTCCTTCTTAGGCGGCTACCTGTACCTCCGTTCATAACTCCCTGCAACATATCAATCATTTTCACATAAGAACTTTCGCTGAACACCTCGTTCATCTGAGGTACAAAGTTGGCGATGATGTTGCCGTATTGATCTTCTATGTGTGTGATGTATATAGGATTTACCCTTACCCCCTTGTTGGCAAAGGATGTGTATGCGGCAGCCATTTCGGCAACGGTAACTTCGGGTGTTCCCAGCGACATAGATACCACAGGGTCTATTTTTCCGGTAATGCCAAATGAACGCAGCATCCGTGTAAATGTATATGGCGATGTCTTGTCCATCAGGTAGGCGGTTACCATATTGTCGGAGTTCTGAAGCCCCCATCTTATAGTTACCTTTTCCCCTACTTTCGAAGATTTTATCCCCCTTGGCGACCACGACCTTCCGTTTTCGGTTATCAAAGTCTGTTGCTCGTAAAGCATTTCATCGCAAGGGGTAAACCCTTCTTCCATCGACAGGGTGTATAGGTATGGCTTGATAGTAGATCCTACCTGACGGCGTCCCATATTCACCATATCGTATTGGAAGTAGCTGTAGTCTATTCCTCCTACATAAGCTTTTACATATCCGTTGTGTGTATCCATCGCCATAAACCCGGTGCGGAGAAACGATTTGTGATAGCGTATCGAATCCCAAGGGGTCATCAGCGTATCTATTTCACCCTTCCATGAGAAGACTTTCATGTCGATAGGCTTCTTGAATGTTTTGGCTATTTCGCTTTCCGATACTCCGTCTTTCTTCATCTTCTTGTATCTGTCGGAGTTTTTCATCGCTTTAGCCAGGAGGTTGTCGATGTTTTTTTCTTCCTTACGCGAATATGGAGCATAAGACTTTCCTCTATTTTCTTTGTCGAAAGCAGGTTGCAGGAATTTACTCATATGTTCTACAACGGCCTCTTCGGCATATTGTTGCATGCGCGAATCTACTGTTGCATATATTTTCAGTCCGTCGGTAGCCAGGCTGTAGTTCGATCCGTCAGATTTTTTATTCTTGTTGCACCAACCATACAGAGGATTGGTTTCCCAGCTAAGCGAATCCAGTGCATATTGTTCGGTCTGCCACGATGCGTAATTGCTTCTCTTTGGTTTTTTTGCGCTTAGGGTAATGCGTAGGTACTCCCTAAGGTAAGGAGCCAGACCATCTTTGTGGTCTACCCTTCTGAAGTCTAACTTCAGTGGGATTTGTTTCAGCGCATCGTATTCTTGTTGAGATATATAGCCATAATTTTGCATCTGCTTCATCACCATGTTGCGTCTGGCTTCTGCTCTCTCCGGGTATCTTTTGGGGTTGTATTGTGCAGGATTCATACACATACCTATCAGCATTGCGGCTTCTTCTCGTGTCAGATCCTTGGGTGTTTTATTGAAATAGACTTGTGCTGCCGATTTTATTCCAACTGCATTGTGAAGAAAGTCGAACTGATTGAGGTATAGGTTGATAATCTCTTCTTTGGTATAATACCGTTCGAGCTTTACTGCAATCACCCATTCTATAGGCTTGCGTAGTAGTGCCCGTTCGAATACATTCTCGGAAGGAGGCGAGTATAATATTTTTGCCAATTGTTGTGTAATTGTACTACCCCCTCCGGCACTCTTGTCAAATAAAAAGATTCTTTTGATCACAGCCCGCCCCAAAGCATAGGCGTCTACTCCGGAATGTGAGTGAAAGCGCGCATCCTCATTGGCTATCAAAGCTTCTACCAGATAAGGAGATAAGTCGCTGTAATCTGAATATATACGGTTGTTCTTTGCCTGCGAATAAGTTCCCAACATTTCGCCATCGGCCGAATATACCTGCGATGCGTATTTGTCGATAGGGTTTTCCAGCGATTCCACATCCGGCATATATCCTATTACGCCCAAGCTGATTAGAGTAAACACGATGGAAACCAATACGATAAGACTAATAAAACCCGTCCACATCCATTTTACTATCCGTTTGGCCTTTCCTTTCTTCTCCTTTTTCTCTTTCGAATCCGCTTTTTTCTTGTCCATTAATTCTTATTTTACAATGTAGTGTGCCGCTGCAAATTTAAACAAAACGTTTTAATTATATAGATAAAAAAGATTTAAATGGTTATAAAACCATCGGTTCGGACTTTGCCTAAAGTTTAGTTTGAGGGCAAAAAGTAATTTCCAGAAGGCGTTTGAAAGGGGTAAAATAAAATGGAGTGGAATAAATTTGCTCAAAACCAGATTTTTTTTTATTATCTTTGTAGTTCCAAATGAAGAAATTGTTGAGGAAAGATAATAAATGAGTACGAAAAAGATTTTATACATTACACAGGAAATTACTCCTTACTTGCCAGAGTCACCTATCGCCACAAATTGCAGATATTTGCCACAAGCTATACAGGAAAAAGGCCAGGAAATAAGAACCTTTATGCCGCGGTTCGGCAATATAAACGAGCGCAGGAATCAGTTGCACGAAGTTATCCGCCTTTCGGGTATGAACCTCATAATAGATGATACAGACCATCCTCTTATTATAAAAGTAGCATCTATACAGGCTGCACGTATGCAAATCTATTTTATAGATAACGACGATTACTTTAAGCGCAAAGATACAATTGCCGACGAGCAAGGTGTAGAGTTTACTGATAATGACGAACGAAGCATCTTTTATGTTCGTGGAGTATTGGAAACAATAAAGAAACTACGCTGGATACCCGATGTGATAGATTGCCACGGATGGATGACTGCGTTGACAGGGTTGTACATAAAGACAATGTATGCTGATGACCCATGCTTCAAAAATTCGAAAATAGTATATTCTTTATACAAAGACGATTTTAAGCAGCCGTTTGATAGTAATTTTATCAACAAACTTAAGTTTGACGGAATAAAGGATAAAAGCCTTGCCGGCTTGAAAGATATTGTCGATTACGAAACCTTGTCGAAATTTGCCGTAGAGTGCGCTGATGGTATCATACAGAGCGAGGCTGATGTAAATGCCAATGTGCTGGAACACATAACTAAAACAGGAAAAAATTTCCTGCCATATCAGGGTTCTGTAGAAGAATCTGTAGAGGCAATCAATAATTTTTACGAGAATCTTTAAAGTATCTAAAATAAAATCGAAAAAATGCTGTTTTATTTTTTGTAAGCAGTATTTTTGGGGAGTTTTTGTCCTCAATGTTTGATTTAACATAAATTGAATGAAAATTAAGACTTTATTATTTAATCTGGCGATATTGTTATCTTCTGCGACATTTATTGCTTGTGATGATGACCTTAGCACAATAGGCAGCAATATTCAGCCAGAAGATGATGGTATAACATTGGGTACAGACACCATCGTAATAACAGCCGAAACAGTATCCTTTAAAGACTCTATATATGCCCGCAGCTTATCCGGCTTGCTGGGAGAATATAGCGACCCTATATTCGGGAAGGTGAAGTCGGACTATTTATGCGAGTTTTTCACAAGTAGCAAAATCATATTTGAGGAAAATACATCGAAGGGTGACTATCCCCTGGTCGTGGATTCTGTGTTTTTAGATACCCAGTTTGCATCTCTTTATGGAGATACAATAAGTCCCATGGGGATTGGCGTATATGAAGTAACCAAAGATCTGGCTCCCTATTTTTTTACAAGTATAGATCCGCTGAAGTATTGCGATATGACCAAATTGTTGGGACAAAGCATCTTTACGATAAAGGATGTGCCGTTTGTCTCATATTCAAGTTATACGGCAAAGAAATTATCGACACGGCTTGACATCGAATTGGGAGAGAGGTTCTTGAATGCATGGAATGCAGATAAAACAATATTTGAGAATCCTGAAAACCTAAGGAGCATCTTTAAAGGTGTATATGTTACCTCTACCTTTGGAAATAGTTCGCTTGTAAGCACCTTTGCTACAGACATAAATGTATATTATACTTACCATGTAAGAAATGCTGCTGATACAGGCGACTCTACAGCTGTAGGCATATTTACATTACCGGTTTCTACCGATGTTATCCAGATGAACAGGGTGAAAAATGAAATGACTCCTGAGCAGGAAAATGACATTTTCGGAAACCCTACCAAGTCGTATATGAAGACTCCGGCCGGACTTTATACCCAATTGACCATACCTTTGCAAAAGATAAAAGAAATGGGTCTAAAGGAAATGAACAATAAGAGCCATATAATAAATTCGGCGGCATTGAAGATATATGGAAATACCGAAGAGGAAGAAAGTTCCGGATTTTCGCGACCAACCAATCTCCTGCTGATAAACAAAGATTCATTGCCAAACTTTTTCTATAACAGGAAGAAATTTGACAATGAGACAAGTTTCCAGATTACCAGATCGAGCAATAATTCATATGATTTGGGTAATATTGCAACTATCG
The DNA here is from genome assembly GCF_010501105.1 of Dysgonomonas sp. 511. Classification (GTDB taxonomy): domain Bacteria; phylum Bacteroidota; class Bacteroidia; order Bacteroidales; family Dysgonomonadaceae; genus Dysgonomonas. The sequence goes on along the minus strand of NZ_QVMQ01000006.1, from coordinate 133,209 downwards.
TAAATTATTACACCAAAAAGTATAAGGATATGGATCAGCTTCCTGATTTGCACTACCTGCTTATTCCGGTAAATGTGACATATGTTTCGTCAGCGTCCAGCGCTATTGTAGAGGATGTATATAATATGATGTCTCCAACATCTGCAATTCTCCGTACAGGAGAAGAGAATATGAAGATGTCTCTTATTTTCAGTAGATATAACAGTTGGAAATAGATTGTAATAATTAAATAAGACAATAAAAAACCTCTCTAAATAATTTAGGGAGGTTTTTTATTGAAAAAGAGTATTATGAACGACTATTCTATTGGCTGTACTTTACTTCACAAAACCCCGTAAGACCCAAGTTTTTCAACACTACTGGAGAATCTTTTATTCGGCCTTTACATCTGCGATAGAAACCTTACCCGAGCTTATGAGAATACGAATATCACTTACCACAATGGCATTAATAGCATAATGCTGCACAATATCCGTTTGGGTTACTTCCCCCTCATAAACCGTCAAAAATTGCCCGCCTCCGCTAGAAGCCTGTATCTCGAAACGTACCGGATTCCCATCTAATTCAGACCATAGGACAGACACCTTGTTCAAGGTGGAATTATCCTTTACGGGCAAGGTCAAAAAATCCCCTTTCGCCCCAGTCCATACTGCTTTTGCTTTATCTGTAGGCATTGCCTTCTTCTCGTTCAACGATATCTCCTTACCTTCATATGGCACAACAGAGAGCGTGTCTGACAGGCGAATGTCGATGGATGATGCTCCGATCATTATTTTAAAATCGCCAGGTTCAACTACCCACTTTTTCTCCTTATTGAAAAGTGAAAGATCTCTTGGTGTAATTGTAAATGTAACTTCCTTTGTCTCTCCCGGCTTCAGGTTTACCCGTTCAAATCCCCGCAAATTCTTTTCGTACGTCGTCACCGTACTCAATACATCGCGGGTATATAACTGCACAACCTCATCACCGGCTCTATCTCCGGTATTGGTAATGTTGAAACGTATTGTTGTGTTCTGGCTGGGTGTTATTACCGATGGAAATATCCTTAAGTCCGAATACTCGAATGTAGTGTAGCTCAATCCATGTCCAAACGAATACAATGCTCCATTTATCCTGCTCATATTGCCTTTTAATCCCGGTGTACGTCCTCCGTCTACTTGAGATGCCGGCTTTGAAGGAAAATTGAATGGTATTTGCCCCACTGTTTTGGGGAATGTAACGGTGAGCTTTCCTCCGGGATTGTAATCGCCAAATATCACATCTGCGATAGCCACTCCGCCTTGCGAACCTGGGTACCATGTTTCTAAAATAGCCGGAATATATTTATCTGCCCAGTTGATTGAATTTGGACGGCCGCTTATGACAACAAGTATAACAGGCTTGCCGGTTGCATGTACAGCTTTCAGCAAATCGAACTGACGTCCCGGCAAATCGAGGCTGGAGCGTGATTTGTTTTCACCGCAGGTGCGTCCATTTTCTCCTAATACTACAATTGCAACATCGCTATCCAATGTGTTTTTTACGGCTTTGTTTATCTCTTCCTGTTCCTCACTGGTCAGCTCGGTAGATATTATCTCCGATTCGGGCCATGTAGCATCTACGATGTCGCAGCCTTTGGTGTAAAGTACCTCAGCCTGTCCCTCCATCTTTTCTTTTATGCCCTGCAATACAGATTTTACCTCTACAGCCAATGGGCCATAATGAGTGAGGGCATAGGAAGCATCATCGGCGTTTGGCCCGCAAATGCTTATTTTCTTTATTTTGTCTTTTGCCAGCGGTAGTGTACTGTTGTCATTCTTTAACAAAACAATAGACTCTCGGGATGCCTGTAAAGCTATCTCCTGATTTTCTTTGCTATTCACCTCATCATCTGCGCCCTTCAGGTTCATCTGATATGGGACATCGAATAGTCCGACTATAAACTTTACGCGAAGAATATCCCGTACACGGTCATCTATAGTCTCCATCGGAAGCCCACCTTCTTTTACAAGTTCGCGCAAAGGTAAAACATATGAATCGGGGGAACGGAATGTGCAACGGACATTCAACCCGGCTTCAACAGACTGACGAACCGATTCTTTCATATTCTGAGATGTCCCATGCTTTGAATGAAGATATTCTACGGCATCGCTATCGGAAACAACATATCCTTTAAATCCCATATCTTTCCGCAAACGCGTCATAAGCCAGTAATAGCTGCCTTGTACGGGAAAACCGTCGTAATCGTTATAAGAACTCATAACGCCCAACAAGCCTGCCTCTTTTATCACTCTCCACCAGGGATAGATATGTATATTTTCTATTTCACGCGGCGACATTTGCGGATCTACGCGCGACAAGCCCTCACGTCCTCCTTTATTGTTACTATACGCAATAAAATGTTTTGCAGTAGATGCTACCTGATAATTTGTTTGTAGGCCTTTTGCCATTGCAATACCAAGTTCGGCTACCAAATATGGACTTTCTCCATATACTTCTTCGTAACGGCCCCAACGTTGGTCGCGTCCAACATCGAGAATAGGTGCATAAATATTGGTATATCCCAGCAATCTTCCTTCACGTCCGGTTATATAGCCGACCTTATTTATAAGCTGTCTGTTCCATGTATGTCCTAACCCCAGCTGTGTAGGGAAATTAGTAGCTATATAGCTTTCTACCCCCCTGATACCTTCGTTCGTAAAATCGGCAGGAATCCCAAGCCGTGTTTCTTCCACAAAGAATCGCTGCACCTCGTTCAATGCCCATGCGTGGCGCGAGGCAGGCCAGACAAAAGGATTGTCGGATGGAGGTAGCCCCCATTGCCTGAATCCATTCAGATGCTCATCTATAGCTCCGATACCATCTTTCCACAATTTATTCTTCCATTCGGCAGTTGGCAAGTCATCATCCAGCACCCGCTTGTAGCCATAGAGAGTTACCATCTGGCAGGTTTTTTCGTCAAGGGTCATTTGGCTGAGCAAATCTTCAACCCTGTCTTCAACAGATGCTTTTGGATTCTCATAGACATCCATTTTGCCGTTTTTGTTGAAATCAATCCATCCCTCCCGGTATATTTTATTTTTAGGTAGCTTATATGTTACCAAATCCTTCTTATCCGGAATGCGAGAATCTGTTTGTTGAGCATGCAACAAGGATACCATGCTCATCATCAATGCGAAATGGAAAAATTTATTTATCATGTAGGTCAGCTATTTATTGTACTCAGTATTTCTTGCTTGCATACCTGTTATTTCGTCAGCAATCTTTTGTATCGCACCAAAGCTTCGAGGTAATAGTAATCGGCATATACCAACGGAACATCAATCTCTGTCTTATGAGGAATACTGCCTACACTGTGTTTCAACAGGAAGCCACATTCCGCACCGGGCTCAGCCCTGTATTGTGGAGAAGACAACGAATGGAGCATCTTAACAGCCAGTTGCCCGTATTCTTTTTCGGATACATATTGCCCGAGTTCGAACAAGGCAGAACATACTACAGCCGCGGCAGAAACATCTTTCAGCTTTTCTTTAAATTCTACAGCATAGGACCGTACTTCGGGGTTGTACCCTTCTTCACCTACATTGAAATCCCATACAGGAATAAGGTCTTCGGGCAAATTATTAAGATAAAAATCTGTTGCGTTTATAGCAGCATTCAGATATTCCATATTTTTTGTCTCCCTATACATCATCGTATAACCATAGATCGCCCATGCCTGTCCACGCGCCCAGGTAGAGTTGTCACTATATCCCTGGCAGGTAGCCTGATTTCTTACTGCGCCCGTTATTGTATCATAGTTCACTACATGATAGGTAGAAAAGTCTTCCCTGAAATGATTTTTCAATGTTTTGTCTGCATGCTTTTTCGCAATCTGGAGGAAGCTGCTATCGCCCGACAATCCCGATGCTGCCGTCAGCATTTCCAGATTTATCATATTGTCGATAATTACCGGATAAAACCATTCTACACTGTCGTTCCATGCTTTACGGTAATTCCACGATTTTATAGTGCCGGTTTTTTCGCTAAACCTTGTTGATAAGGATTTTGCACTTTCTATCAAAATGTCTTTATATGCAGGGTTGTCAGTCAGCCTATAACCGTTTCCATAGCTGCAATACATCATAAAGCCCAAATCGTGATGCCCTGTAAAGGTTTTGAGTGGTTCTAGCGAGGCTGTCCATTTTTCAGCATTGCTTTTCCAGAGGCTATCGCCTGTCAATTCGTATAGATACCACAACGACCCAGGGAAAAAGCCCGGCGTCCAATCATACATACCAGTAGTTACCAGTTTGCCTTCCGCATTCAGTGTTCTCGGATAGTTTTTTCCCGTCGGCTGGCCAACACTATCCAACATCATTTGTGTTTGTGCTACTGCAAAATCAACATTCTTTTCGATAAAAGCGATTTCCTCTTTATCGCTGCAAGATGACATCCATACCATTGCAAAAGACAGCAATGACAAAAGCATAAATAAGTTCTTCTTCATTGTTTTTGTATTATTATTTTTATGATTATTTCGCCGGGTTCTTCCAAATTCTTCCTATTGGCTTTCTCTCTCCTGCAAACGGCAATGGTTTATCTCCTTTTTTGCCGTTCATTCTAATAATTAGATATATGTTTTTCTTGGTTTCTCAGCAACAGAGTTACTCAGATGCGCTGTAAATTTACTCATATTCTCAATTCCATCAAAACATCATGTGGCAATCTTTTTGGAGCCTGTCTGAATTTTAGCTAATCAAAAGTCTATGTTACTAGATGTACCTACTGCGTCGCATATATTATTATTTTTGGCAAAGCTTTTGCTGTATAGATAAATAATGACATGTAGACAGATTTGCACATCTCGTCTGTAATCGGCATAAGCAATTGACAATAAAACAAATATCAAAATATGGAAGAAAAATTTACTGATAAAGAGGAGTTGGAAAACCAAGACAACCTGACAAATAATCAGCAAGAAGAAGCTACTGAGACAAACGAAGGTGACAATGTGACGGACTGGGAAGCAAAATACAACGAGCTGAACGATACTTTCCTGCGTCTGAATGCCGAATTTGACAACTACCGCAAACGTACGTTGAAAGAAAAAGCCGAGCTATTGAGATCGGGCAGCGAGAAAGTCCTTGTAGATATTATATCTGTAATCGACGACTTCGACCGGGCATTGGACAACATTTCCAAGACGGAAGACATAGAGGCTGTAAGAGAAGGCATTGAACTTATATATAATAAATTCAAGAATTTTCTCGGCAAACACGGAGTAAAAGAAATAGAAACAATAGGACAACCTTTCGATGCCGACAAGCACGAAGCCCTGACAACTATCCCTGCACAATCGGAGGAAGACAAAGATAAGATTGTAGACAGCATTCAGAAAGGATATACACTGGACGACAAAGTTATTCGCTATCCAAAAGTAATCGTAGCAAAATAAAAGAACCGAGAGCAAAACCCATGGCAACTAAACGAGACTATTACGAAGTACTGGAGATAACCAAATCTGCAACAACGGAAGAAATAAAAAAAGCCTACCGCAAAAAGGCTATCCAATACCATCCCGATAAAAACCCGGGAAACAGCGAGGCTGAAGAAAAATTCAAGGAGGCAGCCGAAGCTTATGAAATACTAAGCGACGACCAGAAGCGAGCCAAATACGATAGGTACGGGCACGAGGCTCCGGGAGGATTTGGCGGCCATTCCGGAGGATTCTCTATGGATGATATATTCTCGCAGTTTGGAGATATATTCGGAGGGCACTTTGGTGGTGGCTTCGGCGGATTTGGCAGTTCGCGAGGCACCAGAGTAAACAGGGGCTCCGACTTGCGCGTAAAGGTAAAACTCAGTCTCAAAGACATTGCCAACGGTGTAGAAAAAAAGATAAAAGTAAACAAGTTCGTATCCTGCAAACATTGCAAAGGCACAGGAGCCGACAATGGCACTGCATACGAAACCTGCCATACATGTAAAGGCGCAGGAGTAGTTACCCGTGTGATGAATACCATCCTTGGGCAAATGCAGACCCAAAGCACTTGTCCGACCTGTAATGGTGAAGGGAAAACAATAACCAAGAAATGCAGCCATTGTGCCGGAGAGGGAATTGTACGCGAAGAAGAGATTATAAACATAAATATTCCGGCAGGAGTGGCAGAAGGTATGCAACTCTCGATGAGCGGAAAAGGAAATGCCGCGCGCCACGGAGGTGTTAATGGAGATTTGCTGATACTGGTAGAAGAAGAACAACATCCCGAATTGTTCCGCGACGATAATGATATTGTCTACAATCTTCTGCTCAGCATATCCACCGCCGCATTAGGAGGAAGTGTAGTTGTGCCTACAATAGACGGAAAAGTAAAAGTAAATATAGAACCCGGAACGCAACCGGGTAAGGTACTGAGGCTTAAAAACAAAGGCTTACCTAGCGTAAACCGTTATGGCACAGGCGACTTACTGATAAACATCAGCGTATATATACCTGAAAACTTGAGCGATACGGAAAAATCGACACTCACGGGCTTAGAAAATTCACCGAATTTCCAACCAAGTAAATCGGTAAAAGAGAAGATTTTCAGCCACTTCAGGAAGATGTTTGATTAAACGGTTACTAAAATAAGGATGGCCCGGGGAGTTCTTCTGTCCGGGCCATCCTGCTTATAAGTAAAGGTCAAGATATTACGATTTCAGCTGGTACACAATCGGTATAGTAAAGTAAACAGCGACAGGATGTCCGTTTTGCTTGCCCGGTATCCAGCGAGGCATGCTTTTCAGTACGCGGATAGCCTCCTTATCACAATTAGGGCTCACCCCTTTCAATATTTGTATATCCTTTATATCTCCGGTTTTGCTGACTACAAACCGTATTGTTACACGTCCTTGAATGCCCATTTCTTGTTCGGCAACCGGATATTTCAGAGTTTCGGCAATATAACGGTACATCTCTTGTGTTCCACCAGGATATTGAGGAGGAAATTCGGCGGTGATCAATGGAGGTACTTCCTTTGCCGTTCCCGACCCATTGCCCTCATTCATAACATCGTCCCTGAATTTCTTGATTTCGGCACTAACGTCGGTAGAGCCATCTTTTACCGAAAACGCTCCGATTACAGCATCTTTATTGTCGAGCACATCGCTTACACTAACCATTTCCTGATCGGGTTTGATTTCCGTATCATTGTCGACAATAGTAGGCGGTACAAATTTCTCCATCTTGCGGTAAACTGGCGGTTCCGGTATTTCCGGTTTAATAAGGTCGGCTATCGGTTCTTCTTTTATCTGATCTATCTCTATAACCCTATACTTGTCATTCACACCTTCTGTCCTCGGCGCATTGGCCGCTTCTATTTTATTTATAATAGATGGAAGGAAGGATATGAAAATAGCTAAGATCAGGATAAACCCGAATGCTACCAGATGGCGTTTCGAAGAAGACTGCCTTAATTCAAAAGCTCCGTAAGCTTTGTTTTTTCCTTCAAAAATAATGTCGCACCATTCTGAGGAATTTAAGTTAAATGAATTTTTCATGATTCTAGTTTTTAAAATTGTTATTAAATATTCCCCTTTTTACCCTATAGATATGAAAAGCCTGTAAATTCCATAAAGAAGTTTTATCTATTCTTCGAAATTGAAGTTAGAAAAACAAGAAAGTGATTGTTTTTGATATTTTTAGGCATATTTATTTTAACAGTAAGTCCTTAAAATATTACATTTGTGGTTTCGCAAAAAACAAGAACCTATGTCGGACTCAATAGTAATAATACCTACCTACAACGAAAAAGAAAATATAGAGGCTATCATAAAAGCAGTCTTTAGTTTATCTAAGAGATTCGATATACTAATTATCGACGACAATTCGCCCGACGGAACAGCCCAGATAGTAAAAGGGTTGCAACAAGATTTTCCCGAAAGGCTCTTTTTGATACAACGCGAAGGCAAACTAGGCTTGGGTACTGCATACATTACAGGGTTCAAGTGGGTACTTGAGCGTAATTATGAATACATATTCGAAATGGATGCCGATTTCTCACACAATCCGCTCGACCTGCTCAGGCTTTACGCCGCCTGCGCCGAGGATGGAGCTGATGTAGCCGTAGGGTCGCGATATTATACAGGAGTAAACGTTGTAAACTGGCCGATGGGACGCGTGCTTATGTCTTATTTTGCCTCCCGCTATGTACGGATAGTGACAGGCATGAAGGTACATGACGCCACTGCCGGATTTGTATGCTACAAACGGAATGTACTGGAAACAATAGACCTCGACAAAATAAAATTCAAGGGCTACGCCTTCCAAGTGGAAATGAAATATACAGCCCATTGCCTTGGTTTCAGGATACAGGAAGTATCTATCATTTTTGTAAACAGGTTGCTGGGCACATCCAAAATGAGCTCCGGGATATTTGCAGAAGGTGTTTTCGGGGTATTAACAATGCGATTCCGTCAAATATTCGGAAGAATAAAGAAAAAGCAATAAAACTTGCGTATCTTTGTATGTTTTCTCATTCGTGCATATTCACATGAAAATAATTTGCGTAGGACTCAATTATCACTCTCACAATAAGGAAATGAACAGGGCGCCGTCAAGCGGAGAAGACAGTCCTGTACTTTTTATGAAACCCGATACCGCATTGCTCAATGCGGGAGAGAAAGGCGAATTTTATATACCCGACTTTTCTTCCGACATCCATTACGAAGCCGAGCTGGTAGTAAGGATCGACAAAATGGGGAAAAACATCGCCCAACGTTTTGCACATCGCTACTACAGCGAAATCACGATAGGGATAGACTTCACGGCACGAGACCTGCAAGCCGGGCTAAAAGCCAAAAGCCTTCCGTGGGAAATATCCAAAGCTTTCGACAATTCTGCCGCAATAGGAAAACTTATTCCAAAAGATAAATTTGGAAAAGACATCACCGATCTGGATTTTAGCCTCGATATAGATGGCAAGACCGTTCAAACCGGAAATACAAACCAAATGATACATCCGGTAGATAAAATAATAGCTTATGCCAGCCAATTCTTTACACTAAAAACCGGAGACCTTATTTTTACAGGTACACCGGCCGGAGTAGGGAAAGTAGCTATCGGCAATCAATTATCAGGATACATAGAAAGTGAAAATCTTTTAAAACTAAATGTTTGCTGAATCGAAAATGTTAAAAAAACAAGAAAAAACAATAAATAACACAAAACAAAGTTATCTGTAAATAGGGAGTGTATCTTCCGCCCTTAACCCAAATTTAGATTGATTACTAAAATTAAAAGTATATTGTAAATGAAGAATTTTTTGAAAAAGGTTTTACTCGTAAATATCTGCGCATTATCAGCCTTCACTGTTGCTGCACAAGATGATATCAACCCGATACTTACCGCTGTGCCATCCCTTTCCATTGCTCCCGATGCTCGCGGAGGAGGTATGGGTGACGCCGGTGTAGCCACAGCTCCGGATGTATATTCCCAACACTGGAATCCGGCAAAATATGCGTTCTCGCCAAGCAAAGCGGGATTTGCCCTATCATACACTCCTTGGTTGAGAAAGATAGTAAACGATGTAGCCCTGGCTTACGGAGTAGGATATTATAAACTTGGAAACGAGAACAACCAAGCACTGAGTGCATCTATCCGCTATTTTTCTGTCGGAGATGTGAAAATGATGGATGTCATGGGCGAAGATATGCACTTCACCGTAGCACCATACGAAATGGCATTCGACTTGGGTTATTCGCGCAAACTGACAGAAACATTTTCGGGAGCTATCACCGTGCGCTATATCCGTACCGACTATTCGGGTGCCGATGACGAGGTATCACCAGGAAATGCATGGGCTGCCGATATAGCCGGATACAACGAATCGTATGTGAATATCGGTCAATCGGAAAGCTTGCTCAGCTTCGGTTTCAATATATCTAATATAGGTACAAAAATATCTACCGATGGAGGTAGCCGCAACGATTATATCCCTACCAACCTGCGTCTGGGTGCATCAATCATGTATCCGTTGAACGAGGTAAGTACATTATCATTAAGTGCCGACATCAATAAACTATTGGTTCCTACCCCTCCGATGAAAAAAGCAATCATAAAACAAGACGGAGAATCTGAAGCCGACTATCAGGACAGGCTCGATCAGGAAGACACCAGATACGCCAATAAACTGAAAGACTACAGAGACGGAAGTTCTATTTCCGGCATCTTCAAATCGTTTGGCGATGCACCCGGCGGATTTTCAGAAGAGTTGAAAGAAATCATGTGGTCGATCGGTGCAGAATACGATTATGACAACAAGTTCCGCCTTCGCTCTGGTTACTTCCACGAAAACAAAATGAAAGGCAACCGCCAGTACTTCTCATTCGGTGCCGGATTCAAATTGTCGGCATTCCAACTGGACGTAGCTTATATGCTTGCTACTGCACAGCAAAACCCACTAGACCAGACTCTACGTTTCTCTCTGGCCTTCGACATAGACGGAATGAAAAACTTGTTCAGATAATATATCAAAATAAGAATAACAAATGAAAATAAGAGTAGGTTTTGGGTATGATGTACATCGTTTGGCAGACAATCGCGAATTGTGGCTGGGCGGCGTGAAGATAGATCATACCCAGGGGCTACTTGGCCACTCCGATGCCGATGTGCTGATACATGCAATTTGCGATGCGCTGCTAGGTGCAGCCAATCTGCGTGATATAGGCTTTCATTTTCCCGATACAGCCGGCGAATACGAAAACATCGACAGCAAAATACTATTGAAAAAGACACTTGAAGTCATTACTGCCAAAGGCTACAAAATAGGCAATATAGATGCCACTATATGCGCCGAACGCCCAAAGATAAATCCGCATATACCACTCATGCAAAAAACAATGGCGGATATTTTACAGATCTCAATCGAAGATATTTCTATTAAAGCTACAACATCTGAAAAGATGGGGTTTGTAGGCCGCGAAGAAGGCTTTGCAGCCTATGCCGTTGCTCTGATAGAAAACCTCCAATAATTAAACACACCAATGCCAGGAATGAGTGTGAAACCCGAAATTGAACTTACAGCCGATGGGTCTCACACTCTTTTTGTGCCATCGCTCAACGAGCACTACCATTCGGTAAACGGCGCCATACAAGAGTCGACGCATATTTTTATCAATACAGGCCTTAAAGCCTGTTCCAAAAATGAAATACGCATTTTTGAAGTAGGGTTCGGTACAGGATTAAATGCTTTCCTCACTATACTGGAAGCTTGCAAACAGCAAATAAGCATTCACTATACATCGGTAGAAGCCTACCCTCTGGATAAATCTGTAACCGACAAACTGAATTATACAGAAGGCTATGCGGGCGAAGAAAAATCATTATTCTACCAATTGCATGAAGCACAATGGGATGAAGGCATCCCGATACTTCCCGATTTCCATTTAACCAAACTGGAAGCCGATTTTACGCAATTCGATTTCTCCCAGTTAAAGAATATCGACCTAATATACTTCGATGCTTTTGCCCCTGATAAGCAACCCGGCTTATGGACTCAGCAGATATTTGACAATCTATTTAAAATAGCAGCAGAAAACGCTATCCTTGTCACTTATTGCGCAAAAGGAGCAGTCCGCCGGATGATGCAGCAAGCAGGCTTCACTGTAGAACGTTTGCCCGGCCCTCCCGGTAAACGCGAAATGCTACGGGCGACAAAAGCCACTTCTCTTTGATTTTTATAACACTCTGCATAATTATAGATAATTGAAAACGGGAATAATGCAGAATCAATACAAAAAAAGCCTATGGAGTTATCCATAAGCTCTCTTTCTCTCCAAAACATTATTTATTCTATCACTTTTACCTTTTTCAAAAAAGATATTATAGAGCGGCTGATTTCGCGTTGTTTCTCTTGCGGAAACTTTCCATGTTCACCTCCTTCAACGGTGATAAATATATTCTTTACCCCGAACTCATCTAATTTCTTCTTCAACTCCACCGATTGCGAATAAGGAACAATAGGGTCTGCATCGCCATGCACAATAAATGTAGGAGGGGTATTCTTATTGATGTGGTAAAGAGGAGATACCGACCTGATAAAGGCTACATTGTCTATTTTTTTACCAATCCATCTTACCGCCGATTTATAAGGTTTAGGCCCAACAGAAAAATCGACCATATCAGCAATGCCATACTTATCAATCACTGCGGCAACTTTCAGGTCTTTCAGATCTTTTCTATTCTGGTCGAATAGTATATTATCTCCTAGATAGCCACCCATCATGGCAAGGTGTCCACCGGCAGAACCTCCCATAACGACTATTTTGTTTACATCTATGTTCAGCTCTTTGGCGTTCTTTACCAGGTATGCCAATACACTGCGTACGTCTTCTATAGCAGCAGGGGCAGGGGCTACGTCTACCAGACGGTAACCCATATTGGCTACAGCCATCTTATTTTTGAAGAATGAGCCGAATCCCTTCTGTTTTTCCTTATTTCCGTGATTCCACCCTCCACCGTGAATATTGATTAAAATAGGAGTTGGTTTGCCTGTATTTGGTGGCAGATAGATGTCGACTTTGCCTTCCCAATCTCCAACTTTGTCGTACACAACATCTATTTGTGCTGTAAATCCTTTAGGAATGACAACACCATATTTAGTTGTGTCATTTTGAGCATTCAGGGCGATTACCGAAGCTACCAACAATATGAGTAATAGTGCTTTTTTCATGGTCTGTTTTTAAAATTAAAAAGCCATATAAGGATGTGTAACACCCTTATATGGCTTATAGTTAACCTATTTATGAGAAGAACATTCCTCCGTTGATGTCAACGTTTGTTCCTGTGATATAGTCAGAATCGTCGGCAGCGAAGAAAGCAACCAAATCGGCTACATCGTCGGCATCACCTTCTCTGCGAAGTGGATATACTCCTTTCATCCGTTCACGGTTTTCAGGCGTGTTGAACCTGTCGTGGAAAGAGGTTGCGATTGTTCCCGGGGCAAGGGCATTTACGCGGATGCCTTTAGGGCCAAGCTCCTTAGCCATTGAGCGGGTAAATGTCATTACTGCACCTTTCGACGTTGCATACAATGATGCTCCGGGGCCTCCTCCATCGCGTGCAGCCAGAGACGAGAAGTTGATAATAGAACCGCCCTCAGTCATGTAAGGCACTACTTCGCGCGTACATAGCCAGCAGCTTTTCATGTTTACATCCATCAGGAAGTTGTACCAGTCTTCGTCTTGTTCCGTGATCGTTTTGCGTCCGACAATACCACCTACTACATTTACCAGAATGTTTATTCTGTCGCCATAGGCTTTGCGGCCTTCGTCGAAAAGATTTTTTACATCTGCCGCCTTGGTCATGTCACCCTTGACGATGATGCACTCTCCCCCTACTTCTTTTATCAATGCTTCAGTCTTTTCGGCCTCTTCCAGTTTGTCGAAGTAGTTAACTACTACTTTTGCTCCTTCCGATGCTAATTTTACAGAAACAGCACGGCCGAGGTCTCTTGCACCACCTGTAACGATGGCTACTTTTCCTTTTAGTCTCATGATCGTTTATTTAATTTTTTTTGTTACAATTACTTCTATGTGTAATTGGGTTATTATTAATTGTTTATATTATTTTTACTTTCAAAAAGTAACACTTGTAACACTTTTTTTACTGTTTTATTTATGTTACTTTTTCAGCCTTGCATCCCACTCTTTAGAGGGATTGAGGTTTCTTATATAGATAAAGTTTTAATTATTTTTTCTCAATTTGTTCTATTTTTCCAATAGTGAGGAATATAGAAATCAAAGACAGAGGAACCAAAGCACCCAGCAATCCGAACAGTAACGGCCAACTGGTTATATACTGGGCAAACAACATTGCCAGGATAGTACCCAATACGGCGGCAGCTCCACCTATACCGGCAAGTGAGCCTACCGATTTTCCGCTATGCAGGTCGCTTGGAATGGTTTGTATATTGGTCATTGTGAACTGGAATCCTCCGAGTACGAATGCCATCAGGATTACAGCCAACACTGCGCTTTGAGCCATTACCGATGCTATAATAGCTGGGATAATGATGATTCCACCTATTACCATCGCCACTTTGCGTGCATAGTTTACACTCTTTCCTTTGCGGATAAGGTGTCCGGAGAACCATCCGCCTGAAAGGCTTCCCACCATTGCGCCTACATACGGTATCCATGCCGAGAACGCAAGTTCCTTGATATTCAGCCCGAATTGCGAAATCAGGTACATCGGCAGGTAGGTGACGAACATCCACCAGATAGGATCGAGGAAGAAACGGCCAAGTATCACCGAGTAGTTTTTCTTGTTCGAAAGCAGTTCGCCCCACGATTTGCCTTTATCGTTAGTTATTGTAGCTTCGGGTTGCCCGCTAAGTATATAGTGACGCTCTTCTTCGGTGATCCACGGGTGCTCTTTCGGCCCTTTTTTGTTGATTAGCAGCCACGGGATCAGCCATGCAAGACCTAGCCCTCCGACTACGATAAATGTAACTTTCCATCCCAGAGTCATATAGAGCATCAGTATGACTATAGGGGCAAGGATAGAGCCTATCGAAGCAGCAGCATTGAACAACCCCTGTGCAAATGCGCGTTCCTTTTGAGGAAACCATTCGGCATTGCTTTTTACTGTGCCCGGCCAAGGGCCTGCTTCTCCCAATCCCAGCATCATGCGGAATCCGGTGAGGGATATTTTTCCTCGTGCCAGAGATGTAAGGGCATCGGCCGTACCCCATAGCAATACGGATATAACGAATCCCTTGCGTGTACCTATCTTATCATACATTTTGCCTGAGAACAACTGGCTTATGCCATAAGCTATCATAAAGAATATGGTAATAGTACCCAATATGTCTTTGGCTTGTTTGTCGGTTTCCTCAGGTGTGGCACTGCTGTCTACAATGCCGAGGTCGTAAGCTATACCTTCGCGGTTGACAACTATTTGCCCATCGTTTTTGAAGTGTACGTTTTCAGCCTTTTGTATTATCTCATTCCCGCCTTTCGATACCAGTTTGTATGCCTGTTCATGGGGTAGGAACTGTGCCTGGTTTTCGGCACCGTCACTCGATATCTGATCTACCAGTTGATATTCCATGTTGGCTACCCACATATAGTTGAGCGTGCCGCGGTCGAGGTAATTTATGATAGTAATCAGCATGATGAGTCCGATGACCCACCAACGTAATCCTTTTATTTTCATTTGTATAAGTCTTATATAGTTGCGTAAAAATCTTCGCGTATCGGGCTGAATACATCTATGAGGATACCTGCTTCGAGGCATACACACCCGTGAATAATGTCGGGTTCGGTATAGAATCCGTCTCCTGCCTGCAATATTTTGGTTTCGTCTCCGATCTTCATTTCAAATTTACCGGACACAACATAGGTGGTCTGTGCGTGAGGGTGGGCATGCAGTTGCCCTATACCTCCTTTTTCGAACATCACCTTTATCATCATTATACTGTTGTCGTACCCTACAAACTGGCGGGTAATGCCTTTGTCTGCGTTATATACCTTTTCTTCGGATGCAATGAAAAACGGATTGCTTTGTACTTTTTGCTCCATAGCTTTATTTCTTTTAAAGTTATTCTACTACAACCGAGTATTTATTATTACCTAATAATACTTTGATTGTCTTGTTGTCTTTAGTTTTTATTTCTATTTGTCTGGTGTTTTCTCCTATCTTAGTGCAACTGGCACTGGCTATATTCGATGCCGGCTGAATAGTGTATTCTTCGCGCGGATTAAATTCTCCATGTGGCTCGATAATAGAAGCAAAGACTGCCGAATTGCTATTCTTGCGGATAAGGAAGGAAGGCTCGTTCCTGAGATTGAAATTCGGGTCGTTTGCTCCTATGCGGTTCAGGAAGAATTTATTATCTTTTTCGCTTACATTGGTTATTGTATAAAAGCGATTTGAATTTAAGAATGTAATAAAAGTATTTCCATCACTACTGGTAGTAGCTTCTGCTTCTTTCCATAGATATTGGTAGCCGTTTTTAGTCCCTAATGGAGTTCTTTGCGATGTGTGTGCATTGTAATCTAAGTTGGTCGATATCAGCTGCCCGAGGTAATAATACGACAGGTCGTATTGGTGCGGGGCTTCGGATATGGCTTCGTACACATCAATAACTAAAGGTTTACTGAAACCTTCGGGTTGTACCATAGCCACAGTACGCTGCATAGTCACACCCGGATAGGCATTTGTTTCCACTGCCGAAGCAGCTTTTATCTCCTTGCCATCGAAGAAAGAAGTAATGGCAGGTGAATATTTTTCGGCTGTTTTCAACTCCCCTTTGTAGTTCGACGTTTCGTCTACTGTTAGCGTATTGTGTGCTATTGTCTGTTTTGCCCACAGGTCGTTCTCAGGTAGGTAGTGTCCGCCATTTTTCTGCTCTATGTTCAGGAAACGTGCTGCACCATAGTCTTGTAGTATTTCGCGCCCGTTGTCGTAATACGAGACCGACAGTTTGTCGAAGTGCCCGTGACCCATTCCTTGTGCCGTAGCTTTGAATACAAGGGCTGTCTGGTCGCTTGTGTCTCCCATCCGCAGGATGCTTATTCCTCCTTCATCACCTTTGGCACCGTCTCTTATCAATATTGTTTTATGCGAGAATGGTTGTGCTTTGTTTTCGACCAGAGCTTTAGCCGTAGCTATGCCTGCATCGCCCAAAACGACTTGTCCTTGCTCTTTCGCAATGGAAAGTAACGTTGGATCTTTTGTAATGTTATAGATAATATCTACGCCATAAACGATTTCGATGCTGTGCCAGGTCTTGTCCAGAGCATCATTCAGGTGGAAAAACTGCCCGTCGGTATAAGCCAGTTGCAGCGATGTATTGACTGCCTTCTCCAGTATATTTTGGCGGTATTCGAATATTTTTAGCTCCGGATGGTTCTTTTCTATTGCTTGTGCAAATACGATGAACGGTTGCAACGAATACCGTTGGTAGTAAGGCCCTTCGGTGAAATATCCATCGGGAGAGAAAAGTAGGTCTATCTGTTTCAGGAATCCGGTCTTACCATCTTTTTCCGAACCATATATTGCCTTGTCAGACCAATCTTTGTTACCCGTAACGAATCCTATCATACCCACTCCGGCTACGGCCCAGGTGCCGTGGTTGTGGATTTTATTGAATGTCTCGTAGTTATCTTCGGATATAAATTTGACCATCGGGGCAAAAAGGTTTTTTTCTATATTATCCCTCTCTGCTTTCGTCAGGTAATCGTATATACAGTCGTATGCCTGAGCTGTATGTACAAGCCATACGCACTCGTTGAGCCCCTGCCAGAAGAGTTTTCCCCTGTATTTCGATTTCTGCACGGGGTGAAGCGGAAGGGTAGGGTACATTTTGGCGTACGCATTCAGCATATTTTTTATAAATGAAGCGTACTTTTCATCGCCATACAACTGGTATAAGATACCGGCTTTGTGCATCTCATTGTAATTCTTCTTATGCCTTTCGTGTGTGTAGCCCCCTCCTGCATCTTTAGGCACAGGCACTTCTATAGGTTGGGTAAGAGCAAGGTCTATTTCTGCTTTCGCTTTTTGTAATGTCTGGTCAAAGAGGGGGGCGTTCCCCATCTCCTTCTTTATCATATTTACACCATCGTTACTCAATATCAGGCGTGGATGCTTGTGTTGAGCAAAGACGTTGTTTGATAAAACAAGAGTGAGCAGTATGATTATTGATGCAATATGAGCAGAAATAGTTTTCACGTTGTCTTAGAATTTTAGGTTGTTATTTTCGATGTTTTTGGTGTATTCAGGATTTATTTCCGATTTGGCAAAGCTCATTACACCTCTCAGGTGTTGCTTCATCATCACTTCGGCTGCATCGGCGTCTTGATTCTTTATATACTGGAAAAGCAACTGGTGTTCCATGCCGGCAATGCCCTTGTTTTTGTCACATATCCAGTATTTGCGGTAGTTGGTCATGATGTCGGGCGTAATGATGAGCATCATAGATTTGAGTACCTGGTTTTTCGACGCCTGTGCTATTTGCCGGTGAAAATTCAGGTCTTCGTCTATAGCTGCACTGCCTTCTTTTATTTTTTTGTCGCAGGTGAGCATGCTTTGTTCCAGAAGCTTGAGGTCTTCATCAGTACGCCTTTCGCAGCAGAGCCTTATGGCGTTTACCTCAAGTATCATGCGGGTTTCCACCAATGAATAGAAGTCGTAAGTTTCTATCTGGAGTGCATCTGTTATAAGGTTTTCCAGCTCCATAGTTTCCAGCGCGGCAACAAATGTACCCGATTGCGGCTGGGTCTTCAGTATTCCGTAAAATTCGAGCTTCTTGATGGCTTCCCTTACAGGGGCACGGCCTACGCCGAATTTCTCGGCAAGCTTCCTTTCAGACAGGAGTTTGTCGCCGGGTTTTAGTTGCCCCGAACTTATGAGATGCCTCAGTTGGTTGATGATAGAATCAACAGGTTTTTCTGTTGTATCTACTCCGCCCGTTTTTTTTTCGTTGACCAATTCCATTCCTTTTTTCTTTTAGTTTAATGCTGATAGTGTTCTGTTTCGTTATTTAAAGCATTAAATGTAGAAATTTTAAATAAACTTTCCAATCTGGCAAACCAATTTGGTTTTCCAAAAGTATGATTTGTTTTTGTAAAAAAGCAATAAAGGGCGGTGAAAACTTTGTGTTTAAAAACATGTTTGATATTACTTTGTTGATATGTAGTGTTTTGTGTACGAAATGCGTGATGCGTGTTTATTTTTAACTTAATATACTTTGTTTTGATGAAAATTATTTATTTATATTTGCCAAACCAATCTGGTCTACCAATTTTGGGTTTAATATGTCAAATATATTTAATAAAGAATCGGATGGTATGTGGATAAAGACGGTTTCAGAAAAGTAAAAGCCGGAAGCCTGAAATCAGATGTTCTCAATGTTTTTCTAGTGATAAATAACCCATTAGTGATAATTGCAAGCATTTGATTTAATATTACAAATACAAAAAAAGCTCTTCTGATACCTTTGGGGCTAACAAGGCGGAAATAATCCCGTCTGTAATAATCGCAAATTATATAAAATTAATAAACCGATAAATCAAGAAACCAACGAAAAACAGTTCGATCATGAAGAATCAATTATTAAAAGCTAAAGTCATAATTATGATTTTAGTGTTTTTCGGGATTAGCCAATCCCTTCTAGCACAATCTACCCCTTCTCAAGGAGGGATAGAGGTGACCGGTACAGTTGTCGATAATACCGGAGTACCTCTCATCGGGGTTACTGTATCGGTGCAGGGAACTACTACCGGAACAATTACAGATTTTGACGGAAATTACAAAGTGCAGGTTCCAAGCAACAAATCTGTACTATTATTCAAGATGGTAGGCTTTGTTCAACAAACTATAACTGTAGGAAGCCAGAAAGAAATAAATGTAACGATGGCCGAAGACCTGCAAATGCTCGACGAAGTAGTAGTTGTAGGATACGGAGTGCAAAAGAAATCGCACCTTACAGGATCGATCACTAAAGTGAAAACCGACGGGTTGGAAGATATACCAGCTTCGCGTCTCGATCAGGCATTGCAAGGACGTATAGCCGGTGTGCAGATACAGAATACGACATCGGAAATAGGGGTGGCTCCTCAGGTACGTGTTCGTGGCATGGGGTCGATAAGCGCAGAGGATTCCCCGTTGGTAATTGTTGACGGATTTCCGGTAGAAGACGGGCTGGGAACTATTAACATGAATGACGTAGAGAGTATCGAAGTATTGAAAGATGCTGCTTCGGCAGCAATATATGGTTCGCGTGCGGCCAATGGAGTAATACTGATCACAACAAAAGGAGGAACCATAGACAAACCGAAATACTCGCTGAAAACATCTTGGGGAACCAAAGGCTATTATGAACTACATCCGGTGATGACATCGAAAGAATATGTTGCTATGCGGGTAGAGGAAGAGAAGCTGAGAGGGGCTACTTCTTTTGCAAAGGCATCGAAAAATGAAATGCCGTTTTATATCATCGATAATGAAACGAACTGGCAAAAAGAAGGACTTCGTACCGCAAATATATACAATGTGCAGTTGGGTATATCGGGAGGTTCTAAAGGATTGAAATATTATGTATCGGGTGCATATACCGACGACCAGGGCATTATGCGCGACAATGAGTATAAGAAAATGAATTTGCGCGCCAAAATAGACGCCAATCTTACCAAGAATATTACATTTGGAGTTAATCTTGCTCCTACGTATTCGTATCGTACCCGACCTTCTGCTCCTTTCATAGACTTTTATAGAATACCTAGCTGGATGCCAGTAAGGCATACCGCACAAACAGCAGCTATTACCAACAAGCCAGTGGGTAGCTATGCTCATGGTGCACAGTTTTCAGATATGCCATATTCAGGGTATGATCCGATGACGGGAGATGAATGGACCGGAACAGCAAAACCGTTTTCCAGTGCAAACCACAATCCGGTGATGATAATGGAAAATGAGAAAATCAATCAAAAAGATTATCGTATGCAAGGTTCTGCCTATTTGAACATAAATATAATGAAAGGGATGAACTTTAAAACATCCAATGGTTTCGATATCTCATACAGGGATTATAATAGATATAGGAATACAGATGCAAAAAAAGATAATGAAGTAAATCGCGGCTTATATCAAAACAGACTTTTTGTCGACCTTGTTTCTGAAAACACATTGAATTACCAGACTAAAATTGACCAAAAGGTAATCATTCGGTCTGCCTCATCTTTTACAAGATTTATATAGTTTTTCTAAGTACATGACAAAAATATCATAGGGTTCATATTTTCTTTAAAATCCAGTTTATCTAACCACTGAAAAATATAATCAAGTCCATATTTGAAATAACTTTTGGCCAGTCTTCCATGCTTTAGGATCCTTATCCTTCTGATTTTCTTATGGATATACAATCCGGTGAGATATGCCCAAAAGAATGCGATGAAAACAATTGAAAGTAATTTTTCGAAACGTTGCATATCATTGATGTGCGTTTTTTCGATATTAAAACCGCTGGTTTTCAAAGCTCTGAAACAGGATTCTATTTGCCAG
>NZ_QVMQ01000006.1:111408-112144 GCF_010501105.1 Dysgonomonas sp. 511 | reverse complement strand
TGTTTTCTCAAAACTGGCAATTATAACCAAATCTCTCTTGCCTTTATCATTGACAAAACAACAAGCCGATATATAACATATCCTACCGGTAACATAATACGGCTTTGACAGAAACTTACATTGCTTTATCTTCAGAGATTCAAATAAACGCGAAATATTTATGTACCTGCCATTGATAGCCTGCATCACTTGATAATTACTCAAAATACGGATATGATATTTAATAGCATTACTATTGAGCCATCCAAACCATTTTTCTCCGATAAATTCCCGGTCTGCTAAAAGTTCTTTGATAGTGTCTTTTCCAAACAGGCTGATATAATGTTCCATGATCCCAATACGTTCATTAATATTGGATGCTCCCCTTTTATCCATAGTCCGAAAAAGAATCGGAAAGCTAAGCCCTTTATAAGCAACGGATAGAACCAGAATATTGATATTGGTCTGTCCTAACTTCCAGTTGGTACGATCCAAAATCAGACGATAAGGTGGTTTGTGAGGCAATAAACTATAAATCATACGACAAATCAAATCATTATCAAGCATATAATTTGCCATAAAACGTTGGATACGACGCAGGCTGGATGCTGTATCTGCACTACTTTCAAATCCTTGAGCCAGACGCTCAAAGTTGACTGTTTGTACTTTACATAATGCGATTATCATTAATGCCATAAATTTTATTCGTGCCCGATTCATTTTTCCTCCAAAATGAGATTCTAATATCAGACTTAAT
>NZ_QVMQ01000006.1:0-111389 GCF_010501105.1 Dysgonomonas sp. 511 | reverse complement strand
CTTTCTAAGATACTAAAAATCAAGGTCTTTTCAAAATAATAACAGGCTTATTATCAGTCAATTATTTCCCTTTTTATCCTATTTTTGTCATGTACTGTGACTCATTTACCGTATCAGCGGCACAGTTAGCAAATGCGTCTTTTGGAATTAATATAAGGCATGATTATTTAACCGGTACGGTCTATATCCGAAACCTGAAGATTGAACGGGGAACCAAACCGACAGACTGGAGCCCTGCCCCGGAAGATATCAGCACCCGTCTGACACAGATAACATCAACCGGAGTATATACCGGTACAGTCGGAGCCGGCCAGATTAAGGTTGATTCCATATTAATTGTCGGAGGGAGCTCTTATGATGGCAGTATATCAGTCCGTGATGCATCCAATAATGTAAAGGTAACGCTAAACCGTTCCGGGATTACTGCCGTTGGCGGTACTATCGGAGGCTGGTCAATCGCTTCCAACCAGATATCCAAAAACAGCGTTATTCTCAGTTCTGATGGAACTATATCCAACGGAACAAAATGGAAACTGGCAAATGACGGCTCCGGCTATGTCGCAAACAGTAATATAAGCTGGACAGCTGCCGGGGCTGTAACCATTACCGGTACAATTAATGCTACTTCAGGAATAATCGGAGGATTTAGCATTAGTGGAAATAAGCTTACAAATAAGGCAGCCGATTCAGCCCTTATTTTCAATTCCCTGAGTGGAGCGTCTTATGTTTCGATAAATGAAAGTACTTATACATTATTGGCTATGAGAGCAGACTCTGCCAGGACAGCAATAAGCATCCAGACTTATGCCTCAGGAGCCAAGGGTATTACAATTATTGCCAACGCAGGCTCAACCAGTGCTATTGAATCTTTCGGCCCCCATCTGTTTGGACAACGGTCAGGAGAAAAGTGGAATGCTCCGGGTGTTTTATTTTCTGCATTGGTAAAACGGAGTTCCACATTATACCAGCAATGGGGGAATGGTTTAACCGTAACATCCTTTCAAAGGACAGGTACAGGTTATTTTGTCTGCAAGCATAATCTTGGACATACACAATATATTGTTGTTACCTCTCCTTACTGGGACCATAGCTCTAATGGCCACTCTAATTCATATGTCAGGGTAGAATATATAAACCCCTATGATTTTGTTCTCAGGGTGGTAAATGCTGATAATGGAAGCCAGGTGGATACAAACTTCACCTTTGCTGTGATAGGCAGGAATAAATGGTGATAACTTTTTATCAGCGATACTCCTATTCTTAAACAAACTTTTAAAATATAGAAAATGGACATACTGAATGTAATAACAACTAAAAACGCTACCAGCACAACAGAAAATGCGGTATATAATCTGGAATACAGCATTTCGAACAGTAATTTAATAAAAGTAATGATTACCATAATTGGTATAAAAAAAGAAGAGCATGCAGAAGATGTGTATCTGGGACATATCCTATTTGAAAACGGAAACATAACCGCCTCAATAATAGAAAATGCACCGGTTCCAAAATTATTCTCTGACTATGAAAACCTGATACGGCAAATTAAAAAGGACGTAAATCCCCAATAAAAAATAATCACCAGTCAAACTATCAGAGCAAACAAACTCTATTCTTAGAAAATTATAAACAGAATAAGTATGGAGTTAACAATTAAAGACCGCCTGTATATTCCGGCATTACTACCGAAAGAAGGGAATTTCTCACAATTCAATATTAAAAAGGAGATCCTTCGTAAGATTGAAATATCTGACATCGAAAAAGAAGAACTAGGATTAAAAGAAAATACTGAAACCAAGCGTATCGAGTGGAATGTAGAAAAAGATATTCCATTAAACACAGAATTTTCCTCCCAGGAACTGGAGTATCTGAAACAAGCCTGTGAGCGTATATCAGATGAGCAACTACCTGACGATATGTGGAGTACGGTCGAGCGGATATATAATGGAGAGTAATACCTTATGTAAAGTTATAATCAGATAGATATTGTGATACCGTTTTTAACCAGATTACTATACATTATAGCTTTACATAAAATTGACATTTTTAGAAATTTCTCAATTATTCTATGGATTACCATAATCGAACTATAGTTAACTAAAAAATCAGATTGAAAATTATTAATTATTTTTACTATTATCAATCTGTTTCTCTTCATGCTACGAAGAAACGAAAGTGCTTGTTAACTCAGAATTTCAGGCAACTATTCAGAATGACAATTATACGGCACCGGTTTCGGTCAGTATAAAGAATAGTACGACTGGTGCTGATTTCTACAAATGGTCTTTTGAGGGTGGCTCTCCGGATTCATCCAATGAACAATATCCCGGCACTGTGATCTACAACAAAGCGGGAACATATACCATAACTCTTGAAGCATGGAACAACAATGAAAGGGACGTTAAGGAATTTACCTTTTCTGTTGACTCAACAGTTCATGTTGAGTTCAATACGGAAATTTTAATCAATGATTTTGCTCCGGCAGAAATCAAAATTACAAATCTCACTACCGGAGCATCGGCTTTCGAATGGATATTCGATGGAGGGGAACCGGCATCATCCAATGAACAATTTCCGGAGAATGTTATATTCGACTCTCCGGGAGAACATAAAGTCACATTAACTGTGAATAATGGGAGGGAAATTTTTTCTACTACACAAATTATTAATTTGTTACCTAAGATCGAAGTCGATTTTGAGATAGAACCCTCTTTTGATGATTTTGACTATGAAGTTCCATTTACAGCCAGCCTTATTAATAAAACACAAAATGGATTAACCTACTTGTGGCGATCGACCGGAGGCACTATCGTTGATAAGAATGCTGAAAATACAGAAATCACCTTCACATATCCGGGCACCTATACAATTACCTTAGAAGGAAACAATGAAAAAGAAACCAAAAGTCTTGGAAAGGAGATAACCCTCAAGGCCAATACAAATCTTTATACATTGAATAATGTAAAATTCGGTATAAAGAAGGCAGAGGAAACGATAGGTTGTTTCTACTCCTTGTCTGAGAGGAAAATATTACCTCAAAGTGAAATTAATTCAACTAACGGGCAAAATATCAACCTTGTTTTCTTTGGACTGGATGCAAGTTTCAGCCGTTGTTATTTCCTTTCGCCGGCTGATGCCCTATCCTCCGGATTCGCTTCGATTCCTAATCCAACACAAACCTATTTTATCAACGATTTGAATCAATCGGCTTTAACCTTTACCGATACCGAATTTGATGAAATGGTTAACGATGCCAAGCTGAAAACGTTGGGCATAAAGGCCGCGAGCAACACAACGTCGTGGTTTACCAATGTGTTTATCCCCCGATTCGTACTGTTTGAAACTGAGAATGGAATAAAAGGGGTTATCCGTATCAAAGCCTTTGTTTCACAAGGTAGCGATTCGTATATACTAGCAGATATAAAAGTACAAAAAGAGCCGGCATAATAAAAAAGGATGAAAAATAAAATATTGTTGTTACTACTGGCAAATATCATATATGGAGCTATTTATAGCCAACAGGTTGACTTGGATAATATCGGTAATATAACCAAGAACAAGCCTTTCACCTTTAATGGTGGTATTTCTGCCGGAACTGTTATGTATGGAGGAACTCCACAACCCGGAAGGCAAGACTGGACTTATTATCTGAATGGTAGCCTGAATGCCAGTATATACGGGCAGGTAAATATCCCTATCAGCATTAACCTTACGAACCTGGGAGCAGACTTGTCTTACCCGTCACTGCCAAACCGTTTCAGTATCCATCCCACATATAAATGGGCTACGGCACATATTGGGGATGTCTCAATGACATTTTCCCCTTATACGCTAAATGGTCATCAATTTACCGGAGCCGGAGTAGAACTGAGTCCGGGAAAATTCAGGATAGCCGCTATGGGAGGGCGTTTATTAAAGAAGGTCGATTATTCGGTAGAAAACCCGGAAATAATGCCTAATTACAAAAGAATGGGGTATGGGTTAAAAGCAGAATACGACACAGATAAATATGCTGTTGGGGTAACATATTTTGGAGCAAAGGACTGTAAAGACGAAGATATGAGGATTACTTTCGACAGTTTGGGAGTAATGCCGATGCAAAATTCAGTGCTGGCTTTTAATACAAGAATCAGTTTGGTAAGCAACCTGACGCTGATTGCTGAATATGCAATAAGTATACTGACCCGGGATCAGAATGCCCCTAAAGAAAGTGGTGGATTGGTAAACAATATATTTAATAAACGGACCTCTACCAATACCTATAATGCTTTTAATGCAAGAATAAATTATCAACTTCTGAAAAATACGATTGGGATAGGATACGAGCGTATAGACCCCGATTATCAAACACTTGGCGCATATTATTTCAATAATGACTATGAAAATATTACATTGAATTTTGCACGCCCATTCCTGAAAGATGATAAAGCCAATATCGCTGTCAGTTTCGGAGTTCAACGGGATGACCTGAATAAAGATAAGGAAGAATCTACCAACAGGTATGTAGGTTCGATAAATCTTAATTATACACCTACGGAGAATCTTCAACTATCAGCTAACTATTCTACATTTCAGAGCCACAGGAACATCAAATCCCAGTTCGATTATATAAACGAAACTTCTCCATATCAGAATCTGGATACGCTGAATTTCACCCAATTATCTCAGAATCTTGATGGTTCGATAATGTACACTTTCAAAAAGACAGAGAAACAAAACCAACGAGCCAGCCTGAACTTAAGTTACCAAACGGCCGCTGATAAACAGGGAGGAATATCTATTCCCGGAAATGTATCCCGTTTTGTCAATTCGGCTTTGGGATATGGAATTTCTTTTATTCCGCAGGGTGTTAATATCAATTCGTCATTTAATGCTTCTTATAATTATGGAGGAGGTACAGAATCTTATACGTTGGGGCCAATGCTCGGGGTAAGCGCAAACTTATTGAAAAAAACATTGATGACGGGTTTTTCGACATCTTATAATGTTAACCTGAATGATGAAGAGGTGCAGGCTAAGGTCTTAAACTTGAGGGTTAATGCATCTTACAGGATATTAAAGAAGCACAGTTTGAATGCCAGTTTTGTATGGCAGAACAGGGATATTACAAGTAGAGGGAAAACTGATTTGACTACTACTACGGTTTCGTATGCGTATAGTTTCTGAAAAGTTTAGTTGATAGTTTTACAAATACCTTAGCATTCGGTTAATCTTTATTGGATATGATAAACTATTCTTGATAAAGAATATATGTACCGAAGATTTTTAAATAATAGCGACTATCTGGGAATAATAACAAAGGATGCTTTAGTCCAGATGACACGTAATAATACAGAGCGTTTTATTCAGGCGGAGGAATCGGCGGAAATGAGTATTATTGAGTATCTAAGTGAAAATTATGAAATAGAGAGGGAACTAAACAAAGGGAAGTACATTGCTGACTATAACAGGCAAATCTCTTATCCGGTCGGGGTACATGTATATTATGAGGATAAAATATATGAAGTAATTCGTTCATTGAGTGGATTTAAAGCTCCGGCAAGCTTAGACTACTGGGGCGAACATTCGGATATTAATTTAACCCCAGATACTATTCCAAATTATTCGCAATTTAAAACATATTACCCAAATGACATTGTTTCGTATAATGGCGTTTTATATATCTGCCAGCATGAAAATGGGTATAAATTCGGTAATATACGGATACCGTTGGTAAATGGCTGGTTGGAAGCAGACTTTACAACATGGCAACCAATAGACTATTCGTTATGGAATATTGTTGAATTTGAAGGGGATTTCTATACTTTGCTTTCATTGGACAATTTTGATAATAACATAAACCCTATGGAATCTGATAACTGGGGAGCTATCGCTGATTATAATTCGGAATATAATGAATATGAATTATCAGAACATGAGTATGTAGTTTATAATGGTATAGTATATTATCCGGAGACAGATGTTAATGCAGATATGCCTCAAATCGGAATCAACTTATCATTACATGACCCCCGGAATTACAATCTGAAAAAACATATGGTGCGCTTAGCCATCTATGAACTTACAAAGCTAATTGCACCCAATAATGTGAGTATCGTTCGCATTCGGGATTATGAGGATTCTATGAAATGGCTCTCCGATGCTTCGAAATTGAAACTTAATCCACAAATACCAAGGAAGCTGGCTGAAGATAAAAAGCCTGTTACAGACTGGCAGCTTGCTACGTTTCAGAGTGATTATGATCCGTATAATAATCCGTGGATGGTATGAAAAAAGAGTACGGGATATACATCACATATATCCCATATTACATTGTTTTCAATAAAAATGTTTACTTGAAAGTGTTATTCATTTTCTGCTTTGTTTTAGACTGTTCCATCACTTTGTAATAATGTTTGAATATTATTTGAGGACTATTTCCTGCATGTTCAGCGACAACAGCTGGATTATAGCCATCGTTGATCATTTTTGTTATGAACGAACCACGAGCGGCATTCCATGTGATTTTATCCTCATAAGAGACTAGAATACGAATTTTTTCCAATGTTTGATTTACTTTAGTACAAAGCCTTTCAAGTCTTTCCCGTTTTTGTTTTTCTGTTATGTGTTTGTGGGTAAATATAGGAAACACAAGATTGCTATATCCGGTTCCTTCATATTTACTTAATATTGCTTTTGCTTTGTCGATAAGGGGAACTCTTGCATCCTTACAAACTTTTATCCTTTCATATTCGAGAGTATCTCCGGATTTAATTGCCCCCCAGTTCAAATAGGCGACATCAATATTACACATACCTCCAGCGTAAAAACTGAATAAAAATAAGTCTAAATGGAATCGTTCTATTTTTGAAAATTGAATCCTATCCAAACCTTCTATTTTTTTTATAACACTATGTGGAATAGATTTCGGAATAAATTTGGCATGTTTCATTTTTGATTCTACACACTCGAATACACTAACGTCTGCATTCGGATTTTTTAATGTGCCATAAGCATAGTTTACGACAGCTTTCAATTTTTTCAGACGTTGTATAAGACTACCTTTGTTCCCGTTTTTCTCTCCTCTCTTTTGTAAAAAAGTGGAATAATCATTAATGAAATCTTTTGTTATGTGGTTAAAATGAAAAGACTGGAACTGTTTATTGTATACTTGTCTTGTAAATTCACATAAAGACGACTTCAAGAATTTATATTCCCTGACATTAGAGTAACTAGATATTTCAACTCCATTCTTGAAGCGTTTCTTATTCTCGAAATATTCTATAAGGATATCAATGGTCTGGTATATTGATTTTACCACAATTTTGTCCTGTTCTTTCCTTTCTTCGAAATCGAAACATACAGCCCACTGTGTCGGAGACCAAACCCGGTCTTCCTGGTCCCAGACTTCAGCTACCTTTTTGTATTTACTTTTTATGCCAGCCAGAAATTTGTTTTTTTCTTCATTTTCACTGGAATTTGATTTGAATTGTTGCTTCTGAGCATCCCAATCTTTAAAATCCCCGGTAATATCTAAAACTTTTTTAGCCCGGCAAAATCCTGTTTTGTGAAAAATAAGGGTTAGCTTAACTTTGCTTTGATCCTTTTTCCGTTGTTCGCCTTTTACGATAATTGAATTCATTCTCTTTTAATTAAATAACTACATTAGGCACCCAAAGTGCTGTACAAGTTTTGTACATGAAAGATTAGGGAACCTTGTTTGCAGTTGTTTTAGAAAAGAGAAAATAATTTCTATAAAATTTACGAACAATGTGCAAATGTGCTGAAAATCAAAAATATATCAAATGGAAAAATATGAAAAATAAAAAGAAAGGATGTCGCCAAAACTTTCATTCATTTTGCAAGTGACACCTTTAAGAATATTATAATTTCGATAAAAAGGCCGTGACTAATCTCTTGGATAAATCACAGCCTTACTTATT
This sequence comes from Dysgonomonas sp. 511, assembly GCF_010501105.1. GTDB lineage: Bacteria > Bacteroidota > Bacteroidia > Bacteroidales > Dysgonomonadaceae > Dysgonomonas. The sequence continues at coordinate 103,467 of NZ_QVMQ01000006.1, read as the reverse complement.
ATGTAATACCAGACAGTTAGTCTTCTAGAAATTATTATTCATCCGTTGTCTTGTTTCCGATTGTTCCATCACCTTGTAATAATGTTTGAAAATTATCTGAGGGCTATTTCCTGCATGTTCTGCAACTACAGCCGGGTTGTATCCGTCATTGATCATTTTGGTTATGAAAGAACCACGGGCTGAATTCCATGTTATCTTTTCGTCATATCCAATTAATACACGTATCTTTTCAAGAGTTTTATTTACTTTAGAGCACAACCTATCCATTCTTTCTCTTTTTTGTTTCTCTGTAATATGTTTATGTGTGAATATAGGAAAAACATAATTTTCGTAACCTTTGGTTTCATACTTATTGATTATTGATTTTGCTTTATCAATAAAAGGAACTTTAGCGTCTTTGCAGACTTTAATTCTTTCGTATTCTATAGTTTCATCAGATTTGATAGAGTCCCAGTTCAAATAAGCAATATCAATATTGCACATACCTCCGGCATAAAAGCTGAATAAAAACAAATCCAAATGAAATTGTTCAACTTTAGAAAATTGTGACCTGTCGATATCCTCTATCTGCATTATTACACTATGCGGTATAGATTTAGGAATGAACTTGGGTTGTTTCATGTTCGATTCTACGCTTTTGAAAATACTTACATCTGCATTTATATTTCTCAGTACAGTATTTGCATAGTTTACAACAGCCCGAAGTTTTTTAAGTCGATGGACGAGACCTCCTTTGTTTCCGTTTTTAGCACCTCTTTCTTTCAGGAAGTCTGAATATGATTTTAGGAAATCTTCAGTTATATGGATGAAATGGAAAGATTGGAATTGTTTCTTATATTTCTCTCTGGTGAACTCACATAAGGACGATTTTAAGAATTTATACTCTCTTACATTAGAATAGCTTGACACTTCAACTCCGTTTTTAATACGTTTCTTGCTTTCATATTGTTCAATAAGCATATCAATAACTTGGGAGACTGATTTTACCTGCAATTTGTCATGATCCTTTTTCTTGTCTATGTCAAAACAGCCGGACCATTGTGCAGGCGACCATGTGCGTCCTTCCTGATCCCATAATTCAGCGACTTTCATATATTTCCCTCTTATTTCAGCCAACTGTTTGTTCTTCTCTTCATTTTCACTACAATTAGGCTTGAATTGCTGCTTTTTTGAATCCCAGTCCTTAAAGCACCCTGTAATCTCCAATACCTTTTTCGCCCGACAGAACCCTGTCTTATGAAAGATCATAATAAGTTTTACCTTACCTTTGTCTTTTGTTTGTTTCTCTGCTTTGATGTTAATGGTATTCATACTCCTTGGATTTTATAACCAAAAAGGCATTAAAATCGCTACACATGTTTACTACACATTAGAGAGGGGTATTTTACCAACTATGGTCTATTTTAAGGAAAGGACACCGTTTTAACGGTAACATAAACCAGCGTTTTTTCGAATGAATATCAATAACTTATAAAATCAATTACTATAAAGAATAAAAAAGAAAAGGTTGTCATCCCGACAACCAATCTTCATTGTTAACCTTAAATCTAATACCATGAAAAACACAGTACAAAGATAGGTGATTTTTTATGTTATACAACATGTTTGCCAATATTTTTTTCAAAATTAACTTTATTTTACGTTTAGTGTACGATTTACATTTATTATTTCGTCAAATATCGCTTTCCGGAAGTTCTTTTTGGGCCTTCACTCCCAATTCTTTAAGCATTTGAGCCTGACGGATAAGATTCCCATTACCGTCTTTCAACTGCGAGAATGCTTTATCGTATGCTTTTTGCGAACGCTCGATATTCTTCCCAACATCCTGCAACGTATCCACAAAACCCGCAAATTTATCGTAAAGGGCTGCTCCCCGCTTGGCTATTTCTATCGCATTACGGCTTTGATATTCCCGTTTCCACAGGTCGGACACTACTTTGAGCGAAGCTATCAGATTGGTAGGGCTGATGAGTAATATGCGTTTGCGATAGGCATAGTCCCACAACCCCGAATCGAGCTGCATAGCCAGAATATACGCCGGCTCGTTGGGCACAAACATCATCACAAAATCGAGAGATTCCACATAGTCCTGATACGATTTTTTGCTCAATTCGTCAATATGCTGTTTAACTGATGCAATATGTTCTTTTTCTGCACCTATTTTCACATCATCTGTCGCAGCCTCTACGTAACGCACATAAGCACTCAGCGACACTTTCGAATCTATAATAATCTTGCGTCCGCCGGGATAGACCACCACCACATCGGGCTGCATATAGCTTTCCTGCTCATTCTTTATGCGATTGCCATTTTCGTCTACAATAAATTCTTGCGTATAATACTCTTCGCCCTTTTTCAGCCCCGACTTCTCCAGTATCGATTCCAGAATCATTTCGCCCCAGTTGCCTTGCACCTTATTATTTCCTTTCAAGGCTTTTGTCAGGTTATTGGCATCTTCGCTTATCTGGTTGTTGAGGGCAACAAGGTCTTTTATCCTTTCTTCGAGAGAGAAACGCTGTTTCGACTCCTTATCGTAAGTTTCCTCCACTTTGGTTTTAAACTCTACCAGCTTTTCGTTCAGCGGTTTGAGGATTGCTTCCATATTTGCCTTGTTGACATCGGTAAAGCGGATAGTCTTTTCCTCAAGAATCTGGTTCGCTAGAATCTGGAAATCTTTATTGAGCTGGGTACGGGCACTCAGCAGTTCCTCCTGTTGATTTTTAAGCTGTTCTTCTTTTGCCTGCAAAGCAGCCTTCAGTTCGGCTTGCTGGCGTATATACTCTATTTTTTCCTCACTAAGCGATTCCTTATCTGCTGCAAGGTGCAAGGCCTCATTTTTCAGTTCCAACTCACGCTGCCTATTTCCGCGTTGCATAAAAAAGATAACCACTATGGCTAAAACTAATATAATCAGTGCGTAAACCAGTTCCATATTTCATTTGTTTTATAACATCGAAGGTATTTAAAATATCAGCGTTAACAAAATTTGCCTCAAAAAACTTGTAAACAATCGGTCGCCCTAATATATTTGCCTGTAGATGAAAATAATATACAGTAAACATTTTCCACCTAAAGGATTTGGTGCTATAAACCTTTTTGGCTTGATTATTGCACGCAAAGAGTATGGGAGGCTAACCAGTGTAGAGAAAGACCATGAGTTGATACACACACGGCAAATGCTGGAAATGCTCATCATACCCTTTTATCTGTCATATGTTGCCGAATGGCTTATCAGATGGATACAGTATGGAGACAAGTATAAGGCATACCTCAACATATCGTACGAGCGTGAAGCATACCGCAATATGCACGATCCTTCGTACCTGAAGAAAAGAAAACTATACAGTTTTATACATTATTATAGGAAGGAGGCGGAGACATGACACGGTTCATATATATATTATGCATCATATTTTCAGGCGTTTCGTGCGCCCAAAGCCAAAACAAAAAAGAAGACATGAAGTACAATAAATTGACGCCCGAAGAAGAACGGGTCATTATAGGCAAAGCAACAGAAGCCCCATTCACAGGTGAATACCTGAACAATAAAGAAGGAGGCATATACGTATGCCGCAGGTGCGATGCCCCACTCTACAAGTCGTCGGATAAATTCGAATCGCATTGCGGATGGCCTTCGTTCGACGACGAGATAAAAGGAGCTGTAAAACGCATACCCGACGCAGATGGCATGCGTACGGAGATTATCTGCAACAATTGCGGCGCGCATCTGGGACATGTATTCCTCAACGAAGGTTTTACCGACAAGAACACACGGCATTGTGTAAATTCTATATCTTTGAAATTTATTCCTGAAAAAGAAATTATGATAAGAAAAGCTTATTTTGCCTCAGGATGCTTCTGGGGAACCGAATATTATTTTATGAAGGCAGATGGCGTAAAACATACAGCTGTAGGCTTTATGGGCGGCCACGTGGACAATCCGTCTTACGAACAGGTTTGCCGCAAAAATACAGGACATCTGGAGACTACCGAGGTAGATTACGATACTTCTAAAACAAGTTATGAGAACTTGATGAAACTGTTTTTCGAAACACACGATTTCACCCAGACAAATGGGCAAGGCCCCGATATAGGCCCTCAATACTTGTCATGCATTTTCTATTCCAATGAAGAAGAAAAGGATATAGCTGAAAAATATATCAAGACACTGGAAGACAAGGGATACAAGGTAGCTACGATGCTCAAACCGGCCTCTACATTCTGGAAAGCAGAAGATTACCATCAACAATATTACGAGCATAAGGGCACAAGCCCCTACTGCCATGTCTACAAAAAGATTTTCTAAAAATATCCCCCTGTTTATCAAGGGATTGATTAGAATATATCTTTTTTTATGAAACTAAATTACAGATATTTGACTGTTAAGCATTATTTTTGTCGCTCAACTAAACAAAAAAACGACAAAACTTAAATTGAATTAATATGTTAAAGTCTATCTTATCAGTATCAGGAAAACCGGGGCTGTTTAAGTTACTATCCAATAGCAAGAATATGGTGATAGTAGAATCGTTGGTAGATAGTAAGAAAATGCCTATCCATCCGCGCGACAAAGTGGTGTCGCTGGGCGATATCTCCATCTATACCGAGGCCGATGATGTTCCTCTAAGGGATATCCTTGTTTCTATAAAGAATAAAGAGAATGGCGAAAAGGTAGCCATCCCGGCGGGTATGAAGCCTGACGAACTGAGAAAATACTTTAAGGAAATACTTCCCGACTTCGACAGGGAACGTGTTTACCCTACCGACATCAAAAAAATAATGAGTTGGTATAATATCCTCACCGATGCCGGAGTAGATTTCGAAAAAGTAGAAAAAGCTGAAGAAGCACCAGAGGAAGCCGCAGAAGAAAAGGCTGAATAACCAATAAACACAAAGAAGGTGTCCCAAAAGTAAGAAAGGACACCTTTTTTGTGTTTATAACCAGAACCTAACAACCCTACCTTTTTTGGGGGTTAAAATAATTTTCTACCCGGTCGGGAGATAACATCTGCCAAAGTGAAGCCACTGTCCAGCCTGGAGCGAAGATATCGTTGTAGAAACCTTTGCCGTTCTTGCCATAATCCCAGTTGGTATGTTGTACTACTTCGGGATAATATCCTACTTTGCCAATATTGAACATATGTCTCGAAACGGGCATCAGTTGCAACATCGAGCTTTTTATCACTCCCGAGAAGGATGAAAAACGCGGTTCGTTACGCTCTTTTGCCAGCCAGTCGAGAATAGTGGCAAACTCAAAAATAAATACGTCGATATGGTTGTTCTCTACCGAAACATTGCCCCATCCTCTCGATTCGAAGCCTACATCGCCAAGCATTTGTCCCTGGGCAAAAGGCACATTCCACATATAGTACCACGACAGCGTAAAGTAAGCACTTTTCTTGCAAAGGTCTACATAATGTTCACGTTCTTGCCCTTTTGTTACGAAAGACAAGTAATACATGGCTGTAGCAGCGTATAATGAGGCTTCTTTATCTTCGCAATTCGCATCGAGCGTAGAAGAAAAGTAATCAGCCTTAGATATCAGTTCCTTTTCCAGATAACCGGCTGTTTGTTTGGCGCTGGCAAGATATTCTTTATTTTTGAAGTAAGTAGAAGCCATAACCAATGGCAGCGTTGCCGAAGGCGTGCTACCTCCTGTGCCGTCAATCACTGTGAAATTATTATCAAATTTACGCGGAAAACTTCCATCTGCATTTTGCAGTTTCAAGAAATTGGCGAGCAACTGCTTGATCCTTTCTTCCCACTGGGTATGTTTACGCCCTTTTCTGCGCTCATATTCCAGATAATTGAGTACTGCGAAAGCTCCTTCCGACTGGCGGCGGATACTATATACGTTAGGCTCTTCTTTATGGGTTTCATCTATAAATTCCCGAAAGAACCCGTTAGAGGTAAACCCATGTACGAGATAGCTGTCGAAAATGGCGTTTGCACTTGCTACCAGATCTGCGCGGTTGTTTGCTTCACCATATTCCAGAGCATTGAAAGCGTTGAGCAATACACGCCCTACAAATCCGACTTCGATAGAACCCGTGCTAGCGCAATTGTCTGTGCGCATATGGACTCCCGAATAGTATTTCAGGTCGTACTTATCCACATAGCTTTCTTTGAAGAAATTGGCAAGTATGGCTTTTGCCTCGTCAGGCGAATATTGGGCTTCTACCTTTTGCGGGTTAAAGCTGTCGAAAGAATAATTCCATACATCGGCTACGAAGCCCGAATAATCGGCAGCGTTTCCTTTCCTTACATTCCATGTCAAAGTGATGCTTTCGCCTTTTTCCAATTTTATGAAAGTTTGTATAGCGGGAGCCAACGTTAGTTTGCGGATATATGTCTTCGGGGCTTCACTATAAGGAAAACCAAATACAAGCGCAGCCTTGCCACCCACATTGCGAAACCCGGTAAAGCCGAGAGACGTTTTGCCGCTTAGTATCACTTCGCCTGCACTATGAGTTGTCAGGCATTCTTTATCCTGTTTGCCTGTGCGCACTACAGTGTAATAATCGCCCGTTTTCTCGTTGAATATTCCGGTAAGCGGTGTACTCAGACGGTCTTCGCGCACCAGCCAGCTATCGCTGGTATGGAAAGAAGGAGCTTCTTTGGGCGAGCGAAGGTTGCGGTGATACCAGAATCCGGGCATATAGAACTGGCAATCGCTATGATTAAACTCAGACTTGACCACTTCTTCGAAACTGAAGTAAACCGTACTGCCAGCCTTTAATGTTATTTCTTCTACAGAGTTTATCCCTTCCGTAAGGTTTTTCCGGAAAACCTGTACCGGCAAATCAGCAGCAGCTTTTAACGTTCCATCGGCGGCTTCTGTTAGCGTATAGGTTTGCGCCGGATTGCCGGGAGATTTCAGGCTGATACGATATTCCGTTTCCTGCGCTGCCAGTGGTAATAAACCACTGGCAAGGCAAGCTGCTAAAAAAAGTATTCTTCTCATTCTTTGTAACTGTTTAAATTTTATCGAACTTATTTATAAGTTAATCTTGGCGTTTCGTACTTCTCCGAAATGGTCATTATTGCGGGATTGTCGTTGGTAAACGATACATTAGCTATATGCATAAATCGTGGCAACACCTGTGTTGCGTCGAAATGGGCATGGAAAACAATCCGTAGATTATCCTGCTTGTCGCTGAACATGGCGCTATGTCCTACACCTTTCAGGTCGCTAGGCTGCTGAAGTATAGGGTTTCCTTCATACTTTGTCCATGGCCCCATAGGCGACGTAGCTGTAGCGTATCCTATTCCATAGTTGTGGCTACGGTAATCGTTGGCTGAATAGGTCAGGTAATAAAGACCGTTGTGTTTAATTACAAATGCACCTTCGTTTACAAGTCCGGCTTCACGTTCCCATTCTTGCGATACGCGGATACACTCTGTTTGCGTATTCAGATCGAGAGTTTGCAGGTCATCATTTAATTTAGCTACCCAAATTACATTTCCCCAATTAAACTTGTTGTAAAAGAGATATGCCTGCCCGTCATCATCTATGAAAAGCGATGCGTCGATCGAACCTTCACTTAGCAACGGAGCCTTTGCCTCCTGAACGAAAGGGCCTAGCGGCGAATCGGAAGTTGCTACTGCTATACGTTCTTCTACAGAGTAATACATATAGAATTTCTTTTCGCTTTCGATATAATATACTTCGGGAGCCCAGAACCATTGGTTGCCCCACGAATTATCTTTATGCAGTGCCAGTTCGGTTTGCTGTTTCCACAGTTTGAGATCGTCGGATGTAAAAACCACTATCCCGTCGGGAGATGAAGTACCATAAGCATAGTAAGTACCGTCGTGCAAGAGGATGAACGGGTCGCCCAGAGGTATAGGTGCATGAAATTCAAAATCGCTTTTGTCGTCGTCGCACGAAATACATAGTGAAAGGAGCAAAGAGGCAACAAGCAGTTTCGTTATATATTTTATCATTTTCATATCTGTCGTATTTTAATATTCAGGATTTTGTTCAATATTAGGATTGTTGTTCACTTCGCTGGAAGGTATAGGCAAACAATCGTGCTGTCCGATAACAAAATTATTGAAGTCAGCATCGCGCGATTTCAGTTCCTCAACACCTTCGTTACTATCAAGCATCCCCCAACGCTTCAGGTCTGCCCAACGATGCCCTTCGGTAGATAATTCCAATGTGCGCTCCATTTGCAGGCGTTTGAGGAAGCTCTCCTTATTGCTTGCCGCTTGTGCATGGTTTACAGCCAGGTCTGGCATTTTAGCCCTCGCCCTCACACGGTTTACATACCCCACCGCTTCGGAAAGGCTTCCGCCCGATTGGGCGATACATTCGGCATACATCAGCAATATGTCGGCAAAACGGATTACCCGTACATTGATTTTGTTGTAATAATCTTCTGTATTCCGTTCGTCGGTGCTGCTGTATTTGCGGAAGAATACGCGTCCTTTCCAGCTGTCCTGCGCCCAGGTTGCGTTGTTGCTTGTCAGGTTATATATTTTAGTATTGTCGTTAAAGTCGTTGTGCATTTCGCTGTAGAAAGCTGTATATTTCAGGCGTATGTCATAACCTCCATCCTTGTTTCTCTCTTTCTTAAATTCGTCGACAATCCACGGCCTTACTTCGGCATCGTTCCAGCCTATTCCCGGAGGTGCGAAGAATTGCGCGCGGTGAAGGCCCAGATTAGGGTTGACTTCAAAGTCGCCATCGCCGGCGGGAGACGGATTCTTGTCGGAATATTGTATTTCGAATACAGATTCTTTATTGTTTTCGGTAGAACTCAAAAAGTTGTGGGAATAATCATCTACCAGTCCATAATAAGATTTGCCGCGTCCTTCTATCAACCAAAACAGATCGTTTTTTGCTTCTGTCCACTGGTGAAGCTGCATATAACATTTTGCTCTTACAGCCAGAGCTGCCCCTTTTGTGGCACGCCCCTTGTCGCTTCCGTTCCATTCTTCGGGTAATAGCTCCTGAGCACGTCCCAAATCACTTATTGCTTGTTCATACACTTCTTTTCCGGTATATCCCTGAGGCTTCATTCCCGGTGTGTAGATTTCGCTTTCCGGTATAATGGCCAAACTTTTAGCAGTACTGCCCCATAGCATAGCCAGGTTGTAATAAAACAGTCCGCGCAGGAAATAAGCTTGTCCTATCAATTTTTCTTTTTCGTAAGGGTCTTCGAACGGGATGTCGACTATATGGTACAATACCTGGTTTGCCCTGTAAATAGCCTGATAACAGTTGTGGTATGTATTTTTATTCCCTTCGAAGAAATCATAGTCGCCATAGCGGAATTGGGTAAATTCTTTCAGTACAGCCCACGGGCTGGCGCTAAATGCTTCGTCGGAAGTGACATCGGTACGAAACCACCACCAACGGGTGTATGATCCTGTTTTATAAAACTCATTGTATATGGCGTTCACTCCGTATTGAGCATCCTGTTCGGTTTTCCAATGATCTTTGACCAGAATATTATTCGGGTTTTCCAATTCTACGTCGCAGGCACTAAAGAAAGTGGCGACCAAGCAAATTAATAATATGTTATATTTTTTCATTATTACAGTGATTTAAGGATTTAAAAAGATACCTGAGCACCAAATGTTATACCTTTAGGGTTAGGGAACGCCCCGCCGTCGTAACCTCTCATCCAGATATTGGTATTCAAAAACTCAGGGTCGAGTCCGGTATAGCTGGTGAATGTCAGCAGATTTTGAGCATTTACATATACCCGTATGTTGTGGAATGTATTCTTTAAAATTGATTTTGGCAGGTTATATCCTAATGCCGCTTGTTTCAGGCGAAGATAATTTCCGTTTTCGAGCCAGCGATCCTGAAAACCGATAACGTTGCGCGAGTCGCTGTAGATAGGGCGCGGGTCTTTCGCATTCGGATTTTCGGGTGTCCACGGGTCGTAGTCGGCACGGTAGTTGGAGTTGTCGGAAAAGTAGTCGTAAGACGAACGTGGCCCATTGAATACTTTATGTCCGAATGCTCCTGTAAATTGCAACTGAAGGTCGAATCCTTTGTATTCGAAGTTGAGGTTCATTCCCAGTTGGAACTTCGGTGTACCTGTTCCGCAATATTGCCTGTCGGCATCGGTGATCTGTCCGTCGCCGTTGTAATCGATATATTTCACATCGCCAGCCTGCGGAGTGTATCCGTTTATTGTAATCGGTTTGCCATCGGCAGTTACATGCGCTGCGGCTTCTTCTGCCGTGCGGAAAATACCATCAGTTTTTACCAAGTACCATTCGCCAATAGAGCCTCCGACCAACGATTTGGTATTCCACTCGGTAAAGCCATCTTGACCATAACCAAGGCTTTCTATCTTGTTTTTCATATAAGAGCCATTGATATTAACCCCATATTTAAAATCTTTGCCGATTTTGTCATTCCATGTAGCAGAAAACTCGAACCCTCTGTTGCGCAAGGTGGCGGCATTTACATATGGTGCATTTCCGCTATGCCCGGTAGAGAGAAGTATTGTCATTGGGGTTAATACATCTTTTGTCTTTTTGTTGAAGTAATCGACTGAGAGCATAAACCTGTTTTTCAGCATTACGAGATCGAAGCCAAGATTCATCTGTGTAAGTTTTTCCCATTTCAGGTTATAATTTTTAAGTTCGACCTGAGTCATTCCGGTAACTACCTCATCGCTACCAAAAACAGCCTGAGGGAAGTTGTTGATCATTTCTACCCAATCCCAGTATCCGATGTTTGAAGTTCCTAGCATACCATAGTTTCCTCTGAGTTTCAGATCGTCAATGAAAGATACATTGAAGAATTTCTCCTGACTGATTCTCCATCCGGCAGAAACAGAGGGAAAATATCCGGTATCGTGTTCGGGTGCAAATTTGGATGACTGGTCGCGTCGCATAGTGAAGCTCAGCAAATAGCGTTGGTCGTAATTATAGTTGACACGTCCGAAAACCGAAAACAGTTTTTCCATATCACTATATCCTCCGGTTTTGGGATCGTCGACTACCGCATCCAATTGCTCATAGTAACTACCGGCGGCACTGTTTGTCAATACATTTGTCTTAGTACCCCAGATGCGCTCATAATCGTTGTCGGTATAGCTGGTTCCTAATACAGCAGAGATGTCGTGCCCCCCGAATTTCTTATTATACTCCAATGTGTTGTCGAATACGAAACCTCGCGACTGAGCTTGCTGTCTGGTCAAAGATGAAGGGTCGAGAGGTTGGTTGTAACTCCACGATCCTACTTTGCGCAGGTAACGGTATTTATCGTTGCTGAAATCGAATCCGAAATTGAACCTGTATTTCAACGATTTGAATGCTTCTAACTCGGCAAACAGGTTTCCGCGTATTCTCAGGTTGCTGTTTGTCGTATTTTCCAGTTCTTCTTTTGCAAGCGGGTTTGTTCCGAAAGTAACATCCCTGTTGCCATCTCCATAGCCGTATCCTCCGGGATTTCGAGAGTCGTAGACAGGAGTGGTGGGCAGCATACGGTAGACATCAATTATAGGATTGGTATTCAATTCGTCTACTTTGAAATGGCTCACGGCAACATTTTCGCCGACAGTGAAAAGGAAATTCTCGCCAAAGTTGCGCGACGATGAGGTATTGGCCCTGAAGGTAAATCTATTGCTTTCGGTTCCGATTGTTGTTCCCGAATTGGACTGGTAGTTGCCTGATATGAAGTAGCGGCTGTCTTTGGTTCCGCCCGAAAACGAAATATTGTGATCGCCTACTATCCCCGTCTTGAATACCTCGTCCTGCCAGTCGGTATTGCCATCGGAATGGCTTGCCGATTGGGTTTTGCCATTGTAGAAGGCATAATCGTTGAGCATCATCCATTCGTTGCGGTCGGTAAGGTTGTAACGAGGAAGCCATTGTATTGTGGTGCGTGTAGATACATCTACTTTCATTTTGCCTTCTTTTCCCTGTTTGGTAGTGATAATGATTACCCCATTACCTGCCCTCGACCCGTAAATGGCGGCAGCCGAGGCGTCTTTAAGAACCTGTATGCTCTCGATATCGTTGAAGTTGAAATCGCGGTTGGCTCCCGATGCTATTCCATCGACAATATAGAGCGGGTCGCTGTTTCCGAAAGTACCTGTACCGCGAATCACCACTTTTCCTTCGCTACCCGGCGAACCTGCTGTGCGAACGTTCAGTCCGGGAAGGGTGCCCAGGGCGTCTCCTACCGTGCCGGTTACGGTCTTATTCTTCATCTCGTCGGTGTTGAATACCGAAACGGCACCGGTAAGATCGGCTTTCTTGATGGTTTGATAACCAATTACAACCATCTCCTCAAGCATCAGGCTCGAATTATTCATCACAATATCAATTGTCGATTGCCCTGTATATGCTATCTCTTGTGGAATCATGCCCACATAGGAAAATACCAATGTTTCTCCCTTGGCTACAGATATGGAATAGTTTCCGTCCAGATCGGTTATTGTACCCCTGGTTGTTCCTTTTATACCAATTGTTACACCTGTAAGAGGCTCATTTTCTTCGTCTATAACTTTTCCTTTTACATCGTTTTGCCCGTATATTGCGATGGAACAAAACAATAGTAAAAACATTACAACTTGTTTAATCATATTATTAGATTTTTAAAATTTCATATTAATTTATTTCAACTGCTGAGACAATACTCTCTTTATCTACTTTGACCTCACCCTTGCCTATTTCTATGTCTATGGTATGCATCAGTCTGGGCTGTACTTCTTCCCGGCTGAAATGTGCATGAAAGACGTATTTTCCCTTTCCTTTTTTATCTCTGAAAATGGCGCCGTGGCCTGTTCCTACCAGCCCGTTGCCCGGTTTCGCAAGGATTGGGTTTTTATCACTCTTTATCCAATCGCCCAAAGGAGAGGCTGAGGTGGCAAAACCGACGCCGTAATTTTGACTGTGGTAATCGTTGGCAGAGTATATAAGATAGTAAAGACCGTCTTTTTTTACTACCGAAGGGCCTTCGGCGACTTTACCTAAATCTGTTTCCCACGGCGTATCGGCTACAATACATTGCTTGAGAGTCTGTTCTTTGATCGTAACCCAATCGGCTTCGAGCTCTGCCGCCCATATTACATTGCCGTCAGTGAAGCGCACAAAGTATAAGTAGGGAGTGCCATCGTCGTCGATAAACAGTGAAGAGTCTATCGCCTTTTCATCAAGCATTGGTTTCTTCTCATCCTGTGCAAAAGGCCCTAATGGCGAATCGGATGTGGCTACGCAAATATGTTCTTCGGCCGAATAGTAAAGGTAAAACTTCTTGTTGCCGCTATTGTAATATACTTCGGGAGCCCAGAACCATTTTTCCCCATAAGAATCTTTTTTGTCGAGGATGAGCTGTGGTTGGCGTTTCCAATCTTTCAGGTTGTCGGAACAATATACCTCTAACCCATTGTCGCTACTTGTGCCATAGGCATAATAAACGCTATCGTGCAGCAATATGAACGGGTCTGCCAATACAACATGGGGCGATACAATGTTTTTCTTGCCGGAGCCGTTCTTGTTATCCCCTTCTTTTGGTTTGGTGGTGCAGCTTGCAATAAACAAGAGTACGCTAAGTAGTGCCAGAAGATAAAGTGTGTTTTTTATATTATAAATCATATCCTAATCTTCTACTTCTTCTTCCTTAATCATCCTTATACGGTTGTTGCTAAACTCGCCGACAAACATCGTGTTATTCTTATCAATGGTGATACCAAGCGGTTCGAAAAACTTAGCACTCATAACCTCACCGTCTTTGTGTCCGGAACCGGGCGACCCGGCAAACATGGTAACCGACCCCGAAGGTGTTATTCGCCTGACAACATGATTGAAACGTTCGACAACATATAGGTTGCCATCGCTACCTACCACCGCCTGCGAAGGCTGATCCATACCGGCTTCTGTGCCTTGCCCGTCGTTCGATCCCCAACTGCCTGTGCCTGCAAACCGTGAGAAGCTGCGGGAAAGGGTTTTTGTTTCGAGGTCGTAGCCTGCGCTTAGTATTCCCTGGTAAGGGTCGCGCAAAGTCAGATATATAGTTTGCCCGTCGTGAGAAAAGCGGACATTGCCATAGCTTCCGTTGTGTCCTAATATCAATGGCTTTATATCGGCCAATAAGATAGCCTTTTGGGCATCATTGTCCCACTTATAGAGTTTTGCCGGCCAACAGTAATAAATCAGTGTTCCATCTACAGGGTTAATTCCTGCAAAATTGACATGTTCGGTTGTTGCAGCCGGATATGTGACATAGGGTTTTACGGTTTTGAAGTCGTTGTCGCGGGTAAGGATTGCCACAGCATGCGGATTTGCGCCCGGATTGTTTGCATTATCGTTGCCTACGAAGATAGTGTCGCCTGTTAGTGAAAACTCGATTGTCCTTGGGTTGTTTAACCTTACTGCTTGTTGGCTGAAATCGACTACGGTCTCTACTTTTCCATTTTTGATACGCCTTACTCTTTGAGGTGTAACATCTGTTTCCAAAGAATAGACTACATCTTCTTTCTTATCATAAGCCAACCAGGTAAGATGTTCGAACCGGGCTTCGTCCAATGCTCCGTCCACATATCCGGCTTGCCCGGTTCCCGCGTAAGTAGTTACCATATAAGTAGTAGCTACCAGATATTCGAAGGCTATAGGATAGATGTGTTCAACGTTTCCTACAACCACCTTTACAGGCCCACTGCCAGCCCCGTTGGGCACTCTGACATTGATTTGAGAAGAAGTAATGTTTATAACGTCCGTTTTGGTATCGTTGACCCACACCTGTACGTCTTTATGTTTTACTCCCGAATATTCGCCTTTGAGGGTTAGCATAGTCCCTTTTGTACCCGAAGTGGGGGTATAGGACTGGAAGTTTACGTGGATTTCCGACTCCTGCTCCGATTTCTCGTCGCAGCCGGATAATAACAATGAAGCTGCAATAATCCCCATAGAAAGGAGGGGAGCCAGCAGCTTGTGAGAACAGAATCTATTCATAATTTAAGGTTTTAGATTTAATTAGATTAATACCTGATAATGGATTATCCATCGCCACAAATGTATGGCAGAAACCTCCTCCCTATTAAAAAAATAGTCTCAATAATAGCAAAAATAGTCTCAAACAATCAGCTTTGAGGCCTTGAAAGCCAGATATAACCCCGATGAGAAAAAATACCGGTATTTAAGAAAAGTCTTTGGGTAGTATTCCAAACTGTTTGTGGAAACACTTGGAGAAATAAGAGAGTGAATTGAACCCGACCATATAACATACCTCGCCGACCTGGTATTGCCCTTCGCGCAATAGTCTTGCTGCTTCTTTGAGCCGTTCTATTCTCAGGTATTCATTCGGAGAAAGATCGAGCAAGCCTTTTATCTTACGATAAAAACTCGCCCTGCTCATATTCAGTGTTTCGGCGATATTCTCCATCTTTAAGTCGGGATTGGATATGTTTTGCAGTATTGCTTCGCGCATACGTTCCATAAACTCTTCGTCGGCTTTAGAGATTGCGGCAGGGTTGGGAGCCGTCAACGGGTATCTGGTAAAGGCCTCTTTAAGTTGCGCGCGGCTCTTTATAAGGTTCTCTATTACTGCTAAAAGATGTTTGGGCGAAAATGGTTTTTCGATATAGGCGTCTGCTCCGGCTTCTGCTCCTTCTATTTTCGATTGGGTCATCGTCTTGGCAGTGAGCAATATCACCGGAATGTGTGTGTAATTAATATCGCATTTCATAGTGGTGCATAGCTCGAAGCCATCCATGAGCGGCATCATGATATCGCTCACCACCAATGTTACCATCGTAGTATCCAGTATTTTGAGTGCTTCTATCCCGTTGTTGGCAGAAATAACATTGTATTTTTCGGATAGCTGTTTGCGTGTGAACCTCTGAATGCCCGGATCGTCTTCTACCAGAAGGATGGTCGGCAGGTTTTCGACTGTACCATGCTGTACATTATCAAGGGAATCTATCTCTTCATCGGCTTCGTTAACCGTTGCCAGACTGACCTCGAAAGTGTTTTCTTGCTCCACAGGCAACCGAAGCACAAAGCAGTTTATATCCTGCCTGCCGTCTACCTGTAGTGAGCCGTTATGCTGTTCGGCCAGGAATTTGGCCAGAGGAAGCCCTATGCCCGTACCCGATACTGTTTCGTTGTTCGACGTGGTGTAGCGGACAAAAGGTTTGAAAATCTCATTCCTCATTTCGGTAGGAATAACTTCTCCGTCATTCTCTACGCGCAATTCGAAGCTGTTATGGTTTTCCAGTCCCGTTGTAATAAGCGAAACCCTGATAAACGAACTGCCATACTTAATGGCATTGTTGAATAGGTTACTTACTATCTTGGTCAAGGCTTCTACATCTACGGTAGCATAAAAAGCCGGGCGGTCGACGGCCAGTGCAAATTCGTATCCCCGTTGCTTTGCCAATGGCGAGAAGCGCTTGAATATTTCTTCTATTTTGGCAGACACATCGCACCTTACGTAGTTGAGGATAAGGTTTTCTTTTTCCGTGTGCCTGAAATCCAGCAATTGATTGGTAAGATCGTGCAACCTATCTGTATTTTGTTTCATTATCCGCAGGTCTTCTATTGTCTCCTTGTCGGTGATAATATCTTTTCCCAGGATATTTTCCAAAGGCCCTTTTATCAGCGTCAGCGGAGTACGTATTTCGTGTGTCACATTCGTAAAGAAGCTGATCTTGGAATCGTATAACTCCTTTTCCTTTTTCTGCTCAAATTTGTCGAGCATCATCTGTTGCTTCCTTTGGTTGCGCCTTACGAAATAGGTATATATCTGATATATAGCCAGGCACAGCAATAGCAGGTATATACAATATGCCGCCTTGGTTAGATAGTATGGTGGTTTTAATTCTATATCCAGTACCTTTTCGCTGCCGTCCCATTCCGTACCGTTCATTCCTCTCACGCGTAGGGTATATTTTCCATAAGGCAGGTTAGAGTAATTTATGATAGACGATTCTGCCAGCGGATGCCAGGTTTGGTCTACTCCCTCCAGGCTGTAGACCAATTGTTTGGTTTGAGGAAACTGATAATCTAAAGTAGCCAGCCGGAATGAGAATGTATTCTGGTTGTACTTCAGCGAAATCTTGTCCGAGAAGGTTATGCTTTTCTTCAATGGGGCATCTTTGTCGCCTACTGTTACAGGCCTGTTGAAAAGCAAGAAGTCTGTTATATATATAGGTGTAGCGGTATCTTTCTTCCGCACATGTTGGGGGTTGAACGAGATCATCCCTTCGGTAGTGCCAAAATAAATGCTGCTTTCTTTGTCCTTGTAGCTCGATTTGTAATTGAACTGCCCGCTAAATAGTTCGTCGGCAACTGTATATAAATCTACTACTCCTGCATCGGGGTGGAACTTGACCAAGCCTTTATTCGTAGTCAGCCAAAAGAAGCCTGCATCGTCTTCTTGAATCTGAAAAACTACATCGTTGGGCAATCCATGCGAGCTATTAAAATGCCGGAAGGTATTTGTCTCCGGGATAAATTTACAGAATCCACCCCCTTGTGTGGTGATCCATATATTTTTCTTACTGTCTTCGAAAACACTGAGTACCTTATTTATAGGTAGGCTGTTTTCTGATGCAGAGTGCATATAATGGTTGCACTTTGCTGATTTGGGATCGTAGCAATACAACCCATTGGCATAGGTCGCTATCCACAAGTTGCCTTTCGAGTCTTCTTTAATATCAAAAATAAGGTTGCCATTCAATTCGGGAACGCGCTCGAAGCTATCGTTTTGTTTATCATACCTTATTAAAAAGTTGGCGGTTCCCAGGTAGATATAGCCGGTAGAGGCTTTGTAGATGGAGAAGACATAATTATCGTCGATGGTAACCGGGCGGTCTTCGGCCCTAAGCGACCTTATCTTTCCTGTAAGTGTATTTATTACTTTAACTCCCTGCGAGAAAGTGCCTACCCAAAGGTCGTTGCCATCCATACACAAGCCATGAATGTTTGAAAATCCCTGGCTGGGTTCAAAATGTTTGAACTTTTGGGTTTGGGTATCGAAACTGAATAAACCGGCATCTTCTGTCCCTATCCATAAGGTGTTATTCCGGCCTCCACAGATTTCCCTGACTCTTCTTCCCTGAAGCGCTCCGGCATGTTCGGAAGGATAGTATTTGGTGAAGTATGAGTTCGTGCTCGAATAATAATTGACTCCGCCAAAGAACGATCCGATCCAGACTCCACCGTCCCGGTCTTTGAGAAGGGAATAGATGGCATTGTCTGAAATAGAGTAGGGATCGAAAAAGTCGCTGGTTAAGTTTTTGCAACTATTGTCTTTCAGGTTATATATGTATAAACCATTCTCAGAACCAATCCACAATTGCGATTCGGAATACTGGATGAGGTTTCGTACAAATATCCGGTCGTCGTTGGGGGTAAGCCTAAGCCTTCGTACACTTCCGGTAACAAGGTTGGCCTCGAATACGCCATTGATCTCGGAACCAAGATATACTTTGTTGTAGTCGCCAAAGTATATCTTGGAAATGGCATCTCCTGCAAATGGCATTTCGCCGTCCGGAGTCTTGTACGGGGTCAGGTTGTCAAGCGAATCGTCGGTGTAATAAAGCCCGCCATAAAAGGAAATCCACAGCCTTCCTTTTTCGTCCATTGCAAATTCGCGGATACTGTTATATTTCGCTGCCAGGTTGTAATAGTGCAGTTTGCCTGAATCTGTATTATACCGGAATAGCTCCGAACCTGCTACAGCTATCAATATCTCCCCCTGCTTGCCTGCGGCTATCTTGGTTACGGTTTTTTCTACTTTTTTCCCGTCTTCTGTTTCTGCGGCAAATTCTTCAAACCTTTCTTCTTCGGGGTAATAGATGTAGGCTCCCACATCTGTGCCTACCCATATATGCCCGTTTTTGTCTTCGAATAAGGATGTGATAAAATTATTCTTCAATCCATAATCTTCCGTAAAATCGTTCCTGAATATCTTGAAAGTGGTACCGTCGTAGCGGTTAAGCCCGTCGCGTGTGCCGAACCAGATAAAACCATGCCTGTCTTGCAATATGGTGTTTACGCAGTTCTGAGACAACCCATTATTGATATTCAATTTTTGAAAATAGTAGGATGTTGTTGCATATGTGATATTTGTGAAGCCGGTAACTATGATAAGTACGGCAATGAGAGTCTTCATTGGTCTTTTTATATTAGATTTTCTATTGCACAAATCAAATATACATATTTACCATTGAATAATGAAATAGGGACTATCTAAGTTTACGGGGCGAATTGGTTTTCATCTACAAAAACCATTGCTATGCCGTTAGGCCATGCTCTACACTATCTATGCAAAACAGAGTGAAACATCCCTTTTTCAAAAAGGAATCCTTCACTCCGTTCGGGAAGATATGAATCTTAATTCTATTCTTTCATACAGTCTACCTTTATTTCTTTTCCAACGCCTCCACTCTTTTCAGCAAAGCATCTATCGCTTTTTGTTGTTTGTCGATGGTTTGTTGCTGGCTTTCGATAATTCCCTGTTGCTCTTGTATGGCTTTGGTAAGTACAGGCACTAATTCGCTATAACCGATGCTTAATGTTTCGCCTTTTTCCATATCGCCTTCCACACCACTTACTACTTCGGGTATGATGGGTTTAACCTCCTGAGCAATGAATCCTACTTTAGTGCTATTTGTCGAGTCTTTTTTCAAGAGGTAAGTGACAGGCCTCAACTTCAATATTTCCGACAGACCATAACCCATATCTTTTATATTTTTCTTCAAGCGGCGATCCGATGCAGTGTTCCATGTGTTATCGCCTCCGGCTGTACCATTGACATAAAATGTAAATGTGCTTTTAGATGAACCATTTATCCCCAAACGGACATTTCCACTACCATCAACAGCAGTTTTGTCGCCAATGATCCAATCTCCTATGCGCAGAACGCTGTTCACAGTTTTTCCTGATTCCATCTTAAAAGCAGCATCGGGATGAGGATGGAAAATTTCTGTACCAATTACAATCAAATTGTTTGCCTTTGCGGGAACACCATTCCAGTGTTCTAGCATAGCAACAGTCTTGAAGCCGATCATAACATTGTTATCTCCTTCGATACCATTACCCGCAGTGTTTCCAACGGTAGTGTTTCCCGTACCCAATGTTCCAAATTCTGATGCGCCTTTTCCTATTGCAGTATTGAATCGGCCAGACTTGTTATGCCTCAGAGCCAAAGACCCAACAGCTACATTATCTTCACCTGCATCATGGCTGTGCATGGCTAGGTTACCAATGGCTACATTATCTATACCTGTTTTGTTCGATCCCAATGCCCGATAGCCAATAGCTGTATTACGGATTCCTACAGTATTTAGAGTCATGGACATATATCCTACAGCCACATTCTCGTAACCATAGTTTATTTCCCCTTTTTGTCCACTTAGTGCTTTGTGACCTACAGCAACATTATAGCTAGCTTGGCGCGTAATAGTCTCATCATTTCTGGCATAATACCTCAATGCATCGAATCCCATAGCCACATTTTGGTTTCCGGTGTTATTCATTTCCATTGCCCTAAGGCCTATCGCCACATTAGCCCCCCCTGTTGTATTAGATGCCAATGCGGCATATCCCAATGCCGAATTACTGCCTCCTGTAATATTATCTCGCAACGCCAGGCCTCCCACTGCAGTATTGTATCCTCCTGTCGTATTTTGTGATAAGACCAATGAGCCTATCGCAATAGTGTGATCCAGGTCGGAATGCGAACTGACAGCTAACGCTCCATTACCTATGGCTACAATGTCTTTCGATATAGTATTTGCAGCCAAGGCCCCATTTCCTATTGCTATATTGGAAACACCAGTGGTGTTGGCTTTGAGTGCATTATAGCCTATGGCAATATTATTACCACCGGTGCTTGTTTTCAGCGTATAACTACCAATTGCTACATTATTGGCTCCTGTAGCTGTATTTTGTGCCTGGTAGCCGATAGCTACATTGTCGGTTCCTCCGGTAGGCAAAGCCTGATGCCCAATAGCGATGCTGCGGGTTCCCAAAGCTGTACTTAGTGTTTGATAGCCAAATCCGGTAGAAGTTCCTGATGAATTACTGATATAACCCGATTGCTTGCTATTGGTTTTAAACATTAGTGCCACATCGTCTATTGTTCCCAGGAAATTGGTTCCGGCAGTAGTACTGCTGTTCCCTTTTAGCTTCCAATTGGGATTCTCCTGCCATGCGGCATTGCCGTCGGCATCTGAGGTCAGCACTTTATCTAAGGCTTGTTGCCCGTCTTTTATCTGCAATTTGCCACCTGTGGTACTATTGTCTATCTGGAATATACCTGTGCCTGTGTTGATGGTGAAGTTATTTGCACCTTGGGTAATGGTGGTCGCTTTAGTCAAATTTCCTCCCAGTTGGAATTTGGTAGCATCGCTAGCGTCGGGCGACAAACCGTTGTTTACCGAATAGACAGTGCCTTGAGGTATGGTAGCCCACGCTACTGTACCATTGTTGTCCACAGCTTGCAAGTATTTACCCAAGGGAGTAGCATCTGCTGTTTTTATCTGTAATTTGCTGCTAGCGGCAGATGCATCGAAGGCTAGGGTATTGCCACTATGGGTAATGGTGGTTGCTTTAGTCAAATTTCCTCCCAATTCTACTTTAGCAGTATTCAGGGTAAGTCCATTTTGCGCACCTTGCACAGCTACGGTTGTTGGTTTCCAAATAGATCCGTTCCATGTTAATACTTGATTATTGATAGCACCCATCTGATGCAGGTGATAGTCTTTGACACCCGCAGTATTGATGCCTATAGTATAACTGTTCGATCCAGATGCATCATCAGCATACAGCCCCTCTTCGGCGGCTATGCTAGTCGGTGTACCTCCACCGCCACTTCCTGTTTCGTCAGTGCCCCAATAGGCATTACCATTGGCATCCGATTTCAACACCCTGCCCACACCGTGACCACCGGTGATTTGCAGTTTGCTGGCAGCACTTGTACCAATACCGGCTATTACCAGCTTGCTGTTGGTAGCCGCCAGATTGAATGTCAACGCTTGACCATTGTGTGTTATGGTGGTTTCTTTAGTCAAAATGTTATAATGTTGTAGGTTATCTTAGTTTGTTTATATTGTTATTAATAATGTGAATCAGTAATTAAAAAATAAATAGGATCGGATTCATTGTTACTTTTTGCTTTTCTCGTTAACATTTTCATTCGTGAAGCCCTCATTGCTTTAACCTTTATTTGCAACATATAGTTAAAAAGTAACACATGTAACAGTTTTTCCTATGTTTTTGCCAGTTACTTTTCTCCCATTTTAGCTTCGCTCTATTCCTCTCCTTTTGGAGTGACTGGGGGGAGATATGCCTCTCTATAGATAAACTTTTCTACTATTGATTGGCATAAATAATTCCGGACTCAAAACCTGTTTATCAGGCGAAACTTAAGAGCTATTTTCCCAAACGGCTATTAATAAACAAACAGTGATGATACAATGCTTGATTTTCAGGCTTATCATCCGGAATATATTGATTATGAGAAATGTAAAATATTGGTATGTAGTTTTGTTTATAAACAAAAAATCCACTTGCCGTGCATGATAAACTGCATGCATCGGCAAGTGGATTTTTTGTGAAATATTATATATACAAAAAGACGATATTCTTTTTAACAGAAAAAATATACACCTCTTGCTTTTTACAAAAAAAATTCTTATATTAAGGGGTTCGTGATACTTTAAAGATTGGCTTTGCAGGGAACAAAACCCCGAATCACTTAATTCCCTATCGAGAAGTCTCTCTCTCTCTCTCTCTCTCTCTCTCTCTCTCTCTCTCTAGCAAAAACAAGCTAACCCCCAAATAATCAGGGGTAAAAAACGCACGTATTATTGTTGTTTTTTCGCTTAATGTCATTGCAAAACTGCTATCTTTAGTGCAAAAGTATAACTTTCTGCGGATATAGGAAAAAAAAATAGTATTTATTGTAGTTTTTTATAAAATCAATGAGAGTTCGATATGACAAACTGTATGTACAGAAACACAAAAAAGGTGTCCTTTTTTACTTTTGGGACACCTTCTTTCACACTACTTTTCAATTTCCAAACACTTAATTTATAACTAACCTAAATACTCACTTTTGTTTCCTTACAATTTCTTTAAACCTTTTGTCTGCGCCTTGTCTGCTTCCACCACACTAATTGCGTATCCCCCCGCAGGTGCGCAGAGTTGCGATAGTTTCGACTTGCTGGTAACCACCACTTTGCGGATTGTATATGCCTGTGGATTAGTCTTGTAATGCGCATCTTTGGCATCGCTGTATATGGTGGCTATATATGTTTTTCCTGCATCGAGGAAGTCGAATGTAATGTTTGATGTACGCCCGCTTTCGTCGCAAACGCTACCTACAAACCAGTTGCCAGAACCTTTAGCTTTGCGGGCAATGGTGATATAGTCGCCGGGTTCGGCTTCTAGTATTTTACTGTCGTCCCAATCTATGGCTACATCTTTTATAAACTGAAATGCGTCGAGATACTGATTGTATGTCTCCGGCAGGTCGGCAGCCATTTGCAAAGGGCTGTACATGGTAACATACAGAGCCAGCTGATTAGCTAACGTACTGTTTACGTGCGAATTGTTGTTCGGATTATGTTTGCTCACATCCATCTGGAAGATACCCGGAGTGTAGTCCATAGGGCCTCCTATCAGCCTTGTAAACGGCAATATGGTGACATGGTCGGGCTTGCTGCCGCCAAATGCCTGATACTCTGTGCCGCGAGCCGACTCATTACCTATCAGGTTTGGCCATGTACGGCAAACTCCTGTTGGGCGTACAGCTTCGTGGGCATTTACCATTATCTTATACTTAGCTGCCTTCTCGAATGCATATTGGTAGTGATTTACCATCCATTGCCCGTAATGATGTTCGCCGCGGGGGATAATATTGCCTACATAACCACTCTTAACTGAGTTGTATCCATTGTCGGCCATAAACTGGTATGCTGTGTCGAGATGGCGCTCGTAGTTGCGTACCGATGATGAGGTTTCGTGGTGCATCATCATTTTCACACCCTTGCTTTTTGCATAAGCGTGCAGCTCCTTCACGTCGAAGTCGGGGTATGGGGTGACAAAATCGAATACATAGTCTTTCGAGTTGCCAAACCAGTCTTCCCATCCTTCGTTCCATCCTTCTACCAATACTGCATCGAAACCGTGAAGGGCAGCAAAGTCGATGTATTCTTTTACATGAGCCGTATTAGCAGCATGTTTGCCATTAGGTTTCAGTTTCTTATAATCAGTAACGCCCAGTTGTACGCTATACACATCGTCGGTATAGGCCCATGAGCTTTTTCCGGTTATCATCTCCCACCATACGCCTACGTATTTCACGGGCTTGATCCACGAAACGTCTTCTATCTTACATGGCTCGTTGAGGTTGAGAGTGATATTGGATGCCAACACATCGCGTGCATCGTCGCTCACTATCACCGTGCGCCAAGGGGTGCTGCAAGGTGCCTGCATATAGCCTTTAATTCCTTGTGCATCGGGAGTAAGCCACGACTCGAAGATCATGTTCTTGTCATCGAGGTTGAGGTGCATACACGAGTAGTTGACCAAAGCTGCTTCGTGCAGGTTGATATACAAGCCATCGTCGGTTTTCATCATCAGGGCGGTTTGTACACCTGTAGGAGAGAAAGGTGTTTGCGACGAGTTTGGTGTAATGGCCTTACTCATCAGTCCTCTTATCTCCGACAACTTAGATGTTGTATAATCATATTCCTGTGTATCGTAGTCGCCCGGCAACCAAAAAGCTTTGTGGTCGCCTGCCATAGCAAATTGTGTACGCTCTTCCTTGATTACGAAATAAGCAAGGTTCTTCTGTTCGGGAAACTCGTAACGGAAACCCAACCCGTCGTCGAACAGGCGGAAGCGGATAAGCATCATCCTGTCGGTAGATTGTTGGTGAAGCGTCACAGCCATCTCGTTGTAGTGGTTGCGTATATCTTTGGCTTCGCCCCATACAGGTTGCCATGTTTCATCGAAGGCAGCAGTAGTAGTGCCGGCAACTGAAAAACCATTCAGCAGGGATACCTTGTCTTCGGTTTGTTCCTTTGCTTGCTTTACAGTGAAGTCGCTGAAATCGTTGTTCGCATCACTGTTGTCTTTCAACTCCAGACCCAGTTTGCTGGGTTTAATTACATCTTTACCTTTGTAGGTAAGGCTATAGGTAGGCACTCCTCCCGATTGTAGCGAGAATGCAAGGCTCAGGCTGCCATCAGGAGATTTCAATTCCTGGGCATTCGTTATTCCTGTTGTCAGGTAAAAGCCGATAAGCAGTAGAGAATAAATTGCTCTTTTCATAATTCCGAATAAAAGTTTTATAATACAAAGGAATGTTTTTCCTTTTTTAACAAGAAAAAGTCTATTGTATTATAACACCAAAAAGTGTGCAATCGTTTGCAAGGATTATGCACTTTTTATCGGTATATCAGAATTATGTATCTGATTCCTCTATTTCCAATGCTCGTTATTACAGCTTCTTAAATTTTCACCACCTTATCGAAGCGGCTATCCATACAGGCACTAAGGTCGGTGGTTACGAATTTGCCCTTGTAAAACAGGCTGAAAATGGTAGCCGGCGAAGGTGCGGCTTGTGCCTGCTCCATTGTTTGCAGCTTCACCGTTTTGAGCGTTAGTCCGCGCTTTTCTACTGTTTCTTTTAGCGAGTTGGTAATATGGAACTCTGTAAATGGGCATCTGTTGGAATAGTAGACAACAAGGTCTTCGCTATGGGACGTTTGGCAAGTCACACAATCGTTGAATGCAGGCATGGAAGCATTATCTTTCAGCTTCTTGGCCAACAGGCAAAAGCCGGAAGGTAGCTTTTCGACTATCTCGAAACCTTGCTTCATAAGCCACTTGGCATCCATCATAAAGTGAAATTTCTTTATTCCAACTACAGTCACCAATCCATCGCGCCCTTGTGCAACAGCATCGTCTATGGCATATTGCAGCAACTGCTTGGCATATCCCTTACCTTTGTACTGCCCTGATACCCAGAAGCAGTTTATCATCAGGTAATTGGGTGCGGCAACCGGAACCCATGCTTGCTCGGCAGGGCCGTATTCGATAAAGACCTTGGCACGGGCATCGATACGGCGGAATACATAGCCGTTTTCGAACTCGCGTTTGAGCCAGTCTTTTTTCAGTTGATAGCTATCGGCACATTTCTTGTCGGAGAAAGCGCAACAGATATGTTCGTTGCCAATGTTTTGGGCTGTAAGGTTAATAAAGTTTTCCATAGGCAGAGTCCCTAATTCCCAAGCGAGACTTACAAAAAGGGTATTGTATTAGTAATTTATAACTCTTAGCTCAAAAGCCTTATAAAGCAGAACTAGCAAGAGATCCTTCGTTCCACTCAGGATGACAGAAGAGACGAACAAACGCCAGAACTAAACGACCCTGACTCTAAGGGAGGTTAAAGAGGCTCGAACTAACGGGTTCTACGCTCAAATTTATAATAGTACGTTCCTTCCAGATGATCGGTAATCACAAAGTCGTCGCCTATAAACTTACTGAAACTTTCGGGATGGGTAGTAAAATATACCGACCTCTCGTTTGATACAGGCTCTTTTACAGGCTGCAAATGAACAAATGGGCGGAACGATATTTTGCCATCCCTTATATAGTTGAACAGTGCCGGATCATTGTGTGGTTTTTCTTCCTTTATCACTATCAGGTACTTATACTGTGGTTTCAACAGCGACATTACGCCTAAGTTGGGACTCAAAACCCCTTCGGTGTAGACTATACCGTTGGTATCTGCCATAAATTCATCGAACGGGTCTGCCTTCTCCTCTTTGTGGAACAGCGTGCCTTTGCGCAGGTTGATATATAATTCTATTGCCGATAGCGAAATCATCAGTGTGCAGAAAGATATCAGTACTGACTTTGCCAAGAAAGTCTTCTCCCCGATAAATTCATTAAGTAACAACGACATACCCAGAGCAAACAAGCCAATATAGCAACTCAGGTACCGTGCATAATAAACAGGGGTGGCAATAAAAGAATATACCAATACAAAGAGAAAGCATAACCCTACTATAATCAGGGCGATAAATGCTATATATGTGTTCTCCGTCTTCTTACGCAACATATAGATAAGCGGCACGAGGCAACACAATGCCGTGAGGGCAAAGGTGAGTACCAAACACCACGACGACGAAAAGAAGTCGGCATAAGAGTCGTCTATGTTCTTCGGCGAAAAATAATACTGCACGCCATAGGCTATGTCTGCCAGGGTGATAGTCGAAATCCAGTAACCCCCGCCTACCTGTCCCAATTGCCCGAAAAGGCTTACAAGCCAAGGTATGTACAAAATGCATAGTATGGCTCCACACAGCAAAGCCCTGATAAGTTTCGCCTGTTCTTTATCCTTAATATACCTTGCAATTATAGCGATAAGCAGTGCAAGGATGATGAAGAACGCACCCATCAACGCATAATAGTGGGTGTACATTGCGCCCAGAGTAAAGAATATAAGCTTTGCCCATGCCCAACGGCTGTTGTTACGGTAAGCATCTACAGCATATACTGCCGAGCCGAAAAGTAGGAATGCTGCCAGCGAATACATCCGCACATAGGCATACATATAGAATCCTACGGGCAGGAATGCCAATACAAGGAAACTGACGAGTGCCAGCCTCTTGCCAAACAAACGGCGCACGGGAATTAAGCACAACGCCAACATACCCAGATAGAATGCCACCGTAAGGAATCGGTAGAAGTACAGATGTTCGGGCGAAAACGAAAAGAATGACGAGTAAACTTTCAACAGGAGGTAGAAAAGCGGCGGGTGCACATCCTCCGCCGTGATGCGGCAAATATCCGAATAAGAATAGTCAAGCATCGCAATGGAGTAGAACTCATCGAATTTCAGATTGTTACCTATCAGGAAGATATTGAATATGTAGTATATAGCTACTCCTATAAGGAGAAGCCCCCCCACCCCCCATAGGGGGGATGAACCCCCTGAAGCCCCCAAGGAGGACTTATGAAGAGGGTGTTTATTCATAATTCATTAATTTATAGCTCATAATTTATAATTACTTTCGCGGCTTCGCTCCAAAGTCCCCCTATGGGGGATTAAGGGGGCTTTCACCCTATCTGGCTTCCCGGATTCACCTCTTTCGACGGCTGTATGAGCGACAAGCTACCATCGGCATTTTCTACCGACAAGATCATACCTTGTGATTCTATACCCTTTATTTTTCGTGGTGCAAGGTTTGCTATAAAGCACACCTGCTTGCCAACCAACTCTTCTGCTTTATACCATGCAGCTATACCCGATACGATGGTGCGTTTGCCCATACCATCGTCTATAAGGAATTGCAGCAGCTTGTCAGCCTTAGGCACTTTGGTACATTCGAGTACGGTGCCCACACGCAAATCCATCTTTGCAAAGTCGTCGAAAGCTACATTCTCCTTTTGCGGGGCTACTTTTATCTCCGCTTCGGCTTCGTTGGCCTTCTTGGTATCAAGCAGCTTTTGTATTTGCTTTTCTATCGTTTCGTCTTCTATCTTTGCAAAGAGAAGTTCGGATGCGTTTAGCTGGTGTCCGGCAGGGAGTAAATACATACTGCCCAATTGGTTCCACGACATGTTATCCATATTGAGAAACTCGCGAATCTTTTTTGCAGCAAACGGCAGGAACGGTTCAAGAGCAATTCCTAGATTGGCAGTGATTTGCAATGCAATATATAGGATTGTTTCTACTCGCTTCATATCTGTTTTTGCCACTTTCCAAGGTTCAGTATCAGCTAGGTATTTATTACCAATTCGAGCTAAGCTCATAGCTGCTTTAAGAGCGTCGCGAAAGTGGTATACCTCAAGATGTTTATTTATACGATTGCTTATAACCTTAATGTCTGCTAGCATAATATCCTCAGGCATCGTTAGATCATTATATTGAGGAACTTTATTGTCGAAATACTTCTGTGTAAGCACCAAAGCCCGGTTCACAAAGTTGCCGAGTATTGCCACCAACTCATTGTTGTGCCTTGCCTGAAAATCTTTCCAGGTAAAGTCATTGTCCTTTGTCTCGGGAGCATTGGCCGTAAGTACATAGCGCAGGCTATCTTGCTGCCCCGGAAAATCTTCGAGGTATTCGTGCAGCCATACTGCCCAGTTGCGCGATGTGGATATCTTGTCGCCTTCGAGGTTGAGAAACTCGTTTGCAGGCACATTTTCGGGCAGGATAAACGAGCCTTCTGCCTTGAGCATGGCAGGGAATACGATGCAATGGAATACTATATTGTCTTTGCCGATGAAGTGTACTAACTTGGTATCTTCTGCCTTCCACCACTTTTCCCAGCTATCGGGCAATAGTTCTTTCGTGTTCGAGATATAACCGATTGGTGCATCGAACCATACGTAAAGCACCTTTCCTTTAGCATCGGCCAGCGGCACAGGTACACCCCAATCGAGGTCGCGGCTTACGGCGCGGGGCTGTAATCCCATTTCGAGCCACGATTTGCATTGCCCGTAGACGTTCGATTTCCATTCCTTGTGGTCTTCCAGTATCCACTGGCGAAGCCAACCTTCGTGCTTATCCAATGGCAGGTACCAGTGTTTGGTTTCGCGCATCACGGGCGTAGAGCCAGAGATAGTCGAACGCGGGTTTTTCAGGTCGGTCGGGCTGAGCGATGTACCGCACGATTCGCACTGGTCGCCATATGCATTGGGGTTGCCGCAATGTGGGCATTCGCCCATTATGTAGCGGTCGGCAAGGAACATCTGTGCTTCTTCGTCGTAATATTGTTCGCTGGTCTTTTCTTCAAACTGGCCGTTGTTGTACAGTTTCAGGAAGAAATCAGAAGCTGTTTGCTTATGCGTTTCCGAGCTTGTACGCGAATAGATGTCGAATGTGATGCCGAAGTCTTCGAACGACTTCTTTATTATGGTATGGTACTTATCTACAATATCTTGCGGCGTCACTCCTTCCTTCTTTGCACGGATGGTGATAGGCACGCCATGTTCGTCAGAACCGCCGATGTGTATCACTTCTTCGCCCTTGAGCCGCATATAGCGTGTGTATATGTCTGCGGGGATGTAAACTCCTGCCATGTGCCCGATGTGTACAGGGCCATTGGCGTATGGCAATGCCGAAGTGACGAGGGTTCTGTTGTATTTCTTAGTCATATTGTGCTAAATTGTTTATTTTACAACTTGATTTGGATGTGCAAACTTAGATAAAAATATTCTATTTATAAACGAGTGGCATATAAGAATAACATCTTTTTATCAAAACAAGATCGCCGTGCGTGCATATTTCCGAACAGTTACTTATATAGATTTCGAATACCGGCTCTCATTCCCCTTATACAACCTATCGAAAGAGGCAGCCACATTGCGCACAAAAGGTGTGGCATCGGGCATGATGGCTATATGATTGTCATCATATTCAATAATGCCGTCTTTGGCAAAATCGTCTAAAGCTTCTTTATTATAATTGATAGCAGACTTAACCTCATCGGCTGATAAATGTAGATTGTCCGCTATATCGTTCCAATCAATTGTATAATTACACATCAGTTCGGAGATAACGGTGCGCGTTATTTGCTCCTCCCTATTGAGTGTATAACCTTTGGTCACAGGAAATTCACCTTTTTCTATCAATGAGATATATGTTTCAAGGTCTTTCGTATTCTGGCTGTAAGCCGTAGCCAACTGGCTAATGCCTGTTATACCGAAAGCATAGACCTGCCCTGTAGTACGGCGTGTACAATATCCCTGAAAGTTGCGGTGCAATGCTTTCGACTGCGATGCCTTATATAGTTCGTCGCCGGGCAACACAAAGTGGTCGAGCCCGATAGCTTTATATCCTTCGTTGGTCAGCAAATGTTTTGCCGACCGGAATATCTCGCTTTTCACCTCCACAGTAGGCAATCCTGCTTCTTCCAGCTTCATTTGCAACGGGTTTACCCACGGCACATGGGCATAGGAGAATGTAACCACACGGTCGGGTTTCAGGGCAATGGCTTTGCCGATAGTGCGGGCAAACGATTCGGGAGTCTGCTTGGGCAAACCATATATAAAGTCCATATTTACAGCTATCCCCTTGCTGCGCAACATGCTGATAATCTCTTCTATCGGCAGGCGCGAATGCTTACGGTTAGATGTGCGGAGAACCTCTTCATCAAAGTCTTGTATGCCTATGCTTATCCGGTTGAAGCCTGCATCGGTCAGTTCGTCCCAATAAGCGGCATTCATGTAGCCCGGATGGCATTCGATGGCTATTTCGGGATTTTCGATACAGTCGAACTCCGAGAGGAACATCCCGTTCAACTCTTTCAACACCGGCACGGGCTGCGAAGTCGGCGTGCCACCTCCGTAATGGATTTGTGATATCTTACGGCTACGGTCGAGCAGGGGAAGCACCATTTTTATTTCCTTTTTCAGCGCATCTATATAGCTTTGGGTTACGGCAGGCTTTTGGTAAAGTTGCGCATTGCAACCGCAATAATAACACATCTGGAAACAGAATGGGATATGGATATAAATGGATATATGTTCCGGCTCTTGCCCGTTGGATGCAATTATGGCATCTTGATACGACAGGGCATCGAAGCCCTCGTTGAAAAAATTGGCAGGCGGATAGCTCGTGTAGCGGGGTACAGGCACGCTGTACTTATTCAGTAATTCTTGTTTCATCTTTTTCCTTTGGTGCTTTTAGTTTAAACACAAATAGTATGAACAAAAGTGATGCCAGTGCGATAAACATTTCTACCACAAAAAGCCCTTTATAGGTTATCATGGCTGCTATCTTTCCCGAACTCACTCCCATAATGATACCGCTAAGGTGGGTAATAACGGTTTGTATCGTAAAGTCGGTTCCCTCGTAGCCGGGGCGTACACAGTCCATTGCGGTGGTATATACCACAATGACCGACAGCCCATAACTGCCCCACAGAAGGGAGATACCCAAGTGCAGCGTAGCTATATTTACAGGGATGACATTTATCAGCAGGCAGAAATATATGGTAGTAACGAAAGTGAAAACGGCAAACAGCACACGCGAAGTATGCCGTCCTATTTTGCGCACAACGAACCCACCGGCAAAGGATGCAAGGCAACCGATGAATGTACCTACAATGCCCGACATGATACCAATATCTTTCATGCTATATCCATAGTCTACCAGCATGGGTTTGAGCATGGCAAGCACCCCGATAAGCCCTGCGTAGTAGAGAAAGAGGAACACGACCTGTTTCCATATCCCTTTTTGCTTGAAGAAACCGAGTATATCGTCTTTGGTTGGGCGTTCCTGTTGTTTCGGCTTTATTATCGTGCCCTTCGCACCCATACGGAAAAAGATAAGGGGAATGACCGCAATCAATACAAAAAGGGCAAGATATGGCAAGAGGTTGCCCCACCCTACCTTGTTGTAAAGTAAGAGCAATGCGCCGCTACCGATCATAGTACCGGCAAAGCCGCCCATCGACTGCATGCTGTTCACCAGGCTTTTATCTTTCTTGTTGAAAGAGATAACCGCAAGGGCATCGGTGGCTATATCCTGTGTGGCAGAGGCAATAAACGAAACTATCACAAGGCCAATAATCAGTTGAGGTGTAGCGCTGAGGTCGAGAAAGGCAATGCTGAAGATAATGCAGGCATATATCAGTTCGGATGAGAAAATCCACGCCTTGAAATCGTTGAGGCGGTATGTGGAACGGTCGACTACTGGCGACCACAGGAATTTGAGTATCCACGGCAGTTTGAGCAGTTGCAGCAATCCGATTGTCTCAAGCGAGAAATTCTGCTGCCGCATAATGACAGGGATCACCGTTGAGAAAAAGCTCATAGGTATCTTCTGCGCTATGTAGAGGCAGAAAAAAGTGAATAATTTGTATCCTTTTGGTGTGTCTACGTTCATTTTAGTTACAAGTTCTTTTACTATTCTCTTTCGAATTTCAAATCAGAAAAGACGAAGTGTATCCATATTTTTTAGTTGAAAATGAATATTTCGCACTATCTCTTTTTAGTCCGCATTTTCAACTTTCAACTTATTTCAAAATTTAACATTTAAGTTCACCCCGAAGGTAAACGGCTTGCCCTTTTGTACATAATGCCCGCCCGATGTGGAAAAATAATACGATATATATTCTTTTCCCGTTATGTTTTTTGCCCACAGGCCGATTGAAAAATTATCCTTTGCAAAAGATATCTTACCGTTATATTGCCCATAATATGGCTGTGTATAATCGTTCTTATCCGTCCAATACAGCTTACCCGCTCCTGCATATTGTGCATTGAAGGTAATATTGTCGAGCCACACCCACGGGATATGCAACACATAATTAGCTGCTACCGAAAGGGTGTGCCGGGGAACCATAGGCAGGTAGTTGCCATCGTAAACGGTGGTTGCCTCCGTCTTTGCATTATAATCCTTGTGGTCTTTATATTTGGCGCTTGTGTAGCCGTAAGCAGCTTGTAAGCTTACATTTTTCACAGGATTTAGCATTACCGACAGTTCCACGCCTTTGCTCACCGATTTACCTGCATTTTTTATAACAAAGCCTTGTCCGCTTGGTTTGGTTTGCGAAATCTGCTGGTCGTTCCAGTTGATATAAAACAAACTCATATCCACAAACAGCAGTTTGCCCCAAAAGCCCGACTTAGCACCCACCTCGTAGCTCCAGCTATGTTCGGGATCGAATATGCGGTCTTCTTCCGTTTCGGCAGTATTGTTGAATCCTCCGGTCTTATATCCGCGCGAAACAGAGAAATATGCCATTCCATCTTTGCTGAAAGAGTACTGTAAAGAGCCCTTCGGCGTGAATTGAGAGAAGGAGGCCTTGCCATATACCGTTGGTTCGGTTTCTGCTGGCTTTATCCTGTCCATTGTCAGTTTAGCACGCTCGCGGTCGTAACGCACGCCCAAAATCAGCGATAGGTTGCGGATAAACAGGTCGTTGACCGTCGACTGGTGATAGGCGGCGAAGCCCGTTGTAGGATTGTGCGCACTTTGTATGGTATGTCCGCCGGTAGTACGGTTGTCGGTATCGTTGGTCTGGTAATAATTCTGGTGGAAACCAAACAATCCGAACTGCCAATGGTAACGGCTGTCTTCCTTCAGCGACTTTACATTAAACTCCTGCGAATACATCTGCTGACGCTGGTAGAAATCTACAAAATACAAATCTTTTGGCGAAAAATCCTGATCCAAACCCTGTGTACCATTGAAAAACTGGAACGAGCTTTGCGACGAAAGTTTATAGGCATCGGTTACATATTCTATATTCAGCCCATTGGTAGACATATTGCGGCGGAAGAAGCTGGGCTCGTTATAGTTTACGGGGTCTACCTCCCCTGTTTCTTTATGCAGCACACGATAGGGATAACCGTTCTGGTCGGAATATTCGTATGCCAGTATAAGGTGTGCCGACAGTCGCGGACGGATGCGCCAACTGAGGCGTGTGCGCATAGACACGGCATCTATAGGATCGGCTTTTTTGCCGACAGTCGTATTTTGGAAGTATCCACCCGAATGCATATAGTTGCCAGAAAGTGCGTAACCTATCTTATTGTCTACATTGCCATAGTGCGATACGCCACCCGAATAGTTATTATAATTACCTGCCGAGAGGCTGACATTGGTACCTGCATATTTAAACGGCGATTTGGTAAAGACATTGATTATACCACCCATCGTATTGCGCCCATAGATAGTCCCTTGAGGCCCACGAAGCACCTCTACACGGTCTATGTCGCTGATATTGAAATCGAAGGCCGAGCGGTCGAAATAAGGCACACCATCTACATACAAGCCTACCGATGGAGCATTGCGGTGCGAACCGATACCGCGGATATAGACGGGCGAAGTCATCTTGCTGCCATAGTCGGGAATAAAAAGATTGGGCGTGAGTGAGGTTATCTCCTTTATATTTACAAGGTTGAAGTCTTTTACCTCTTGTGCTGTGAGCAAGGAGGCGGCAACAGGTTGCAAATAGAGGTCGCTGTTTTGTTTAAAAGATTCTATCACGACTGCCTTTCCGGTATAAGACAACACCACAGAATCGGAAACGGGGTTTCCTCCTTCAGCAGATATTGTTGGAAAATACAGGCAAACGGTAAACAGTAATAAAAGAATCCTTTTATAAATCATGCTTTGTTTCTAATGATAGTCTTTGACTCAAGTTGATGTGCAAAAGTACAGAATGCTTCGGGGGAAGTCAATCACTACTTGTAGTGATATTTCGTAAAAGCGATGTGTGCCTATCTGAAATACGGGAAAACGTCTTTCAGAACGGGATAATGAATACTTTTTTATAAAAAAGACGCCATATTATTAAAATTTAAGAATTATTTCAAAAATTACTATATTTGCATAACATTCAATATCTCTAAAAAGCTAAGACTACTATTATACGCATCAGACACTTACAAACTATGTATCAAATGAGAAACATTTGCCTTATTTTTATTTTTTTATGCCTATCGGTTTCGGTACATGCAGCATGGATCGAGAATTATCCGGTAAAAGTGACACAGCCTGACGGCACAGTCCTTAACCTTTTTGTTACCGGCGACGAGTATCACAATCGTGTACACGATGCCGATGGTTTTACATTGCTCCGCAATCCTGAAGGATGGGTTGTGTATGCCACACTAAGAGACGGCGAACTTGTACCTACCGACATCGTTTATGTGCAAACGAACGGTATGCGGCGCACGAAAGATGCACAAGACTTCGGTATTGACCCCAACATTAATATTTCCGCTGAAAAATGGGTGCAGCTCCGCGAGAAGTTTAATGCTGTACCCAAAAAAAAAGATTTAAGCGACAGATTAAAAAATGCGCAGACGAAGTCGACAACTCTGCGTGCAGGAACAATGAACAATATCGTTATCTATATTACATTTTCCGACGAACCGGATTTTATAAAAGTTCACAGCGATATAGAATCCTTATACAATGGTACGGCTACAGGCCAATCCCTTAAAAGTTATTTCAGGGATATATCCAATGGGCAATTCCTAATAAACTCCACATTCTTTCCGGCTCAAAATGGAAGTGCGACCGTCATATCGTATCAAGCCCCACAAAAACGCTCGTATTATATGATAGATAATAATGATGATGCAGGATGTATTATTGAACATACTTTGTTGAGGGATGCAATAGAACATTGCCGGTCGCAAATTGAAGCAGCATTTCCCGCAGCGACTTTAGATTACAACAACGATGGGAATGTGGATAATATAAACTTCGTGATTCAAGGAGATCCCGGAGGCTGGAGTACATTGTTATGGCCTCACAAATGGGCTTTATATACTCACAATGTAAAGCTTAATGGTAAGATGGTATGGGAATACAATCTGCTTCTCGAAAACCATTGTCAATCAAGTACTCTTGTACACGAAACATACCACACACTAGGCGCTCCCGATCTTTACATGTACAGTACAAGTGGTACGGGAATTAGCGGTATCACGCACCCAGTAGGTAGTTGGGATGTAATGTGCAGTAATGCTACCCCTCCGCAAAGCTCATCGGCATACATTACCAATAAGTACGGGCGATTTATTTCCGATATCACCGAGATCACCAGCTCGGGAACCTATACACTCCACGATATCTGGAACAGGGAAGGAGACCAGATCGCTTATAAAATCATGTCGCCGACTTCTACACAAGGCGAATATTTTGTATTGGAATACAGACGCAAAGGTGGCCCACTGGGTGGTGTTTACGATGCCAGGATACCAAATGCGGGTATTATCATTTCGCGAATAAACCCGAGAGGTTATAATACATCTGCCACTGGAACAAGCGCGAAACCATTCGAAATGTATGTCTATCGCGAGGGTGCTTTAGACAACATTACTTCCGGCACTATTGCCAATGCCGTTTTCAAACAGGGAGGGTTAACTACATTCAGCAATTGGTCCTCGCCAAATGCCTTCCTGTCTGATAACTCTGCCGGTCTGGACGGTATCATAATCAACCAGTTTAGCGCGGCTGGTGGCGAGACAATGACATTCAACGTAATCTTTCCTAAAGAGGGTAGTCCTGTAGCCTCCGCTGCTGATAATATTGGACCAATGAATTTCACAGCAAACTGGAGCCCATCGGCCAAAACCCAAAGCTATCTGTTGAGCGTATATTATAAAAAAGGAGATACAAAAATCTATGCAAATGGTGGCTTTCAGGACAAAAATGTAGGTAATGTAATTTCATTCGATGTTACCAATTTGGATAACGCAAAAACCACTTGGTATTATACCGTAAAGGCCGTAAGCAACAATAATCCTTCCGGCGAATCGAATGAAATAGCTGTTGACCTCACCGACTACAAAGGCATTGTATGCTGGGATGAAAGTGAGCTATATGCCGTAACCAATTCAGTTTATCTTCATGGAGGTAAAAATAGCTATACTTACGGCACCAATACTTCTAATTATAAGAACTTTGCAGCATATTATAATTTGGAAGAAGCTCAAAAAATAACCGGATTTAAAATAAAAATATGTGCATTGCAAAATAATTCGAATGATCCGAATTATGCAAAAATAACAATGAAACTATGGAATAAAGGTAGTAATGGGCTACCAAATAAAGTACTTTACAGTGAAGATTTCGCCTTTAGCCAATTGAAAACAGGCGATAATACACTCACTTTTGCTACGCCAATTATTGTACCTTCCGAGTTTTTTATTGGATATGAGGTTTATTATTCACCTAATATAATGGATATTTTCGGAGTACGGTCGTCTACGATTACCATTGAAGATAATGTAACACTAATTAATACGGCATCTAATCCCAACTTTTTTTCTAGTAGTTGTACACTCGCTCTTTTCCCTACTGCCTGTACTTTAATTATTCCCCAACCATCATTTACGGTAGAAACATCGCAGGATGCAGGTATCCCGGTAACGTTCACCAATACTTCGCCAGAAATTTCGAACATTGCATACTTTTGGGATTTCGGCGATGGCCATACTTCTACGGAGAAGCATCCTACTCATACGTATAGTGATGGAGGCATCTATACTGTCAAGCTTAAAATTGCAAACCAATCAGGCGAAAACACAGCGACAAAAACAATACAGGTAAGTGAACCTCCTTCGCTGACTCTTGCCAAAGGACGCACCTGGTATATTAGCAGCCCTATAACCGCAGCTAAAGCAAACACAACATTGGCTGCCGCCGGCTTTGTAGAGTACAGCGACGAAACACGCACGACACCATATAGCGCATCCGACCCAAGAATCAACGGTTGGGTAAATATTGCAGGCAGCGAAAATACGCTCGTTCCGGGCAAAGGCTATGTCCTATATACCGAAGGTACCGGCAATACAAGATTCCCTTTCGCTGGCATACCAAACACCGGAGACGTAGAAATACCGCTTACCCGCAGTACCGGTGTAGCCAAAGCCGGCTTCAACCTTGTGGGTAATCCGTACTTGTCGCACATCGACTGGAACGCCATAAGTGCAGCAAATGCATTTTTGGAACCGACAATCTGGTATCGTACCCGAACCGATGCCTATCATTTCTATACATACAACAGCGAAAGTGGACTGAGCGATCCCGACGACCTGGGCTACTCTTTACGATATATCCCTGCAATGCAAGCTTTTTGGGTACGTGCACTCAACTCGGGAACATTAAGATTTACCGAAAGCACAATGGTCGACGAATCAACGGCAGGTAGCGGCAATACGCTTAAGGCAACCGAAAACGGCGACAAGAGGCCACTCGTCCGCTTACAATTGAAAGATGGTAAGAAAGCCGACCGTACCGTAATCTTTGCAGACGAAAACGCAAAAGATGGTTTCGACCGCTACGACTCCGGTAAAATGTTCAATTCGGGCGCATCAATCTACACGGTAGCCGAAAACGAGAAATTGATATT
Organism: Dysgonomonas sp. 511; assembly: GCF_010501105.1. Taxonomy (GTDB): domain Bacteria; phylum Bacteroidota; class Bacteroidia; order Bacteroidales; family Dysgonomonadaceae; genus Dysgonomonas. Next base: position 64,642 of record NZ_QVMQ01000006.1, on the reverse strand, counting down.
CAACGGACTTAGCGCCATAGAAACAGGCACAGAAATCCCGCTTGGTTTTATTACCAATCACAGTGGAGAATACAGTATTGCAGCAATAGCTGTAGAAGATTTCGACGGTTTCGATATAATGCTGAAAGACAACACTCAGAATGAAATGTTCAGCCTTACAAGCGGCGAAGCATATGAGTTTTCTTCCGATATCACAGATAATACGTCACGCTTCAGCATCGTATTCCAGGCAAAGAAGGAAGTACTGGATGCCAACGATGAAGTTTCGATATATGATCTCGACAATACACTGTATATACAATCGCGCACACCTGTGAAACGGGTACTGGTTTATAATCTTGCCGGTAAACTGCTGTACAACACAACAGAAGATACAATATACAATGTAGCCTCCGGCATCTACGTGGTCAAGGTAGAAACCGAAAACTGTACTGTAAGCAGAAAAATAATAGTAAAATAAACAACAATAAAAATTAACGAGTGATGACACAAGAAAACAAAACAAGCAAACAAGCAATGGCAGAAACTGCGAAAACCTATATAGCTCCGGCAATAGAAACCATCGAAGTAATAGTAGAGAGAGGATTTGCTCAAAGTCCCCCTCCAAAAAGCCCTCATGAAACCTCGTTTGAGTTTGAGGATGACGAATATTAAATAACAAAATAATGTAATCGCAAATCAAATACTGTAAATTCTTATAGCCGGGCGAAACCTTACTTTTTGGAGGTTTCGCCCTTATTTATCAACCTTTGTTTATTATTGATTTATAAGTAAGAGCCTGTCTAATAGTCTGTTTAAATTTTAGCGAATAGGTTCTTTAGTATAGTTCTTAGCAACTTTTTTATGCTCTTTTTAGCGTATTTTCCACATTTTGCTCTCGGTTTAGCCCGCTAAACCAGCGAGCAAAACACGTAAAATCCATCTAAAAATAGCTATAAAAAAGTTCTGCTATAAAATTTAAACAGACTCTAAATTTTCAAAAATTACTTAACAGATAATATTAAGCTTTTTCCTATCCCCGATACAACTTTTATTCGTATCTTTACTACATTGTTAAACCATCATATTCTAACCCTATCAATCTAATGGACACATTAATACAGCCAAAGCAATCTTCGCGCATTTTGGCTTTAGACATCCTACGGGGCATCACTATTGCAGGCATGATTCTTGTCAACAACCCCGGAAGCTGGAGCACGATCTACGAACCGTTGAAACACGCCGACTGGCACGGACTTACCCCTACCGACCTGGTCTTTCCTTTCTTCATGTTCATCATGGGAATATCGACCTACGTATCGATGAAGAAGTTCAACTTTGCTTTCTCTAAAACATTGCTTTTCAAAATCATTAAGCGCACAATCATTATCTTCCTCATAGGGCTCGCTATGGCGTGGTGCTTCCTCTCGATAGGAACATACTACTCGCTGGGCGAAGAAAACCTGAGTATAGGAAGCCGCCTCTTGAAAGCCATTACAAACTTCGAGAACATCCGCATAATGGGAGTAATGCAACGACTAGCCTTAACCTATTGCGCCACAGCCCTTATAGGGATGCTCGTAAAGCATAAATATATACCGCACATCATTATTGGCACTCTCATCGGCTACTACCTTATCCTCGTCTTTGGCGATGGATTTGCCGCCGAAGACAATACCAACAGCATTGTGTATATCGTAGACAAAGCCATACTCGGCACCTCACACTTGTATAGAAAAGGGCAGATTGTCGATCCCGAAGGATTGCTAAGCACCCTGCCTGCTATAGCCCATGTGCTGATCGGCTTCTGCTGCGGCAAATTCATAGTAGAAACCAAAGACAACCACCAGCGGATAGAAAAGCTGTTCATCATCGGGGCAATCATGACCTTTGCCGGATTCCTTTTCAGCTACGGTTGCCCTATCAACAAGAAAATATGGACTCCTACATTCGTACTGGCTACCTGTGGGTTAGCCTCGCTATTACTTGCCCTCCTCATCTGGATTATAGATATAAAGGGCTATAAGAAATGGAGCCGCTTTTTCGAATCGTTTGGGGTCAATCCTTTGTTTATCTATGTATTCGGAGGCTTGTTTGGCGGGCTGTTGGGAACTCTGCGGATTCCGTACGATGGAGGGACATCAACACTCAAAGGCATCTTCCTCAACAACATTGTCACTCCATACCTCGACCCTTACTTCGGTTCTCTTATCTATGCTATACTGGTAGTCAGCATTAGCTGGCTGGTAGGATACATCCTATACAAGAAGAAAATATACATCAAGATATAACTAATAACCAACTGTATATGAGCCAACAAAAGCGTTAAACCATTCCGTTTAACGCTTTTATTATGCCTCTATTTTCTTACTCTTTATATCTTCAGCTTAACCCCTACCCTGCCTATCAAGGCTGTAATACCTACCGTTATAAGGGAGATGAACAAGCACTTAAGCAGACCGACAGGGCTTACCGATAAGAAATCGGGGAACTTAAACCCTGTCATGTAAATGATTGTATATAAAAGGTATGGAATAAGATAACAGGTAAGCGTTGCTGTTCCGGCAGGGCCGATAATACTGAACCACGAAGACTTACCTTTTATGTCGGTCAACCAATAGATAAATACATAAAACAGGAGAGTCAGCCCCGAACTGTATAGCAACCACGGCGGTGTAGCCTGTATCTTCGATATAATCCAGATATTATTCGACAACCATCCGAGTGCAACCATCACAAGACCGATTGCCGCAAGGATCATCAAACGCTGATTGACACGAAGGTTCAATTTATTGTGTAACAGCAACAAGGTTGTCAAAACTCCCGTCATAGCAAAAGCATGATGGCAACCATTGTCAGGTATCAACCTGTTGAAAGGCCCAAGATAGTTGCTCGAACCTAGAGCCGTGAGTATCAGGAAGAAAAGATATGCAACGCCCAACGCTTTGACCGACTTCCTGCAATACAGGTATATCACAGCACAGATACCGTATGCCCATCCTATCAGCCCGAGAATACCCCACCATCCCTGTTGGAAAGTATTCCCTTTAGGATCTCTGTAGATGTATATTAAGGTGAAGATCAGTATATAGCCTGCTATTTTCAATATCTTTTGCGTTTGCAAGGCAGTCGGTGTTTTAGCTTTGGGATACAGGTTCCATACCAGGAAGAACCCAACCAACGAAAGTATCGTAAAAGCATGTTTATTAATTATCAAGTCTTCCGATACGCCCCGCCCTGCATTCAGCAGTACCAGCCCCATTACAATAAGGGCGAATGTACGCGAAGCGATACTTTCCAGAATACCGGCTTTCGACTCGCCCTTCTGTATCTTGCTTTCTATAGCCAATGGTATCGACATTCCCATAACAACAAGGAATGCAGGGAATACCAAATCGGAGAAACCCAGAAAATCTTCTGTCATGGCAGCATGTTCCAGCCAATGAGGCACACCGGCTACCGAACCCAGATCGTTGACAAAGATCATTATCACCATCGTCAATGCCCTAAAGACATCTATCGCCTGCACCCGTTTGGGAGTAAATGGTATATAATTTTGCATGGTTTAATTAATTTAAAGTTACAAGTTATTACGCCCTACGGGCTGTTACGGGTTACAAGCTTTTATTAAACATTACGAACAAAAAAAGTAACAAAAGTAACACATATTACCCCGATTTCTCATTGTTACTTTTTCCTCTCTTTTGCAGCGCTTGCAGCCCTCTCTTCCTTTAGCGAGAGCGGGGGAGTAAAGTGAAAAAGTAACAAAAGTAACACCTTTTTACAGTACATGACAAAAATGAAAATTATTGTAGTATCAGCATTGTAGGGGCGAATTATCATTCGCCCGTCGGTTGTATCGGGCGTAAGATATTACGCCCCTACAGTCTTTCGAGGAAATATCATTTTTTGTCTTGTACTATGCACCTTTTCATATTTTTACATTGTTACTTTTCCCTCTTTTGGGGCTATGCCTATTCCCCACTCCAGGGGACAAAGGGGCTCTATATAGATAAATCTCTTCTCAAAAACTACAGAACTTATACCCCTTATTTTTCAGGTATATGACTATTTCGTCCAACCTGTTATACAACTTATCTGTCCGTTCTGCCACCGTTCCCGGATGAATGAGGATGATAGCCCCATCCAATCCTTTTTCGCTTTCGAACCGGTAAAGCTGGTCTATCAACTCCTGCGAACTCTTGTAGTTCTTCATGTCGGGAGTAGTATAATCGGCAGGAGTCCTTATTCCCGGCGTATAATTGATTACTTCCACCCCACCCCGTTGCATATCTTTCACATTTTCAGTATTGTAATATTCGTATGGTGGCAAATAGTAAATAGCTTTCTTATCTGCGATACCCCATCGGTTCAATTCATCGAGGTTTTTCCTTAAATCCGATAACAGGCTATCGGCCGACACCAGCGATTTGCGGTTTTCCCACGATGCATATTGCAGATGATTGTCGGAATGCCCGCCAAGGTAATGCCCCTTTTTTATTATTTCGCTGAGAATCTTCTCGAACCGCTTATCCCTTAGTGTATTTCCTGTGACAAAGAAAGAGCCCTTTATCTTATGTTTATTCAATACTTTCAAGATATGAGGCGCACCTTCGAATGCTTTGTCGGCGGAAAATATCAGGCGAATCTCTTTCTTATTCTTATTTTTTCTTACTGTTGCCCCATAAGCATCCAGTTCATCATCTACTTTTTTTTTTGAAGCTTTCCGAGCTTCTCCATTGTCGATAAATAAAATGTCAGGCTAGCCGTACCGTCCATCGTAGGCTCGTTCGACGAATAATCGCCCGAATCGTCATGGTACACAGCCGCACCGTTATTGAACGGAGCATAAGGGTCGTTTTCGCCAATACCCACACCCCTCAGGTTGCTGAAAATAGATTTGTAGATAGGCCCGTCGACCAGCCCACCCGGAGTATTTTCGCCCCTCAGCGTATAATAAGACGAATGCACGTGCATCGGTGAATCGCCATCGGCAGGCAATCCCGATATCATGGAAGTGCCCCACGGATTGCAACCAAACAGCCAGTCGCGAAGTGCCGCCTCCATTTCCAGATAAGTTTCGTCTCCACTTGCCTGATAGTATAACTGTGCGTGTGTTATGGCAGCAGTCACCAGATTGTTGGAGCACCAAATGAACGGAACGCCATTGAGGAACGGATCGTCGTTTTGTTTCGCCCTGTTGAACAAACAGTCGAGCCCCATTTTCATAAAGCCCTGATATTTTTTGCTCATTACTTCATCTTTACCGTTTGCCAGATAGAAGTGCCCCAGATTGACAAAAGGATAAAACTGATAGTGGCGTGCGCGCCCCAGTTCCATCCACGGAGTCACCTCTTCCAACTGTCCCCAATAATCGGCATCTTTCAGCCAGCCTTTGCTTTGCGACAGGTTGTAGTTGACGGCAGCAGCCAGTTCCATATCATCCACCCAGTTGTCTTCTTCGTAGAAATAAGGCGAAACAGTGCAGGCTGTCTGGTTATTCCCCGGATATTTCTTTCCGTACTCATAAGCCTCCAAACCTTTCTGTACCATCACTTTACAAAAATCCGGGTCTATATCTTTGAATATTTCCGCGCCGAGTGCAAATGCCGAAGCATATTTAGCTGCGCTGGAAGAAACCCCGGTCGAACGGTTCGTATTATCCTTTCTCAACCCCTGCGGTTTACCCGTTACAGGAAATACAGGGCGTCCTTGTCCTGCTCCCCAGCCATAATCTACATAGTCGCGGCTAGGCAGGCGGTATCCTGCATGGTCGCGGTCGTCGGCTATCTGGTTGAACATCAATTCGGCTTCGGGATTCATCCTTACCATCCACTCAAGTCCCCATTTTATCTCATCGAGAATGTCAGGGATGCCATTCGCCCCTTTTTTGCCATCGGCTCCGTATTCGTCTTTGAATACCGATTTGTCAGGCGTTTGCTGCCATGCAAACAGCATTTGGAAAGTAGCATTGGCCGAAGTAGTCAGGTATTGCAAATAGTCGGATGCATCGTGCCAGCCCCCTCTCACATCTATTTTCTTTCCTTCCAGAGTGGGATGATCGACAATGAATCCATCGTGCTGGTGGCATACCGTATTGAGGTAGGGATTGAATCCACAACGCTGCTGACGCATATAGTTCAGTACATAATCGGCAGTTCCGTCATACACATTGGTATTCACCTCGAAGTCAGGAGATTTAACCCCATTGCATTCTATATAGTAAACGCCTTCTTTGCTGAGAGCAGAAAAGTTGAGCCTGTAAGCCTGCTTCATTCCCCATCTTTCGGCATTGGCAGCTACACCCTCGCCGGAGAATACAACCTTCTGCGTCTTGCTATCTTTTACATCGAAATTCAGTCCGGCTTTATCATCTAATGAGATAAAAACAGCGACTTTTTTACTATCGGGAATATACCCTAATTGGTTTACCCTAACCCACGACGACTGCCCGAAGACCGCCACCGTAGAAATTACTGCACACAGAAGTGTAATAATTTTTTGCTTCATAGTAATCTTATTTTTATTCTATTATAATTTCATCAACAAGTACATGGGCATAATTGTCTGCCGTTATCTCCACTTTTACATATCTGGCTCTTGTGTTTTTCACATCGGCCTGCAAATCGTCCAAAGCATTGAACGGCTTATGCTCCGAAAATGCTTCGGTGTATTCTTTTCCGTCATTCGATACGGAGATCGTATATTTTGCCCCTTTTGAGTTCGGGACTAACAGCGTGCCCACAACAACGGAACTAATCTCCTGCTCTTCACCCAAATCGACTACGGCAACCATCTTACCGCCAAAGCCAAGCCATGTGGTTGTATAGCTGAATACATGGCAATCGTTGCCCCGCCTTCCATCTGTCAGCACAGCTTTTCCCGCCGGAGGCCGGAAGTAACGGCTCACCTCGGTCAACAGTTCTACGTTTTTGAAAGTTGCTTTATTCACCGTATAATCCTGCACATACAGGTTATTGTCTATCAGTTTATTATTTCGGAATGCCTGTGCCTTTATAGTCCCTTTGCCCTCCAGCAAAACAGGCTCGGCATAGCGTTTACTCTTGAGGGTAGGCAACGAACCGTCTAAAGTATAAAAGATGTCCGCATTGTCGGGAGTCGATAGTCCTACTTTCAATTCCTTCTTTTCCGCATCTTCTATAAAACCGGCATTCGGCTCGAATGCCGCTACAGAAAAATTGTATCCATACATATCGTATAGCGCAATAAGCCGTTCCAACCTTTTCAGGAAACCGGGGTAATCTTTATCCCCGCCGTTTTGCCATTGTATCTCCGCCAATGCTGCCAATCGCGGTAATGTCATATATTCCACATGGCTCTCTTCCTTTATCTGTTCCACCCACAAATTTGCCTGAACGCCTATGATATGCTTGGCTTCTGCCTCTGTCAAGCCGCTTGGTATAGGGTCGAAATTATATACCTCCTCCATCGTATTTGTTTCGGGGAATGCAGGCGGCTCGGTCATTGTATTTTCGGTCTGGTAATAGTCGAAATACAAATGCGAATTGGGAGTCATGATAACATCGCGCCCCATTTGGGCTGCTATCCTTCCTCCTTTTTCGCCGCGCCACGACATAACAGTGGCATTGGGAGCCAGCCCTCCCTCTATAATTTCGTCCCAGCCTACCAACTTACGTCCGTGGCTGCTGATAAACTTTTCGAGGCGGTGCGTCATATAGCTTTGCAATTTGCTCTCCTTGCTATAATCTTTGTCGTCCGTCAAACCCAGTGCTTTAATCTTAGCCTGGCATTTTCGACATTCTTTCCATCTGATCTTCGGACACTCGTCGCCTCCTATATGGATATATTGAGACGGGAATATTTCGAATATCTCGGTAAATACTTTTTCGAGAAACTCATATGTTTTTTCGTTTCCTCCGCAAAGCACATCCGGAAATATTCCCCATTTTGTTGCTACTTCGTACGGGCCGCCCGTGCAACCCAGTTCGGGATACGAAGCTAATGCAGCCAGCATATGCCCCGGAAGGTCTACTTCGGGAATTACCTCGATATAACGTTGTGCGGCATACTGTACAATGTCTTTCAGTTCTTCCTGTGTGTAGTAACCGCCATGCGGTGTATTATCGTATTCGCCGGTTATAAAACCTTTGATTGTTTCTTTTCGTTTAGAGCCTACCTCGGTAAGCTTCGGATAACTTTTGATTTCTACCCTCCATCCCTGGTCTTCGGTCAGGTGCATATGGAACTTGTTGATATTGTGCAGAGCCAATATGTCGATGTAACGCTTAATAAAATCGACCGTCCAGAAATGACGGCTCACATCCAGATGCATACCACGGTAACCGAAACGCGGATAATCGTCTATAGTGGCGGCAGGAAATATTACAGCCGTTTCTTTGCTGGCAACCGGAATAGATTTTCTCAGTGTTTGCACGCCATAGAAAAGCCCGGCTTCGTCGGCACCTTCGATGGTTATACCTGCACTGTCTATTTCGAGCCTGTATCCTTCGCGATGTTGTATATCTTTGTTTATTTTTAGGAGAATGGTTTTCTTTAAGCTATTTTCCTGCACTGATGTATGAGAAAGCTTGTAACCAACTGCTTGTTCGATGTATCCGGTCAAAAAGCCGGCAACATTGGCAACACCTTTATTATTCGCATCGTAAGAAATCGTCGCCTGAGGATCTAACACAAAAGGCTCTTTCTCTACCACCTCTATCTTCTGAGGCAGGGGGATAATATCGTAACCGGCTTCGACAACGGCCTTATTACAAGCCGACAGGGAAGCGACAAGTATCGTGATCAGGAATAAAAGTTTTCTCATAGCCACCTTTTATTATTTGTAAATAGATTTGGTTGCGAAATCGAAATAAAAATCGGCTAATGCATCGGTAACATCTGTTGCATACCTTTCCCCTTTTTCGGCTGTCGCCCTCCTCGGATCGCCTGCTCCGGTGTCGGGTGCTATCTTTTCCCAATGCCTCGGTATCCAAACCTGCCCTTTGTTGAAAGCTTCGATATTGAACTGATTGACTGCGCCGTCTCCTGCGGTTTCCAAATGTACCAACTCGGGATAATAATACATCATTAGCGATGTTTCCATTTCTCCGGCATGGTCGTCGGGCAATTCGAAATATTCTTTCTGGGGAACAACCTTGAACCATTCGCAACAGGCAATAACCATATCGGGATAATCGAGATCGAAATCGCGGATCATGTTCTTGAAGTTGTTGCCACCATGCCCATTCATGATAATCAGCTTTTTCAATCCCTGCCTTATCAGCGATTCTATAACATCGCGCATTATCAGCCGTTGAGTTTCGTACCTGCCATGCAGGCAAAACGGCTGGTTGGTCTGTCCCGGATTCTGGCTACCAAGAGGAATAGGGGGCAATACCATGCCCCTTACTCCATGTTTATCAAGAGCTTTGTTTACAGAGTCTACCGCAACCGCATAGGCTAGATAACAATCGGTAACGTATGGCAGATGATTGTTGTGCGGTTCGGTTGCACCCCAGGGAAGGATTGCAAAATCGTACGTGTTGTTTTTTACTATCCCGTAATTTTCCTGCAACAAGTCTGTCCCTTTATTTCTCTTAATTCTTGAACTCATAATGTTTTATTACAATTTTGAAACCCGTCTCTTGTATTCCAGCAAACAAGCGTCAAGACGTTCGTGAGCAGTAGTATCTCCCGGCACATTGTGAGACGGGTGTATATACAACTTCACGCCTCTGTCGGCAAGTATTTCGGCTACTGTAGTTATTGTCATCCAAACCAATGTAACGAACGCCAAGGTAGACACAGGGCCTATCTTGTCCTGATGATTTTTGAGGACAACCGAAGCGTCTATGACAGGAACGCAAGAATCGACAACCACATCGGCCAGTTCGAACAATGTTTTGCCCGACGGATGGCGGGTAGTCTTGCCTTTAGCTTCGGCTGCAGAACCGTAAACAATCACTTTCATTCCGCGTTCTTTGGCTTCCAATGCTACGTCGATGTTTACATTGTTGATGCCGGTATGGGAGAACAACCAGATACAATCGTTTTTGTCGAAATTGTATTGTTTCATTATTGCGTTGCCGTATCCCTGGCATCTTTCAAGAAACAAAAACTGATTGATACCCATTTGCCCTGTGATACCTGTAAAGAATGTCATAGGAAGTTCTACTATCGGGTGAAAACCAACGAAACCACCAATGCGGGGATACATCTCTTCGATAGGGATAGTAGCATGGCCGCAACCGAATGTATGCACCCAGTTTTCTTTTTCGATGCAATCAGCCATTATTTTAGCTGCTGCTTTGATATTATCCATTTGAGTTTCCTCAATCTTTTCCATAATGCCTCTGGCATTCTTTAACCATTCTAATGCTAACATAATTTTTTTCGATTAATTTAATTTAAGTTACGAGTGACAAGTTGCTAGTTACGAGAATAATACAAATACTTGCGACTCGTAACAGCCCATAGGGCGAAGCAACTTGTAATTATTCAATTCATATGTTTCTTACTTATCAATATCAATAGCCCCTGTATTGCAACACAAACAATCAGGAATACAGGAAAGACAGCTATCTGGTATTCTTTGGCTACTACGCCCATCAGCAGATTCAGCAGGGAATTGCCGCTAAGCGCGATAAACAGAGCAAAGCCGATGGCTGTTCCCGACATTTCTTTATACAATGTCCCTATCCGCCCGATAACGATAGGGAATACACCGGCAAGCCCTATACCGACAATAAACAGGGCTACTGCCCCACCCCAAAACGAACCGGCATAATTCAACACGGCTATTCCGGCAGCAAGTATCAGCAAGCCCGCGTATAATATATATTGTGTATTGACCCTTGTCAGCAGGTAGCTGAGCAGCAACCGGGCAACAGTTATTCCGGCAACTAATGCTGTCAATGCCAAAAGAGCTTCATCGTGACCAATATTTGCATTTATCAGGTAGGTGGTACTCCAATTGTTGAACAACCCCTCCAAGCCACTCTGAAAGAAGAGGATAAAACCCATCAAGAGCAATACCGGCTCTTTTATCAGTTTCAAAGCCGACCTGATAGGGAAACCCTGCTTATATTTAGATTCGGGAAACTTGGTGAACGAGAAATAGACTACGCTCAACAATATCACCAATGTAGTCCAGCGAAGGATCACTTCGTACGAATATTTTGCAGAGAAAAAACTCAGAATGAGCGGTACGCCCAAAGCGCCTATCCCATAGCACATACCCAGAAGGCTGAGCTTAGAAGCACTCTTGTCGCCACTATATATTTCGGCTACAATGGCATTGGTCTCCCCATTGAGAATGCCGCCACCCAGTCCGATTATGAATATAAAGAGGCGCAGCACGTTGAAATCGTCGAAATAAGAAAGTCCGAGAAGCCCCAATCCTACCAACACTGTACTTGTTATCAGCAGGCTTTTGTACCCAAAGCGGTCTACCACCGGCCCGAACAGCAACGACCCTACCAAGACACCAATAGGAAGGAATGTGACGAGCGACGACGATTGTATTTCGTTCAGCCCATACTTCAGCGTCATGGCAGGAAGCACCGAGCCCATCACGATAAAAGCAACGCCAAAAAACATCATGCCTATACAGGCAGCAATATAAACCCTGGTTTTATCAAAAGTAATCATAGCTTTTCATTTAACGATTTCAAGGCCAGATAACCTGCACCATACAATCCCGCATCGCCAGAGAGAATTGAGTATTCAAACTTTGCCTGTTTGATACTGATAGGCTGAGCCCACCGGCATGCCTCATCATATATTTTGTCGATAAACTGCTGAGCAGGGCCAAATACGCCCCCTCCCCATATGACTTTTTCGGGATTGAAAAGGCTGACAACATTGGCAGCAGCCATCCCCCACAGCTCTATCGCCTTATTCAACACATGCACTGCCAGGGGGTCTTTTTGCATATAGGCAAAAAAGACGTCGTGCGATGTAATATCTTCTATTTTTTTTCGTCTCAGCGAACTTTCTTTATACAAAGGCGCATTGGATTTCAATATAGCCCGTGCCTGCTTTGCTATACCCTCACCGGAAGCATAAGTCTCGAAACAGCCGCATTCTTCATATCCTTCTTTATAAGGCGTTTGCAATGCCATCCAACCTATTGCCCCAACCACATCGGCATGCCCGTGAACGATATTTCCATCGAGCAGGATACCCAGGCCGATACCAGTACCCACGGCTATAAAGACAGCATTGTCGCACCCCTTTGCCTGCCCTATCCACCGCTCGCCCAATATGTAGCATGTGCGGTCGCTTGCCACGTAGACCTTTACGCCATACTGTTCCACATGATTTTCGAGTTCCTCCTGTAGCCGGTAGTTTGTCCATTCGGGGATATTGGGCGCCCACACTTCACCCGTTTTAGCATCGGCTATACCGGGCACACATATACCTATGGCAGTTACTATTCCGGTTTCTTTTCCGAGGTAACCCATCAACTTATCTATAAGAGAGCGAATCAATTCGCCAACTTCCTTTCCTTTTCTTTTTTCCAGAAAAAAAGTCTCTTTTTTAATTACCGCTCCTTTATCATCGAATATGGCACCGGTCACTTTGGTGCCCCCAAGATCTATTCCTATTACATTCATTATGTTTATGGTATTATCGCCCTTTCGAGGCTTTACATTTAAGGTTTTCAGGTTCAAGATTATATCTTAAAGATAGGATAGATATTCCGAATAAAAAAGTTAATATATATGTCTTACGGTTAATTTTTCTTTATTTAAGTATATAAATATTAATATATACATATTTAAGTTAATAGAATAAGAGAAAATAAAGTGAGAGCAGCCTATTCCCAACCACTCCCACTTTTACCAAAAGAAATATAGCTCAACTAGTAACCCATTAATTTGTACTCCACCCTCTCGATTGAGTCAGCGTATATCCTCTACGGGCGTATTCATTTATATCATTTTCTCCAATCGGTGCATTGTATGCCCTGTCGTGCGAAGGATCGAAACCATCGCGCGGATTAGCATCGGCTCCGTATATGACATAAAAACCGGTCATGTCGTTTTCGTTCGTGCCATCATACACAGTCTTAACGTTTATATTGTTCAAATCTTTCACTACGCTAAGTTTGCCTATATAAGATTGGCTCAATTTAGAAGCAAGTTCGGTTTTTGTAACCCACAACCCAAGCCTGTATGTCTTATACTTATCATTGTAATTGTCCATGTATTCAAGCTTGCGCCATCTTCTCAGGTCTAAAATACGGGAATGTTCGTAAACAAATTCCATACGGCGTTCGCGGCGAATTTCCCACAAAATCGGCGACACGTCTGCATCTCTATCCGGATCGTCGGGCAAGGAAGCCAGCACCAAAGGGTTTGTCTTTTGCACTCCGGCAGCTATGGCATCTTTGGCCAGATCCCTGTTTCGTATCGCATTTACAGAGATATCCAGATCGCCCTGCGTAAGAGGCAATATACCCATATCTGCAAGCTCGGCTTTTGCCTCAACCCAATTGAGAAGAACCTCTGAATAGCGCATAACCGGAGCAGCCGACGGATTGAGGCTACCCGACCAGTCGCCGGACGTTTGCCCCATCCTGTCTCGCGGACAGAATTTGGTACCATACAAATAAGATACCGATTTATCGTTAGCCTTATTTTGGAAAGTGGCTTCGAAGCGCGAATCGCGAGTCTTGATCAAACTGGTTATATCAAATTTATTCGCATTTGCCACTGTTGAATTTTGCCAAGGCTTGCCATCGGTACATATATACGATTTTATCAAACTCAGGTTAGCCCCATAAGCCTGCCCCTCCAACGTGTTGCTGGCCGATGCCACAGAGTGTGTAATGCTCAGCGTAGCACTATAGGTACGGGAATAAATAACTTCTTTGTGGCTCTTGAGGTCTGTAGATGTGAACAGGCTCCTATAGTCTCCACTTATCTGATATTTGTCGCTTGACATAACATAATCGGCTGCATCCATTGCAAACTTGAAATATTTCTCGGCTCTTGCCGGAGCTTCTGCTCCTAAACCTGGATGATATTTCTGAAACGAACCTTCGACCAGCATAGCACGCGAAATAAAGGAAGCAACGACATACCTGCTCACATTATTATTATCCATATCTTCATACGATGGGCTTACCCTCACGTTTTCAATGGCATACTTAAAGTCTTCGTAAACCTTATCCATCACTTCTCCTCGCGACTTCCTGTTCTGATACACTATATCCGGATCGGTAGTGTAAGGGTCTATCAATTGGTCTACATAGACCATATCGCCAAAGACACTAACCATTTTGCTTGTTTGCAATCCCCGGTAGAACAGTCCGATTCCTACCCAGTGCTTATAAGCCTCTTCGGTGATCAACCGTTCTTTATACATACCTTCCAACCGGCTGAGCATCAGGTTAACTTCCCTTATTATTTCGAAATTCCATTGCGGACCGGTATAACTGGCCATCCATGTTGTTCCGTTGCGAGACGAAGGGATTTTGTCTTCAAAATTTGCTTGCTTTCCATCCACAGTCACATCATCATTGAAATAGTAGCCCTTGAGCGGAGCATATTCAGTTCCGTAACCGGTATTATAGCCCGGGAAAAACTTAGGCAGGAATTTATTTGCATAATATCTCACATGGGCTTCTTCTCTCCAATAGTCTTTTTCATGCACTTCGTCGCGCGGGTCTCTGTCGAGGTCGTCGTGACAGCCGGGAAGTACCAAGATCAGCAGCAACGCTATATATATAATCTTTTTCATATTCATCTCTTTTATTAGGTTAGAAAGTTATTTGTACTCCACACGATACAGTCTTGAATGCCGGTGCACCTTGCCCTGTCCTACCACTATTGTATTCACTAACAGATTCGTTGAGGAACATAGAGTTACCTCTATTACCGGTCACTACCTCAGGGTCGATAGGCAACCCGCGCAGGTTATCGAATGTAAACAGGTTTTCGATAGACAGGTAGATACGCGCTTTGTTTATGAATGCCTTCTTAGTCCACTGAGGATTGAAAGTATAACCTAGCGTCACATTCTTAATTCTCAGGTACGACATATCGAGTAAGTACCTTGTTTGCGTTTGCAGATTGTATCCGGTATTGCTTCCATACATATTCCATGCACGCGGATAGAACGCATTTTGCCTGTCGGGTGTCCAATAATTCGATGCTATGGCCAGCGGCATACCCCCGTCGCCAATCATAAAGCCCGGTATCGCCATCTGGCCTGCACCCCACATCTGGCGTTTGCCTATACCTTGTGCGTAAACCGAGAAGTCGAATCCTTTATAGTCGAATCCCAGATTGAAACTATACTCGTATCTTGGAGTGGAATTACCGATAATACTCATATCGCCGTGATCGTCGATAGATGCTGTACCCGAATTTATGGCACCACTACCGTCGCGGTCTACGTATTTCACATCACCCGGGCCAAATATAAAGCCCGAACCTTCGAGATATGTCTGATCGGCAGTCTTCGGATCTTTGAATACATATTTGGTTTTTCCATCTACATTCACAGTTACCAAAGTAGCCAGAGAATAATCTTTAGGGTCTGTTCCATCTTTATGTACGAAATCGTCGAAAGTAAACAAGCGGTCGGTGGTATATCCCCATATTTCGCCATAAGTTTTTCCCTTATAGTAGCCGAATATACTTTTTTGCTGATCGTCGTAGAAATCTGTATAAACACTCTTTGCATCCCATATTGCAGCTCCTCCGTGGATAGTCAGCCCATTGGCAAAGCGATGATTGAAGTCTACCGCCAATTCCCATCCTTTTGTTGTCAGCTCCGCATAATTACCTTTAGGGCTTGCAGCACCTACCGTAGCCGGCAATGTAGCACCACTGGTAATCATATCTTTAGTCTTCTTCTGATACCAGTCGAATGTAACGCCTATGCGATCGTTCCAGAAACGGGCATCGAAACCTAAGTCCAGTATTTCTATTTTTTGCCATGTAAGGCTAGGCTGAACAAATGCCGGCGCTCCATAAGTAGTTATCTTTTGTCCCGAAGAATCGAGCCACGAGAGGGTAGATTTAGGCATCAACTCCATATACAAACCTGACGGCACACTCTGGTCGCCATTCGATCCCCACGAAGCTCTCCCCTTAAAGAAGCTCAAAACTGGGTCGAGTGGTTTCATGAAACTTTCGTGCGTAGCGATCCATCCTGCCGAGAATGAAGGGAAAGCTTTCCATTTTCTTCCTTTCGGAAATTTGGATGATCCATCGTAGCGTATATTTGCTTCAAACAGGTATTTGTTATCAAACATATAATTGATACGCCCGAAATATCCTATTTGTGCTTCCCATCCGGCAGTTCCTTCGCTGGATGTAGCTGTTACAGTCTGGTTTATCTCCGGTTTTTCGGGTATTAATATACCGGTTTTGTCCACTTGGCTCCAAGTATAGTCCCTTGTTACACGGTTTGTTCCGGCCATAAACTTAAGATTATGAACCCCTTCTTCTCCCAGTTTCAGGCTGTATGTAGAATACACATTCCAAACAGCTTGTTTGTCTTGCGAAAACTCTCTTCTATATCTATCAGTAGTACCTCCTGCATTGTATTGCAAATAAGGGAAATCGTAGGCCTGAGACACGTATTTGCCCGAACCGCTAGCCACCACTTCTCCGTGCTGGTTTACATATACCGGATTGCCAAATCCATCGAGCCTAGGCGTCGGCGCTCCCCATATATTCGATCCGAGGAACCGAGTGCCGGGCAGCGTCACGGTATAATCGTTGCGGGAATAAGTGAAATCGGCAACAACATCCCAATTGGAAGCAAGGTTGATGGTAGCTCCCAGGTTTGTGCTCGAATAAGCGTTTTCGCGCTCGGCCGTATGTGCCGCTCCCATTTCGAAGGCTGCACTCCGCATAGGGTCGCCATATTCGTCAATACCATAAGGCATCACAGGCGTCCACCTGTACATATAGTACCAAGGGTCGGCTGTATATGAAGCTGTAGCAAAAGGGCTTCTCTTGTTCCTGTTCGAATACATTGCACCTACCCTTACCGTAATATATTTATTCAACTCGCTACTGAGTTTCACATTGGCAGTATAGCGTTTAAAATCATCTGTTTTTGCAGGTTTAAGCATACTGTTTTGATCCAGGAATCCCAAAGACAAGGTATATGAAGTTTTCCCTGCACTACCATTGACCGACAAGTTGTGATTTTGCGAGAACGACCAATCTTTGATCATATAGTCTGCCGGATTGTAAAGGCGCACTCCGAAGTTATATGCACCGTCGCGATACCAGTCGCGGCCATACACCATCGGGTCGTTCATGCCGATTGTGCCCCCATAATTTTGCATCCATTCTTTGGTACGCTCCAACGATTCGCGGCTCACCTTAAAGAATGCTCCGATGAAAGAAGACGATCCTGTTCTCTCCAGAGCGTCCAACGCATATTCAAGACCTTCTATTCCGGCCAGTTTTATTGTCTTGTCTACAGTTTGCCACGACAGGTTGTTGCTATATTGAATATTAAACCTATCGCCTACACCCCCTTTTTTGGTAGTAATCAGAACCACACCAAAGGCAGCCTTCGATCCATAGATGGAAGTAGAAGCGGCATCTTTCAATACACTTATCGATGCAATATCGTCGGGATTTACCAATTGGATACTAGGTATTTCCACATTATCTAATAATATAAGAGGTTGGGAGCTACCTTCGATAGAACCAATGTTTCCACGAATTTTCAAGTTAGGCTCCGAACCAATTTCGGTACTCGGCAATGTCACCTGCAAACCAGGGGCAACGCCTTGAAGACCACGACCGATATCGGCAATAGGCCTGCTGCCTATGGCTTTGTCCAAATCGACAGAAACTACCGATCCTGTCAGGTTCTCCTTCTTCATGGAACCGTAACCCACTACTACCACTGCCGACAGTTCGCGGGAATCTTCGCTCATTACCACATCCAGTTTCGGCTTGGCTTCGACTGTTATACTTTTGAATCCGATATATGAAAAAGTAACCTTTGAATTAGCTTTTGGTGCTACAATGGTATAATTACCATCGACATCGGTAACGGTACGGCGGGTTGTTCCTTCTACGGCAACGCTTACACCTATCAGGGCTTCGCCGCTTGTATCGGTAACCTTTCCTTGTATCTTTATGCCTTCCTGTTGTTGTATGCCATCTCCTTCGATTGCAGAGGCCTTAGCCTCGCTGAAAGGCACCAATACACCGGCAGACAAAATCAATGCGACTATCAGCCTCGCACAAAGTGTACGACCTCGTGTTTTTAATAGTTTCATATTGAAATATTATTTAAGATTATTTTTTTCCGAAAGCCTCTTCCTACCTCCGATAAGAAGAGGCTACTTTTTTTATTCTTCGAAGTTAATAAAGTCAGAAACTTCTCCTTCAGCATTATCCTTATTTACAGCACTCACGAAATAGATTCCACTATCCGAAAGTATATAATTGGTATCTTCTGTTATCGTTACAATGCGGGCGGTTTTGTCCTCCTTCTTGTAGACAACATATTTCAAATCGCTTCCCAGGGATGACCAACTCAGTTTTGCCCCCGAAATAGTAGCCGTAACCTTACCAGGCGTAGGCAGTGTGGCGCGCCCCATAAATGGTCTGAGAGCCGGGTCTTTGTAGTACTCTTTGATTACACTTTGCAGGTCGCCGAGGTTTTCCATGAAATTTTTAGCCCTATAGAAGAAGCCTCCGAAATTACCCTTGCTATCGTAAGCATACGCTAATTGCCTTGAGAAATCGGCATTATTCATCTTTCCGTTCAACTCTGAAGGATTGTTTACCCGGTAAAGAGGAAATCCTGAAACAACCGGGGTCGAAGTATTTTGTATCCACCATCTCAACTGGGTTTCGAAAGGATAGTAAGTTGCTATTGACGAAGAACCGTTGTACAATTGAGGAACAATAAAATCTACCCATCCCTTTTGGCTCCACTTCGTAAGGTCGGCATACAGTTTGTTGTAATTGTACGGACCATCGGTAAAAGGGCTTATACTAAACAATATATCCGGATGGTTTGCCTTCAGCATTGTAGATACTTTCTCGATAGCTTTGTCGACACAACCACGCCTGAAGTCGTCGATACTGGCATATCCCGCCCCGTATTTAACATAGTCGTCGGCATCATCAAGCGTTGCCCCGTCTTCGGGATATGGATAGAAATAGTCGTCGAAATGCACTCCGTCTATATCATACTTGTCTGCCACTTCTTTTATAACGCTCACCAGATAATCTGGCACATCGGGATGAGAAGGGCGGAACATTATCCTTGTGTACTGTCCGTTAGGGTATTCCATCGTCCACTCAGGATGGACGGCAGGAGCACTACCGGGCGCCGGCACAAAGTTTCTTTTATCGGTGGTGATATCGTAAGGGTTGAACCATGCATGCAGCTCCATTCCTCGCTTATGAGCCTCTTCTATCCAAAATGCCAGTGGATCGTACCCCGGGTCAACACCCAGTCCGGAGAGCCATGTACTCCATGGCTCTATATCGGATTTCCAGAATGCATCTGCTTTAGGGCGTACTTGCGCTACAACTGTATTTATGTTCAGTTCCACCAATTCGTCCAGCAGATCGGTATATTCTTTTTTATGGGCTGCAACATTTGTACATTTAGATATATCTAAATTCCAGACAGTGGTAAACCACACGGCTCTAAATTCTTTCTTTGGCATTTCTTCCACAGTTCCCGGATCGGGAATCGGGCGATAGTTGGCTTCATTGAAAGCATCATCCCTATCGGTACAGGAGAAAATGAATCCTGCCAAGAATGCGGTTACTAACAGATATTTTAGTTTTTTCATTATTCTATAATTAGTTTAAGGTTAATCATCTGTTTTCTTAGGAAGACCTACTATTACCGATCCTATATTTCCAGAACCGACCATAACGTACAGCACATCATTTTTAATACCAGTGGCTACTATTGACCCGTATCCAGAAAATGCGCCTAAAGAATATTCAAATAATGGAGCTGGAGAAGTTGCATTAAATTTAGCTAGTGCATCTACAGTAGTATCACCTTCACTTATGTCATAGATATACATTTTAGCTTCTTTCGTTAGCACAACCATATATCTTCCCTTGTTGTACACAGCTATACGGGCATTGTATAAATTGGCAGGGAGCTTCCCTAAGCCAACAGTAGACAATATCGCACCATTCCTATCAAATAATTGCAGCCCTCCGCTTGTTACATAAGTATATTCATTGGCATCGCCAGATCCTATTTCTGCATCATGTATCCTCACCGGATTAAAATTGGCATATCCACCTTGAGATCCTCCCGGAATTGCCACAAATGCCAGGTCTGTTGCCGAAACGATATAATTATTTATCCTTATTCTCATCAATTTGTTTTGTACATTATTTATAGAGAACATATAGCCGTTTCCATTTTCATCTAATTGAATAGACATATTATCTCCATATCTGGCAGTTCCAGCCGATTCTGTATCTGACAGAGGGATGCTTGTCAACGTAGGCGCAACGCTAATGCTGGACCAATGATGGACATTAAGAACTCCCGTTCCAGGTGTCGGCATATTAATTGCATAATAGTTGCCACCCGAAAGCGCAGTCTGACTCGATCCAAAATAGCCATATCCCCCCACTGGCTCTTTGGCCAGAACTACTTTACTTATATCTCCAGCAATTATATCTTCCAGTTTAAAGTTTGTGACACCTTCTGCTGCTCCGCGGTTGGATATAAATGTTTCCGTACCATCAAAATCCCCACCTCTTATAGCTCCGCCACTTCCTGCCGGATACTGTCCGAAGCTTACAAGAGAATTGCTCTTAGTATAATCGTAGATTATTTTCTTATCGAAATCAACTCCCACCGGCGGAATATAAATAAACTCGATAGTATATTCGTCAGTTCTCCCCATGTGGTCGAGTTTGATTTTCCCGGGATCTGCCTGATATATTTTACTACCTTGTATTGCAGTAAATTCGCACAAGGCATGTTTAGGCAATGTTTCTATCGACTTCAGGAAGACATACTCCCCGTTTTTGGCGTCAAGATATAATATTTTAGCTGTCTTGTCCACCTCTCCAATAACTTCGGTAACCCCATCTTCGAGAGTAACCACCACCCTATTGATAGCCGGATCCATTGCCGGAGGCAGGATATTAAATTTCACATTATATGTACTGGAAACCTCCCGGTTGATAATCTTGATTTCCTGAGGGTTGGTCGAGAAGAAATCATAAGTTTCAAATTCGGGAGCAGCACCAAGGGCAATACTGCCTGTAAATTTTATATTCTGCAAATCTGTTTCTGCAGGTACATTATCGAAAACAAATATGTTTCCTTCGGGAACATAAGTCCCAGTAATGGCCGTCTTGCCATCTATACCACCATTTGCTATAATCAGTTCGCTGATAACGGTAAGCCTCTCGAATCTGGGCTCGAAATTATCATTGCAGGCAAACAGAATTGTAAACAGCAAAGCTAGTCCGACAATCTTAAAATTAAAATTTTTCATAATTAAGTATTAGGTTAATTACAACGAATCCGTTTGATTTGGTTTGATTTTTTTCTTTAAAGCGCTAAAAGGTATTACTCTTTTAAGGTTCGACATCTTTTCAGCTATACTTCCTATATATTATACTAATTAATAATCAAGAAGATAAGCTCGCTCTCTTTTCTTTGTTTCGTATGCGGATTATTTCTAGTGTGAATTTTATTATAGTTACACTTAGCACTCACAAATGTATTACAATTAATATAAGAAAAAAATAATATGGCAGTTAAAATATATAAATAAAAGTGCATAAATACTAAATTCATACAATTTTAGTTAAATTATATTCCATACCCTTGCTATTTCAAAACACCTTAACTACATTGCAGTCTCTTTTCTTTTGATAAATATGCGTTGTTTAATATTATACTGATTAATAACTACTTAAAATTAAAAATCAGTCATTTTATTGAACATTATTATATTCTATTGGAATATTTTTGATAGCATAACTTACTTTCTATAAATGAATCATATAACCAAATTGAAAACCAAATAAAATGATATTTACAACTCGCATTATATAGGATAATTTGCAAACATAAATCAATAAAATTTGAAATTACATCTAAATAATAGTTAAATTAAGATCATTTTGGCAATTTACAGAGATATCATAA
The DNA here is from genome assembly GCF_010501105.1 of Dysgonomonas sp. 511. GTDB lineage: Bacteria > Bacteroidota > Bacteroidia > Bacteroidales > Dysgonomonadaceae > Dysgonomonas. Next base: position 42,532 of record NZ_QVMQ01000006.1, on the reverse strand, counting down.
ATTTGAAATATTAATCAATAATTCTAATTATCTGGAATATATTATGAAAACACATTTTAAATCAATACTAGTGCTAATATTACTAGTTGCATGTACAAGCATAGGAGCTCAAGAGCTTACCTTCGGTGCAAAAGGAGGATTTAATGCTTCTATGATGATAGGCGACACCAAAGGATCGAAAATACAGCCGGGCTTCCATCTGGGAATGACTGTAGACTATGAATTTTCGAAGAACCTATATCTGATGTCGGGCCTTGAGCTGACAACAAAAGGAGGAACCGAAAAGAACAGTTCGGGTGTACGCCTGACAGCATGGCCGCTATACATCCAAATGCCAATCCATATAGGAACTAAGTTTGAGATAAATGACAACATCAAACTAGCTGTACATGCCGGCCCTTATGTGGCATACGGTATATCGGGCAGATATAAGGTGAAGGGATCATCGGGGCTGAACGGCAGTTGGAATGTCTTTAGCGATGGTATCGACTATAAGACTAGCATCCTGATGGATGATATAGGCAGGCCAATCCTTTCCCAAGACCTGTTGGACAACCCTTCACTGTATCCTAATGTAGCCAACAAGATAGTAAGTACCGAAAGCCCGTTTGCCCTCGGTATGGAGTCGCACTGGGTGAATACAAAGAGCGTCATTGCAAACTCAGGCCAGCAACTTATGAAGAAGTTCGACCTGGGTGTCGGCATCGGAGTGAGAATCGAGTTCGACAGGTTCGATATCAATATCGGCTACGAAATCAGCGCATTAAACGCTGCCAAACGCACAACATTCAAACACAACTTCTCCGAAGATGAGCTGAACCAGATAAAGGCTCAATACGGTGACGAATACAAGAATGAAATTGAAGCAGCTAAAGCAATGGGCTCCGCAACCGTCTATAAAACACCAAATTACAAAATCAGAAACGGAAACTTATATGCAGGCATTGGTGTAAGATTCTAACTCCCGAAGCATATAAGAGATAGGCTGTCCATTGTCGGGCAGCCTATTTTTATGCTGTCAAATCCGCTTACCTGTCGAAAGCAAAGTCTAAGACACCCTTCATAAAAGCTTTTCTCTCATCCTTACCCTTTATCGACTCAAACGGGAAGCCTGCTACTACTGTCTTATATTCGCCCGAAGATGCAACCGCCGCGCTCAAACCATTTTCGCTATACCGCAAGAATGTAAACGAATTATCACCCGCCGGAACCAGGGCATCAGGCGATTCTACAACGTACATCTTTTCATTCAGTTCGTTGTAGAACGAACAATCTCCCTTTAGCATTCCGAATGGCGATGCTACCGCCTTTACAGTTCCCCTGCGGGCAGCCTGTCCAACCATCCACTTGTATTTCAATACCTGCTGCGCAAAATCCTTATCGGCTTTCTTCACACTGTCGCCAGTCCATAGGTCGGAGGCAACAAAAGCTCCGCTAACGAAGACATTTCCCTTACTGTTGCAATAGTCTTTTATTTTAGCCTGAAAATCAGAAGTAAAGGTCTTAAAATCAGATCCAAATACTCCACGACCTACTTTGGTCTGTTTCTGCTTGCCCAAGATAATATCTACAAGTTTGTACTTATTCATCGACACTTGGCTTTTCACTACAGCATCGCGGCTTGCCGAGATAAACGAATAGCCATTAGCGGCTATAGCTTCGCCGTGAACGGACGGATAATCGAATGTATTTCCGGCTACAACCATAGTCTCATAATCGGAATAACTATCTCCAAATCCCGAAGAATCGTCGCTTAGCCAAGGCAACCGGCGGCGAAACTCTTTTTGGCTACCGATATAGTTGTATTGGCTGACATAAGGTACGCCATGATCTATTGCATCTACAAAACCTGCGATACTATCAGATGTCTGGAAGCTATGTGGGGCAGATAATCTATCGAATCCGTTGATAACCAGCACACAGCCTTTTTCTGCACTCGTCCGGCAAACCGAAAGGATTTCGGAAGGGAAGCTTTGCCCTCCATCATTCACGGCTACCACCTTGTAACTGTATATCTTATCATGTTCTATATCGAGCTCTATGGAGTTGCCTTTTACCAGCCGTCCGTTATCAAATGCAGAACCTCCTGTTCTGGTGTACACAATATAAGCATCGGGGGTTGCAGTGCTTTCCAGCGAATCGACAGTCGGCTGCCACTCAAGCCTTACACGCGTCTGACCTGTAAAATCGAGGCTAAAGGTGTTGACAGGTAGCGGTTGCACTACATAATCCTGCTTGTATTGCCCCGAAACGAATTTCAGCATGCCCTTATATATCGCCCGGCTGACATCGAACTGGAAACGGGGATCGAGCCCATACTTCATATCTGCAAAATTCTGGTGCGACAGCAGCTCCAGCAACATAGTCGGCACTTCGGGAATGCGGGCTTCGGCATACGAACGGTTCCATATATGGCGGGTAGTCCAGCGCGGTTCGTAGCGGGTGCGGATTCCCCTTTCTATTTCGTCCATGATGTATTGAGTCAGGTCGCGCGAAAGGATGCGTGGTTTCTTATTCTCAAACACTTCATTGTTGTAATGGGTCATACAGATACCCAATGTGCCTATTATAGAGTCGTTATATGTTGTCCCGGCATCGGTATGGAAGGCAAATGCCAGATCGACAGGTATCTTCAACCCTTCCTTTTTAGGCAATACAGACGAGCCTCCGGCTATATAGTTCACCCAATAAGCCCTGCTCTGGTAATCGTCGGTATAGTCATTCGTACCCTTGCTTTTCGAATATACACTATCCGGCGCACCTGCCCATTGAAGCCAGTATCGCGATGCCTCGGTATATCGCGGGTAAGTACTTATCTCAGGTTTTGTCCTGATCTCCGGCGATTCTTTTATCTCTGAATTGCTACTGATGGCCTCCGAACTCTTTACATTTTCCGTTATCAAACCTTCGAGATTAGGCTGGCGGGCAATATTTCCCATTCCCCCGCCGATTTTAACGGCATCGGCTGTAATAATGCTTCCTTTTCGGGACGACCTGTTCGACAATTCTATACGAAACTCACGGTTTACCCCTTTTTCGAAAGCAAATTTTCCGAGATATATCCATGTACCTCCCCCTATTTGTTGGTTGACAAGGAACTGGGATTCTCCACCCAAATGAAAAACGGTATATCGGGCGTCGGGCGCGCTATTTTTCAGCGATTTATACGATACATATACGGCATATTCCCCGCGCTCGGGTATATCGGGAATCCAGCTACAAAAGCTTTCTTCGCTCTCCTTGCCCACCGACCTTATCGCCTGATAAGTGCCTGCATCAAAAGGGTTCTCCCCATCCAGATAGAAAGGCTTTAAGTGTGCAAACCCTTCGCCTTTAGCCTTCGTCCACTTTTCTTTCCCTACCATTTCTTCATACACAGAACCCGCAGTGGCGGCATCGGCATCTACTATTACCTCATGTTTCTGCGTATCCCTCTCGCGGGGAATAAGTACATTGGCTCCGGCATTTTCCAGCATAGGCACTATGTAGGGCAGTATATAGCTTTGGGTGTACAGGTCTTCTACTGTCTGGAAAACCCTTGCCCGTTGCCACTGCCAGCGTCTTTCCTTCTGGTTGTAATACCTTCCGTGGCTTTGCCAGACTACAAGGTGGCGTCCGGCCAAGCCTCTGGATATTGTATTCGGCTGCGATATCCGTGTCACCAAAGGGCTGGATATTTTATTCTCGAATCTTTCTTTACGATTCCCTGCCGGATAATCGCCTATCGGATATCCATCGGAAAATACAGATACTTTATACTTCTTATATTTTTCGGGCAACAAGGCTTTCACTCCGGCATTTATGGCTTCCACGTCCTTTTGCTTAACTATCATATACGATAAAGGCACGCCTGTAAAGAGTCTGATTTCGTTTTTTACAACCGAAACCGAATCAACCTTTAGCGGAGAAATCTTCGTTTTCTGCATGACATACGTGGTCAGGAATTTCCCGATACTGGCTTTCTGGCTCTCGGACAGTATTTCCTGAGAGAAAGTGTTCTGACTAAAAAGGAATAGTATTGATATTATTACTATTCCCCTATACATCAATATATTAGATTTAAAACTAACTATCATATATATTTCTATTTAAGCTTTATTACTTTCATCTATCTTCTCTCTCTGCCATGTAGACGATAGTGTTACTTTTTCTATCCGTCCTGCTTTCGAAACCCGCATTCATTTAACCTATTTTTGCAATATATAGTTAAAAAGTAACACATGTAACAGGATTTTTGCTGTTTTCCTATTGTTACTTTTTCTTTAGATACAAGTAAACAAGATACAAGACACAAGTTCATATTTTATCAGAAACCAACTCGTTAACTTGTCTACTGGTATCTTGTATCTCTCTAAAAAGTAACACATGTAACACCTTTTTCTCTATTTTTAATTGTTACTTTCTCTTGCCGTGGCTTTGCACTAAGTCCCCCTTGGGGGATTGAGGGGGCTTATATAGATAAACTTTTCTATCTCCGATTCACATCAATCGCTATTATTTACTCTCCGCCCCGATAAGCATCCACGGCTTTCTTTACCGACCCATGTAGCAGGAGCAATCTCTTGGCCTCCTCATAGTCGAGCCCCAACTCCTCTACAATCATACGGGTTCCGCGGTCTACCAATTTGGCGTTCGACAACTGCATATTCACCATCTTGTTACCTTTCACCCGCCCCATCTTTATCATGGTAGCAGTAGTAATCATATTGCAAATCATCTTCTGGCCTGTTCCCGACTTCATCCGCGAACTTCCCGTTATAAACTCTGGCCCGACTATCATTTCGATAGCAATTTCGGCTTCCTGCGCAATCGGCGAATCGGGGTTGCTCGAAATGGCGGCTGTCAGTATCCCCCGCCTGCGGGCTTCCCTAAGTCCGCCCACCACATAGGGCGTTGTACCCGAGGCAGCTATGCCGATCACTGTATCCAACTCATTCGCTCCATGAGCTTCCAAATCTCGCCAACCTGCCGCCATATCGTCTTCCGCACCCTCCACCGGATTGCGGAGTGCATGGTCGCCCCCGGCAATAAGCCCTATCACATAGGTAGGAGGCATGCCGAATGTCGGCGGAATCTCCGAAGCATCGAGCACACCAAGCCGCCCGCTCGTTCCTGCCCCGATGTAAAATATACGCCCTCCCTTTTTCATCCTGGGCACAATCTCACTCACCAGTTTTTCGATGGCAGGGATGGCTTTTTCTACGGCATCGGCCACCTTCTTATCCTCATTGTTGATATCAATGAGAAGTTCGTGTACCGATTTGTTTTCCAAATCATTATACAGAGACGGCTGCTCTGTTATTTTTACAAATGTCATTTATATCTTCTTTAACACGATTAAGAATAATATTTTATCAATCCTTCCATTGGCGAAGCCGTAATAGTGCCTACCTCTATATCGAGGCTGCGAGCCACGTCGCGCAAAACTGCCGCATAGGCATAGGCTACCGAACCTGTAAAATGTACAAGATTGTTTTTATAGTCGTACTGCATTACGTTTTTCGTGAAAAAATCGCGGAATGCATTGAATACCAAATCGTAGACCGACTTATCTTCAATATGTTTATTCATAAACGGAGAGAAAGACGCCAAGAACCGGTTTGCCAGAGGTTGCCTGTACACCCTATCTAAAATTTCGGACGGGGTAAGCCCCATCTCCGCCAGCATTTTTTCTTTCAATCCGCTGGTCAGCTGATTTTTGAGGCATGCCCCTATAAAGAGGCGCCCTAATACAGCCCCGCTGCCCTCATCGCCCAGTATATAACCGAGAGGCGAAACATTATCTACTATCTTATTCCCGTCATAAAAACAAGAATTAGAGCCCGTGCCAATAATGCAAGCGATGCCTTTCTCGTGCCCGCAAAGCCCACGGGCAGCAGCCAGCAAATCGCTATCGACTTCAATATCGACCTGCGACAAGTGTTTGGCTATAGCCTGCCTTATAATTTCATTTTTTTCGGGGAAGGCGCAACCTGCGCCAAAAAAGTGTACAGAACTAATATCACTCCCATTTATCCGGGGAATGAGGTACTTACCTATTTCCTCACTGATATCTTCTGTAGTCCTGAAAAAAGGATTCGCTCCTTTCGTCGACGTTCTTAGTATTTCTTTTCCGTTATCAATCAAACGCCAATCTACACTAGTTGATCCCCCGTCTGCTAATAATCTCATATCGTTCTATTTATTGAAAATATATGTAATTTGTGTCTATTTATACAAGTAATATTTTTTCGATGTTTTCCTGAAATCATCGGTTTTTCCGTACCAAAATTCTTTAATATCATCGAATCTATTATTCTTTGCAAATTCAGTCCTGACAAAGGAACTTCCGGTTACCTGGTCGAACATCCGGTATCTTTTTTCATCGGCATTACCGAAAACAGCCTTATCGGGATGCAACACGGCGATTTCCTGCATTACATAAAACTGGATCTCCGACAGACGGGCTTTCTCGTAATCCATCAGGTGAACCTGTACTCCCTGCAAATGCTTGCCCTGCCCTACCGAGTAAAACGGTTTCAGATAGATAGGCCTGAAATATATTCCGGGCAGATTTAATCTGTTCAGGTTTCCGGCTAAGGCCTCTGCATTGAGCCACTCTGCCGCAAACATCTGGAAAGGAATGGTATAACCCACACCTATCGACAGATATCCTAGTTCGCCCAATATGCCCGACACCGGATAGAAGGCTGCCGATATTGGTTGTGGAATATGCGGAGAAGACGGGATCCATTGCAATCCGGTATCCTCATACCTCATCTTACGCTTCCATTTCTTCATTTTCACTACATGGAGCTTTGCCTTGTGTTTGAGCAAGCCTTCTTCGTTCAACAAAGCAGCAAGTTCGCCACACGTCAGTCCATATACATAAGGTATCTTGAACTGGCTGACAAATGAAACCACACCGTCGTCTACCAGTCCGCCCTCAACCTTCAATCCTCCCAGCGGATTAGGCCTGTCGAGAACGACAAACTCAACGCCTTTTTCGGCTGCCTTTTCCATCGCCAGCCCCATCGTGCTAATATAGGTGAACGAGCGGCAACCGATATCCTGAATATCGTAGACAAGAACATCTATACCTTTCAGCATTTCGTCGGTCGGAACCTTTGTCTTACCATGTAACGAGTAAACCGGAAGATTAGTCTTCGGGTCGACCATATTTTCCACATCATCGCCGGCATGGGCATCGCCCCTTACCCCATGTTCGGGTGCAAAGAGAGCCACAAGGTTTACATTGGGGGCTTCGTGTAATATATCAATGGTCGATTTCATTTTATTATCCACGCCTGTGGGGTTGGTTATCAGCCCTACCCTTTTTCCTTCCAACACTTTAAAGTTTTGCTCTTTAAGCACCTCTATGCCTGTGCTTATCGTTATTTTCTGTGCAAAGCCCGTTAAGGGGAAACAAAGGACTAATAGCGTGATTATTATATTTTTCATTATCAATATTTTTTACTTTTTACAATTAAGAGTCTGGATTTTATGTGTTTTGCTCGCTGGTTTAGCGGGCTAAACCGAGAGTAAAATGCGGAAAATACGCTAAAAAGAGCATAAAAAAGTTGCTAAGAACTATATTAAAGAACCTATAAGAAATATTTTCGCTAAAATTTAAACAGGCTCTAATTATCGCCCTCAGATTTCTCTTTTTGAGCCTTTCCGAACGATGGGTCTATTTTCAGCAGCGAGACTGCAACAATCGGTATGATGCTGCAAATCATTACCCAAATAAAGAACCTTTCGTAACCCAGCAATTCTTGCAGCCATCCGGCAAACATACCCGGAATCATCATCCCCAATGCCATAAAGCCTGTACAGATAGCATAATGGGCAGTTTTATGCTCGCCTTGCGAGTAATAGATAAGGTAAAGCATATATGCCGTGAATCCGAAGCCGTAGCCAAACTGCTCGACAAATACGCAGATATTGATTACCAATAGGCTTTCGGGTTGGAAATATCCGAGATAGACGAATGTAAGGATAGTAAGCAGCATGCTCATAGTCATTGGCCAAAGCCATTTTTTGAGCCCGCCCTTGGCTGCTACGAAACCTCCGATAATGCCGCCCAACGTCAGCCCGATGATGCCTATCGTACCATAAACAAAACCGACTTCTCCTGTGGTAAGCCCTAAACCGCCAATATCTTTCGAATCGAGCAGGAAAGGGTTGATAAGTTTCAAAAGTTGCGCTTCGGAAAAACGGAACGTGAGCATGAAAAATATTGCTGCTACGGCTTGCGGCTTCTTGAAGAATGTGGCAAATGTGGTCAGGAACTCATTGAGGATATTACCTGCCGATGTTTGCTCCTGCGGCTTATCCGAATCGGGACGAGGCAAACCAAATCTATGATAGAAACTGAATGCTATAAACAGTCCGGCAAGGACAAAGAATGTGATAGACCACGCCATCGGTATATTCCCCGACAGGCCGGTATAGTGTGCCGAACTGGCTTCCTGTAATTTAGGATCGAGTTTGAAAGCTATATATGCCGGCTTATCCCAGTTGCTTTCGTCGAAGACCAAACGTTCGCCCTCTTCCAGCGAAATGCTGGCATCGCCTTTTTGCATACTGGTGTTCAGCACAATATGCTCACCGGCTTCGGGTTTCTTCGACAACGAAACTATTGCATAGCCTATATTTCCTGTAGCCGTATCGTTTGCATCTGAAACAGCTTCTCCGAATGTGTTTTTTATCCAGTTGCCCAAAGGTTGGGATACGGAAGAAGTCCACCAGCTTTGTTCGTTTTTGGCTGTAGCAGCTGTATTTTCAACTTCTTTTGGCACAAAGCCATTCTGTTGGTTCAGTTCTTTTAGTTTATCCAGGAATACTTTAGCACTATCTTTGTGAATGGTATTAGTACCAATCTGTACTGATTGGCGATCCATCAGGAAATGCAGTTCGCCTGCCTGTTCGCCCGGGTGGGTATATGGACTGATATATAGGGTTTCCTGCTGATATTGCGGAGATGCATCTACCGTAATATTCAGAGGCTCTTTGCCGGTACCACTCTCCAAAAATCCGGCAAGGATAATCAGGATACCTTGCCCGAAGACAGTGGCTATACGATAAAATGTACTTCTGATGCCTACAAACTTGGCCTGCTGATTGGTATCGAGCCCCAACATATAAAACCCGTCGGCGGCAATATCGTGAGTGGCCGAACTGAATGCCAACAACCAGAAAAAGGCTAAAGTTGCCTGAAAGAAAAACGGAACGGGAATAGTAAGTGCAATACCCCCGAAGGCAGCCCCGATAAGCAATTGCATGATTACAATCCACCACCGCTTGGTTTTCAACAAATCGACAAACGGGCTCCAGAAAGGCTTTATAACCCACGGCAGGTACAGCCAACTGGTATATAATGCTATATCGGTATTTGACACACCCAAGCGTTTGTACATAATAACCGATATGGTCATTACGGCTACATATGGTAGTCCCTCAGCCAGATACAAGGAGGGAACCCAAGCCCAAGGTGATTTGTTTTTTGTTTTTATCATAGTAGTTATTCTTAGGTTTTCAGTATTTCTTTTCTAATGCCGCACCCACATAGTAATGTGCAAGGATTTCCTTGTACGAGTATCCCTTTTCGCCCATCACCGCCGCACCTATCTGGCACAAGCCTACGCCATGCCCCCATCCGGCTCCTGTGAGAGTGAATTGACCGTCTTTTTTGCTGACAACAAAAGCCGAACTGTAGAGATGCGATGTTGACAAAATCCTTCTTATCTCCAGTTCTTTACCTATTATCATTGTTTTTTTAGTCCCTATAATTTTCAGCCTTATTATCCGTCCGGATGTTCCGCGGCCAAGAGGGATCAACTCTTCGATCAATCCGAAGTCGATGCCCGAACGTTCTTTTGCAAGGGCAGAAAGTTCGGCTTGCGAATAGCAGACCTGCCAACGGTAGAAATCGACCGTTTCCTGATCGTAATTGTTCAATACCTGCGCGAGTATCTTTTTATCTTTTGTATTGCAGAACGCTACCGGCGAACCTGTTATCCACTTCACAGCCTCTTCTTCATTGGTGAGGTCGGGCAAGTCGGAAGGATTTTCCGAGTCCCTCATCTTCACCAGGTAAGGATGTTTTGCGTCTTCCCAACAGTTTTGAAACTCTTCTAATGCACCGCCACAACATTTGTAGAAACGGGCATCGCAGATTGCCCCATCATAAGTCAATACCTTTCCGCGGGTTTCGCCTATGGCTTCCTTTACAATCTGCAAATTGGAATAAGTGCGGGTAATACCCTGATAACGTTGACAATGATCGTCGGCACATACATCAAAACCGTGGTGATCTTCGCGGTCGTACCAACGGACAATTTCGTCCTCGCTTTCGAATCCTGCCTTATATTCCTTATTTTCCTGTTCGAGAACCTTGTTCTTCTCTATCTGAGCCAGCAGCCAGCTTCGCGAGATTACGGCATGCGCTTTCAATAGAGCCGGAGAAGCAGTGGCACTCATTTCGGATGAAATGACCGATGTGAGGTAATCTTCTATGCCGATAACATTGATAGCCCTGATTTTACCATCTTCGACTATAAACTTCAACGACCCGCTAAACTCCTGATCTTCTTTTCTCTCCCAATGGAAGTTTATACCAATTACAACATTGCGCAAGATGAAAGAAGAATGGCCGTCCTGAGAATCGAAATATAACTCCGAATAGCTGTTGCCGTTCCACTGAATCCGTCCATCCTGATACCAAAGTTGCTGATCGCCGCTGGCTGCAACCCGATTGCATAAATATGACCCTTTCAACGAAAAAGCAATCATTTCCTCTTGTAATATTCCCACTCTCAGTTTTGGCTCCATAGTTATCTAATCATCAAACTTTCAATTATAGTCTCAAATTTCACATCGCTGACACATACCTCTTTCAGTATATTTTCGATGTCCTTAGCTGTTATTTTTTCGAAATCTTTTTCCTGAGGAGTAATAAATACGCCTCCCAAATCGACTGATGCCGGGCTAATGAGTATATTATCGCCGCCGCAGGCAAAGAAACAAGCTGGCCTGTGCTGCTCGCGAGGCAAGACAACAGTGTGGAACATACCATTGCCATACCAGGCAATTATATTCATCATCGGCTCTGGTTCTCCTGCTCTTATTTCTAACGCGTGGTACAATTCACTGAAAAAGCGTACAGACTTGTCTTTATCTTGAGAACAGATAAGGAAGCTGTTCCTTAAATAGTTATCCAAAGCATATACTGTCAGGTCTTCAAGCTGCACCAGTTCTCTTTTCCCTACGTTTTCCACATCGTGCTCTATCGGCATAAACCCCTTGATACCAGCCTGAAAGTGCATATGATCGGGAGCCGAAGCCCCACACTTAGGCCCGTTATAGAACAGGGAATACCGATCGAGAAGTTGCGACAGGGTCAGCATATCTTCATACCTGTCGAGTATCAACTGGTCGGTATGATCGTAGGCCGGTATTGTAAAATGCTCGGGAAATATAGGAAAAGGGTTGACCAAGATCTGGTATTTATTATCAATATCTATTCCTTCCTGTTCTTTAGGAAGATTGGCAGGACACAAGAAACATTTTCTTTCGCTGATGGATTTTGCATCCACCTTGGCTGCCGACGATTGTATCCTTCCGGGATTGAACTGCACCCTCACTTTAAAATTGCCAAAGTCAAACTCTTTCGATCGCACAGTCGATAAGTTCCTGTAGTTAGTTTGTGCCAACTGCCAGACTTCAAGCTGATTATGCAGCAATTTTTCCGCTTTTTCCGATATTGAGCCCATCGCTTCTTTCATTAGAGTAGTTTCGAAAAGGTTTATGCTTTCTTCTTGTTCAGAGCTATCCTTGCCTGCAACTCCCATGTCCTGATCCTGTCTTTATAGGTATTGTGGGCATTCATCTTGTTTATATCCAATGCTGCATCCGAATTGTCGTCCCACCTGCGGCACAGGTACAATACGTCATAGATGCGTCCGATCTGGTATTCGCGCGAGAAATACAATCCCAGGGCATAGTCTTCGCCATAGCTCGTATTTGGCACTTTAATATCTCTCAGTGTCGGGGTATAGAATGCACGTGGCGCACCTAATCCGTTGATGCGAAGCGCATTGTTTCGTCCGTTATCGGGTGTCCATTCTTTGTGGTCGATCACTCCCGGCGGTATTTCGTTCAGGTCGAAATCGGTCAGTTTGTAAGTGCCTACTACCATTGCACAATTCTGCTCGTAGAAAGCATCTACTATTTTCTGCAATGTATCGTCGCCTGAATATATATCGTCGCTATCGAGTTGCACGGCAAACCTGCCGCACTTCTCACTATGTACCCCCACGTTCCAGCACCCGCCGATACCGAGTTCTTTGTTTTCGGGTATAAGGTGGATCACCCGTTCGTCTTTTGCGGCAAATCCGGCAATAGCATCGGTGGTACCGTCGGTCGAATAATTATCTACGACAATGACGTTGAATTTGAAGTTGGCTTTTTGCTCTAATACCGACGATATTGCATCCTTAATGGTTCTGATGCGGTTTCGCACGGGTATAATAACAGAGGCCTCGTATTCGAAACCGGCAGCACCAAACTCTACATCTTTGAAAACAGGCACCAGATAGCCGCCAATTTCTTTAAGATGGGCTGTGCAAGCCTGTTCCATTTCTATCTGAACCTGTCTGTTTTTAGGATCTACATAGTCGAATATCTTCTGTCCGCTTTTCCGGTTATCTTCTTCTACTTCGGTATATAAATATTCGTTGATATGAACAAGCTGAGCTTTTTGCGACACTTTGAGCCGCAGGTCGTACAGTCCGGCAAACTGATAGCCGGTATCCATACGGTTAGCCGCATCTTTCAATTCCAGAGTATTATATATCAATACCGAGCCAAAATTGAAGTCGTCGCGCAGGCTTCCTCTCTGATAGGCTATGACAGGGCTGTTTTTCTTTTCGCCGTCTATCACCTGATAATGATCGGCATAGACCATACCCGCCGCCGAATCGTCGGCTATGCGGAGCATCCTTTCGAGGGCAAACATACCAAAACGCAGGCTTGCTGTTTTTGTATAGACCAATGTATATTTAGCATCTGCGTATTCTGCTATTTTCTTTATTGTAGCGGTTGATTGCAGGGATTGGATATTGATAATTTCGGCCCCGGCCACAGCTTCGTTAGAAACCTGATCGTTCAGCAGAAATATTTTATCTACAAGAGGTGATTCTCTCAAAGCTTCGACAGTCTTTTCCACCTGTTCCTTGCTTCGATAAGGAATAAAACAATTAATTATTTTTCTCATATATTATTGATTAAATTTAAGTCCACATGTATATAACCATGACGGATTACCTAACATTCATTAGACAATACTTGCAATAAAAAACAATCCTTAAAAGCGAGCTTATTATTGTGCAGGTTATGATATTTTTGAGAACAAAACCTTTCTGATGTCAAATATAGGAAGTAATTATTTTTAAACCTTATTTATGAATAAGCAAAACCACTAAATTAACATTTTTTATGAGTCTTGATTATATTTTCACATTTTGCCTTTATGGTATTCCATCAAACCCTTCATCGACTTCCCTACAATCTGATCTACCTTCAAGCCGTATTCAGCAGCCACTTCCCTTAGTATGTTAGAATACATAACTGCTACCGCCCCCACAAACCGGATAGGATAGTTAGAGGCATTGTATTGTAATATATTCCTTTCGAAAAACGATTTGATGTTATTTTTCACAAGGTTGTAGATATATTCGTGTTCGATATACTCGGACAGGAAATAGGAAAGTGTATAAAGTAGTTTTTGCGGACTTTGCTGATTATATATAAAATCGAGTATTTCATTCTCATCTATCTTGTACAGATCGAAGAACGGTTCTACCAATTCTTTCGGAGCCAACCCTTTGAGGCAATCGGCAAGGAAAGATTTACCCATAGAAGCGCCACTGCCTTCGTCGCCTAATATAAAGCCGAGAGGTTTTACATTCTTTACTATTTTCTCGCCATCGTAGAAACAGGAGTTGGATCCGGTACCAAGTATGCAGGCAATGCCCGCTTCGTTCTGGAACAACGCCCTGGCAGCCCCTACCAAGTCGCTTTCTATCACCGAAGGGGTACGAAACTGCGACTCTAAAGAAGCCTTTACAATATCTTTCTTTTCGTCGTTAGCACATCCTGCGCTGTAAAAATAGATAGTAGAACATTTTATTTTGAAGAACTCGGGAGGAAGCTGCAACCGGATCACATGGCTAATTTGCTTCCGGGTTTGCAAATACGGGTTTATCCCATCTGTAATACAATGTTCTATTATTTCGGTTTCGAACCGGGATGTTATACACCATTCCGTTTTCGACGAGCTACTCTCTCCTATTAATATCATACCGCAATTTGTATATAATTTTTTGAATGCCTAAAGCCTGTTCAAATTTCAGCAAAAATTTAAACAGTCTCTCTACTGACAACTATTCCTTGATAGTCCATCAACTCTAAGTAACTATTAGTAGTCGCAGACAAAATTAACGATTATTATTAATCAAATCATTGTTTTTAATGTAAATAACATACTTTAACCGTATTCGCAAACAGAGGGCGCCACCGCTGGTTTATAATACCAAGCCGATGCACCCTCCTTCCTTGTCAGTATATCTTTATCCGGCTAAAAAACGAAACGTCTATTATAAAGCCTATTTAGCCTTGCTATGTACTATATTCATTTCATCTATCAAATATCCAGCACCACCAATTTTTTCGGTAACGAAAAGGACATACCGTATATCGAGGCTTATATTGCGGCATATTTCAGGATCAAATTCAATATCGCTCATCGTACCTGTCCATGTACGGTCGAAGTTGATCCCTATCAGTTCTCCCTTCCCATTCAGGACAGGACTGCCGCTATTTCCGCCACTAGTGTGATTGTTGGCAATGAAACACACCGGCACAGTACCGTTTACACTCCACCTGCCATAATCGGATGAGGCGTGTATATCGCGTAGTTTTTGAGGTATATTAAATTCATATTCCTGCGGATTGTCTTTTGCTATAATCCCTTCGAGAGTGGATATTGGCATATACCATACAGCATCTTCGGGTGAATAGCCGCTAACCGAACCATAAGACACCCTCAGCGTATGATTGGCATCAGGGAAAAAGACCCGCCCGGTTTTATTATCTGCATCAAAGGCTTTTTGTCCGCGCACGAATGTTTTCTGGAGAGCCTCTATATTGGCATCATATTTTATAATCTTCCCTCTAACTGCATTGTTGAACATATTGGCAAAAGCGAAATAAAATACGACAGCCGGATCTTTCGTCAAATCTTGCTTCTGCGCTATAGCTGAAGCCAGCCTGTCGGCAGAGACAAACGATGACGACTGGAACAACATATCGACGTATGCATCCACCCCATTAGCTGTTTTTATATCTTCTGCCACCTCATCAGGAATAAATCTTTGTGGAATTTTGCCCATGTATTCTGCCAGAAGCTTTTTCGCTATCTTCTTATCTATTTCCGGATAATAATCGCCATAAAAATCAGATAGCTTTTGAGGAATCGCCTCTGAAGGACTTTCTATCCATTTGTCGGCAATCCTCATCACCTGAACCAGTTCGATAGCAAAAATGGCTTCCCTGAGATAGTCCCAAGCGAGGCTGTAATCGTGAATCGAGTCATATTGTGCTCTCAAGGAAGATACAACATCTTTATATTCAGGCTTGGTGTATGCCCACTCTTCGAAGGATTTTTCATAAGCTTCTTTCTTTGCTATCGTTTTCAGCCTTTCGAGCCCGAGGCTCTCGCCTTGCCATTTTTTCCAGGCATTGGCTATGCTCGCCTCTTTATACGAGTAGGCTATCCTTATAGCAGGATCTGATTTGCGGGCACGTTGTATTTCTTCGAGCCGCATAGTCCGTAGTTTTATCTTTGCGGGATTAGAATGGCTAAGGACATCATCTACCCCACTGGAGAATAAATATTGCTGTGTACGTGCCGGATAGCCATATACCATTGTAAAATCGCCTTCGCCGATTCCGCCGGTCGAAATATTAAAATACTTTTTGGGTTTGTATGGCACATTATCTTTCGAATAGGGCGCAGGTTTATTATCTTTTCCTGCATATACCCTGAAATACATAAAATCGCCCGTATGGCGTGGCCACATCCAGTTATCGGTTTCGCCTCCAAATTTGCCAATAGAGGAAGGCGGCGCACCTACGATGCGTACATCTTCGAAAACCTCGTAAACATAGATATAATATTGGTTGCCATAATAAAGGGTCTTTACATCTGCCTCATAATGCGTTCCGCCTACCGTTTCTTGTATTACTTTTTCGATATTAGAACGTTTAATACTCTCGGCTTCGCTTGCGCTAAGTCCCTCTGTTCCTGCAAATACCTTGTCGGTAACATCGTCCATCCTGACAAGGAACTTAACGGTCAACCCCGGGTTTGGCAGTTCTTCGTCCCTGTTCATCGCCCAGAAACCGTCTTTTAGATAATCGTGCTCTACCGAGCTATGTTTTTGCAGTACCGAAAATCCGCAATGGTGGTTAGTCAGCATAAGCCCTTCGGACGATACCATTTCGCCGGTACATCCTCCACCAAATAAGACAACCGCGTCTTTGTACGACGCTTTATCGGTGGCATAAATATCGCCTGCCGATATTTTCAGCCCCTTCGACTGCATATCTTTTACACGTTCCTCTATCAAAGACGGAACCCACATACCGCCCTGCGCCTGAGACACAGCACAATAAGATAGCACACAGGCTACAATAAGTAAAATTTTTCTCATAACGAATAGATCAATAAATTAAGAGCCTGTTTAAATTTTATAGCAACGAAAGTTACACAGAACTATAAGAAAAATTTTCGCTAAAATTTAAACAGACTCTAAAAGTAACTCAAAGTTAATACATGTAATAACATTTCATTACTTTTTTATTTATTAATCTACTACTTTATACCCTTTCCATCCATAATAAGCACAGAATATAAAGCAGATGAGAGGTATTATATAAGCTACCTGATAGATATGCTCGTTGTGATGCATTATGTATGCCGTAAGCTGAGGCAGGCAGGCATTGCCCACAATGGCCATTACAAGAAATGCCGAACCACTCTTGGTATTGCTCCCTAAGCCTTCGAGCGCGAGCGAAAACTGTGTAGGGTACATGATAGACATAAAGAATGATACTCCAAGCATTGCATACAAGCCTACAGTTCCACCGAAAACCATAATAACGCCACAAAGCAATATGTTGACCAACGCATATACAACCAGCATATTCTGAGGCTTGAATTTCACCATCAGCATGGTTCCTATCCAGCGTCCCAAAAGGAAAGCCAGCATATACAGGCCGAAGAAGGTAGTGGCTGTGCTTTCGGACATTCCGGCATAGGTACAGCAATAGACAAGGAAGAGGCTGTTGATGGCAGTCTGTCCGCCATTGTAGAAAAACTGGGCGATAACACCCCAACGGAGATGCCTTCATTTCAGCACTTTGAAGTCGATAAGTTTTTCATTGCTCCTTTCGCCTTCTTCGTGGTCGCCTTCTTTAATCTTAGGCAGATGCGAGAAAATAAAGATAATGGCTATAACGATAAGCAATCCTGCAAGAATGAGGTAAGGCAGTTTCATTGCATCCGTTTCGAACTGTATGTAGCTTTCCCAACCGCCAACATAATCGGCTGGAATAGTCTCGCGCGTATATTCGTGCCCGCTCAGTACGAGTTTGCTGAGAAACATGGCAGCAATGAAAGCACCAAGCCCGTTGAACGATTGTGCAAGGTTGAGCCTTCGCGGTGCAGTCTTGGCATCACCCAGAACTGTAACATACGGGTTGGCTGCGGTTTCGAGGAAGCACATCCCTGTTGCTATTATAAAGAAGATACCCAGATATGCCCAGTATTCCTTAATAATGGATGCCGGAAAAAACAGCAATCCGCCCAAAGCTGCCAGCAACAGCCCGAATATAATGCCGGCTTTGTAGCTGTACTTTTTCATAAACATGGCTATCGGGATAGGGAAAATGAAATATGCCAGCCAATAAGCCGTTTCGGTAAATGATGCTTCGAAAGTGTTTAGTTCGCAGGTTTTCATCAATTGGCGTATCATGGTCGGCAGCAAATTACTGCTGATAGCCCATATGAAGAACAGGCTGAATATCAGGGCCAGGGTGATGGTGTAATTTCTTTTTTTGTTGTCATTCATGGTTTGCTTTTGTTTTCATGGTTAGTGCAGAATAGGTGTCTGGTATCTTATTCCGACATATTCTTTATATAAGGAAGATCTATAAGATTTTTAAATCTATAAAATTTCTCAGCATTTTTGCCTAAGAACAAGGCTTTTTCTTCATCGTTCAGAAGGTCTGACTTCACAACAAAGTCGTAAGACATGCGGTAGGTGATGGCTGTTATGGTTCGCGGATAATCCGATCCCCACATCAGTTTGTCCATACCTACGAGGTCGGCGGCTTCTTTTATCGCCCGGACAGCCCCTTCGAACGGGTAAAACTCGTCGTTGAACAGCCATGTGATGCCGCCCGATTCTATCATGACATTCTTGTTCAGGGCAAGCTTTATCTGTTCTTGCCATTTGGGGCGGGTAACCATGCCGAAGTGCCCGACAGCAATCCTGAGGTTGGGACATTCTTTTATTATTTCATTCATTTCCGCTACCTGTTCATCGCCGTCTGCCAGGTCGATGGACAAAAGAATATCGTTTTTCTCCATCTGCTTGAATATTTCCATCATCGGGTCGATAGTCAGGTAAACCCTGCCTTCGGGAAGGAAGAAGCGTTGAGCGGGAATTTTCAATGCTTTGAAGCCATGCCCGATAAGTTTCTTCGCATGTTTTACATAATTGGGCTGCCTTACATCGAACATGCCGCAACATAGAAACCGGTTGGGATACTTTTCTTCTACTTGGTTCAGATACGCATTTTGCAAGCCGTCGATATATTCCTGGGTAATAACGGCTGCCGACACCTGCGCATAGTTCATGTTTGCAAGGAATATTTCAGCAGTATTCCTTCCGTCTACGATGAAGGGAGGAACCATTTGACGAATTTCCCCCATAAAAAGAGATTTTCCATCGTCCAGTGTTTTTATCTCCAGACCGTTCACCTCTGTATTCTGATTGAGCCAAAGATGCGCATGGGCGTCTATTATGTTGAAATCCATGTGTTTGTTGTTTTTAAAATTCGATAAGTATCCTGAATACTTTCCCCGGATTTGCCGACCAGCCTTCTAAAGCCTGCTGCGCCTGTTCCGGTTTGTAAATACCACTTATTAGCTGATCCACAGGGCAAGTTCCCCGTTTCATATATTCCATTACGGCACGGAAGTCTTCGGGCATAGCGTTTCTCGATCCTCTGATATCCAACTCTTTCTGGACGAAGTATTTTGTCTCGAATGCTATTTCTGTTTTTGCATATCCGATGCATACAACCCGTCCGGTGAAAGCCACTTCGTTTATAGCCGTCTGATATGTTACAGGAGCGCCTACGGCTTCGACTACTACATCGGGACCTGTTCCATCGGTAATTTCCTGCAACCGGGCATGTACATCCTCGGTCTTGGAATTGATGGTATAAGCAGCACCCAAGCGTTGCGCCAGTTTCAGCTTCTCATCGTCCATATCCATCGCGACAACGCGTGCTCCACGTAGTGCCGCCCTCACGATAGCTCCTACGCCGATCATACCGCAGCCTATCACCAGCACAATATCCAAATCGGTTACAGCGGCGCGCGAAACGGCATGAAATCCGACGCTCATAGGCTCTACCAGAGCAAAGTCTCTTGCATTAATATCTTTATCGGGTATCACCTTCTGCCAGGGAACGGCTATATATTCGCACATAGCTCCATCGCGCTGCACTCCAAATGTCTGGTTGAACTGGCAAGCGTTAGGACGCCCGTTGCGGCACGAAGGGCAATGTCCGCAATTAGTGTAGGGATTGACAGTACAGGTTGCTCCCACTTCTATAGAGCCGGGTACATTGTCGCCTACGGCTTCTACTACAGCACCAATCTCATGCCCGGGTATCACGGGTAGCTGTACCATCGGGTTTTTGCCGAGGTATGTATTCAGGTCGGAGCCGCAGAATCCTACATACTTTATCTTAAGGAGAACCTCGCCCGCCCCTAGTTCGGGCTTATCTATGTCCGTTACAACGATTTGTTCTTTTCCTAATATTGTTATTGCTTTCATCTTACTCATACAATTTAAAAATACGATCCATCAACTGCCATTTTTCGCTGGAGCTGGCTCCTTTCTCTGCATTCTGAAAAACAGACATATATTCTTCCCATTCGGCTTGTTTGGGCAAAGTAGCCAATCTGGAGAAGGCATCGTCCCAATCGAAATCTAAAGGTGTTTCTACTATCATAAACAGGCAGTTTCCAAACAGATATATTTCCATTTCCAGGATGCCAACTTCTCTTATCCCTTCTCTAATAACAGGCCAGTGTTCTTCCTTGCTGTGACGTTTTATGTACTCTTCAATCAGTTTAGGATCGTCCTTCAGATCTAATGTCTGGCAATATTTTTTTGTAGGGAAATCATATTTATTAGATTTATACCCCGATGCTTTTGTTTCCATTTTTCAACTATTTAGCCATGTATCGCGAAAACGGGGCTTTAATATAGCCTGTACTTCTGTCAGTAATTCCTCATTCAATGGCTGTTCTGCCCATTCTATATTTTGAAGTACGGCAGCCGGGCGTGATGTACTGAACAGTGTAGTTGCAATCCGAGGATTGGACACCGAATATTTCACGGCAAGCTGTTCTATAGATTCACCTTTATCTTTGCAATGCTTCATTGCTTTTCGGCACAACTCCTGTAGGGGTTTTGGTGCGGGATGCCATTCGGGAGCGCCCCTCTCGGTGAGTAGCCCCATCGAGAACGGAGATGCATTGATGACACCTATGCCTCTTGCTTCGAAAAAATCGAGGAAGTCTGCCAGTGCATCGTCATTGAGGCAATAGTGGCAGAACGAGAGCACGCTGTCGACCGTTCCTTCCGGCACATTTTCTATTACATATTTCAGATGGTTCAATGTAAGGTTTGTTATCCCTACGTTTTTGACTATTCCTTTTTCTCTCAACTCGACCAATGCCGGAAGGGTTTCCTTGCAAATCATATCCAGGTCTGCAAATTCGATGTCATGTATATTGATGAGGTCGATATGGCTGACATTCAGTCGCTCCATACTCTCGTACACGCTTTCTTTTGCTTTACCGGCAGAATAATCCCAGTAGTTTACCCCGTCTTTTCCATAACGGCCAACCTTTGTAGACAAATAGTATTTGCTTCTGTCTATGTTTTTCAGGGCTTTTCCCAGTACCGTTTCAGCCTTCAGATGTCCGTAGTAAGGAGATACGTCGATGAAGTTGATCCCATTGTCTACTGCTGTATGTACTGCTTTTATAGCTTCATCTTCTTTGATCGAATGAAAAACTCCGCCTAGTGACGAAGCTCCAAAGCTCAGATTGGACACTTTCATGCCTGTTTTTCCTATTTCTCTGTATTCCACGATATTCTATTTTAGGTATTTCGATTTCAAAAATAAAATTTTGGCTATTTTAATCTGCACTATAATTTCTAAAATCGAACGCAAAGCTTTGCGTAAATGAAGGAATTTATATAATTTAGCCTACAGAATCTACATCACCATGATATGAATAAGAAACGCCCGGTTTCGCTAAAAGACCTAGCTAAAGAATTAGGTGTATCGGTTTCTACTGTTTCCAGAGCATTGAAAAACAGCCCGGAGATAGGAGCGGAAATGAAAAAACGCGTAAAAATGTTGGCCAAGGAAAAAAACTACCGCCCAAACCCTTTTGCCATAAGCCTGCTGAAAAATGCTCCGCATATAATAGGCATTATAGTTCCCGATATCGTTACGCATTACTATTCATCAATAATCAGCGGGATAAACGATGTGGCGAGAAAGAATGGGTACTCGATAATAATAACTTCTTCTTACGAAAAGTATAAACTGGAGATTCAATGCCTCGAAGACCTCGTTAATATCAGGGTAGAAGGTATTATAGTCTGCCTTTCTCAAGAAACCCGCGACTATTCGCACTTCGAAATGCTGTACGAACAGAATATACCTCTTGTATTTTTCGACAGGATATGCCTTACGGATAAATTTTCGTCGGTAGTGACAGATAATGTAGATTCGGCCATGAAGGCAACAGTCCATTTTCTCGAAACCGGGTCGAAGCGGGTTGGCTTTATTGGAGGGGCTAACCATCTGGATATTGTAAAGCAAAGGAAGCATGGCTATTTGCAAGCGTTGAGAGACAATAAGATACCTATCGAAAAAGAACTGGTCTATTGCGAAAAGATAGGTTACGAAACGGGGTATAAGGCTGCAAAAGCCTTGTTGTCTCTACCCAATCCTCCCGATGCCATATTGGGAATGACCGACAGCCTGGCTTTTGGGGCAATGAAAGCTATAAGGGAACGCAACCTGAGGATACCTGAGGATGTTGCCCTTATTGGCTATACCGATGAAATACATTCCGGCTATGTCGATCCCCCGCTTACGGCGGTTACGCATCAGACTTACAAGATGGGTGAGGCCACCTGCAAATTATTGTTGAAACATATAGCAGGAGATTATAGTGTAGAACAGGTGGTAGTGCCGTGTATTTTATCGGTGCGCGATTCATCGAGTAAGGTAAAATAGTTTTCAGATATGCCAATCCAAAATGAGAATGGGGAAGGGAATATTTACACCTGTTTTTGATGTTTTCCTTCTTTAAATACTTTAGAGCAATAACTTTATTCTATACCTTTAGCACGCATAATACAGATTTCGACAAACAACTATACAAAATCTTATACATATGGAAAATTTTATCAATGAAATGAAGAAAATCAATGGTGGACAGACCGACGAGTTGGAGATGATTATCGACAGGCTCGAAGATACTGACGATGGTCTAAAACTTTTAGCAGCTTGCAGTGTCTACGCCATTGATGTATATAACATCGAGGAAAATCTTGAGAGTTGGTACGAAGAATATTTCGACTGGACCAAAAAGAAGCAGGAGAAATTGTTCTCATACATGGTGGCCGAAGCCGGAAACCTCCCGGAAAATGAATTTATGGTAGATTATTTCTCTGAAGCGCTAACTTATCTTGGTGTAGATTTTTCGGAAGATGCATTAGAAGAAATTATTACAAATATGGATAACGATAACCCGCCCGTTCTCTCCGATGTTTTAGCTGAATAGCTGGTATATAAAATCGTGTCTCGTCCTAAAAAACCGTTACAGTTTTTTGGGACGAGACATTCTTACATCATGTTGCTACCGGGCATATAAATTTTGTTCTTTATTCGAATATATTGGTTTTTTCAAGACAGTTTTATCCCTGACCACGTCGATAACTATATAATCAAATCCATTGATACTATCAGCCGAGACGTCCTTTTTTGTCCAATAGATATCTTCATAAACGGCATCGTCATCAGGATTGCATCCGTTTACCAGCATTTCGAACCGGTGGTTCACACAGTCGAACCCACTTACCACATAATATGTTTTGCCTTTTTCTATGATCCTTTTATTTATATCGTGATAATAGGTATTGAACGATTCGTATTCGCCAATATTCTGATAGAAATTGACAAAGCCCAATGCCTGTATTATTATCAGTCCTGCAGTCAGTCCCGTTTTAGGAAGTTTATCAATAAGTTGCTGATATGATATACCTACAATGAAAGCCATTATTATAGCATAATAAACAAAAGTCCGGGGAAATGGTATTACCGAATGTAAGAGTAAAATGCATGGAGGCATCAGGGCAAATACGGCCCATAATTTTAATACTTGTTTATTTCCTGTCCAACAGGTATAAATAAAAGCCGATAAAATTATGAGAACTGAGGCCAATAAAGGAATGCCTGTTATCTCGTTTATTGTCTGCGAAAAATAGCCCGGAAGCCGCTCCAGTACTTCTGCACGCCCGATAGGGGCAACCCATCCATTGGCCGTCAGGGCTTTTATTCCATGCCGCATCATGATGGGTATATACAAGGAAAACGTCATTATACCGGCCAGTGCATTAAAACATATTTGTTGCCTGATCCTTTTATAATTGAATATAAGTATAACAACATTGAGAATAGCAAACGGATATAAAAAAGAAGGGATTGTATATGCACCCAATGTTCCTGCTATAGTAAAGAAGACCCAGTCTTTATTCCTGCTTCCATTTTTTATTATACTGAAAGCTGCATATAAACAAATAGTAAAAAACAGAACTGTAAGCCCATATCCTCTCGACATATAACTATAATAAACAGACATGAACATCATAGACGACAAGGCAACTGTAAATAATGATGTTTTTTCGGAAAAGAACCTTTTCACAAAAGAGTAAAGTATTATCCAGGCAAACAACGATGCTATGATAGACGACACCCGGATACAAAACAACATATTGAAAAAAGGAATATGTTTTGTAATATGCGTAATCAAAGAATGCAATACATGATTGTTGGGTTCCAGATAGGTAGCATATGACCAAAAGATGGGTTTGTTGGTCTGAACCAAGTAGGTAATTCCCTCATCTAAAGAAACGGGAACGGTGAATGCAAAATATATGGACGATACAAAGGGAATAATTAATACTGCAATAATGTTCCCCGACTTTATATCCTTGCCTATATTAGTTATAGCCTGCTTGGTATAGAAGAAAAAGGTTGTCAATTTTTCATATACAAAGCCGAACCGATATAATACTGTTATATTGAATAAAATAAGCACCACCAGTATTGTCTGAAAAACTAAATAGCTGCGATTGGCAAAAATACTGAAGGCTTCCTCCTTGCCGGTAAAGAAGTCTGAATAGTAGAGATAATATTCGAGGATAACCTCATTGACCGGTAATAAAACCGATACAACAAAGCCAAATATAAAAAAGAGCAGAGATAAAATAAAAATACCCTTAACGAACAGTTTCATTTTAGTGTGAAGTTAGATACAAACCAATAGTAGCCTTTTCGAAATGGAGGCAAAGATAATAAAAATAAACGGGTTGATCATCAGGGGTAAAGAACAAGAGGAAAGAAACCTACAGATCTCTTTCCTCCTTTATATTGAATTTTAGTTTCTCAGTTCGCAGCCCTCAGCCAGACTGACATATCGCAATTGCCCCTGTTGTTCCACGCATAATACGGAATAAGGCTTATCTCAATATCTTTCACCGATGTATTGACCTTGCGATACAACTTACCGGTCCATTTATTCCGGTCGAGCAGACGCGCTTTGCCAGTCAGCATCACCACCTTACTATTCTCTATGGTTACGGCTTTTGGGGTCAGTTTTATATCAGTAGGTATCAGTATATCATAAATTGAGACACCTTCCGGCAGGTCTTTAGCTTCCATACAATATACCAATGGCCCATACATCACCGCTATCTGGTTGCGGCTTTCCTCCACCATAGGATTAGCCTCTACCAGCCTTGCTTCGAATGGCATAATGAGTTCGACCATATCGCCGTTTTTCCACTGCCTGTTTACCTCGGCATAGCTGCCCGGTACTATTTTTATATTTTCCTCTTTACCATTCACCTTTACTGTTGCGCTTTCGCTCCATTCGGGGACACGCAGGAAAATGGAATAATTTCCTTTTGGTGCTTTCTCCACTTTCAAGGTTACATTTCCGTCCCAAGGATAATCGGTGGTTTGCGTGATATGTATATCGGAGCCGTCGATGGCTTTTGTTCTCAAAGTAT
Source organism: Dysgonomonas sp. 511 (assembly GCF_010501105.1). GTDB lineage: Bacteria > Bacteroidota > Bacteroidia > Bacteroidales > Dysgonomonadaceae > Dysgonomonas. The sequence goes on along the minus strand of NZ_QVMQ01000006.1, from coordinate 16,808 downwards.
TTCCGCCATAGAGATTGCAATATACACCCTTGTGGGAAGTAGCATAAGCAGAACTGTTTGCTTCGGCTATGGTGCGCACTGTATTAGGCGGGCAACAAAAACAGGTAATATATTCCTGACGGAAATTGCCCCAGCGCATCTGATAAGGAAACTCGTGCGAATGGCTAAGCGCATTTGTATAAAAATACTTCTTGCCATCGAGGCTAATACCCGACAAGATGCTGTTGTAATATGTCTGCTCCATGATATCGGCATATTTAGAATCGGCAGAAAGTTGCAGCATACGAAAGTTCCACAGCATATTCCCGATATTGGCACAAGTCTCGTTGTGAGCCGTTTCTTGCGGCAACTGGTATGCACGTCCGTACGACTGGTGTACTTTTTGTATGCTGTCGGGCTCATAGGCTGTACCATCGGGAGACGTACCATCGTACAAAGCCCCGCATCCGCCTGTAATATACATCTTGCGGTAAGTCACATCATTCCATATCGGATGCAGGCATTCCAGCAAAGTCTTATCCCCGGTTTCCAGATAAACATCGGCTACGCCCGCATACAGGTAGTTTGCCCTTACGGCATGCCCCATTGCTACTTTTTGTTCGCGGAAAGGAATCCTGTCTTGGTTGTCATCGGTTCCGTTTTCTACCATACCACGGATATCAATCAGGCTTTTCGACAGTTCGAGATATTTAGGATCTCTCGTTGTACGGTACATCTCTACCACACCCATATAGTGAGAGGGGCAAATGGCGCTTCTAGCCAGTTCGTTGGTTGCCGTTTTATAGAAGTTGTATAAGAAATCGGTGGTCTTTATCGCCAAGTCCAGCAATGTCCTCTTTCCTGTCACCCGGTAATGTACACATCCGGCAGTCATCAGGTGCCCCATATTGTAAGTCTCGAAATGCAGCCTTTCCTCAAATCCTTTTTTCGCACCGGGATTATTCTTATCTGCCACTATAGTAGCTGTATGAATATAGCCGTCTTCGCGTTGCGACAGCCGTATCGTTTCTATGAAACGATCCATAAGCGCATCCAGCTTAGGGTCTTTGGTTATCGCATAAACTGCTGCCGCCCCTTCGAGCCACTTGTACATATCACCATCGAAAAACGGAGGGTCTTTGTGCTCGCCCTCTTTCAGTCCTGCTGCAATTTCGAAATTGCGGTAAGCATGGCTGAGTTCGGGGTTGTCGAATATACGCCACATATTGTAGAGCATGGTGTCTTTGCACACATCGAACCGTTCGGCCCAAAAGCCTTTTGTCCATGTTACATCGCTAAGATCTACACTGTGCATCTTCGCATATGGGCTTTTTGTTGTGTTTGTCAAACCTTTTGTCTGTGCCATTGCTACGACAGCCAGACAGAAGGCTAAGAAACATAGAGAAATGCCTTTCAATTTCATCTTTCTTTCTAGTTTTATTAAGTTCTATATTTTACATTCGAAGTTATAATGACCCGAACCTACCATTTCTCTTTGCCCGTTTGGCAAAATCACGATAGCCTTTGTATTCACAGGCACAAGCACAGATAGCTTAAATTTACCATCTGCATTTTCCCATTCCACCTTGATGTCGCCGTAAAGGGTTTTATGTTTCGTTTTAACCCATTTAAGATCGCCTACAGGTTGCGGCTGAATAGTAAATTCCCGGAATCCGGGAGTTGTAGGTTCTATTCCCGCCAGACTGCGGAAAAACCATTCGTCGATCTGCCCCATCATAAAGTGGTTCCACGATGCACCCTTGCGCGGATCCCATTGCTCGGTAAGGGTAGTAGCACCAAATTTTATCTGGAAACCATAGCCCGGTGCATCTTCATGGTTGTGCATCTGGTACATCAATTCATTCTCACCATTGAGTGCCAATGCCTGAAACAAGTAACGGTTGCCTACATCGCCCGTTGTAAGGCGATTGCCTCTTTCGGCAATATCTTTTTTCAGGTTAGCCATTACGGCCTGCTTATCCTGAGGCTCGACAAGGTTCATAAAAACGGCAACGGCATTACAAAACTGGCTGCCCGAACCGTATTGTTTGCTTGCTTTATCGAAAAACTTATCATTAAAAGCCTTCCTTATCTCTTTTGCTAAAGCACTGTACTTCTTTTCATCAGCCTTTTTGCCTTGCAATTTAGCAGCTTCGGCAAACAAATGGGTTACATAGTAATAATGCGCTGTAGCCGAAACAGGTACAGGACTATTTTTAGAGAATCCGGCGCGGTGCTCGCCATAGTCGTACCAGTCGCCCAAGCCATGCGAAACGATGTGATCTGTAGCCATAGAAGTAAGGTAATCCACATAGCCTTTCATCACATTATAATATTTTCTCAACAATGTATCATCGCCATAAAAACGATAATACATCCACGGCATAATAACAGAAGCTCCGCCCCACTCCGGCGAATCGCGGAATACTTCGAGCCCGTGGCCAAACACGACATATTCGGGCACAATATTAGGTATTAAGCCATTAGCTTGCTGCCCGTCGGCCATGTCCTGCATCACTTTATTGAAGAATTGCGTCAAGTTCCAATTGTAGAGCAGTCCGGGGCCATTGAGGTGAGTTTCTTCGAGCCATCCCAGTTTTTCACGGTGCGGACAATCGGTAAATACGGCTTGCATATTGCTTCTTACTGCATTTTTAATCAAGATATGAGCTTTGTTGAATATCTCGTTCGACGACTCAAAGTGTCCGTTTTCATCTACAGCATTGTATATGAAATGCGATTTAATATCCAGAATGGTCGGTTTATCATTGCTATATGACAGGATGTTTGCCCCATCTACTTGAATATACTGAAATCCATAATACGAAAATTCGGGATGCCATGTTTCTTCGCCTTCCCCTTTTAGCGTGTAATAGTATGTATGGGGGCTGCCCGATTGCTTTTGCGAAACAAGTCCAGTTTCTTTGTTCAACTGCTCGCCAACAGTTAGCTTAATGGTTTGTCCGGCCTTGCCTTTTACGCGAATAGCCGGATAACCTGAGAGATTCTGCCCCATGTCTAATACATAGCTTGAATCTATTTTTGTCACCTTTGCGGAACTATATTCTTTCATGCAACGGACATTTGTTACCTGCTGAGCCCGCAGTTTTCCTTTCGGTGCATCTTGCATGACAACAGGTTTCCACGCCTTGTCATCAAATCCGGGTTTGTTCCAGCCCTGCTGCTCTAAACGGGCATCGTAATTCTCACCTCCATAAATATCATTGAAGGTAACCGGACTTAAGCTGTATTTCCATGTATTATCGGAAGAAATAACATCCTTTGAGCCATCTGCATAATAGATGTGCATCTTGAAAAATAAAGTAGGAGGTCCGAACGATATCCACAATTTGCGGTAGCGATTGCCCACCGCGTTATAAAAACCATTACCTAATCTTACTCCGATAGCGTTTTCGCCTCCTACTATAAGAGAATCCACCTGATAGGTGTTATAATATACCGTCTTGTCATAATCGCTCCATACGGGTGTGAATATATCTTTGCTCACCCTTTTCCCGTTGAGAAAGAGATTGTAATGCCCTAATCCCGAAACATGTACGACAGCCCTTTCTACCTTTTTACTGGTGCTGAAAGTCTTGCGCAGGTCGATACTTTTTAGTGCCAATGTATCTATCTGGTCGTACATATTTTTATATTCCTGCTTCTTGAACGAAGGCCCATGCAGATCGCGGCGACCTATCGGAAGGTTGGCATCTTCGCGGGTAATAGCACCTATCCATTGTATATCGGAAGAGGTGAATGATGGAGCCATTTCGAAATAAGAAGGGCTGCTTTCGCTTGCCTTTCCGCTCTTGTTCCATACCTTTACCTTCCATGTGTAGCGGACTCCGGCTGTTAATGGCTTGCCTTTGTACGAGACAAACTGGCTTGCCGATGAATTTACTTTGCCAGAGTCCCAGATTTTCGTTTTTCCGTCCATCACTACAATCTGATAAGCTGTCTGGTATTCGCTTCTTTCGGTGGATGTCAGCAGCCATCCGAAACGGGGACTACTGACGTCGACCGCCAACGGAGTTTCCTGTAGTTCTGTTGTAAGGTTAGAGATATCTAAAGCAAAAGTATTTAAACACAATAGGAAGTTTATGACTCCTATAAATAGTATTTTCATCTATTATTTCATTTTATAGGTTAATTTCGTCAGGAAATCCGCTTTGGCAACCACCTTTCCGTCTACCATTGCATAGAAACCTTTTCCACGCTTGTATTTTTCGCCCGTTTTATCCCACACGATAGTAATTGTCTTTCCGTGATAAGGCACATTATCGAGGCAGAACCAATCCCATTTATCCTGAGGTATCAACGGATTCACTTCCAATACTTCATCTGCCCGTGGACGAAGCCCCACCAGCCCTGATATAATCAGGTCGTTGAATGTAGAATGGTTGTAATAGCGGCTGCGCTCCTGATCGCCTTTCAGCCAGTATCCGGTCACTTCGTCCTGATACTCGCCAATGTACGGACGCCCTCTGTGGTACTGACTCTCTACATACAGTTCCATATGGCGGAAATATACGCTATCGTTTACCACATCCTGTTTATAGCCGTTCAGCAGATTAGCCATAGCTGTCAGGGTTTGCGATGTGGCAAATGGCCAGATAGCACCGTCCCATTCGCACTTGCAGCAACCATGCGTACGGAACAAGGGATGGCGGCGTTCTGCCGTAGTCATTCCATAAGGGGCTAGGAAGCCTTTCTCGTCTATTACCTGCTTCCATGCCTGAGCATACTCCGGTTTTGCGTCTGGTAGATTGAAATACCACGGAATATACCCAATAGCTTCGCGCACGAGGGCAAACCTACCCGGCTCTCTCAACGTTTCGAAAAATATGCTGTCGCTGTTCCACAACTGTGTTTGAACAAGATTCTTTATTTCGTCAGCTTTTTCTTTATACTTCTTGGCTGTTGCTGCGTCGCCTTTCATCTCTGCCATTTCGGCCAACGCCATCGCATTGCCGTACATATACGAGTTGATAGTAGGGCGTGCATATTTCTTACGGCGTCCGCCGCTGATTGTCTCTTCCATACCATCCTGCACATCGCCCTGCCAGTAAAGGCCACTTGGTTGTCGATGGTCGTCTTCCCAGGCTGCATACTCTTTTTCCAAATCGGGATACATATCCAACAGGTAGTTACTATCGCCGTCTACCAGATATTTGCTGTACAAAGCATTGGCCGTCCAACTGCTGAAATTGCGCAGTTTATTCATAGGTTGCCCTTCGTTACCTCTAAACCATACATGAACATATTGGTTGGTATATTTCTGGTCGTGCAACCAGCGGCTTTCGTATATATGATGCCCCAGGGCACAGGCAATAAGATTGTATTTATCAGCATACGAACGGTTTACAAGAAACTCGGTCATAATATAGCCTACAGGAGTTTCTTTGATGTGTTTCCTGAACGACCACCAGCGATAATAATACATTTCCTGAAAATTAGCCTGAGGACATTCAAACAAAGGAATATTTGCCTTCATCCAGTTCCATGATTCAGAGTTAGGTATAGCCTGTACGATATTTTCGTCTTCCATCGCATTGAAATAGTCGACATACGATTTATAGTCGTCTACATTTAAGATTGCAGAAGTTGAAGACGGATTAGATGTTTTCAGATAAGATATATAATATTCTGCTCTCGGCTCGTCGTCTCCTGCATTTGGCAGATCGGTAAACCTGTCGGCAGGCGTATTCGGATTCGGATCGGTAGGTAAGTCTCCTGTGCGGAAAACTATGCGGGTTATAGATTCCACCGGATTAAAGAATAAGCGGGTCGGAATCTGTTTATCATTGATTTTCATTGTAAGGCTGCGGGTAGCTGTATTCAACGAAACCTGAATATTATACACCTGATTGGCTTTGTAAGGCGTCAACCCGTTATACCTTGCTCCTGTTTTCAGTTTCATCGTACCATCCTTGTCGAAAATGATACGTGTACAAGTTTCTCCTTTTTCGTTTTGGAACTCTATTTGCAGGTTGCCTTTGTCGTTTTGCATTGGTAAAACAGAGAAAGAAGCTTCCAATGTCTTCGATTCGGGAATAACCCTTTCTGCTTTGGCATGATCGAACAAATCCCAATCCTTGAGCGAAAGCCAACGTTTGCCATCGCTTCGCTTTTCTATTTTTACAGGCGCCCAAAGCGGACTGTAGATATTCCACACATCGAGTTCCTTACCTTCGGGCATATCGTTAAACACCTCATCGGCATGGCTGCTTGCCATATCGGTAATAGGAACGGGTACTTTCGACACCCACATATCTTCTTTGTTGACACTGTAGGTAACCCACATATCATCACCCGGAGGATTGCCATTGTTTTCCAATATTCCCCTTACATATTGAGGGCCTCTCGATTTATAGTTACCGCCATAGCGCATTGGCGTAAGGTCGCCATGCACCAGATAGAGGTTTGTATATTCCAGTCCGTCTTCACTGGTGGAAACTGCCAACGGCCAACGAAACTCGGAAGGATTGTAAACAGTAGCATATTTCCCGTCCGATGTTTTTTGCCCCCATATCTTAGCATTGCTGTTTACAAAACCGGGTGCGCGGTATGCTGCTTCAGGCCAGGTACGTCCACCATCGTTGCTGATAGTTGTAAGCGCATGTTTCCAAAGCCCGACTACACGCCCGTCGTTCAGATGATAATAGCTAAGTGCTTTATATGGTTTTATCTTCGGAATTATCGGGTCGTTCCGGTCTGCTTCTTCTATCCATTGGAGCATATAAAGCGGGTCTGCAAGTAGCTCATCACAAGCTTGGACAAATGCTTTATCTTTACTTTTCTTATAAAATGGGTAATCCGTATTCTTCTCGTTGAAGGCATGGCTGTAGCGGATAAAATAGATAGGCCCGAACGAACCATCTTTATTTATCTCGCGCACCACACGCCCGATGCCGTTACCATCATTAGGATCGTCTTTCATGTCCAGAGCAACGCCATAAAAACTCATTGCCAGCAGTTTACCATTCTTTGCTGTATAGAAGCCTACACGCTGGTGAGTGATTGCATACAAGTCTTTCGCCACTCCCTTATAATTAGGCTTGGTATATCCGTCAGGTACTTTATATTCAGGGAAGAGAGTGACAGGCGTTGTCCAGCTATAGCCATCTTTCGATGTCTGTATCATAGTCCTTGTCGGAGGCATATGCTCCCCCACCGGGGCATTCAGATATTCCAGATAAAATGTTCCGTTCCAGTATGCGAGCATAGGGGCGTGGTTGTATGTCCATCCCAATCCTTCCGCTTTCTGCGGATATTCCCTATTGGCTCTGAATGTTTGGATGTTATGTGTACCGACAGCTGGACTAAGTTGCCCGTGATGATAGTCTACATTCGACAGTGTTTTTCCTGTATAATGCACCCCGTCCTGAGCATAAACTGAGAGAACGGACATGAGGCAAAATAGCAGGGCGATAATTATCTTCCTATTCATTGTTTGCTGATTTCAGATTGTTTAGAATACTTTCTTTCACTTTAAATATAGTGCCATGCTTGTGTCCTGCGGGCACTGATATTTTATTGTTTATATCTGTAAAAGTTTTAAAGTCTTTGGTAGATACGGCATCATACGATTTCTTTTCGTAAGCGTCGAAATAAATCAGCCATTCGTCGCCAACTTTAACTACGGATGGGCCTTCGGTAAAGTTGCCCGTAAATTTTCCCGAAGGATTCTCGTAAGGGCCTACAGCCGTTTTGCCGAATGCTACCAGCATATTTCTTTCGGGGCGGGTATTGTCCTTAAATACCAGTACATAGTCGGCACTATCCCTTTTTACAATTACGGCATCTATCGAACTATATCCCGGATCGTAAAGCAGTTCGGCTTTCGAAAAATCATTGAAATCTTTGGTTCGAGTATAATACAGGCGGTGATTGTTGTCTTCGGCTTCGATTCCTTTTTCAAATTTGAACGGAATAGTAGATGCCCACACAATGATAAAATCGTCATTCACATCATCGTAGAACAGTTCGGGCGCCCATACATTTACCGTAGTGGTATCGAATGCCATGATAGGCACATGTTTCTGCTCCGACCAGTTTATCAGGTCTTTCGATGAGGCATAACCGAATGCAGGATCACCTTTCCAACTACATGTCCATACCAGATGGAACGTGCTGTCGGGCCCGACAACAATACTTGGGTCGCGCATCAGTTTTTGCACTCCGGCTTCGGGTTTCAGGTATATGCCCGGAAGGCTGTCCCATTTATAGCCATCGTAACTATAGAGTAATTTCAATCCATCGGTTGCAGGCTCGCGAAAGGATGTGAACATATAGACTTCGCGTTCTTCCTGGTCTTTATTTTTGTTTGTATTGCAAGATATTAGTGTAATGAATACGAGGATAAATAAAACGCCACCTCTCCCCAGCCCTCTCCAATAGAGAGGGAGACAGGCAAGCCTCGACAAGATTTTATTATTGTTCATTCTTCTATTTTTTGGAATTGACTATATTATATTTTTTCTTCTTTAGGATTATAAATCAGTATGGACGAAATATATTTCGTCATGGCATCGCAACTCCCTCTCTTTTGGAAAGAGTTGGGGAGCGGTGTTTTATTTTTTTACAAGCCAGAGGATAGAGCTTTTCGTTTGAATATCTATCAGGCTTCCTCCTTTAACGCTTTGTTTGTCTTTGGTAACAACACCGGTTTTTCCGTTTATCCAATAAATATCATACCTGTTTTTATCCGTCAGGTTCAACGATATTTTTTCGTTTTCTGAATAAACGATATAGCCTGTCGCAGCATTGCCCAATACATATTGCCCTTCGGTGTTCATTTCCGGCACAATCGTCATCGAAGCGGCATCTTCCAGAAATCGGCTATTGCTCATTTTGGGTAGACAAGCCAATGAACCCTGAGCCATAAATACCGCCCAGGCCTGTTGCGGATATGTGCTTGCATAGAAAGTTACAGCTTTATCGGGATGTTTCTGCCTATATTCGCTGACGGCACAATATACGGAAGTAAAATCTACTCCTCCCGGCTTTACTAAACGCGCGTGTTGACGTGGTGCGAGGTTTTGCCCGCCTTGTGGTGCATAAGTAGAACCATCTTTGCGGTAGAACCAGTAACGTATGTCGATAATATCCACAATCTTCGAGCGGATAGGGTCTGCAAGGATTGCATCTTGTACATCTTTTGTCGTACTGAGGGCTATCAGCTGTTTTTCACCTGTTTCCTTTTCCCATTCGGCAATAACATCGAGCCAGAACTCCACAAAATGGAGAGGCCCTGTGTATTCTTCGCTTATCAGTTGGATTACACTGCCTGTTCCTTTGAAATTATCGAGGCACTGCCTGATATAAGCGCGATGCAGTTCACGCCTTACAGGATGATTGACATCATAAAATTGCTCTGCCAGAAATATACGCTTATCCCCTGCATAGGGTGCAGGTTCGGGAAAGCCTGTATTATTTATATTGTTGGCAGGACGCCAAGGACTATCCGTCCAGTGCGCACCGGCTTCTATTATATTGTGTTGGAAATAGTTCTGGTGCATCAATACTAATCCTTCGTCACCTGCTTTTTCGGCAAACTGGCGCAACCGCATCCAGTACCAGGTGTTGTACTTTGTAAGGTCATATTTGCTTAAACCATCGTATGCCATACCCTGCCCGCTACGTGCAAAAGGCTGCTCGTAGAACGGAGCCCATACTTCGCCGTTGATACGGCGGATTCGCTCGTGGTCGTCGCGGCGGCGGTCGTACCAAAGCCCGTAATTGTGGTCGAGTACTTTTATATTATTCTTTGTCATCCACATAGCAACCGAATCTATATTGTCGGTCAGCCCTGTGCCCATACGGCTTGGGACAAAACGTGTAAGGTGTGGACTTGCTGTTTTGTTCAGGTATGCGGGTTGTACAGTTCCGTTCCACCACGGCACATTGTGCTTGTAGCCGGATTGTACTTGTCCGTTGCGGGTAATCCATCCGTTTGTAATTGCCAATGGAGAATCTTTACGAACTCTTATCCCATTTATCGACGTGGCTAATATATCTACGTTTTCCGACAATGGAATCGCTTGTTTTTCTACGACCTTATCTATCCATTCGCTAAGCGTAACCGGTGCATTATATGCCTGTTTTGTCAATTCATTTGCTACAGCTATAGACGGGGAACTCGATGCTTCGCGCCCTACAGGGAGCAGATCAGCCCTATCGGTATATGCTTCGCCAAGCCTTTCCTGCAACTGTGCATAGTACAGGCTACGGGGATTTATGTGGTTGTTGCTTTCGTTCCAATATCCGTTACCCGAAAATTCAGCCCATGTACCAAATGCCCAATTCTGGGCTGTAGGCGGAGCAAAGCATTCTACCAAAGAAGCCGAACATTGCCAGAACACGCTGTTCGCAGCATTCCAGCCAGCACCTTGCGCTTCCTGCATACGGTTTTTATAACTCAAAACATTGCCATTTACATTCACTATATCGAACAATACACCCGATGCCCAACTATCGACAGGCCCACTAAAGCTATAGGGTAAATCGGATTCGCATTGCACAAAGGCATTAGGTCCCGGCGCACAAAAACCCACTGCAAAATCGTGGTAGCCCTGTTGCGCATATATCCGTTGAAAGAGGCATTGCTGTCCCGATGTAAAGAATGAATAGCGGCGTTGCCCTCCTATTTCGGAAACGGGTTCCAGCGATTTGCAATTTTCGACTGTTATCCGTTTACTTGTTTCCAATATAGCGACAGCCGATGCGGCAAAGTGCTTGAATACGATATTGCGTATCCATCCATCACTCATGTTTTCCATCGTAATCGCCGTCCACGAATGAGCTTCGTCTTTCGGATTGTTGGTATCATATTCGGAGGCGATAGTCATATTTTCTATTCCCACATTGGTTATACGCCCATTCCATGTGTAAGGGATGATATATCCACCTCCGTATTTCTTGTCTAGAGTCGTGGTTATCGGTGCATCAATTGTTATCTGGTTTCCTTCGGCCGAAACAATAGTCCTGTCCCAAAACAGGTCTTGCTCTCCTGCTTTCCATCCTAAGGCTGTTATTCCTCCGCCAAAATGCTCTGTACCCAGTGTTTTTATCCATTCCTGAGTAGAGGGGCGTTGGATGAATATTTTATCTCCTTTTTTCAGGTTATGCCCTGCTGCAACACTCATAGTCATTGCATTGACAGGCACGTAACTATCCGTTATCTCCTGCGGTGTTCCTTTTATTATATCTTTCTTGCCGCTTATCTGTATAAGGGTTCTGCGGTCTTCCCCTGTTGCCAGTAATGTCGTTCCTCCGGCATTCATTCCCGAACCGCGAAGGACAATTCCCGAATATGGGATATTGATATTTCCTGATATCTTGTAAGTACCCGGATCGAATTGTATAACGCCCCGGAATCCGTTCTCTCCGGGTTTTAAATTCCCTATATAGTTAATAGCATTTTGTATGCTTGTCGTTGCATCACCGTTAGTACGAGGAATGGATACTATAGCAGCAGGCTGAGGTATGGGCATTTCGCCTGCCATATATCCGGCATAAGAGAAGTCGGGGATACGGTTTCCCAAACTGTCTGGCGTATAAACCAGCTTTCCAGCTTTCCACTCCAGAGGGGGGATTGGTTTTTCCACTTTCTTTTTTTGAGCGGAAATATATCCACCCAAAAAAAGAAGTAATATCAATAGATTAATCTTATTCATATTTCTGATATTCGAATATGATTGTTTTACAAATGAATATCCTTGTTATTTATCGGCACTCTCACGTTCCTGAATACGTTTGGTCCATTCTTCGCGTTCCTTTTGCAGGTTGTATCCGTTTTTAGAAAGGTAATTATTGAAACGCCCTTTGTATTTGCCAAACCATTCGTGTTTCTTCTTCGAAGACGATTCACTCATAGCATATTCGCGGGCTTCTACCAGCCAAGCATACAATTGGTCTTTTTCTCCTTGTTTGAGTGTCGGTATCATATCAAGATAAGAATCGTAGGTTACTTTTACAACACCATAAGTCATACCATCCTTCACTTTTTCTATTTGGTCGTTGGTCAGGTAGACTGACAATGCGCCTATATATGCACAATGTAATTTATAGAGTTGGGCATCACGGTCGTTTTCTATGTTCTTGACGGCTGTTTCTTTTTGTTCCTTGTTCTGAATATTCTTTTTAGTTGCTTTTATTTGTTCATTGGCACTATCGTGAATTGTACCCAGCCCTTTGTACTGATCGGCTATAATATCTACAACTTCATCGTAAACAGCCTGATTTCTTACGCCTAGAGTCTTGACTATCTTATCGGCTCTCTGTTGCAATACTTTGTTATATTCCTCATCGTTATTTTGGGCGAATAAAGAAACCGAGATAAAAAGGATGGCTAATATTGACAATATATGTCTCATAATATCTTTGTGTTACAAAGATTGACGATACATTTTTAATATATGTACCGCCAATCCGGAATTTTATTGTATTTTATTATTTATAATAGGCTTTTTCTTTTGGCCAGTGTATCGTGGTTATTCTCCGGTTTTGTCCAGTCAACTTTCGTAGTAGGGTCGATACCGTTGATATATTTTTCGATATTAGTATATCCGTCACCATTCATATCTTTTACAGCATCAGACGGATCGTTAGGGTTGAGCCCGTATTTCTTTTCCCACTCATCCGGCATACCGTCACCATCGCTGTCTTTATATGGTTTTCCTTTATATTCAGGATATCCGCCAACTTGCTTGATGTCGGTTATAATGCCATGCTTGTATGAGTCTTTTGGCAGACGGCGGTGTTCGAATTGGTAGAAATCGTCAGGATTGAGGTCTTTTGCATAATATACCTTTCCTGTTTGCACTTGTTCTACAACGCGTTGGTCTACGATATCGCGCTTAGGAAAAGTTGCTCCTACATTATCCATCACAAAGTTGTAAGCTTCCTGAGCTGTCATAATAGGGAATGGATTTTCGATTGGAAATGGTTTGTTCCATTTCATTTTCTCGGTATATCCATCTGTATTACCTTGAGTTTCTACTTGGATACCACCAGCCCAGTTATCTTTTGTTATTTCAGGGTAACCTTCCATTATATTACCATTTGCATAAACGCGGCCATATTCTTTATAGCTCAGTTTGCTGCGTCCCGATTCGGGTTTTAAGATGCGGTGACCTACAGGCGAATTTTTCGGCGTAAGGGGTCCCGGTTTGTAATAGTTATTTATCATGTTGTACAATGCAGAGTAATCTCCTCCGTCTACCGAACGGTGTACCCAGTTGTAGATAACATTGTTTACGAAGTTGAATACTCCATTCCAACCTATAGATGGGTTACGTCCGGCATTGTTAGCCCACAGGTTGCGCATGAATGTACAGTTTTCTCCACCAAGAGTACTTCCGAAAGCATGGTTATATGTATCGAGTGCCTGAGAAGAAATTGTATTTTGGATTGTAACGTTCACTGTTGGCAGTTTCAATTCTTTTGCTCCTTCGTATCCCGGATCGAACATATGACGATAGAATGAGATATTCTCGTCCAGTCCCCAGCTTGTGGAACAGTGGTCGATCATGATGTTACCGACCGGATTTCCTCCAAAAGAATCGTCGCGACGACCGACATAAGTCTCACCTCTACGGAAACGCATATGCCTTACCACTACATCGTGAGTATTAACCCACAGTGTTTCTCCTGCAACACAAACTCCATCGCCGGGAGCTGTTTGTCCCGCAATAGTTATATATGGGGCACGGATGATAAGCGGTGTTTTAAGTTTGATAATACCGGCAACGTTAAACACAACAATACGGGCTCCTCCTTGTTCGCACGCTTCGCGCAAAGTACCCGGGCCACTGTCTTCGAGGCTGGTGACAACAATCACTTTACCCCCACGTCCGCCAAAGCTATATGCACCGCCCCCTTCAGCTCCGGGGAATGCAGGAATTTCTGCTTGTGGCAAATCGGTAGGACGTGCAGCCCAAGGGATGTAAGGTCTTCCTTCTTTGGTTTCTTGTTCGATAATTACCATCGCTTTTTCAAACGCAGCATCGGATCTTTCCCTTTCTTCTTTCATCATTTTGGCTACATGTGCCTTTACCTCAGCAGATTCTTTGGGGTACTGGGCAAATACCTCTGTGTTGAATGCTAGCATACATAATGCTGCTACTGCAAGGATCAACTTCTTTTTCATAATCTTTTTGTTTCAATTTATAGCCTTTCTCTCAACGATCAGGCTTAATTACCTTAAAAAATATATAAATTTACCTAATAACCTTTCTTTTCTAATATAAAGACTCCTGTAGAAAACTACAGAAGTCTTTATGTTTATTGCTTTATTTAATATTATTCGGCTAGCGGGTCGAATGTGCCAGGGGCATTACCATTCATATAATCTTCCCAACCAATGTTTTGTTCAAGCTTAGGATTTGTTCTTTGTGCATTTTCCTTAAGACCTCCAATATAATACTTCGGTTTGAAAGAAATAACTTTATCGAGATCATCCCCTTTTCTTTCTTTACGTTTCAATTTTTCAGTATAGAATTTCACTAATTCTGCACTAGGCGAAGCCTCTGTTTTCAAGTTCCAAGCTTTAGGACGATCAGCTAATAATGGATCAACATCCTTAGATGAAGACAAACCATTGTTAATATCATCCGAGACACGGAGTTCTACTATTTTTCTATTTGTACCATTAAAAGGAGTAAGTCCTAAATAGTTACATGTATTTCCACCGAATCCTGTCAACGCCCAAGTAGATTTTATAGCAGATTGTCCTACACCACCATCCCAAAGCATCCAGCGACGCATATCATCGAAGCGTTTACCTTCATAAGCTAATTCGATTTGGCGTTCATACAGAATTGCACCGAACAATTTTCCTCTATCTCCGGCCAAACCATCTTCTAATCCACAATTGCCAGTATAGCCAACTCGTCTGCGTATATCTCTCAATGCTTCCAGGGCCTCGCTATATTGTCCTACACCACAGGCGGCTTCGGCAAAATTAAGTAATACCTCAGCATAGCGTATTTCCATATATGGGGCAGCACTACGTTGGAAACATTTTGTTCCGTCTACTTCGTAGACATATAGAGCAGTAGAATTCAGGTCTGCATCATCAGTACGTTTGCGAACATATACTCCTTTATAATCTGTACCCAATTTATCACCAGCATAACCACCATCTGACGGAGATTCTTTACTTTCTTGAGATATATACCATGAATAGTTCCACAATTCATAGTTAGTCCCATTTCCATAACCATTAGACCCTGTATATGCATACGCCCAACGTACTCCAGGGAAACCAAACGTACGGTAGAAACGAGGATCCCTATTCAACATAAATAAATCCGGATCATATGGATAATCTACTGATTGTCCTGGCTTTTTACCATCTACCATAGGAAACAAGTCTATCATCGTACTTGTAGTGTTTTTTCCTGTATTAGCTCCTGTATTGGCAGGACGAATAGAGTTTTCCCAACCATTCCACCATGCAGGATTTGTTGTTCCTGTCGGTTTCGCCACATTATTATAAAGTGTTACAAAAACGGCTTCAGGGCTGTTATATTCAGCGAACATTTTTGCCCATCCAGAGGCATTTTCACCCGGATCATCAAGATATGCTAACTTACGTCCTTCTGTTTTCAACCTTTCAATAGCAGCCTTATTTGATTGGTAAGCCAATGTCCAACGGTCTGCATTATCTGCACGATTGAATACCGGACTCGCATAAAGTAGGCGAGCGCGTCCTTGTAAAGCCAGAGCTGTACCAGCTGTCACCCTACCATAGTCGCTATCATTGCCCCAATTCACAGAAGATAAATAATTCGCAGCTTTATCTAAATCATCGCAAATATAGTCTATACACTGTTTCGTTGTTGAACGTGGAACAAATAATGAAATTCCGCCATCGTCACCTATTATTGCATTCTGTACTTCCGTAACAATTGGTACGCCTCCAAACTCTTTAACTAAACGATAGTAAGTCCATGCCCGGAAGAAATATACCTGCCCCAGCAATTTGGCCTTTTCTTCATTGTTAAGGGCACCTTGTTCTATACCTCTGATTGCATCATTACATGTACGTATACGCCCATAAGGATTATTAGATGTTTTTCGTTCATTATAGAAAAGGCTTAACATTTGTGTAGAGGATGTCGTTAGTACAACTCCATCATCTACAATAAAGCTTAATCCTGCATATTCTTCAGTAGCTTGAGAGTATGCATCGCTTGTCCCGGCACTAGGATACTGATAAGTAATACCAGAAGTTGAAGCTGGTAAAGAGAGTAAATACAAATCATTGATTAGAGCTTCAGCAGTTACATAATTATCAAAAATCTCGTCTCCGGCATTGGAGAAATTTCTTTTATCTTCCAGGAATTGATCACTACACCCTGTAAGGACGAGTATCGCCATTAAGAAAGCTGTGCTTAAACCATATATTTTTTTCATTTTCATCATTATTATTCTTTTTTTAGAATGAAACATTAACCCCTAAAGTAATTTTTCGCAGGTTAGGATATTGATTATAACTTCCCGAAAGCGAACTCATAAAATTGTCAGGATAAGGATTATAAAAACTCAATACATTCTGTGCTGTCAGGTTTAACCGACAACTTTCTAGTCCGATTTTATTCACAAGATTTTTAGGCAAGCTATAAGCCAATGTAACATTACGGAGAGTAACCTGAGTGCATAGTACATGACAAAAATAGGATAAAAAGGGAAATAATTAACTGATAATAAGCCTGTTATTGTTTTGAAAAGACCTTGATTTTTAGTATCTTAGAAAGAAAAACTCCCCAGTTTTTCATAAGATGGAAACCAAGGTCTGTAACAAAAGTAAGCAATTAAGT
>NZ_QVMQ01000068.1:2570-3226 GCF_010501105.1 Dysgonomonas sp. 511 | reverse complement strand
AACTTTAGTTTTTGTTTTTCAATCGACTTATAGTCGACACTCACACGAATTTTATTCGTAATTTAACCTATGGATTTTCAATCCATAGTCGTTAAGTTGCATTAGATGTATCCAACAGCAGATTTTTAACGTCTCTGCAATGTTATGGAAACTTATTCACAGAGTTAGATATTTCGAAGAATACAAAACTAGAATGGTTGGCTTGCGGATCTTCTGAACTGGATGTAATATGGGTTTGGGAAAGCTTCAACTTAGCAGAACCTATTAAATCTATAAGAAGAATAGATTTAGACGGAGGAGTCAATTATAATAGTATATTCAGGGTTAAAATGTAATACATATTAAATTGTAATTTCTTATTGAAGTTTTTAAGTGTTAAGAATGAAATAGTAGGGAGCAAACAATATCAGATTCATTGGGAGTCTGATATTGTTATCTTTTCTTCCCCTTATTTTTCTTCTGGATTATTGTAGGCATATCGGAAGTGTCCGATAAACTGTGTCAGCGTTTTTTCATCAATAAAATAACTCATCGCTCGGGGATCGCCTCGCGGCAAGGGGCGGGAGCACCCGTCCCGACGAGCGGTAAAATTATAACAATTTGAACTTCTGTCCAAATTTTATAGCCAATTGTTGAGCGGTTGTCCCCCAGTTTGA
>NZ_QVMQ01000068.1:0-2517 GCF_010501105.1 Dysgonomonas sp. 511 | reverse complement strand
AGTCATCCAATTTATCCTCTGCCGTTTCTTTATTTACAGCTTTGTACACTGATTTTAAGTCTTTTAGAGACTCTTTTTGATGCTTACTGCCTACATATTTACATGAATTGCGGATTTGATGTACGATACAAAGCTGTACCGTAGTTTCAGGGAAGACACTTTCGATGGCATCTGCAAAACCGCTAAGATTATCAATACTGGCTATCAGTATATCTTTTATTCCTCTGTTTTGGAGGTCAGTGAGAACCGACAACCAGAAGTTAGCTCCTTCACTTTTGGAAATATACATGCCCAAAACATCTTTATTGCCTTCTTTATCTATTCCTAAAACATTATAGATAGCTCTGGAAACTGCCCTGCCTGATTCGTCAAAGACCTTGTAATGGATGGCATCCATCCAAAAAATGGCATAAACCGATTCCAAAGGACGGCTGCGCCAGGCTTTGAGTTCCGGCAACACACGATCTGTTATAGAGGAAATGGTTTCGGCCGAAACACGATTACCCAAATTCTCTTCCATCCAATCGCTGATCTGACGGGTACTGTTACCCAAAGCATACAAACCGATGATACGATCCGCTACATTTTCTGCTAAAATCGTTTCGCGCTTCTTGATAAACTGAGGATCGAAACTGGAATTGCGGTCACGAGGGGTAGATACTGTAACTTCACCTAAAGGTGTCTGAACTTGCTTATGCATTTTCCCATTACGACGATTACCCGAATTTCGCTCTTCTTCATCCAAATGGACATCCATCTCGCCCTCTAAGGCTGCATTCAAAATACTCTCAAGCAATGGAGCAAAGGCTCCATCTTTCCCTAACAAGGACTGTCCTGACTTCAATTGTTCCAAAGCCTTGTTTTTAATCTCTTCAAATTTAAATTCTTCCATAAAGAAAACTGTGTTAGCAAATATAAATATTTAAATCTATCTTTCGCTGACACAGTTTTGTTTACAGTCTCTTGGAGTACGGTTTTTAAGGGCTTTCCCGATAGTATCCAGTAACTCTTCCAATCCCGTGAAGAAAGAATTTATTTCCGTTGATTTCTTATCCAGTATTTCCATTGTTGTATCTTTTTTAGTTCCGCATATAGTCGCCCAAAGCGGAGAAAGTTAATATATCCAGTTTCGTATCATAGCTAATAGCCGTCCGTTTCAGATTGTAGTTGATAAAGAATCCTTCTTCATCTTCCTGTATCTGGTAGGTAGCAGGGCTTGCCTGTTTGCTCGTTTCATTCATGTGGATAATGCTAAGTAAATAGCTGTCTCCGTTTCGGTATATGATAACTGTCGGATTCAGGTTTATACTCTCCCAATTACCGACCAACCTATCTAAGTTGATATTTTCTGTTTTCATTTTTGCTCTTTGATTCTTTGTGACTGACTGATTAAATTTTCAATATCCGATACTCGGTAATAACATTTACGTCCAATCCGCGAATAAGGCAGGATGCCGTTATCCCTGTAAGATTGTAAAGTGCGCTTTGATATTTGCAGAAGCCCACAAACATCATCGTTGCCTAACCATTGTTCTTTGTCCTGATTCTCCCCGCATAGATTCTTTATCTGCCGGGTAAAATCTTCAAAACGCCTTTTCATCTTTTCGAACGTTTTGCTTTCGATTGCTATTATATCCATACTAAAATCTGTTTTTACTGATTACTGAAATTATTCTCATTGCAATGAATTTCAGGCAAAGGAAAGCAGATTTCAGGCAGGTTTTAAGAAATGGGGTGCAATGGCTGAAAGTGGCTGTGTCTGGCGCAAATACTCAATCCTCAACAATATTTTTTTCATTTTTTAATTGATATACATCTCATCCATGCAGGGAATAGATAAGACAACACTTTTTAGAAATTTCTTCCTTTTCATTCTGAAAAGAGTAAATTTCTAAAAACCGCTTGCGGCTTGGTGTTGGCGTTCTATTACCGGAATGTACTTTTGTAAATCAAATAAATAAAGAATTATACTATATCCTATTTTGAAAATATGATAGGAGATTCTTTACGGATACTGCATAGTTAGAGCCGTCTATTGAATAGAAACCCAACTTCCGGGCAAATGAACTGCTTTTATCATTGACGGATTCTATTCCAATATACCTAAAACCGTATTTTAGGGCTATTCCTGAAAGAAAACTAACAAAATGTGCTCCATTCCCTATACGTTCTTTTCGGAAGCAAATTCGGGCTATAATCAGGCAATCAGGAGGAAATATACTTGCTACTCGGCGAATGCGCAAATACAAATCTACCCGCTTGTTTCTTCGGGTAACTATAATATTATCAGGAGTGAGATACACAAGGGAAAGACGGTACTTAAACCGCCTCATCAGGTAGCTATCTATTTCTTTCCGTATTTCTTCGTACTCGTTCATATCTGCGGTTTATGATTGTCTGAATCCTCGCTTCGGCTTCTTCTTTATTTTTCAAGTTCGCTAGTTAAAACTATGTACTTTAGTACAAGGCTTTAGCTTCTATAAATGTTTAAAATTCTATCTTTGTAACGTTTATGGA
>NZ_QVMQ01000067.1 GCF_010501105.1 Dysgonomonas sp. 511 | reverse complement strand
TTTCCATAAACGTTACAAAGATAGAATTTTAAACATTTATAGAAGCTAAAGCCTTGTACTAAAGTACATAGTTTTAACTAGCGAACTTGAAAAATAAAGGAATCTAAAAGATCCCCAAAGCCTAAATATCCGGAAGGTTGTATTGGTTATGATACAATAAAAGCCAATTATATAGGACATTTGATCAAGAGATATAATGAATACAAAGAATATGAGGTCGGTAAGGACAGGATGAATTATGCTGCATTTGGTGCTATATTAAAGAAGGAATTCAAAATTGCCCCTACAAGAACAATTTATAATGTATCAATAAATAAGTTTGATGAATTAGTCACTTATATACAAGATCGAATTGATAAAACGAAATTGGCAAAAATAAAGGGCAAGGGACATAAAAACTATTCCACTTTCGAGGAATATGAAACAGATTTTGGATAAAAAAGAATAGAAAAAGCTGCAAAGAATTATTTTTGACTATATAAAGAAAATTTAAATAGGCTCTTATAGTTTATCGAATATTTACAAAAAAATAGTAACTTTGGAATTAGTAAGAGTATAAGTCAACTCTAAGCCAAAAGTGGCATTTTGAGAGACAATCCAAAGACAAGAATCGTTACCAAACTATGCACCCAAAAAGCAAAAACGGATAAAATGGCGTAAATGGCTGACCTATTGGTGCTAACTTCATTAATTTTCTCTCCGCTGCAAGCAGTAAAAAAGCAAAATATTGTGTATTTCGGAAGACTTTCCGTTACGAATGCGTTACCTGTTTTTGTATTGCAGTAACCATCCAAACAACGGATTTTCCCATGAAAGAAGAACGATTATAGACTTGTTCTTCTGTTGTGTAAGAAACAAGCCGGAATCTGGATTTTTATTCACTGAATCACAGTAATTTGCGTATCGTTGATTAGCTCTATAACAGTTAATTTTGTAACCTGTAAAAGAGTTAATTATGACAGAAGTAAAAGTGAGTTTCTACCTCAAACGAAATGAGGAGAAACAAGACGGAACCGTTCCCGTTCTGGGACGTATCCGCATCGGAAAATCAATGGTGCAGTTTAGTGCCAAAGTATGTGTTCCGGTATCCCTTTGGGATACCAAGTCCGGCAGGGCTACCGGCAAAAGCAAAACAGCACTCTCCATTAATGCCTCCCTAAACAAAATCTGTGTAGCCATCCATTCCGCCTATCGGGATTTGTCGGTGAAAAAGGAGAACGTATATGCCCAAGATGTAAAAAATACGTTTCAGGGCATCGCATCCGAACAGGACACCCTTGTCAAATACTACGAAGCACATAATGAGCATTTCCTGAAAAGTGTCGGTGTGAACCGGTGTATGGAAACCTACAAACGTTATGGCATCTCCCTTAACCACCTGAAACGCTTCATGCGAAAGAAGTACAATATTGGCGATATATCCTTTCAGGCATTGACTCCATCGTTTGTAGCCGATTATGACTATTATTTGCGTGTGGAACTCCGTTTTGCTCCCCAAACGATTGTAAATACTATCGGTCAGCTTCGCAGAATCGTAAAGATAGCCATCAATAATGGGCTTCTCCGCAACGATCCATTTATCGACTATGAATTTATAACGTCGCCCATTGTCCCCAAATCCCTGACATCCGCAGAATTGAAAAAGCTGATGAAAGCAAAGCTATCCCGCCCGAACTTGAATTTCATTCGCGACATGTTCTTATTTTCGAGTTTTACCGGTATCGCATTCAGTGATATGCGCAATCTAACCGAGCAGAATCTTTCCATTGCCGAAGATGGTGTCCAATGGGTAAATCTCAAGCGGAAGAAAACCGGAACACCATGTCACATCCCACTATTGGAAATCCCTTTGCAGTTAATCGAAAAATATCGGGGACTGGCGAAAGACGGTAAATTATTTCCCATGATCAGTTGCAGTAAAACTAACATCTATCTCAAACGAATAGCTGCGGAATGCGGTATAGATAAGCGGGTTACATTTCATATGGCACGTCACTGCTATGCCAGCGTAGTTACTCTTTCTCAGGGAGTTCCGTTGGAAACAGTAGCTGAATTACTCGGTCATCGGGATTGGAGAGCCACCCGTATCTATGCACAGGTAAGCAATGAGAAAATCGGTGAAGATATGCGCCACCTGAATAAACGTCTGTCCGGCAAATTTCATTTGGCGAATAACAATGTACTATAATAAAGGAGGGGATTATGAATACAAATAATAAGAGCAGTCATTCCAATACAACTTACAGCACTTTTGCAGTTCTGTTTTATATCAACCGGCAGAAGATAAAGAAAAACGGCATGTGCCCGTTGATGGGCAGAATCTCTATCAATGCGGAAGTAGCCCAGTTCTCTGCCGGAATAGATATTGACCCGTCGCTATGGGATGCGAAAGCCTACCGCATGACCGGCAAAAGCCACCATACTGCCGAAACGAATTATCAGATAGAGAAACTAACTGATAGAATCAATCGGTACTATAAACAGATATTGGACGAGCAGGGATATATTACGGCGGAGCTTGTCAAAAATGCAGTAAGTGGTATCGGAAGGAAAAAAGAAAATCTGTTGGAACTCTTCCACGAGCATAACGAAGAGTATGCCAAGCAGATAGGTGTTACACGTTCCAAAGGGAGCATCAAGGCTTATGAAGCCGTAGCTAAACAGGTGGGACGTTTCCTGCATATCCATTTCGGCATGGAAGATATACCGTTACGGCAACTGGAATTATCTTTCATTGAGAAGTTTGATTCCTATTTGCGTATCGAACAGGGATTCACCGCCCATACAATATCGACTTATACAATCATTCTTAGGAAGATAGTTCGGCGGGCTATCAGTCAGGGGACGTTACATAAAAATCCTTTTGCCGCCTATATTCCCGAACAGCCTCCCCGTAAGCGCAGGCACATGACTCTGGAGGAACTGGAGAAGTTCATGAACGTTCCGGTAGCCTCCAAGCGCTTATGCCATACACGGGATATGTTTGTATTTGCGACTTTTACCGGTCTGTCATATGCGGATATGTGTAACCTGTCAGAGGAAAATATCCATAAAGGCAGGAATGACAGTTTCTGGATCGACATCAACCGGCAGAAAACTGGTATCCGGTGCAATATACCCTTGTTAGATATCCCTTTGCAGATAATGGAAAAGTACAAGGCGGAGCGCAACGGAAATAAGATTTTCAAGATGCCATCTCCCTCTTGCGTTCAGGTCAATTTGAACAAGGTCGCCAAATTATGCGGAATTGAAAAGCGGATTACCTACCATATGAGCCGTCATAATTTCGGAACCCTTATTACGCTCTCCCGTGGAGTTCCATTGGAAACGGTCAGTCAGATGATGGGACACAAATGTATCCGCACTACCCAAATTTACGCAAAACTTACCCGGCAAAAAGTTAATGAAGACGTGAAGAAAATTAGCGACCGCATCGGTCGGAAATACAAACTACCAGCTCATAGTGGTAGCAAAACGAAGAAAAACAATGCAAAATAACGAAATTCAAACCGGACAATCATGAATAGAGAGATAATAACCATAGAAAACGGTACAGTATCCGTTCCGGCATCAGCCGGAATCTGGATGTCACAGCATCAGCTTGCTGATTTGTTCCAATGCTTTGTAGGTAAAATAAACGCAAACATTCGTGCCATCCTAAAAAACGGAGTATTGGACGAAAGTAAAGTTTGCCGGACTTATCGTTACAAGAATGGCAATTTCGTAGAACAATATAATCTGGAAATGATAATAGCTCTTTCGTTTCGTATTCAATCGAGAAATGCGGAAGTATTTCGCAGGTATATAATTGAAAAGTTCGTTAGAGAAGAGGATACAACAAAGTATATACTTCCATTACATATAATGGATATCAATAATTTAAACTAAATTTGTAGAACCAAGTTGTGGCTAATTTGACCACAATAATAAACAGAAATAATAATGGCTAAAATAAAAGTACAGGAAACAGAAGTTACAGTTGTTAGTATCAATAATGCCGATTATATCTCTCTGACGGATATTGCAAAATATAAGTCAGAAGAACCATTTATTGTGGTTGTAAACTGGATGCGTAATCGAAATACAATTGAGTATCTGGGAATTTGGGAGAGTTTGTATAACCCGGATTTTAAACCTATCGAATTCGATAGGTTTAGGAAAGAAGCGGGATTAAATGCTTTTACCCTCTCTCCTCAAAAATGGATTGAATCAACAAATGCAATAGGCATTATTTCAAAATCCGGACGATATGGTGGAACTTTTGCGCATAAAGATATTGCCTTCAAATTTGCAAGCTGGATTTCGGTTGAATTTGAATTGTATATCATCAAAGAGTTCCAACGCCTTAAAGAGCATGAACAGCAACAACTTGGCTGGTCAGCCAAACGGGAACTGTCGAAAATCAACTATCATATTCACACGGATGCAGTAAAGCATAATCTTATACCGGAGGAACTTACCGCTCAACAAATATCAATCGTGTATGCCAGCGAAGCGGATGTATTAAACATGGCTCTTTTCGGTATTACCGCAAAGCAATGGCGCGATGCTAATCCTGATTTGAAAGGTAATATCCGCGATTATGCTACTATTAACGAACTGATATGCCTGTCTAATATGGAAAATATTAATGCTGTTCTGATAAATGAGCAAGTGCCGCAACCGGAACGACTGCAAAAGCTCAATCAGATAGCTATTCAACAGATGCGGGTATTGCAGGAAGTTGAAAATCGCAAATTGTTGAAATGACACATATTTCATCTAACCGGCGGCAGACTTTTCATTTTTTAAGCCTGCCGTTTTTTATAGCCCTCTTTCATCTGAACACAAAGAAAAAAGAAGGAAATAAAACGACAAGGCTAAACCCTTCGGGTATTTTGCCAAATCTNTCTTCCTTTTTCACGGGACGAAAAAGAGTATTTACCAAAATAGCCTTGTCTTATTTATTCTCCTTCCATTAAGAGGTGTTTATCAGTCGAAAAAGGGAAAGAAATTCAAGGGCTGATGCTTGCCGTAAGTGGCTACCTGAACTTATCCCGATAACCTTCTTGCAATAGCTTCTCAATATCCGAAGACCGATACAGTATCTTGCCGCCCAGCTTGATATAGGGGATTCGTCCTTCGTTCCTATAATCCTGTAGACTCCTCCGGCTCAACTTTAATTTCTTGGACAGTTCCTCATCCGTATAGAAACTTTCTCCGTTTAATGTCGGCTTGCGAGCTGTAAACAGCTTCTCTATCGCAGTAGATAGCCGTTCGAGTGAAAGGAAAAATGATTTTACCCTTTCGTTTTCTGATGTAATTAATTGATTGCTCATACCTGTTTTCCTTTATATTTAGCTTGTTTGCGTTTTTCTTCTACTACTGGAACGATTTTTTCCACGTCTTCCGGTTTGTAATAAGTTTTATGGCTGATTTGGGTATATGCCAATGTTCCGTTATCCCGTAACGTTTGAAGTGTCCGCTTCGAGATATTCAAAAGCTGGCATACGTCCTGATTATCCAACCATTCTTTCATGTCCCTGTCTCCATGCAAGCGGCATAGATGCTCCATCCGGCTTGCAAAATCTTCAAACTTGGAGAGCATTTTCTCGAAAGTTTGTGCTTCAATATTTATTATTTCCATATCTTTATTTTTTAAGTATTAATTTCAATCGAAGCACAAATATATATACAAAAAATCGGTTAAAAAGCAAAGAATCAGGCTGTGGCAGCATTTGTCCGGGGTTGTCCGGGGTTTCGGAGACAAACTCATTTCAGAATTGGAATAATTTTCTCTTAGAAAAGGAAACAGCCCTCGAAAATCAATCCGAAGGCTGCCCCGTTTTACACGAGCCATTACTCCCGTATAAATTTTCGGAACTCCTCATTTTTGATGGAGTCATAAGGAGCGCTCCCTTCTGCCTGTTCAAAAGCCAACAATATACGTTCCTGCGCACGGGGTATTCGGGTTATTATCTGCTCGAAGAGGTCAGTATCACAAAGTTCAAATGCGACATTTAAGGCAGCCTTCTTTTCCTCTCTGTCAACTGTCCTGCCTGATGCCAGACCGCCCAACATCTGAAGTTCCTCAAAAGAAGTCCCATGCCCCCATGTGCCTATTTGTCTTGCTTTTGAAATTGCTGCTACGAAGTTTTTCTCTGACAATTCTTCGAGTAGCTCTTTACTTACCAGCGAGCGGGCAACCTTTACACGTAGCTCATAAGTACGATTCTCCACATAAAGCGTGGTGTCTTTAAATCTCTTTAATATCGAACTGGTTACTTTTTTATATGCTTTTACCACTTGTCCCCAAGTAGCATCATAGATTCTTTTCAAGAGCCTGCGGTGCATATCGCCAAAAGCCCTGCGTAGCGGACTACTCAGGAGCATCCCAGCCCAAAACCACAGGCTAACCAATACGTAGAATTTTATAAACATTTCTTTCATTATTCTGTCGGGTTTATATTGTTCGTCTGATAAATGGTATCGATCTCTTCCTTGAACGTATCCAGATGGTTCAGGATAATATTCTCTACATAGCTACTGATAGTCGCTTTTGATTCATCCATCAGGTGGACAATCCGCATCAACCGGCGGTGGGTCGTGGCAGTTATGTACAGCGGCTTCCGGTGAGTGAAGTCTATCCGGTTGAAGAACAAGCTTTGATAATCTGCCTGTGGTTTGCGCTTTCTTCTCTCTGATGGTTTTGTAGGCGGTTCAGGAACTTTGGATACTGCTTCTGTAACTTCCGAATCCACGCTGGCGGACCTTACTTCTTCCGGTGTTGTATTCTCCATAGTCTTTTCTAACGGCACACCCTGATGTACCATTGAGCGGAGTTTATCGAATTTATTTTCTGTTGCCATTATAATTGAGGTTTAAGGTGAATAATCTCCATAATTTCATTAACCAGCAAATCCAAGTTGCTGCCTTTGAGTAAATTCCTATCAGCAGGAAAGATTGTGGATAGAAAAACAGCATCGCTACCCTCGATGGACTGTTCCTTGTCGTAGCGGACGGATTGCGGGATAACTGTCTGCATCAGCGGTAATCCAAATTGGCAGATAAGTTTCTCGTAGTGTTCGAGCCAGTCTTTCTTGATACGTCCATCGACACGATTCCAAAACAGATGGATGGCTTTCAGGTTCAGGTCTTTGTATTCCTTCAATACTTCTTTTACAGGAACAATGAATGAGAGTGTACTCTCCATTGACATCCGAGAGGGAGCCATTGGCACGAAAACATAATCCATCGACATAAAGGTTGAAATTACCCCATCGTTGTTGATGGTTCCCGGCAGGTCGAAAAATACCACATCATAGTCGGCTGGTTCGCCAGCCAAAAACTCACGGGCTTTCAGGATTGCTTCTTCCGGTTTGGAGCATACGATGGAATAGGTCTGTTTACCCAGCGAATCAAACAGGGCAATAGCTTTGGACTGATAGTGTAGGTTGGTTTCCAACTGCCGGATTTCACGTTTACGCATGTCGTAGACACTGCATTGCGGATAGTCGCAATCCATTACGGCAACATTCAGTCCCTTGAGATAATGCAGATAGCTTGCCACGAGTACTGTAAATGTACTTTTGCCGACACCACCCTTTTGAGTGGAGAAGGCGATAAATAACGGTTCTTTTTTCATCTTGTTTTCAAGTTTTAGAATTACACATATTGATATTTGTAAGTTTTTCAAGCTTTGTTATTTTATTGTTTTCAAGTTTCCTTGTTTTTCAAATTACCAAACCGCCAAGTTTTCATGTTTGATATTTTTCAAGTTTTCAAAATGTAAAACCAACTTGAAAAACTTCTAATCAGAAAAACGACAGATTTTCCAAGTCTCAAAATTTATCGACAGATTGATATTTGTATATTCTCCTGTCTATAAAATCTGCCAAATTCAATCTTTCCAATCTTTCAACCGCGAATATATAACATTCTGTTTGTCAATATACAATGTCGGTTTCTTATGCATTGAAAGGGTGCGTTTTGCACCAAGGACATGCTATTAGGAAGACTATTTGAATAATTGCAGAACAAGTATGGCTTTTTTTATCTCTCAATGGTTTGCCTGAATTTATCAATTGGCAAATCGGGGCAATTCGCACTGATTGCTTTCCGGTCAAACAAGCAATATATAGCAGAGTTATACATGCCAATCCGGCTTTGACATTGACCGGATATTATTAATTTTCTTCGTGGTCTGAAATATTAAAATGACAGACCGATGAATGAAGAAAATTATTTTAAGGCGACCTCCAATTTAAGTCGCATTAGAGAATCCGGGCTTCTACGTTTTATGCCCCGGATAGTGTATAACAGTTGCCGCCGAAGCAAAAAACAAAGAGACTCTCGCCTCTTTATTTTTTTGTCGTCGTCAAAGGAGCAAGGTAATCGCACGGGTAACCCGAAATTCGCCTGCGGCTCTTTCTTGTTCCTCCTGTGCATACCTTGCCCTGCGGGGCTGCGAACTCCTGCACCCGCTCCCGATGGTCGCATGGTTTGGGTTCGCCAGACAACCTTCCCGTTATTCTCCCGATGGTCGCATGGTGGTCAGGTTGTCTTGCAAGTCTTCGCTTCATCTCCCGGTGGTCGCTTCCGTTTCGCCTTGCCCGGCTATCTGAATAGCCGGAAAGATTCCATAACCAAATGTATATGTTATGGAAGATAAGAAAGAAGAGAAGCCCAAACGTGGCCGTCCGGCTAAGGAAAAAGAGAAGCTAAATTTCTCAATCAACCTCAAATTAACGGAGGTGGATTTCAATTCAGTTAAGGATAAAGCAGAGAAAATAGGGATGAAAGCTACACAATATGCACGGGAAATGGTGCTTAAAGGGAAAGTAAAATCCCGTTTCACATTGGAGGAACTTGACCTTATGCGAAAACTTTCAGGGATTGCAAATAACCTAAACCAGATCGCAAAAAAAGCTAATCAGGCAGAATATATTGCGGAAAGCATTAATATAATGGGAATGATGATCAGAATTAAAAGGATACTGGATGATCGCTAAGAATATCAAGGGAAAGTCATTCAAGGGATGTGTATCATATGTGATGAACGATACTGCCAAGTTGCTTGAAGCCGAAGGAGTGCTAGCTTCAAGTAAACAGGATATTATCCGCAGTTTCGCCATGCAACGCTCTGGCAGAAAGGAAATCAAGCAACCTGTCGGCTAAGTACATGACAAAAATATCATAGGGTTCATATTTTCTTTAAAATCAAGTTTATCTAACCACTGAAAAATATAATCAAGTCCATATTTGAAATAAC
>NZ_QVMQ01000066.1 GCF_010501105.1 Dysgonomonas sp. 511 | reverse complement strand
GAACTTTAGTTTTTGTTTTTCAATCGACTTATAGTCGACACTCACACGAATTTTATTCGTAATTTAACCTATGGATTTTCAATCCATAGTCGTTAAGTTCTGATATTATTGAAATCATTTTTCTGATTTTCAAACTGTTTGAAAATGGCTTCGTATTTTTGATTGACCTCCTCGAACTTTGA
The DNA here is from genome assembly GCF_010501105.1 of Dysgonomonas sp. 511. Taxonomy (GTDB): domain Bacteria; phylum Bacteroidota; class Bacteroidia; order Bacteroidales; family Dysgonomonadaceae; genus Dysgonomonas. The sequence continues at coordinate 2,977 of NZ_QVMQ01000066.1, read as the reverse complement.
TGTCAGCAACCGTTGTTCTTCTTCCAGATTTTGCTTGTTTTTTTCTTGTGTTCCTTTTTGAGAAACTCGACGCAGTATTTCGGTAATATTTAATCCTTTGTAATATTTTTCTTTCTCTTTAATATCTTCTAATTTATTGGCTAAGACGCTGATTTCTCCGTTCAACTTGTCCTTTTTGGACTGAAAGCGAGCATCTACTACGCTCTCCTTTTTCTCAACCGTTTGTTTTCTCTCAATTTCCGACTCTTGCTTTTTCATCTCTTTTGGAAGCATAATGACTGCACCTTCCCATGCGAAATTGAATTCCGCAGTCAATTCCGTCATTTCATGTTCCAAAAAACGAATGGAAGAAAGCGCATTTGTTATCCGTTCCGCTTGTTTACGGATAATAATTTCACCTTTTGCATTTTTATCCGACCATTTTCCAATGTCATTCAGTTTAGCCTCAAAGTCTTTCAGGTGATTGGCGTAATTCGTCAAATCAACTTCCACATCCTCTTCATTCAACGATTTGATAATGGTCTGTTTGATAAACTCGGCATCTAATTTAGAATTGAGGAATACATTCTGAATCGTTCGTGGAACGTTCTGATAATTCTTGCTTTCCAGCAATGCATATTTTTTGAATTCGGAACGAAGTCCTGCGTTATTGCCGTAAAGAATATCCTTGTATTCTTCATAACGGTCTATTTTTCTGGTTGAACGAATGTTTTTTCCTAACGATTCCCGAATATAGTCCCAACTGCCAAATACTTGTCCGCTACTGTCAATAAAATGTTTTTTATCGTAAACCGTATCAAAGAAACGGAAACAAACACGCCCTTGTTGTTTGTAAGCCAATACGCAATAAGCTTCCGTCTCCTTTTCTACTTCGTAAATAATATAAGAGTTAATATATGGGAAGTAATATTCGTCAAAATTTTTCTTTTCGCACGAAATGCCTAACTTTAATTTATCTGCATTATAAAAGAACAGAATTGCACGTAATAATGTGCTTTTTCCAACTCCCTGCGTGCCGATAAAATGGACATTTCCATCCAGGCTTATTTCCGAATATTTTACGGAAGCGCTATTGATAAATATGATTTTATTCAGGTATCTCATATTTTACTTCCTCAGGTATATTGATAGATAAAACCAACTGCTCCAAATAATGGAAAGCGGCTGTTACTTTATACATTCGTGATATGGGATTTTCCTCCTCCACGAAACCTTCTTTTTTCAAGATTTCCATTATTTTTTCGATGCTTTCATCATATTTTTCTTTTTCGGTATATTTTTTCAATCCCATCAATTTATCTTTCAATTCGGCATCTAAATTAAGGCGCACAGAGATATCCGAAGATGTAAACCGAAAACCCGAGCCGAACGAACTATTGAAACTCTTTACAAAATCAAGAATATCAATCCATTTCATTGCTTGCCGAAGTTTTCGTTCAATATCCACTTTGTTTTCCATGCGGACAAAATAAAAGTATTCATCTCCTCTTGTCAGAAAAAAGCGAATAGCCATAAAATAATCATATAACTCATCGAAGTTCTCATCAATCACAAGATATAATCGACGCAAATTCTCATCAACACTATTGGACGAAATGAATTGTCCTTTACTTAGTATTTCGAATATTTCTGCGGTTTGTTTAATCATTGTTCTTTTTATTTAGGATAAACCATAGCATATTCAATATTTTCATGTACATTGAACGTTTCTGAAACAATCAGTTCGTTTTCATACTGTGAAATGAGTTGGCAATACAATGTTACTCTTTCGTTAAAATCCACTTCGTGTTGGAAATTATAGTTCAAAATAAAATCGAATAAATGATTTCCCGAAGCTGTAAAACGATTTTTTACTTCTTCGAGATTGATGAACATCATTTCTTCGGCTTCCACATCCAAATATTCATCCGAAATAATTTCGGCCATTTTTTGCCGAATGTTGGCTTGAATTTTAATGCTTTCAAATACTTTTTGAATTAAAGCCAATAACTCATCATCTGTTTGCAGTCGGTCAATGGATAATTTCAATGGATAAGCCGGATTTGATTCAAAAACAACAGCATTATTCTCTGATAGAATTTTTCGGATATCCGTTTTGCTCTCAAGCTCAAACTGGTCTTTCAGATATTTGATTTGCCTCAACTTTTCAAGGAACCGACTTTGATATTTTATTTGATTCAGATATTCGATAATCTGCTTCTGTATTTCTATCAGATTATGTCTGCATTCGTTTAACTGTCGTTTCAGCAATGTTTCAATACGATTCAGTTCTTCGTCGTAAGCAATTTTGAAGAATGTCAGCTCTTCTTCTGACAACAACCGCTCCGTAGCATGGATAAGCGTAGAAATATCCTCCCGCTTTTTATCCAAGAACTCCAGTTTGCTTTTTTTGTTTTTATAGTTTGGCTCGTTTTTGAAGGTATTATCTGTATTACGCTTCAAATCAATAACATTGCGCACTGTGATATTCCCGATTTTGCGAATAGAGTTTTTAATCGTTTTGAGGTAAGTGTATTTCCGAGTTTCATTATTCTCCTGTAGATAATAAAGAATATGCTGCTTTACATTTTGAATGCTTTCGTTGATATACGAAATGTTAATTTCTTCATTTATTGCTAACACTTGCTCAAAAAACTGAAGATATAAGTCGTCTAATTCCAAAAAACCTTCATTTTGACGAATTACAGCATGGTCTATCAGAAACTGAATGTGGTCTTCATCTGTAAATTCAAGAGCAAAATCATACTTATAAGCCATTGTTCGCTTCGCAAACATTTCCGCAAATAAATCCTTATGCCTGCTCAACGCATTAATAAGTTCTTTTATGGAATAGAAAGTATTCATTTACTGATATTCTTTATTGCATGAGAAAATATGATTTTTATTTTTCAAGTTCGCTAGTTAAAACTATGTACTTTAGTACAAGGCTTTAGCTTCTATAAATGTTTAAAATTCTATCTTTGTAACGTTTATGGAA
>NZ_QVMQ01000065.1 GCF_010501105.1 Dysgonomonas sp. 511 | reverse complement strand
TTTAACAAAACTAATTTTCAATATGACAAAGAACCAGGCGACTCTAATGAGCCAAGTTTATTTGATTTTTAATAACGAATTTTAATGGGACACTAGTGACATTATATGACAAACCGCATTGACATATTAAAAGGTATTCATCCCGGGAAGCTGATTGAAAGGGACTTGAAGAAAATGCATCTTAGCCAGCGGGCATTGGCGGAAGATACGAGCATTCAATACCAGACCATCAATGCCATTATTGCCGGAAGAAGAAACCTGACTACTCAGCAGGCTTTGAGTATAGAGAAAATAATGGGATATGAGGAAGGTTTCCTTTCTATCCTGCAAGCCTTTTATGAGATAAAGCAATACAAGGATAAAGAATATAATAAGCAATATACTTCGCCCCCCCATATACGAAAGTCACTTTTCTGGGATACGGATTTTGATAAGATAAACTGGGGAAAATACAAGAAGGCTGTTATTACCCGCGTATTGGAAAGAGGAAATAAAGAAGAACAGGAAGAAATAATCTGTTACTATAATTTAAAACCGAATGAAGCAGATAGTTACAGGCCTCAAAATAAACGTGCTATTCCTTCCAATCACGATTAACAAATAAATGTAAGCTATGTCATTACATTACGAGACAGTAACGCCACAATTAAGGAGTATCCTTGAAGACCTGATGGGCAATTCCGCATTCGATCCGTTTTATCTTGTCGGTGGAACTTCCCTGAGCCTACGGCTTGGGCATCGTATGTCGGTGGATATTGATTTGTTTACAAATGCCACATACGGTTCATTGGACTTTTCTGTTTTTGAATTCTATTTAAGAGATAATTACAACTATTATTATTGTACTGACATAACCAATATTGTAGGCATGGGCAGGTCCTATTATGTAGGAGCTTCCGAAGAAGACCATATAAAACTAGACATGTATTACCGCGATGAAATGACCGATAACTGTGATATTATAGACGGGATACGCCTTGCCAGCCTGGAAGATGTTATTGGTATGAAAGTAGATGTAATATCCAGACAAGGACGAAAAAAAGATTTCTGGGACCTCCATGAGTTACTAAGTAATTATACTATTGAAGAGATGCTGAGCATCCATGCTGCCCGTTATGAATATACACATAATGAGGACGAGATTATTGCGAACTTCACGGATTTTTCCCTTGCCGATGAAGAGATAGACCCGATCTGTCTTAAAAACAAAGAATGGGAACTGATCAAACTGGATTTTGTTGAAAATATCGAAATCATCCAACAGAATAAGGACAATAACTAAAAAATAAAATACCTATTACCTATTCTCCATCATTGTCTATCAGATGTTGTAATTCCGGATCATTTTCAATCCGATACAACTCATCTTTTACAATCTGCAATACATCTTTCTTTACCTGCTGATAATTCCGTTGTATCTGTTCATCCATGTTATCCTTTCCATTTTCATCCGTAAAACTCATAATCTGAGGAATCGGTTTGTAGGCTTTAGATTCAGCTGCAACCTTATCATTATCCACTACAATCTGTGAATGGAATATCTTTTGTTCAATCTTTTCCCCGAAGTTATCCGACACTGCTCCAACAAACATTCCCTGGGAGAGGTTAGCGATCTTCGATGCCGGAATTAATGAATCCAGTTGTGTATTAATAGAGGTCGATTTATCTTGCCTGCTGATCGTCATTGAATGCCGTTTCTGTAATACTTTTCCAAATCGTTCTGATAAGGTTTTGGCTGTTTCCCCTACAACCTGTCCCGAGAAAATATTCCCCACTGTATTTTGTATTACCTTACTCTCCTTATCACCATAGTCCCTGTTCAACTGGCTGTAATCCTGAAATCCCAGACATACGGCAACCTTATTGCTTCTTGCAGTAGCTATCAGGTTATCCAATCCCCGGAAATAAATAGTAGGCAACTCATCGATAATAACAGAAGATTTTAATTGTCCTTTCTTGTTTATAAGCTTTACAATACGGCTATTATATAATCCCAGTGCCGCTGAATAGATGTTTTGCCTGTCAGGATTATTCCCGACACATAGTATCTTTGGTTCATTAGGGTTATTGATATCCAGAGTAAAGTCATTACCTGTCATAACCCAATAGAGCTGGGGAGAGATCATACGAGATAATGGTATCTTAGCTGATGCAATCTGCCCCTGTAATTGATCCTGCGCACCTCCTTTCCATGCATCCATAAACGGAGACAGGTAATTCTCCAGAGCAGGGTAAGAAGTCAATATGGTGAATATATCCGCATAGGGTTTATTCAATAATTCAATGGCATGGGGAAATGTACAGTATTTTCCATCCTGATATATTTTCAGATACCAGATAATGGATGCCAGTAATATAATGGGAGATTCCACGAAGAAGTCTCCTTGCTTCTGAATCCATGTACGGTTCAGGTTAAGCATTATAGTATATGCCGATTCGTAGGCATCCGAAATATCCGTCATAAAATCGGGGTTGATCGGATTGCATCGATGTGTTTTTCTGGGATCATCAAAATTGATTACATAAAATTTTGGTTTTACTTTATATTTATCCAGATTCTTCAATAATGTATTATAGGCTATAGTAGATAAGTCATTAAACTTATAATCATAGATGTACATCGAGTACCCTTTCCGTATCTGCTGTTTGATATAGTTATTTACAATAGCATACGATTTTCCCGATCCCGGAGTTCCCAATACAATCGAAGCACGGAAGGGATTGACCACATTGATCCAGCCTTTATTCCATTTCTTTTTGTAGTAGAATAAGGTCGGCAAGTTAACGGAATATTCATTCTCTATTAAACTTGTTTCCTGTTGAAACGATTCGTTCTCATCATTAAATACATCATCCATCAGGTTATGTTTCAATAAGCGGCTCATCCATAATCCTGCAACCAAAAGTAAAATATAACCTATGGTCAATGTGAGTATATATAAGGACATATTTACCGGATATGGTAGAGGAAGGGATAGTAGCCACCAGTTCAGGAAAAAGATAACAAACCCGAAGAACAAATAAGTATTTATCTTACTCCAGCTAATCTTTTCTTCTTTTACCCCTTTTGTCCCCAGGCAGGACAATCCCAGAAATACAACGTAATCATTCGGTCTGCCTCATCTTTTACAAGTTTTATATAGTTTTTACCTTTGCTGAGAGAGTTAACGATAAATTAAGGAGCCATCAGTTTATGCAAATTTGACATCAATTGTATGAAAACCTATATATCA
>NZ_QVMQ01000064.1 GCF_010501105.1 Dysgonomonas sp. 511 | reverse complement strand
GGATTCCAAGCGTTTCTTTCACCAAATTCCTTAACATGGAACGTTCCAAAATTTTGTATGGTAATTCGTTCGCCTTCTTTTAAAGAACTTTGTATAACTTCAAGTATTGATTCTAATACTATTTTTGTATTGTTTTGGGATACTCCGGTTTGTTTCGACACCTTCTTTATTATATCTTTCTTGGTCACGGCTAAAAAGTTTAGTTTATATTTTTGTAATAGTTATGAGGCAAATAATGATATCAGTACATAAATCTACATCCGAATATTTCTTATAATAACAAAATCTTCATCTGTAATTTTTTTCAATTGGTTTAATGTGAATTTCTACTCTTTCATTCTTTAAAATACTACGTACAGATTTATAAATAGGCATGGTCTCCACCCCTGCTATTTTTAAAGCATTCAATGTTATATGGTCTTCTATCAGGGTCATATAATCCTTTGGGTGTAATAGTATATATTTATCAGTCTCCGTCTTTTTCCTGGCCATCTCCGTAGTGCTATTTTTTGTTCCCGAAATCGGCAGGAATTTCTCCCCATAAATTATTATCCCAGTGTAAAACCTGAATTTGCTTCACCTGTTCTGCCATAATTTTAAGATAAACCTCTGCTTTTTCAAGCTCAGGATAGATCTTTTTCGATGCCGCTTTTTTGTTTCTAAACCACGTAATGGCTGTAAGACTATCAGTGTATATGGTCTTTGGCATGAAATCATTTTCTATGATATATTTCACTGCCGCTACTAAACCAAGAAATTCACCGATATTAACAGTTTTGTTCCCTATATGGTTCTTGAAGACTTCAATATTATCCGGTAAAATGACACCTCTGTAACTCGTCTGTTTATATTTTGTTGAATGTGCCGCATCTGTGGCAATTCCAACTGTAGGCCTTTTCATATCAATAATCCGGATTAAAATCGATATTATGCTCTTTCATTATTTCAATCAGGTTATCAGCATGTTTGTCAAATTCTTCTATAACATACTCTATGTCTTCTATATCATTCCTTGAGCTAATAACCTCTATAACCCCGGCCTTAGTCCTACTTAACCGGGACTTTCCATTTATAGGGTCAAAATAAATTTTCTTTATTCCAAAATTTATATTGACCTGGTATATTTCCTTTGGTTTTACTATTGTCTCAAATTGCGCTTTGAATAACATCTGGCTGGCTGAAACCGCAACGTAGCCTTTCCCCTGATGCATTTCCTTTATTTCAACGCTATATAAGACGTTTGGTAAAATTGTCCCTTTCAAGTGTTCTGATAAAACACATATTTTTTTCCTGAACCTGGAATCCTCCCGGACACCTATGAGCTTTTTAGTTTTAGGATGCCGGGAAATAAAACCTATTAACTCTCCTGTTACATCCGATACCACAAATTTGATTTGTGATTTTTCACGTTTCATATAGTCATCGTTCCATAATTAAATCTTTTTTCGTTCAATTGACAATCTGATTTTTATAAGCTTAAATGCTATTATTTAGTACAAATTTATCTTATTTATTTGCATTAACAAATAAAAATCATTTACATTTTCAGGGGTATTTTATTTGTATTTACAGTGTTTTCGCTGTTATTTAATCTATCCTCTCATTTTCTGAGAAATGACTAAAATGTTCGTCTATAGTAGAAGTTTCATTTAACCCGGAACATTTCCAATACCTGTATATCCGCCTGGATTTTTCGTATCTTTTATATACATCTATTTTTGTAATAAAAAGCGCTCCCTGGCGGGTATTCGGATTATACCATCTGGCACTATTTACTATTTTGGGATTATCTCCGATATATAACCGGCACTTTTTTGTTCCTGCAATCCAAATATTCTGGATTTGAACATCCTGATCCAATTCATATTTCTTTGCAAATTCAGCAAACTCATAGATATCGGTATAGAGCATATTGCCAAAATATAACGGAGCTTCTTTCTCCAGTCTTTTTATATTTTCCTTGATATGTGGCCTTGACCTGATTTCTTCTGCTCTGGGCGCTGTAACATTTTTCCTTGTAGCGTATACTACATCAAAACCACAATAAGACGAATCCCGAACTTCGGCCAAACCTATAACTTCACTTTTTGTTATTAGCCCTGCATCCATTGGATCAACCTTATCCTGAAATAGAAACTTTACTAATCCAACGATGATCAGAAGGATTATTACTAAAGACCATCTAACCTTTAAAAAGATTATTGTAAAATAATCGATTTTTTCCCTCTTATTCATATTCTTTTATGTTGATTTACAGACATTACAATTCCCGTTATTTTTCTTGCTAATGTATTTTGAAATTTTAGCTCCACATTTACGACAAAAGAGATGCGTATTTGCATTTTTATTGTAAATAATATGTTCTACGAGGCTTCTTGATATTTTATATTTATCTGCCAATAAAGTAATGATAACCCCTTTGCGTCCAATATTATTATCAATGTTGACTTGAAATTCATTTCTAATAAGCAGCTTTTTACATCCGGAGATATCCAATAACTGTAGCTTATGCATTTTTGAAATAATGGTTTTGGCAATTCCAGTCAATTCTGATAATGCGGCTAATTCTTCTTCACCTATCTTTTTATTCATATTGGTTTTTGTTGATTATACTTAATAAGAAATAGGCTGATGTAACCGGGGAAGTTGTAGTCGATATTAATAAGCTCCGCAATTTTCACCAAATGCACCAGCCGGAAGTAGCCACGGTTCGTTTTCCGGAATAAAAATAGGCAGGTTATATTCGTAACTTGTGGCCAATTCCTTTAATTTCTTGGTAACGCCTTCATATATGATACCGGTACCTATAAGTTTACCTAAATCACATTTTCTATTAATAGTACATCCGAACTCCTTTTCCAATCGAATGATTTCATTTGTCAGATCCGGGCTTATATATGCGGCACTGGCGAATTGATTTCGATTCCCAAAAACGCAGAACTTGCACGAACAGCGTCCCCAACCCATATAATAGCAGGGGTGCGCCCTAACACGGTATTTTTCAATGATTGCCCATACTTCAGCTTCTGTCCAGTCACGGATTGGACGGTGACGGTCTACATGGCGTTGATATTTCCTGCCATCTCTCAAATCAGCTTTGTCCCGCCCCCATATGGCATATTTTGCACGCTGAGGACTTTCTTCCCCGCGTTCACCAGATAAGACAAGTGTGCGAATACCTTTAAATCGATCCTGATTACGTATTGCCGCCGAACAAACATCAATTTTTAGGTAGCT
>NZ_QVMQ01000063.1 GCF_010501105.1 Dysgonomonas sp. 511 | reverse complement strand
TTTGATCTTGGCATTAAAGGATTCCGCCGAGGCATTGGTTGCTCTCCTATCAAAGAAGTTTAATATGGTTTTGTAGTGTGCTTGTACAGAGCGCATCACGGCTCAACGTAAAAACATGAGGGATTTTGAATTTACGCGTATAATTTTGTTAATCTGAACAAGAAAAAAGCTTTATCCCTGACACCTCTGAATTGCGATCTGAAAGCCTTTATTCCATAATATATATCTGATGTTACGTCCTTATATTCATGGTTAATTTCTTCATCCTGGCAGGCACTGAGTATTGTTATCGGGCATAAATTTTTGTCCAGCTTATGTGAAAAACGAAATTTGCGAGGCTCCCTTTTTGGGGGAACTGCCCCTTCAGGTCCGAAAATATATGATGTACCTCTGATATATTCATCCTCATCCTCAGTACGGGTTCCCGTACCACTATGGCAGGCATCCAACACAACTGTGATATTACCTGTTGACCCTGTTTTGACTCTAATGAGTTCAAGATACTTTCCAAGTTCATCATCCCTCAGATGATTTTCTCCTTCATATTTTCCTTTAGCGTATATCCGGTAGGCATCATAAGGTATTAATGCTTCATCCAGTCCATCTTCTTCGTCTCCATCGTTATCGATCATTTGCTGTCCGTGACAAGAAATATGAATATATATGTAGTCACCTTTAGCAGATTTATTATAAATATCAGTTAACGCATGTACGATTGACTTCTTTGGTGCTTCACTATTTGCCAAAATCTTTATATTTTCTCTTAAATATCCATGCTTTAAAAGCATTGGTATAATGATAAGAGAGTCGTTTGTAGCATGTATATTCTGCCATTCCCATCCACTACCTTGCGGATATTCGTCAACAGCAACAAATAATGCTCGATTAACTTGCCCATTCAATAAGACAGGGAAAAGAAAAAGAATAATAACAAACCGAAAAATCATAAAATTGCATTAAAATCTATTCCGTGCAAAAATAATCTAAAAAATCAAATTTCCAAGTTACATTTTATATCTCTCCCGTATTAATAAGTAAATAATGTATTAAAGGAAAGTATTAATAATATTTGCAAACATCCAAGCTTTCGCTTATTTTTGTTCTGTTCTAACAATCAAGGCGTTGATAATTTAGAATATAGTAAAAAATAACAAAAGCGTTACGATATTATCTCGATTACTGAAAATCGCCAAATTTTCCAAAAAAACCGTAGAGATAATAGCAACTAGCGCTCACGTCTGTTTCATTATAGGCGTGGGTCTGTTGTCTATCTGCGGAAGGGTGTTTGGCGATACCTCAGTAACAGATATGATGGCAGTACCCACGTTTTTTTATTTATTGGATTTTATAAATATTATAATGAACTAAATGACGAATCTTATGAAAAAAACAATCACATTCATTTTATTATTAGCCGTGTTATTCACATATAGCGGTGAATGCAGTGCACAGTTTCTAAAAATACTAGAGAAAAGTATAGAAAATGCAAGTAAACAGGTTGATAGGTTTCTAGGATCAGAAGAATCAGCAAATACAAACAATGCCGAAACCAATAGTTCTAAAATCACTGTTTCTTCTCCACATAGGAATCTGAAAGTAAATATAATCGGAGCGGAGATGTCAGGTGAAAATTACATTTTAGAATTTACAATAACCAATAAGGGTGAAAATATTAGAGATTATCGCATGGATAGAAGTACTAATGTTTATGATAATTTGGGAACTCAATGTCGGGCTGAAATTATCATTGGAAATAGTCAGAGTTCATTAGGGAGTTCTGCCGGAGGCAGTTTGCTCAATGATACACCGATGAAAGTAAGGGTAGTATTGTCAGGATTCAGTTCAAAGGCAACCTCATTCACTCAAATAAGAATAAAAGGCGAGGCATGGGATTATGGTTATAATAACAGACCTGATGGAGACTTCGTTTTCAAAAACGTACCTATTATAAAGAATGAAGAAGTAGAAGTTGTTATTCCAGTGAAAAAAGCAGATACACCAGTTGAAGAAAAAAGAACATCTCAGCTTATCACAGAGAAACCGATATCGCAAAATGTAGGATATGAACAGAAAGAAGTATTACCATTAAGCAATGTCATAAAATTTTCTTCGTACCCCAAAGCGGTTGAATTCAGAGAACTTTGCAATCTGGAATATTGGAAAGTTGTAGGAATAACATGTATTAAGGCAAATCGATTTAAAATAAAAGTAAAAGGTCTGAAAGATAGCCGACAACTTACTCCGGGCCAGTGTTCCCTGTCAATAGCTCAGGGTACAAAAGGTTCATTTGGAATAAAAAAGGCATATATTGGCGCTTATAGTTTCCCACGTATTCAGGAAGGAGAAGTAAAAGAATTTGAAATCGTGACTGCTCCTCCTCATGCTGAATTTGCCGGATTTGTGATATACAGGTCCAAAATGGGTTCTCCTTACGAAATCTAGAATCCATATGATTCCAGGTGGAGCGTTGTAAGTGGAGGTACAATAAAGAAAAATATAATTGCTATAACTCCAATTCCATGAAAACAAGATTAATAATAAAAGCACTTGCTGCTTTCTTTGTTACGATATTCCTACCCTCCTGTGGAGGAAATTTGCAAAATGAAGATGGGTTTATTATAAATAAAGAAAATGACTGGACTAAATTGAATCTGAAAGGAAAGGTTAAAGAATTAAGAGAAAGAGGAGAAGCCCGCAACGGATCGAGGTCTGTTTCTTATATTAAATTTAATAAAAATGGATATATTATTGAAAAGGGTTTTATCTATGCAAAGAATAATAATATAAAAGAAATAATGAAATATGACGACAATAACAACATGATGGAGCATACGATTTATGAATATTCCGGAGATCCATATAATTATGATGTGCTTAAATACGACAGTATTGGCAATTTGATTGAAAAGCAATACTACAGAAAAAACTATCAAAAGCAGATAGCACAATTGGATCGAATTGAAAAATATTGTTATGAAATTATTGATAAAAGAAAAGTAAACGTTTATCTCAACGATGTGCTCTCTGCCACTATTGAATACGATAAATACAAAAATGAGATATTTAAAGAAGCTTATAATTCTGATGGCTCTCTGTCAAGACGCTATAAAAATGAATACACATACAATGATAAAGGTAACATTCTGGAAAAAAAAGAATATAATGTATCATTACCGCCATTCACAATGGAAGAACCTGTCAAATTTGAATATAGTTTTACTTATGATGAAAGGGATAACTTAATAAGAAAGGTAACGATCAAACATCTTGATCTAATGGGTTATAAAGAAGAAAATAAAAGAATAGCCACCAGAACATATGAGACTAAACAAGAATGGCTATACGACACAAATGACAATATAATATACAATGGTACATATCATTACAGTTATAAGTACGACTTCATGGGAAACTGGGTACTTAAAACGAATGCATTAACCTATGAGCCATTATTTAGCCGGGAATATACTTATTACGATAATGACACCAATCAGAAGGCAGAAATGTCAATTAGTATAGATGAGGTTGAAGTATGCGATGGATCATCTTTTACTCTATTTATAAATGGAGGCGTTCCTTTTGATGATGCCAAAGCCCTGTTTAAAGTTAGGTGTTATCATAAAAAGTTTAATATTGAACAGGAAATATATTTAAATGATTTTGTAAAGAAATCAGAAAGTATATATGAAGTTGAGGTAACTCAAAATGGTGGTTATGATGAAGAATATATGCTTGAAGTACAAGATGCTAACGGGAATAAGAAAAATGTAAGTTTTACATCTGTCTTTTGTAATTAATGTTATTGTATAACATAAAATTAAATCATTATGATTGGAATGATAGGTTTTGGAATAGGAGAATTTTTAGTTCTATTTATTATTGTTGCTCACTAGTGTCCCATTAAAATTCGTTATTAAAAATCAAATAAACTTGGCTCATTAGAGTCGCCTGGTTCTTTGTCATATTGAAAATTAGTTTTGTTAA
>NZ_QVMQ01000062.1 GCF_010501105.1 Dysgonomonas sp. 511 | reverse complement strand
TCTGCTGGTCTTGAATCCTTGCCGATTGAGTGCATGAGTAATCTGCAAATATGTTTTACTCTGATTTCTCATCATTAAAATAAGGGCTAAGGCACGTTTATTGTTCTCGTTAGTTAAGGCTTTTGCCGTATTAGTCTTGATGCTATTAGCTATTGCCCGCGCATGATTATTCAGCAGGTTCTCCGGTTTACCTAACTTAATTCCTTTATCCTTCTTCGCCCTTAATGATTGTTTGGTGCGTTCTGAAATTAGGTTGGCTTCATACTCTGCAATTGAACTAATGATATGCAGGATGAATCGATTGGCTTTGGGAAAATCGCAGAAAACAATCTCGACATCGCTTTCTAACAGCCGACTGGTAAATGCTACATTGCGGGAGAGACGGTCCAATTTGCCACAAATTAGAATAGAACCGGTTTGTCTGCATTGTTCTAATGCTTCTGCTAATTTAGGACGATGATTATTGTCTGGTCCTGAAATAGCGTTACAGCAAAACGAATTTTATGGAAGGAATTAAGAATGAGTATGTAAGGCGTACTCAAAAGGATTACAGTGTATCCTTTAAGTTGTCAGTAGTTTCCGAGATTGAACGTGGAGAACTCTCAGTTACAGGCGCTCAGCGTAAATATGGCATTCAAGGAAATGCTACAGTAATCAATTGGCTCAGAAAATATGGAACCTTTGACTGGGAAAATCAAACACCAAGTAACATGCCAAAGAGTAAAGATCAAAAGATTCTGGAACTTGAGCAGAAAATCAAGTTGTTGGAAAAGCAGAAGGCTTTATTAGAGAAACAAGCCGAAACTTCAGATAAGAAAGCTATCTTCTTTGATATGATGATCGATATGGCGGAAAAAGAGTTTAATATTCCTATCCGAAAAAACTCCTTACCCGAACAATTGACCGATTCTCAGAAGAATACAAAGTGAGCAAAACCTCCACCTGTGGATTGCTCGGGGTAAGTAGACAGGTTTATTATCGTTCTATCCGTTCAAGGAAGAAAAAGCAGTATAAAGCCAAACAAGTTGTAGCTATGGTAGAATCTATACGCAGAGATATGCCACGCATTGGCTTTCGAAAGTTATATTATCTTCTTTATGCCCCATTAAAGAAACTAAAGATAGGACGCGATAAGTTTTTATCCATCCTAAAGGCTAATCATATGTTAATCAAACCCAAAAGAAACTATCGGATAACCACCGACTCTCATCATCGCTTTAGGAAGCATAAAAATCTTATAGTCGATATGCCATTAAAACATCCGGAACAGGTCTGGGTATCAGATATAACTTATATTGGCGGCAGAGACAAAAACTGTTATTTGGCGCTGGTTACGGATGCATATTCTAAGAAGATAATGGGGTATGATATCTCGAATAGCTTGGCGACGGAGGGCTCTTTAAGAGCTTTGAATATGGCTATAAAGCAACGGTGCTATAAAAATAGACTGATTCATCACTCCGACCGGGGTTTGCAGTATTGTAGCAACGATTATCAAAGGTTGTTGAATGCAAAAAGGATAACACCAAGCATGACTGAAAGTTATGATCCTTATGCTAATGCAATTGCTGAACGGGTTAATGGTATACTTAAACAGGAATTTTTATTGGAAGATTATCAGGTTGACATCAACACTATGAAACTTTTGGTAAAAGATGCTGTCCGTATTTACAATACGAAAAGACCTCATTGGGCATGCTATATGAAAACTCCTGCTGAAATGCATAAACAGAAAAGTATAGAGATCAGAACGTATAAAAACAAAGATAGTTGTAGGGCTAGCCCGACAACTATCTCATAAATTATTAATATTTTTGTCTAATCAAACCTGTAACGGCTTTTTAGGACGAGTCATTTATGAATAGGCCTTATTACAGATTGCTCCAGACAAGAAGACAACCTCATTACTTTGAATTTCTTTCGGAATATCTACTGTTAAATCAATATCTTGATAATTACAAAAGAAAAAATTAAAGTAACATAAAAATAAAGTAAGTTTCTTAATCAATAGATATTTCTTAAAAGTATTAATAAGTTGAAATTCAAATAAGAAGAAAGAGGGACGCCAATATTTTATCATTCTTTCCCAATATCTCCAATATTGTTCTCTACTATAATACCATTAGTAAAAGTATTTTGAAACCCTTTCCCTCTATTTCCTAAAAGATTAGATCCTTCTTCAAAAATATTATCTCTAAATATAACTTTATTCTCAAAATGACAATCTAGAAAATGAAAAAAACCACAAAAAATGTTTCTTTCAAAAGATATTATTTCTTTATTATGTCCTCCCATCTCATATGTTATTGTATTTTTTACTATATTATTCTTGAAAATTAGACCCTGTAGGAACCAGGTAGCATCTAATTGTAAGTTCTCTATAATACAGTTTTCAATATTTAATAACTCTTGAAAATGTTCGAATCTGAGATCCATATCCTCAACAACAATACATGAAACATTGTAAGATGCCGATTCTATTAAATCTAAAGCATGAATATTTTTAATAACTTTTCTTCTAATCATAATAAAAAATTTACCATCTTAAATTTCCGTACATAATTATTGAATTTTGAGGAACCCTACTTGAATAACCAGGATAAAAGTTCATGGATTTAATTACTCCATTTCTGTCAGTATAAACCATAATTGTTTTTTGTATATTATTTATTGTACCTTGCATTGTATTACTACCTGGTTGTAGATTGTTTATATTGTTATATACAACTTTTTCAACATTGGATAAAATCACATCGTCTGTTAAATTAAGATCTAGATGGCGATTATTTGAATTAAAATGCTCCAAGAAAGAATTTCTCACATCTTCTGAAATAACGCTACTAGGTGTTCTACTTTTTAGAAAAGTATCAACCGTTTTATTTCCAACCTCCTCCATCAATACATCATCAGCGTTATTTGGCGCAGATCTAGTCGCGTTGCCCTGGGTCAATTGCTGATACCTGAATATCAAATATCCGGCTCATCTTAGGGTCGCCATTCCAGAAATTGCCACCTTGAGAATGAGCAGCCCATCCTTGCATCACTCCTGAGCCTACTGATGCCAGAGCCAGGCCTGACAGGTATTCTCTGGGCGTAGGTAAAGGATCTCCAAATGCGACATGGTTACCGACTGTCAATATAGGGGTAGAAGCCATGTAGCTAAAAGCCCCTGCCGTAAGTCCGGCAAAAAATCCTCCGCCTCCTACTGCGCCCAAACTGGTTATTCCTGCGCCTGCAACTCCCATTGCACCAAGCCCTACACCAAACGTAGCGGCACCTACTCCTCCGGCTAAAGCTCCAATGCCAAAAGCGGCTGCCCCTCTGCATCAAATTTGCATCCGTGCGCAACCCAGTTAATAGCTCCTCCAACAGTTGCACCTATTACAATATGCCAAAACTCCCCACTCGGATCACTATACCTCAACAGGTTATTCAACGCATTACGAATCTAATCCTTTACTCTCTCGATATTAATTTCATATCTATATATTTGATATAATTTATCTGAAGATTCAATAACAGTTATTGGAATATCAATCTCTATTGAGTTATATTTATAAAATTCCGCTTTTACTAATTTAATTCTATCTTCCTTATTCGTACAATTATTAAATTCAACTTTCATGTAATAATTATTTTTTTTTGTCATCTCCAATACTGAAATCTTTTTTATTGAGCAATTTTTATTTGAAGAGTTGTGTTTTTTTAAGATTTTGACGATGTCTTTTGTAGAAGTGAATTTTTTACTCCAATATACAATCGCTCCATCATAGCCACCAGATTGCTCTTTTTGCTCAATATCAAAAAGGTGTAATGTTCCAATACTAGGAGAGTTATTTGATTTAAAGCGACTCCTTTCCCCTTTAAAATACATTTTCTTATTACTTTTCGTTTTACCAAGACTACCTGTTAAAAAAAATATTTTTTTACCACATAAATTATATTCTTGTTTATTTACTTGATAAAGAGCATTAAAATATTCCCCCTCTAATTTAGTCAAGTATAAATCACAATCTATTCCCATTTCATTGATATTATCTAATATTTCGTGAGGAATATTTTCAAAATTTCTTTGTTGCATATGATAAACTTGAGCTAACATATTTGGACTTATTACCAATATCAAAAAAAATAAGAATACTATATGTTTTTTCATTGAGTACAAAATTAACGATTATAAAAATAACTAAAAGACCAAGGTCTAATTCCATTACCCCATAAGTACATCTGAGCATGAAGTAAATACGGATGTATACCAACGTTAAAAATGCCTGACATATTAAGGGCTAGTGAAGTATGGGTTACACAACTGCTCAATTCTAAACTATACACAAGCTTACCCGCTCCCTCCAGACTATTAAGCCATTTGGAATAATGGTTTATTGTATTATAGTTTACATCAAGTGGTTGTATCGTAATCATTCGGTCTGCCTCATCTTTTACAAGATTTATATAGTTTTTACCTTTGCTGAGAGAGTTAACGATAAATTAAGGAGCCATCAGTTTATGCAAA
>NZ_QVMQ01000061.1 GCF_010501105.1 Dysgonomonas sp. 511 | reverse complement strand
TCACAGATTGGCTCCGCTTCGCTCTGCCGAACGGTGTTTGCTTGCGTTCCTTTTGGCCTAAGCCCCAAAAGGAACCAAAAACTCTTTTGCGCCTCGCTTTGCCGTACGACCCACTTTGCGCTTTGCCGGCTGAATGAAGTGAACTAACAGCAATCCTTTTGTTGGCTTAGCAAAGTAGTATAACAACGTCCCCACTTCATTCTACGCCGCCCGCATCGCGTGGGTACCCCGTACGCAAAGCTAAGGGCGCGGGCTGACGCCGGACAAGAGTTTGCTACAATTCTGGTCGTGCGTCAGCGGACGTGCATCAGTTCCGCAGGCGGGAACCTGTCCGGTGAAGGCGGCGTAGAAAGGGATGGGGCGGAGCCCGTTTATCCCTTTCAGCCGGCAAACCGATGACAGGTCGCCGAGGGACGAAGCACTAGCCTTTTGCTTCCTTTTGGGGCTTAGGCCAAAAGGAACGCAAGCAAACACCGTTTGGCAGAGCGAAGCGGAGCCAATCTGTGATTGCGCGCAGTATAAAAAAGAACGATTTTACTATTAAATCCCAACTGCTGATTCGCATTATTAAAATTTAAAAAAGCCTCTTAATCTTTTTTAATAACTTGATGGTTAGATAATATAGCGGGTTGACAAAATAGTTTTACCTTTGTTTGTCTATCACTAATATAATAACAATGCGACCTCTGCGTTAAATATATGCCAACAACGCTGGATCTCTAACACTAAGCTATAAAATATCGAAGATGAGGCTTCTTTTTGCTATACTGTTTTTATTGCTTGCAACCACAGCAAATGCCCAGAAAAACTACGTAATCAGAGGCAAGATAACCAATGCCGAGAATAATGATGTGCTGATAGGAGCATCGGCCGGAGTAAAAGAACTGCCCCAGTATGGTAGCTTCAGCGACGCGAATGGCAATTACGCCCTGACCTTGCCGCAGGGCGAATACAGCTTCATAATCAAGCTGCTGGGATATAACACCAAACAGGTAAAAATAAAACTAGACAAAGACCAAACATTAAATATCGAACTTTCGCCCGATGCCGTATCGCTCAACGAAGTAGAAATATCGGCAAAAAGGACAGACGAAAATGTAACAAGCGTGCAATCGGGGGTAGACAAACTGGAAGTAGAGACAACAAATAAAATTCCCGTATTGCTGGGCGAAAGGGATATACTGAAAACCATTCAGCTACTACCCGGAGTGCAGACTGCCGGCGAAGGCAACACCGGATTCTATGTACGGGGAGGCAGCAACGACCAAAACCTAATATTGCTCGACAATGCTGCCGTCTACAATCCTTCGCATCTGTTTGGCTTCTTTTCTACTTTCAATTCCGATGCGGTAAGCGATATGACCATATACAAAGGCTCTATGCCTGCCCAATATGGAGGGCGGTTGTCGTCTACATTGGATATAAGTATGCGCGACGGCGACCTGAAAGACTATCACCTGACCGGAGGAATAGGGCTTATCTCCTCGCGCCTTACCTTCGAAGGGCCACTTCAGAAAGAACGTTCTTCGTTTATACTCTCTGCCCGCCGCACATATGCCGATGCGCTGGCACACCTTGTCGGCGTGGAACAGATAAAGGATTCGAAACTGTATTTCTACGACCTGAATGCAAAGCTCAGCTATGTATTGTCCGATAAAGACAAACTCACCTTTACGGCCTATTACGGCAAAGACAAGCTGGGGCTGACCGACATAGCGATGATAGACTGGGGAAACACCATCGGCAGCCTGAAATGGAATCATATATTCGATGCGAAAAAAGCGTCGGCTACCACCCTGTCTTATACCGACTATACCTACAACGTAAGTGTAGACATGACTACAGGCATCAATATAAAATCGCATATAAGAGATTATAATCTGAATCAGGAGTTTAGCTTCTATCCCAACAACAGGAATGCTATAAAACTGGGATTCTCGTCTATGTATCATCAGGTAGTGCCGGGCGACCTCACCAGCAAAGACCCTTCGCGCCTCGAAGTAACGCCATACCAACGCCGCAATTCGTGGGAGAACGCCGTTTTTGCTTCCAATAGCATGAAGTTGTCTGACAGGTTCGAAGTGAGCTACGGGCTTCGTTTGTCGTCGTTCAGCGTATTGGGCGGCAGCGACTATTACAAGCTGGACGAGAACCGGAATGTGACGGATACCATATCTACCAAAAGCGGAAAATTTGTAAAAACATACTGGAATCTGGAACCGCGCCTTTCGGCTGCTTTCCGCCTCAACGAAACATCTTCGCTAAAGGCTGCCTATTCGCGCACGTCGCAGCATATGCACCTGTTGTCGACATCGAATATGGCAAGCCCTACCGACAGGTGGCTGACCAATACCGATTACATAAAACCCGAAGTTGCCAACCAGGTATCGCTGGGTTACTTCCGCAACTTCGACAACAATATGTTCGAGTTCAGCGCCGAAGTTTATTATAAAGACCTCAGCAACCAGATAGATTTTAAAGACGGGGCAGACCTCTACGGTAAAGAACTGATAGAAACCGAATTGCTTTTCGGCAAGGGGCGGGCATACGGGCTGGAGCTGTTCCTGAAAAAGAAATTCGGGCGTTTCAACGGGTGGATAGGCTATACTCTCTCGCGCAGCGAACGGCAGATAGACGGAATAAACGGCGGGAAATGGTATGCTGCCAACCAAGACCGCAGGCACGACCTGTCGGTAGTAGGTATTTACGACCTTAGCCGCAAATGGACACTTTCGGCCACATGGGTATATGCCAGCGGCAACCCTATGACCTTCCCTACGGGCAAGTATATGGTAGACGGGCATACCGTTTATTATTACGACGGGCGCAACCAGTACCGCGCACCGGCTTACCACAGGCTCGACCTGGGTGCAATCTGCACATTGAAGAAAACCAAGCGTTATACATCCGAATTGGCTTTCGGGCTATATAATACCTATGCCCGCAAGAATCCTTATATGTTCGAGTTCAGGCAGGATAAGAATAATGGATTTAAGTCGGAATCGGTTATGATATACCTGTTTAGTGTGATACCATCTGTTTCGTGGAACTTTAAGTTTTAAAAAAAAGTATAGTTATGAAACCAATATATACATTATTAACTATCATTGCCATTGCTTTCTCCGCTTGCGAAAAGCAAATGATACTGGATATTGATACGGCCGAGCCCCGCGATGTAATCAGCGCCATCATTTCGGAAGAAGTGCCATGTGTCGTTGTACTTACCAAAACGCAAGGTTTCTACGACAACAACCCCTACCAGACCATATCGGGGGCCACAGTTACATTGTCAGACTCTAAGGGAAAAACCGAAACCCTAAATGAAAGTTTCGAGCCCGGAGTGTACACTTCGAAAATGACAGGGGAAGTAGGAGAAACCTATTACCTGAAAATAGAGATAGAAGACAATGTGTATGAAGCCGAAGCTAAAGTGCCGGCAAAAGTACCTATCGAGGAACTGTATATATACCAGATACAGGTAGGCGACGGGTCGTGGTTCTCGCCATGTGTGGCATTCAACGATCCTGCTGAAGAAGAAAACTACTACTATTTCCTGCTGACAATAAACGACAGGATGATGCGATCTTTCTACTTGGAAAAGGATGAAAATAGAAATGGCAAACCGATAGACAAGATATTGTATTTCAATAAAGAAGACAACTTTGACGACGACCTGGAAACCGGCGACCACATCTATGTGGAAATGCAAACAATCGACAAAGGCGCATACACTTATTTTTATTCCCTCAGTTCGGCAGCGGGGCGCGGGGCTACCAATCCGTTAACTAATTTCACGGGGGGAGCTTTAGGTTGTTTCAAGGCATATAATTCTACTTATGCCGATGCATATGTGAGTTGGGATATTGTACGCCCTGCCAAATAATTCGTATATTTGCACATTACCATCAAAACTATTACAGATAGCTTATGTTCATCAAATTTTTGGGAATATTACTGTTCATCGGAATGATAGGCTTCCTCATACTGGGGGTCTTTCTGGGAGGTGTTGTCCGTCTTTTCAGGTCTGGTGGCCAGAAAACGAATAATCGCCGGTCTGCCGCAAATAGAAGCAACAGTAGCAATGATAGCCCCACCACGCAGAAAAAATTCTCGAAGAACGAAGGGGAATATGTAGATTATGAAGAGATAAAAGACGGGAGGGTGTGTCAAAAGTAAATTGACCTACCCTTTTTGTTTCATGCAGCCAGTTTATATTTCTCTTGGTTTTTATCAGCAATAGGATTCATAATATATA
>NZ_QVMQ01000060.1 GCF_010501105.1 Dysgonomonas sp. 511 | reverse complement strand
ACAAAACTAATTTCAAAAATGTCAAAGAACGAAGCGGTTCAAGTGAACCAAATTTATTTAATTTTTAATCGTCCATTTTTTTTTAGTGGACAGTAGTGAGAATACATTTCACTTACGACAAATACCGTCAATCCCCGACATATATTGTCACCAATCTGGAATTCAGTGAATTACCTCAAAAACTATTCTATTTTTGAAGCGATAAACTCATTTTTCACTTTAAAAACAGATTGTTATGGCAGAACAGGACACCCGCGCCGATACCCAGGGTAATGCCGTCTTTAACGACCAGCTGCACGATATCCTTTTGGTCATGGATATGGAAGAAATGACCTTAAAAGCAGTAAAGGACATTGACAAGAACGGGAAGATGCAAACCACCGATGCAGACAAAGGAGCGAACAACACCTTCCTGGATATCGACCAAAACGGGAATCTGGTAGATAATTTCCTCAAAAACTTTTACCGGCAGGCCAAAGACCCGACCCGCTTCCAATTTTTTAAAGTTCCGGTAAACAAATTAAAAGAAACAGTACAATCCCTGAAAGAACTCTTTAAAGCCGATCCATCCTCCAAATCAAAAAAAGTAGCGGAACAGTACAAGGTTGATCCCGAAAAAGGCATTCAAAAGAAACAGGATGAAAAACCTGAAATTACTAACCAAAACGAAAATTCAATGGCAAAAACAACAACAGAAAACGCTCCTACCCAGCAGGGGCCACGCACCCGCTTCAATGAAGCGATGATCAACTGGGACGAACTCGGAAAGCTCGGTATCTCCAAGGAATACCTGCAGGAAAAAAATATGCTGGACGGTATGCTCCGCGGGTATAAGTCACGCGAAACAGTCCCTATCAACCTGAATGTCGGCTCAGCCGTTATCAAGACCGATGCCCGTCTGTCCTTCCAGCAATCCAAAGAAGGCCCCGTAGTGATGGCTATACATGGTATCCGTAAAGAACCCGAGCTGGACAGGCCGTATTTCGGGCATATATTCTCAGAAGAGGATAAAAAGAACTTGAAAGAATCAGGTAATATGGGACGTGTCGTTCCCCTGCAAACCCGCAACGGAGAATATGCACCTTCCTTTATCAGTATCGATAAAATAACCAATGAAGTAGTAGCCCTGCGTGTGGAAAATATCAATATCCCCAACGAGATCAAAGATGTAAAACTAACCGAGCAGGAAAAAAAAGACCTGCGGGAAGGTAAAGCCGTATATATCGAAGGTATGAAATCCGCCAACGGTAAAGAGTTTGATGCGCATATACAGATCAATGCCGAAAAACGGGGCATCGAATTTATCTTTCAGGATAACAAACTGTTCAATAGCCAGTCTATCGGTGGCGTAGAACTGACGAACAAACAGGTGGCGGACCTGAATATGGGCAAAGCTATCTTTGTAGAAGATATGACCCGCAAGGACGGTGAAAAATTCTCGTCCTTTGTCAAACTCGATGAAGGCAGCGGACGCCCGAACTATACCCGCTATAACCCCGATTCACCCGAAGGCAGCCGGGAGATCTATGTCCCCAAAGAAATGCACGGAGTACAGCTTACACCACAGGACAGGGATGACCTGCGACAGGGCAAACCCGTATTCCTTGAAAATATGGTCAACCGCAAGGGTGAGGAATTCTCCTCCTTTGTCAAACTCGATCTGGAAACCGGAAAACCCAGCTACTCCAAAACACCCGACGGTTTTACGGAGCGTCAGGAATTCAGGATACCCGCGGAACTATGGGGCGTTAGCCTGTCTGCAACCCAGCGGGCAGGGCTGCAGGACGGGAAAGCCGTGCTCGTGGAAAATATGACCGGCTTTAACGGGCAGAAATTCTCCAATTACGTCAAAGTCAACCAAAACCAGGGCAGGCTGGATTATTACGAGCAGAACCCCGACAGGAACAAGAAAGCAGAGAAATCTGATGTTGTTGCCAAACAAAACCAGAAAGAAGAGAAGAAACAGGATAAAAAGCAAAGTGGCAAACAGGAGAACAAGCCTAAAAGGGGTAAGGGTATCAGCTGATACCTTCCTATGTTTCCATGGTATAAATTATTAATGACGATCAAATAAATATGACAAAAACAGATAATGAAAAAAAGCCTTTCGATATTTCAGCTATTAACTGGGAAGAACTGGCTCAGATAGGTATCCACAAGGATAAGCTGGAGGAAAGCGGGGAACTGGAGACTTTACTAAGCGGAGAAGAAACGGGTATCATACCCCTTCAACTGGTACTACTCGGTATCGATGTGGATATGGACGCCACACTTCAACTGGTGGAAGGAACGGATTCCCCTGTATTGGAAATAAAAGGGATCAAACCTGTATCCCTGAATTAATCATCCACTATTTATTAAACACTAACCTTTTTGCCGTTTCCCCCATCCGGGGAGACGGCTTTTAACCCATACAATTTATGATTGCAATTTTAGCAGGGAAAGCCTCTGCCGGTAGGGATATTGCCCGGATAGTCGGCGCAAATAAGAAACATGACGGTTATATGAGCGGTAACGGATACCTTGTCACCTGGACATCGGGGTTTCTTCTGACACTCGCCTCGCCCGAAGATTACGGCATAACCCATATCGGTACGGATGATATACCCTTTATACCCGAAAAGTTCATACTTGTACCCAGAAGGAATAAATCGAACAAACAACCTGACAGTAATGCTGTCAGGCAACTTAGAATAATAAAGAATGTCATAAAACGCTGCAGGAGCATTATCGCGGCAACTGAACCCGACGAAGACGGGGGATTATTATTCCGTAATATCTATCATTATTTCCGATGCCGGAAACCTTTCAAACGCCTGTGGATAAATTCCCTAACCGATGAGGACATACAGAAAGGGCTTATCAGACT
Source organism: Dysgonomonas sp. 511 (assembly GCF_010501105.1). Lineage (GTDB taxonomy): Bacteria > Bacteroidota > Bacteroidia > Bacteroidales > Dysgonomonadaceae > Dysgonomonas. The sequence continues at coordinate 1,525 of NZ_QVMQ01000060.1, read as the reverse complement.
ACAAGACAGTAAAGCCTTTGACAACCTCTATCTGGCAGCTTATGCACGTGCTCAGGCTGACTGGATGATCGCCACCAATGCCAGCAGGGCTTTGTGTATAACTTCCGGGATAGGCAACGATTCTTTAGGCAGGCTGCATACTCCGGTACTGGCTATAATCTGCAAACGCTATTTTGAACATATCCATTTTGTAGCCAAGCCTTACTGGCAATTGAAACTACAGGTTGAAAAAGGAGGAACTCCCTTGTTCTTTACCTGCAATGAACAATTCAGCGATAGAACTACCGCAGAAAGAATATACTACAAGCTGAAAGCAATAACAAATGTCACGGTCAACAAAGTAGAACATAAGGAACTTAAAGAAGAACCACCATTGCTTTATAACCTGACGGAACTGCAAAAAGACGCCAACATCCGTTTCGGATATACAGCAGACGAAACACTGGAGATTGCCCAACAGCTTTATGAGAAGAAACTGATTACTTATCCCAAAACATCCGGCAGGTATATTTCAAATAAGCAGTTTAAGAGTATAACCGGTTTGCTGGACACCCTTTTGTCCCATTCCCAATTTGCGGCATCTATTATCCGGTTAAAGCAGATAAATCTGAACAGCCACTGCGTCAACAGCAGGAAGACAAAAAAAACATCCGGCTATCCTTATCACAGGCAAGAAGGATGTTGCCACGGATGAAAATGAGGAGAAAATCTATAACCTGATTGTCGGACGGATACTCGAAGCCTTTTCACCTGAGTGTATCAAAGAATCGGTAGATGTGGAGGTAAACTGCAACGGTCATGTATTTAATATATCAGGAATTCAGGTTAAGGATAAGGGCTGGAAAGAAGTTTATCATTGGAACAATGATAAGAATATAGCAGACAGGAACAATAACAACGCGGATATTCTCAACGGCTTTAGAGAAGGAGAATCCATCAGGATCAACAGCCATAATTTAATCCAATTTACAACCAAAGCAGAATCGTTGCTAACGGAAGCTTCCTTATTGGATGTTATGGAGAATGTTCAGTATGGTTCTATTGGACACAAGTCTGCAAAAGCTATGGAACTTGGCATTCCTGCTATGCGTGCATCCATTATCGAAACACTTATAGAAAAAGAATATATCGAACGAGACGGTATCCATCTGCTGCCGACAAAGAAAGGCTTGTTTATCTATGAAGCAGTCAAAAATATGCGTATAGCCGATGTCGAACTGGCGGCAGGCTGGGAGCAAGCTATCCGGAAAATAGAAAAAGACAGAGGTTTTATGCTCACCTTTCTGGAAGCATTTAAGATCCATACACGTCAGGTGACTGATGAGATTATCAGCCTGCGTATGCCCCGTGAGCAGGAGAATGCCTGTATCTGCCCCAAATGTAACTTAGGGCAAATGAATATATACCATAAGCTTGCCAAATGCACCGTAATCCTTCGGTCTGCCTCATCTTTTACAATATTTATATAGTTTTTACCTTTGCGGAGAGAGTTAACGATAAATTAACGAGCCATCAGTTTATGCAA
>NZ_QVMQ01000059.1 GCF_010501105.1 Dysgonomonas sp. 511 | reverse complement strand
AACAGTATATGCAGGAAGTTCTGGTGTACAAACATATATGTCAGAACTGTCCAGATACGCGAAAGCAGGACATCGAGCCTTGCCGGCACAGCCAGATAAACAGCGGCTTACCTACGATATGGTCTTCGGGAACCATTCCCCACATACGCGAGTCGGCCGAAGAGACTACCATGTTCTCTACTTGTTGTGCCAGCACGCCAAGTACGGTTGCCGAAGCGGCACGGGTAGCCTGGTTCCGGGAAGTTGTCTCGTTTGTTTTTTATTTTGCATAAACTGATGGCTCATTAATTTATCGTTAACTCTCTCCGCAAAGGTAAAAACTATATAAATCTTGTAAAAGATGAGGCAGACCGAAGGATTACGTTGTACCGCTTCCTACGCCGTACATGGTCAAGCCGTTCGATTCCTTATCAGGGTTAAAAGCAAAACCTGTATATTCCAAGCGGACGTATCTCATTATACCGGAATTGTCATTAGCAACATTCCCACCATAATTAGCATCGCCAATTTCCGACTTACCGGAACCGCCATTCAGGTTTATTGGAGCTTTTCCGCAAATATGAACACCACCCCATGCTCCGGGAACTTTTGTTTTGGAGGTCATTACAATGGGCTGATCCTTTGTACCTTCGGCTGTGATTTTACCTCCTTGTTCTATCAGGATATAGTCGGAGTCATCCGAATTTTCCTGTGCTTCGATAGTTACTCCTTTCTGGATAATCAGGTTACCTCCCGATTTTACATGATAGCCTTTGTCCAGTTTATATGTATAGCCTGTAAGGAGAGTTTTCTCAGAACTTAACGAACCGCTTAAAACCAACTCTTCGGGGGCCGGAGGTGCCGGGATATCGTCATCGTCGCTACCACAGCCTGTTGCCAAACCTGCTACGGCAAATGCCACCAGTAAATAAAATCCAATCTTTGTAAAACTCTTTTTCATAATCATTCATTTAATGTAAATACTAAATATTGTTTTATCCTGTTTAAAAATTCATTGAAAAGCCGATTCCTAACGAAATCCCTTTTTTATAATATTCCACAACTTTATCCACATCATTTACCTCCTGTGTAAATTCGCTTTTCTGATTCAGTATGTTCTTTGCCTGTAATTTCAGCTTCATTTTCTCATTCAGTGAATATGTCGAGATAAAGTCGAGAGAATGTACTTCCTGCTCTACAATATTGCTTACTCCGTTTATCCCCACCGAATTAATACGCGGTCCCTGAAGATTGTATACGGCAGATAGAGAAAGTTCCCTGTTGTTCGAAAATTTCGGTGAGTAGTTAATGTCAACATTTACGAGGTAAGGCGAAGCTCCCTGCAACCGCCTTGATTTGTCGGTATAAAGACCGTTTTCAGGTAAACTTATATGCGTATAGATGTATGAGGCATTGAAGTCTACTTTCAGGTCTTTGGTGATTTTTTTCCTTATTTCCAGTTCAATACCAGCAGCCGTTCCTTTATTTACGTTCCTAAAACTTTTTATCACACTCCCCGAATATTTCTGAATCTGTTCTATCGGATTGTCCAGATGCTTGTAATATGCACCGATAGAATACATATCTCCCGATTTGGTAAATAATTCGTAACGGATATCAAAGTTGTAGTTGTAGCCGTTTTGAATACTGTCATTACCAATTACCATACTGCTTCCGTAAGATTCCTGATAGGAGAAAGGCGCCATTTCGAGAAAAGAGGGACGGGTGATTGTCCGTGATGCGCTGAAACGGTAGTTCTGAGTATTTTCATCCTCGATTGTATATTTTATATTCAATGCGGGGAAGAAGTCGTCGACATTCATCTCTGCCCGTTTTTCTTCGGCTTGGTCGTTCCAGTAACGAACCCACTGCTTCGATTTTTCGAAACGTAATCCTCCGGCGACTAGTAATCGGGGTGTAACATAATATTCCATATCGAGGAAACCCGCGTATATATCTGTTCCTGCATAATAAGAATTACGTTTCTGGGAAACCCGGTTTATCGTTATTGCTCCGTTCCTGATATTTTCTTCATTCAGATAGGAATCCGTATCGTAAATATTGTCTATCTGAGGATTTAACTGGTTTATGTCGTAATAGAAATTCGCAGAGTAAAAGTCCCTCGATTTATTCCTCAGGGATATGCCTAACCGCATAAAATTTTGCTTCTCGGCATCCTTATTCAATATATATTTGATTTTTGCATCTCCGTTCCATTCATCTTCAAACAAGTCGGAGAAATAGCGCATCGTTTCCTGCTGGTTGAGCCTGAACAGCGACAATGTGCCGTCATCATTTCTGCGGAACATTACCTGCCGTCTGTCGGGTTCGTCACTGGTTGTCCGCCCGTATGACCCTTGCCAGTCAATGTGCAGGCGGTTACCCCTTAACTGGTGCTTACCTGTTATCTGGTTATTCAGCAAGGTATAGATATGATACAGGCTATTACTTCCTTTTAGGGGAACTCCCTCTGCATCGAAACCATCACGTTCTTTGAACTCATCTTCGGTATTGTTTACAAACATTACATTGTAAGACAGCATATCGTTTTGTCGCAGCGTATAGCTTATCTGAGCCAAAGAGGTAAATGTTGTTTCATAAGTATATTTATCGTAGTGGAAGTTTTGTTTGACATCTCCCTGGGCATTTACCGAAGAGGTATAGGCATCATCATATACCTTATAATCATTGTTGAAATTGGCTGCAATCATTGCATTTAGTTTCTGACTGCCTATTTTCCATGATTTGCCGGCACCGACCTCTAGCCCTAGTTCGGGCATTGCTGTTTTTTTCTCTATCCCGAAGGATGTTTTAAACAACTGATTGTTTTTGTAATAATCCTGAAATTCGCCCCCGGTCCATATCTTTTATTTTGTCTTTTAAAGACAAACCTCCGGATATTCCCAGATAAGGAGCTTTAGCCCCTGTTTTATCGGATGAATAAAAATCGGAGAAAAGGGTATTTATCCTGCCTCCGGTCGATATACCGAGGGTAATAAAATCAGTACCAATGTTTTCTTTTGTTTCCACATCGATATGGGCTCCCGAATAGTCGCCAAAGACAGAGGGCTGATACACTTTACTCACTGTTACATTTTTCACAACCGATGTCGGGAACAGCGTTAGGGGAATCAGCTTGTTGTCTGGGTTAGGTGATGCGATAGGAAAACCGTTCAGGGAAGTCATGCTGTAACGGTCGCCCAGTCCCCTGACCAATACTTTACTGTTGCCTTCCATCGAAATGCCTGTTATTTTTTTGATACCGTCGGCAACGGTCGAAAGTCCCTTTGTCGACATCTCCCTTGCTCCCATGCTTTCGACTGCAATGGTTGAATATTTACGGTCCATCATCAGTATCTTTTCGGCTTCCATATTTTTCCGAGCTTCTACAACAACCTCCGAAAGATCCTTTGTTGACTCTTTTAATGAGATATCCAATATGATAGGTTTATCGCCGTTTACTTCCACTCCGGCAATCTCTTCTGTTGCATATGATACGTATGTGGCTACAACAGTATGTTTTCCCGCCGGTACATTTATTTGATAATTGCCGTCAAAATCACTTGCCGTTCCTATATTAGTGCCTTTTATAGTAATCGTTACTCCCGGTAATGTTTCGTGTGTCTTTGCGTCTGTAACAGTGCCTTTAATTGATTGTGCCGATATGGAAAGAGGAATTGTTAAGAATAAGCATATCAGCAATTTGATAGTTGTTTGTTTGTACATATTTATCGTTTTGATTTCATGCACAAAGTTTGCTTTTAGTCGTTACGGAATGAATACGAAAAGAATAATAATTTATTGAGTTTGTGTTAAGATATATTCTTGGAGGTATCTGATGTATAGTAAAATCGTAAGAACGTAAGTACCTCAAATATGATTGAGGCACTTATGTGATTGCTATTCACTTTGATACCTCGCACATCAGAACTCCTTTACCTATTACATCAGCTTTTGCAATTGTCACCAATTTACCCGTGTATGTTTTAGCGACCGCTGTCCCGGCAGCATTCCACAACTTCCATGTATAAGTATATGCTGTTCCTACCGTATCTATTTCTTCCCCGTTCCTGTATAACACAGCTTTAGCATCCACATCATTTGCATTGTTTTTTATAATGAATCCTTTTTGTGAGACTATGTCGACCATTATAGGGTCTGACATATCGGAAAAAGAGATTATATCGCAAACAACCTTATTTGCTGAAGTATTTCCTGCACTGGTGTCCGTATCTTTTATAGCACATTTGAATGTTTCAAAGTTTAATATCAATGTATAGATGAAGAAAAGGAAACATTTTTTGATTGGGAAATCACACCAGATTATCGCCGAAAATTCGCCGAAACTTTCGGTGTCAAAATATATTTCCAATGGAAAGAAGGAGGTTTTAAGCGGGAACTTCTCAGAGAAAACTGCTTTACCGCTCCGGTCTGCTTCGAAAAAGAAGATGGTACGATTGGAAAGGCTGGAGGAACATCCGGAAAAAAGGCAACCAGAAGAAAATTCCCTCAACAATCTCCGGATTTGAGTGTGCGTTGGTGCAGCAGCTACCTAAAAATTGATGTTTGTTCGGCGGCAATACGTAATCAGGATCGATTTAAAGGTATTCGCACACTTGTCTTATCTGGTGAACGCGGGGAAGAA